>CAMEWM010000006.1 GCA_945946655.1 uncultured Clostridium sp. | reverse complement strand
TTCCTGTTGGCTCATCAGCAAGCATTAACGCAGGATTATTGATCATTGCTCTTCCGATAGACACACGTTGTTGTTGCCCTCCAGATAATTGGTTTGGTAAATGATTTACTCTTTTCTCCAATCCTAAAGTTTTTATTAGTTCATCCAGTCTCTTTTCATCAGCTTCTTGCCCATCTAAATCACATGGTAATGTGATATTTTCTTTTACATTTAATATTGGTATTAAGTTGTAAAATTGATATATTAATCCAATTTGTCTTCTTCTAAATATAGCCAAATTATCATCATTTAGCGAATATATGTCTTTGCCATCTATAAATACCTTTCCCGATGTTGGTCTATCAACTCCTCCTAGCAGGTGCAATAAAGTTGATTTTCCACTACCACTTGCTCCAACTATTGCAACAAATTCTCCTTTTTCCACCTTAAAAGATACATTATCTACTGCATTAAATTGATTTTCTCCCTTTCCATATGTTTTAACCAAATTCTCAACTTTCAAAATTTCCATTACTTCAATTCTCCTTCTTTAGGAACTTCTATTAATATGTCCCCTCATTTTTATAATAATATACTCTTTAAAAGTGACATTAAGATGACAAATTTTAAATTTTATAATAGGAAAGAAAAAATAATTCATATTGTATAAAAATATGAACTATTTTTTCTTTAATTTTACTATTCGATTTCTGTAACTAATTCTTGCATTAAATCATGCACTGGCATTATTTTATTTACTTTATACACATTGCTTCCACAAAATACTAATCCATTTTCAATATTTCCTTTAACTGCATTTATAAGTGCTTTTGTTATGCAGTATGGGCTAGTTGCTATGTTACATGTTTTTATGCAATTATAGCATTTGTCTATTTTACTCTTTTCTTTTTCCTCTTTTTTTACAAATGTATTATTGATGGCTCTTCCTGGCATTCCTACAGGACTATGAATTATTTTTATATCTTCTTTTTTTGCATTTACATATGCTTTTTTGAATTCAATGGATGCATCACATTCGTCTGTAGCCACAAATCTGGTTGCCATTTGAACTCCACTTGCTCCTAATTTTAAGAATTTTTTTATATCTTTTCCGTCCCATATACCACCTGCAGCAATTACTGGAATTTTTTTACCAGTTTCTTTTTCTACGTCTTTTATGTAGCTAACTACATCCGTTGTTATTTGTTCTAACTTAGGCTGATTCTCTCCTAGCTCTTCTTGCTTGAACCCTAAATGTCCTCCTGCTTCAGGTCCTTCTATTACTATCATGTCCGGAATATAATTATATTTTTTTCTCCAATGTTCCACTATTAATTTACAACATCTTAAAGAAGATACTATGGGGGCAATTTTCGTTTTACTTTCTTTCGTATATGATGGTAAATCCTTGGGAATTCCTGTTCCTGAAATTATTAAATCTATCTTTTGTTTTACACATTCTTTTACAATTTCACCATAATTTTTTAGTGCAACCATTACATTTACGCCAAGTATTTTGTCCTCTCCTGCTATTTCTCTTGCTTTTTTTTATTTCTTTACCTATAGCTCTTAAATTTGCAATCATTGGATTTTTATTAAAGTCTTCTTCTTGGTATCCTATATCCGCTGTAGAAATTATACCTATTCCACCTTCCTTGCTAACTGTTCCAGCTAGTTTATGCATAGAAACACCCACTCCCATGCCTCCTTGGATTATTGGATACTTAGATTTTTTATCTCCTAATTTAATACCTTCCATAATTTCCTCCATTACTAAATTTTATTATAAGTGATAAAAAATTTACTTATACCCCTATAATGTTATATCCGTTATCTGCATATATTACTTGCCCTGTAATACTATCAGACATATCACTTAATAAGAATGTAGCAACATTTCCAACTTGGGTCGTTGTAACATTTTGATGTAGAGGCGCTTTTTCTTCTACTACTGTTAATATGGAGTTAAAGTCCTTTATCCCTTTTGCAGATAAAGTTTTTATAGGTCCACTAGATAAAGCATTTACTCTTATTCCATCTCTTCCTAAATTTTCAGCTAAATATCTAACGCTTGATTCTAATGCTGCTTTAGCAACTCCCATTACATTATATCCTTCCAATACTTTAGTAGATCCATAATATGTTAATGTTACTAGGCTAGCATTTTCATTTAACATATCAAGTTCTTTTGCAATCCTTGCTGTAAGCACAAATGAATAAGCACTTACATCATTTGCGTGAGCAAACCCCTCTCTGCTAGTATATATAAAGTCATTGTGTAAATCTTCAGTATTAGCATGAGCTATTGCATGAACGATTCCGTCAACTTTTCCGTTTTCTTCTTTTATCCTGGTAAATACATCTTTTACTTTTTCATCTTCTGAAGCTCCATCTAATACATATAATTTGCATCCTTCAAATTCACTTGTTAATTCTTCTATTTTTTCTTTATTTGATTCATCCATGTATGTGAATATCAATTTTGCTCCATTTTCATATGCAGATTTTGCAATACCATATGCAATACTCCATTTATTTCTAATGCCCATTATAATTATCTTTTTATCCTTTAATAACATTTTTAACTCTCCTTTTCTATAAATATGCAGAACTAATTATGTTAAATATTAACATTAAAATATTTAATATTTCTAAATTTTTGATATCTTTCTTCCACAATCTCTTCGCTTGTTTTTTTCTTATAAATTTATATCACATTTTTTTCTAAAAATCGTTAGACTGGTAGGTCAGTACAAAAACAAAAAAGAAATGATTTTTTCTAAAATCATTTCTTTTTATATAAACAATTATTAATCTTTTAATTCATTATCTGCTGATTTTAATCTTAAATATCCAAGCTCGTCCCATCTATTATATGCTAAATTTAAATTAAATAATAGTCTTGGTTTTGCTCCTGCTCTGTTTTTGTCAACAACGCAAGAATAATATCTTTCATCTGGGTCCTCATAATCTTTTAAATCATAGAATGTATCATCTACTTCATTTAATGAATATTCATAGTTTTTATAATTTTCTTTATGTATTTGTTTAAATAGACAAAGTGTATCCAAAACTTCCTTTACTGTTCTACTAACAGCTAAGTCGTTTATATTTAAATTAACTGGATCCGTCGCAGTCTCTGCAAGTTGTAATGTTGAACCTATAAACATATTAAAGTTTTGCGCTAAATTTGAAAGTATTGTTGCCGTCTTTTTTAACTCTTCTCCATTACCTATATTCTCTATATCTGTTTTTAATGTATCATAAAATACATATTCAACTTGCTCTTTATAATAATAATTCATTATAACTTTCTTTAGTTCATCATTCGTATGGTCAGTTATATTTATAAAATATATTGAATTTCCTAATTGCTTATTAAACCAATTTGTTACTCTTATTGTTTTATTAAATTCTGTTGATATATCTGATAGTCTTTTAGCAAATTCAGCTTGCGTTTCATTTTCTTCTTTTACAACAAATCCATTCTCATCAACCTTCACTTTACTTGGATCATCTGGTCTAAATTTAAATTCTAGCAATTCTCCTTCTGTTTTATGTAGTTTTTGTCCATGTAGTTCTTGTATCGTTGGATTATTTATTATTGTCGTTATTAAGCATAACTTCATTTTTTCTTCCGACATCTCATTTGATATTAAAAGAACTTTTTTCTTATGTACTAATGCTATATATGCAGCTAAATTTATTGTAAACCTGCTTTTTCCAGAGTTTGATGGCATTGCAAAAGCCATGGTTTCTCCCTGTCTTATTCCTTTAAATACACTTGATAATATTTTAAACGGTATTGTTAGTCCGTTTGTTAAGGTATTATCGCCTCTAACTAAGAATCCTGTTAAATCATCATTTAATACAGACCTTTTAAATTTTTCTGTTGCTGTAACTTGTTCAACAGCCCCTTCTACTTCTTCAACAGACATCTTATCATATAATTCATAATTTAATATATCTGCAATTTGTTCCTGTACATGTTTAACAGGATTTTCTCTACAAGATTTTCTTAATATGAATAATTTCTTTAATTCAAGATATGTTTTTTCCATTGTAAATTTTGATTCTTCATAATCAACTTGAATTTGATACTTTAAATCAATTAATTCTTCTGTATTCTTTGCAAAGTTAAATCCTTCTTTTGCAATTTCTGGAGCAAATTGCTCACCATCAGTAAATAATACTGTTTTGTATATATCAAGCAAATTCTTATCTAGAAAATAACATTCTTTTCGTGTAAAATAATATACAGATATCTGCTTTACATCATTTAGAAGTAATCCTATATATCTCTTCTCTAATTCTGTGTCCGTTAGCTGGATTGGATATCCTAATTCTTCCTCTTTTTTTCTTTCTTTTATTTTTTGCTCTTTCTCTTTAACTTCAGAATAATCTATATACTCTATATTTCCTGAAGCTTGCAATATTTGTAGTTCTTCTAAAGCTTCTTGAAATTTACTTTCTCCTAAGTATTTTCTTATGTTTTCTATTCTTTCTCTATTTTCATCTGTTACTTTTATTCTATCTAACAAGTCATAAATTACTTGTGCATTATCCTCATTCATACTTTTCTCCTTTTAATATATTTCGTATGTGTTAGTCTATCATTGTTATCTTTTCTATTACAGGTTGATTTTCTTTTAATACAGTACCATTATCATCTTCAACCTTAACATCCTCACATATTTTATCAACTATTTCCATTCCACTTGTCACTTTACCAAATGCTGCATATTGACCATCTAAGAATTCACTATCCTCGTGTACTATAAAGAATTGTGAACTTGCACTATTATAACTCTGAGAACGTGCCATTGATATTGTTCCTCTTACATGAGATATCGAATTTTTCACTCCGTTTATATCAAATTCACCTTTAATATTTCGGCTACTTCCACCCATTCCATTACCTAATGGATCTCCACCTTGAATCATAAATCCTGATATAATTCTATGAAATGTTAGTCCGTCATAAAATCCTTCATTAACTAGTTTTGCAAAATTATCTACTGTAATTGGTGCAACATCTGCATCCAATTCTAATGATATTGTTCCATAATTTTTTACTACTACCTCAGCGTGGTGTTTTCCCATACTATACATACTTTTTTCCTCCTCATCATTTATATTATTACTAATTATATTTTTCACTTCTTCTTTATTAATACTTGTATTCTTTACTTCTTCATTGTTATCTTTTCCTTCATTATATACTGCATATATAGCAAGTGCAATAGCAATCATTATAATAGCAACAATCATTACAATAATATACTTATTTTTCATTTTATCAAAATCCTTTCTTATAAAATATTAATTTGATTATATTACTTTTATTATAATTTTACAAGAAAAAAGTGGTCTATTATATAGCCACTTATTTATTCTTGTTTTATATATTTTATATGTTCTATATTACTGTTTTTACTTCTTTCCACCATCTTATTATATACTCTATCTCTTAAATCTTGCTGTTGTTCCTTTAAATTCAATTCCTTATTAGGATAAAATGGTCCATCAATATATGTAACAATTTTAATTTTGTTATTTTTCTTTCCATATCTCTGATATGTATTAGTCATACAGAATATTGGAGTATTCAATTTAACAGGATATTTAAAAGATACTGATTTAAATGGTCTTATTTTTGTATAATATGGCCAAATATGCGCTTCAGGATAAATCGTAATAGAATATTTTTTCTCTATTTTTCTTTTTATTTCATCTAGAAAATTTTTCATTCCATCTTTGTTATTTGGAATAGGTATAGCGCCTAGCATTTCGACAAGTGTACCAGTTCCTTTTAATGAAATATTTACAGGGTTTACTATCAAAAAATTTCTTTTAGGATAATCTGCAACACTTGGAATAAATGTATCTGCAAAAGGTTGAGTATGATTTGCATATATAAAATAACCTTGATCTTTACATTTTTTAAGATTTTCCTTTCCTACATATTTTAACCTAAATCTTATTTTTTGATATAACAGTTTTATTGGCATACTTATAAAATTTTGCAAAATACATGAGCAAAAATCCCATAAAATATTGTGGCTATATTTATAATTCTCATCTATAACTCTTGCTTCTATTTTCGGTATAGAAAATTCATCATTAATTTCGTCTTTATAATAAATAGTTTTCTGTTCCTTCATATAATCTCCTTTAAACTAAAAGGGACGGATTGTAATAAAAAGAACCGTCCCCCTATAATATTATTTTTTGTTACATGTATATTCTAATGGAATTTTATAGAAATCTTCATATATTTGTTTCCATACTTCATAATTTTTATTTAACATTTCTTCGGTATTTTCTCTTTGCGTCAAGTTCTCATCTGGATAAATAGGCTCTGCTATATTTACAGTATATTCTTGAACAGGAAAACCATCATCTCCTATTATCTCACTATCTTCCATTGTAATAAATATTGGTATAACTGGTACATTGTTTCTTGCTGCTATTTTGAAAGCTCCATGTTTTAGAGGCTTTGGCTTCCTGTAATTCCACCACATACTTTGTTCAGGATATATCAATATAAATTCTCCTTTTTGTAATAGTGAATCTACTGCTTTCATAAAGTTTACCATTGTTCTTTTATTTGAGCTTAAAGGTAATGTATCACAGTTTCTAAAGAAGAAGCCATAGAGACCTGGAAAGTTTGTATAATTTCCTTCTCTTATTACTTTGTATAATCTTTTTTCCTCTATTTTTCCCGACATTCTAAATACTTTTTCTATAGTAAAACAATCAAATGGATTAAAATGATTACATGTCACTATTGCCCCTGTTGATATTTTATTCAAATTTTCTATTCCATTTACTTGTTTTATTATCAATTTATTATTTTTTAATAAACTATCTAAAAATCGTTCTCCTACTTCGTTTGCGAATACTCTTTTTATTTTGCTTGTCATCTTTTTTCTTAAATAATCTATATTTTCTGGTGTTAGAACTATGGTAGGAGGATCATCTTCAACATCTATATCAAATTTTCCTTCTTTTTCTAGTTCTTCAATTCTTGATTGAACTTTAATTCTGTACTCCGATTTTTCTGCAATATTTTCTTCTTTATTTTCTTTAGATTTAATTAGCCTTCTAATTTTCTTATTGCTTGCTTGCTTATTTCTAGTTTTCATAAACTATCTCCTATTTATTCTATCATCACCTGAACATGCATTCTCTTTTGTTGCAAGTTCTACTAACTGCTTTTCTGCTTCTCTATCTTTGAATTTTTCTTCTTCAGTGTAGCTATCTCTTATTTTTATAATCTCATCATAAAACTCTGTTTGTTCAGCATACTTCCAAAAGTATTCATTATATGTGACATCTTCAAAGTGCCATGGTTTATATGCAAAATTATAATGTATTAACTTAATATCTTCAGGTTTTGTTTCATCATTTACGTATGGCATTACATCCCAATCATGACTAACTAATTTTACTCTTCCCTTGCACAATCTGTTTAAATAATCTTGGTCTTGTGCAACTGAAAATTTAACTGTTCCTAACAAGTATAAAAATTTCTCTTCAAACTTAAATTTTCTAAGTTCATCTAAGTTCATCAATAATACACCTGCATTAAAATAGTTCTGATATTTTGCCACCCCAACTACTAACTCAGCATAATCTTGGAATACTTTGTTATATTGAATTATATCATCAGGTGCAGCTGCAACCAGATTTGTGCCCATATCTGTATTATATAATTCTGATATATCTCCTAATACTATAATGTCACTATCTAAATATAACACTTTATCATATTGTGGGTATAATTCTGGCAAAAACAATCTAAAATATGTTGTATTTGTATAGTAGTCACGTGTATATAGTTTATCTTGTACTCTTTCTATATAATAACTTAAGTCAACAAATTCTATATTGACATTTTCATTTTCATATTTTCTTATTTGTTTCATATGATCTTCTTGTACATTTGTATGCAATACTTTAATTAAATATTTGTAATCCTTATTGGCATTCTCTATTAATGATTTTAATGCCACTGCTAAAAAAGGTATATATTGATCATCTATTGCAAAAAATATTGGTATTTCTTTTAATTCTTTTTTCATTTATTTTCCCCTTTTCTATTTTAACTCCTTTTTTAATTTTATATATTCATTTAAATCATCATCAAAAGCATAACATTTAAGGAACTTATGAATCTCATCTACTTGCCATTGTTTATAATTTTCTGTATGTGGATATGGTAACAACATAAGCCTCTTACAGAAATGACAGATTACTGTATCCTCTCTATTAAATTTAGATTGTTCATTGTATTTCCTTGGCAATAATAATTTCTTACTTGTTGACCAAAATATTGCATCTTGGTCTGCAAAAGGTAATTTCCTTTTCTTTATTAATTCTCTAGCTTTTTCAAGCAGTCCTGTTTCTTTTATTTTTTTCATGTTTAATAATAACATTCCTGCATTAATATAATCTGGTCTTATTATCTTTGAGCCATATTTTTCTCGAACTGCTGCATATTCGTATTCAGAAATATCTATATTGTACAATTCCGAAATATCTTTAGCCACCATCATATCAATATCTAAATATAATATTTTATCAGGAATCTCCGGTATCAAGTCTGCCATTAGTCTTAGTAAAGTATAAGGAGTACAATATGCATTTTCATTCTTACCATGTCCGAATTCTTTTTCATATAAATCTGTTACATCTATCTTGATAACTTTATTCTCTTTATTCTTTTCTTTAACTATTTTGTTCAAAAATTCAACTTGCTTATCTGTCATAGATATAAATTCGGAATTTATTCTTGATACATCCATAGTAAATATATAACAATTTATAGGTTCTTTAGTTTTATTGGTAATAGATATTAATTCTGTAAGTGCACCATCAAACACCTTATTATTTCCACATAAAAGTAAATTTATCATTTTTTCCTCTATTTATATTCCTAATATATCGTATGTATTATACTCCATTATCCTTTTTTTTTCAACTTTTTTTGACCATTTTGTGTCCTACCTATTTTGAATTACCATATTTTGCAAAAGTAGTAGCCTGAATATAAGGCTACTACTTTACTTTCTATAATTCATTTAGTTCATATTCTCTAGAGCCGACTCCTATTTCATTTGCTGCTTCTATTGTATGAATTCCGTTCCTTGATTCGATTCTTTCTATTAGATGATTCCTGCCTGGATCTTTTGAATTGTATACAAGGTCAATACAGGCTTGATCAAGAGCTACGGGGTCAGTTGATGCAAGTATTCCTATGTCTTTCATACATGGATCTTCTGCTTTTGCACAACAGTCACAATCAACTGACATATTACACATAATATTTATAAAAACTATATTATCCTTAAAATAGTTCATTATAGATTTATCTGCATCTGCCATTGCTTCTAAGAAAGCATTATGGTCTGCAGTCCAAATATTCTCAGGATTTCCAGCTCCATGTATATAAGCCTTGCCATGTGATGAAGCAACTCCTATTGAAATATTTTTTAATGCTCCGCCAAAGCCCCCCATTGGATGCCCTTTAAAATGAGATATAACAAGCATAGAATCATAGTTTTTTAGATGCTCTCCTACATAGTTTACTTTAATTACTTTACCTTCTGGAATACTCAATTCCATTTCACCATCAGAATCCATAATATCTACATCATAAAATTCAGACCACTTATGCTTTTTCATTAACTCTTTGTGTTTTTCTGTTGTATTTCTAGCTCCTTCATATGCAGTATTACATTCTACAATTGTGCCATTTACATGTTCTATAATATCTTTCATAAATTCTGGTTTTAGATAATTCTGATTTCCATCTTCTCCAGAATGGACTTTAACAGCAATTTTCCCTGGTAGCTTTACATTTAAACAATCATACATTTTTACTAAATTTTCTTTTGATATCTCTTTTGAAAAATAAACTTTGGATTTTTCCATAACATAACTCCCTTCAAGTTATAGATTTTTTATATCTTTCCTCGTTATTATATATCAAATATAAAATTGTATCAATAATTATTTTATATCTAAAATGATAGTTTTCATTTGCAAAAAATAAGTGTGTAATTCAAAATTTTATCGAATTTGCACACTATGATTTCTATTTATTTTATTCCCTAAATTCCTTTGAAAGTTTGCCTATAGCTTTTGTCTCTATACGTGATACATAACTTCTTGAGATTCCCATCATTTTTGCAATTTGTTTTTGAGTTTTGGGCTTTCCTCCATTCAGTCCAAATCTCAACTCTATTATTGTCTTTTCCCTATCTTTAAGTACTTCCTTAATCTTTTCATATAATCTCTTTACTTTAAATTTTAAATCAACTTCATCTTCTATATTTTTTTCATTATTTTCCAGCACTTCTTTTAGTGTAACTGTATTATCATCTTTGTCTTTGCCTATTGTATCTTCTAAATATACTTCTGCTCCTAATTTTCTAGTACTTCTTAAATACATTAAAATTTCATTGTCTATACATCTTGAAACATAAGTTGAAAGCCTAGCACCCTTGTCTAGATTAAAGCTATTTATACCTTTTATCAAACCTATTGTTCCTATTGAAATAAGGTCTTCTAAGTCTACATTTGTTGATGCATATTTTTTACATACATGCGCCACTAATCTCAAATTTCTTTCTATTAATATATTTTTAGCTTCTTCGTCGCCTTTTGATAATCTCTCTAAATATATTTTTTCTTCTTCTCCTGTTAATGGTTCGGGAAATAAATTATTGTTCGATATATATCCAACAACAAATACTGCCGTTTGCAAGAAATTTAAAAATCCCATAACAGAAATGGCTAGCATATAAGCACCTCCACTTTTTCACTATACCACAATATATGTTTAGAAATTTTAGTTTGTGCATGACCTATTTTATTTTTTATTTTATATATTATTATAGGCGACCTATTACTGGTCGCCTATTGTGCTGGGTTAATCACGGAGTCAAACTGTCTGAGTTAACTTGGTACGTAGATGTAATATGTTCCAATCACACCTAATTTAAATAATTTTTCAAAAGCCTTCTTCTTGCTCTCAAATCTTTCCTCTCCGAGTACTTCAATAAGATGCTGCTTTACTTTTTTCACGAAATTTCCAGCATCATCGCAACTTTTATAGGTGATACGAAAAAAGACTTTGATGTGGTTAAAGTGCGGCATACCAACCGCATCACTTGTTAAATCATAAGCAGTTCCTGAATCTACAGCTATGTTTTGCCATAGCTTTTCAGTTTTTACAAGCTTGAATTCCCTAGAATCACAATAAAAATCAACCTTTTCAATAGCTGTACCTGGATCTTTTATTATCTTAAGCATCATCTCAACGTCTGCTAACATTTCCAAATGTACAACTGCTGCATACTGTAGCTCATCGATTAGTTCTTCCTCTACATCTGTTCTCATAAACACTCTCTGATAATCTTTAAAAGATAGTGTATCAGAGATTTTGATGATTTCATCCATTATATTTAGCATATCGACATAATAGTCTCCTGATGGAGAACCATCTTCTTGTAGTTCATTGATGATTTTTTTGATTTTTCTGCTATTTGCCTGTAATTCTTTGTTATGAGGCCTTTCTGCAAGTCTCATTTTCATTACTTGATTCAGTTTCTCTGCTGTTTCTCGTAAATATGATGGTATAATAATCATTTTGATTCCTCCTAACTGACTCCATGACTTATTATAACCCATATTACTATTGCACCTATATTTATTATATATCAAATTAACATAATATGTCAATTTTTAGAATCTACAAATTTAAATTTATCTGTTCTATTCTTTTATTAATCTCTTCAATGTTACATCCTTTTGCTGGTTCATCTGAAATCTTGTATTTTTCTTTCAATTTCATAATCCTTTCAACTCTTTTATTTATGTCATTAATATCTATTTTTCTGCTTTCTATGTTTTTCTCTATCTTTTTTATTACTCTAATTATGGTATTGTAAGATGCTCCAATCATTATTATGTCATCTCCGGCTTTACAAGCCTTCAAAGCTGCCCTTACATAACCATATTTTAAACTAATAGCTCTCATTTTTAAATCATCTGTCATTATTATACCTTTATATTGATAGTTATTTCTTAGATAATCATTTATTATTTTTTTAGATAATGATGCTGGATTTTTACTATCTACGTCCTTTATCATTAAATGCCCTACCATAATAACTTCCGCATTTTGTCCTATCGCTTTTTTAAAAGGGATTATATCTTCATTTTCTAATTCTTTTATATTTTTATTAATTACTGGTAAAAAGAAGTGTGAATCTTTATTTGTAGCACCATGCCCCGGAAAATGTTTTACCACTGGAATTATTCCACCTTTTGATAATTCTTTCATAATTTCAATTCCATTCTTACTCACCTCTTCTGCAGTTCTTCCATAACATCTATCTCCTATTGCATGGCCATTTTCAAATCTTTGTATATCTAGTACAGGCGAATAATTCATATTAAAACCTGATTCTTTTAACATTTTTGCAGTGGTTCTTCCCGCTTCTTTTACAACTTCAACATCTTTTTTACCAACTAGCTTTCCAGCACTTTTTATATTCTTTAGCTCATATGGCATTCTATTTACTCTACCACCTTCTTGGTCGATACTTATAAATAACGGAATATTTCCATTCTCTCTATTTATTTTCTTTATCTCATTTATTATCTTCAACATTTCATCATAGGTGTCATAGTTTTTTCTATACAAAATTACTCCACCTATTTTATAATCTCTTATTATTTTTTTTGTTTTATCCGATATTTCTTTTCCAAATATTTTTATAATTAACATTTGGCCAACTTTTTCTCTTAAAGTTAATTTTTCCATTTAATCATCTCTTTCCTAATATTATATATATGTATTGCATATATTATATCATCTGGAGGATATTTATGAAATACTTTTATAATTTTTTAATTGGCATTTTTATTGGATGTGGTGCTATTTTACCAGGTGTAAGTGGTGGAGTGTTTTGTGTAATATTTGGTATCTATGAAAACTTAGTTAATAGTATTATTTATTTTTTTAAGGACATCAAGAAAAATACCTTATTTTTGTTGACCATAGGGCTTGGGGGAATTATTGGAATCGTTCTTTTTGGAAATATTATAAAATATTTATTCTCTACTTATAAAGTTCAATCTTGCTTTGCTTTTATTGGTCTTATACTGGGTACTATCCCTGCATTATTAAAACAAGCATCCCCTAATAAGTGTATTCAAGTAAAAAAAATAATTCCATTGTTCATCTCTTTCTTTTTTGGAATTATTTTAATAATTATCGAAAGGCATTTTAACTTAGGAAATTATGTTAGTAATATTGCTTCTAACAAGTTATACTTAATTTTTGCCGGTTTTATAATGTCAATTGGAATTGTTGTACCAGGTATTAGTAATACAATTATCTTGATGTGTCTAGGAGTTTATTCAGAATATCTTACTGCTATTTCTTTACTTAATATTCGTATTCTATTGCCTATGTGTATTGGTATTTTGTTTGGTAGCATTTTATGGTTAAAAATAATTACGATATTACTTCATAAATATCATGAAGCCACTTTTTATGCTATAATTGGTTTTACTTTAGGATCTATTTTTGTGCTATATCCAGGTTTTTCTTTTGATTTTATTGGGATTCTATCTATCATTTTATTAATTATTTCAACCATGATTTCTTACAAATTATCTACATATGAAGAACAAAATATATAAATTGCTAAGAAAGCGTAAATCTATTTTTACGCTTTTTCATAATTTCGAATTTTACTTTTTTCTCCTTAATATCCAGCCTTTTTTTACTTCAAATGGAATTAATAATTTGACTGTTTGCCCTAACTTTCCAGGATTTACAGTCTGTATCTCTTCTCCTGTTTCACTATCATATAGTTTTTCTATTTTGAATGCTCTTACTTCTATATCATCTGGTACAATCAGTTCTAATAAATCTCCAATACTCAATTTATTTTTTATTTCAATTAATACCTGCTCATTTTTTGATTTATCTTCTAAAATTTTTCCACCAAATTCATAATCTGGATTGTATTGTTTGCCTTCATATTCTTGAAAGTCTTTGTTGTTTCTATCATTAAAATAAAATGTTGTAAGTCCTCTTGTTTTTACTTTTTCTAGTTCTTTTAAGTACTTTGTATAATCATATCCTTCTGGATTTTTCATATAATCATCTATTGCATTCCTATATACATTTACTACACTTGCTAAATAATATTCTGTTTTTAGTCTTCCTTCTATTTTTAAACTATCTACTCCCATTTCTACAATTTGAGGAATTTCTTTTATTAAGCATAAATCTTTTGAAGATAATATATATGTTCCATTTTCATCAGTTTCTACTGGCATTAAATTTCCCGGATTATTCTTTTCTTCTAGATACATATTATAAGCCCATCTACAACTTTGTGAGCAGTCTCCCAAATTTGCAGATCTACAAGATAAATATTCACTTAGAAAGCATCTTCCTGAATAAGCCCAGCATAGTGCACCATGTATAAACATTTCTACCTCTAAATCTTCAGGCTTGTTATTCATTATCTCTTCTATTTGATCTTTGCTTGTTTCTCTTCCAAGAATTACTCTTTTCGCTCCATTATCATACCAAAACTTGGCTGCATGATAGCTTACGACATTAGCCTGAGTACTTACATGTATATCTATGTTTGGAGCTATTTCTTTAATTTTTTGAATTACTCCTCCATCTGAAGCAATTATTGCATCTACATGAACTCTATCTAGCATTTTTACTTGTTTTTCTATTTCTTCATAATTTGTGTCCCATGCATAAATATTTAAAGCTGCATATACTTTTTTTCCTATTGAATGAGCATATTCTATTGTCTTTTCTAAATCATTATCATCTACTTCTGCTCTGCTTCTTAATGATAGTGATGCTGTACCACAATACACTGCATCTGCTCCATACATAAAAGCAACTTTTGCTTTTTCAAATGATCCTGCTGGAGCTAATAATTCTGGTTTCTTCATATTTATTCTCCTTTTATTTTTTTAGATATGGCAAGTCCATCTCCAACTTCTAAAATTTTTGTTTCTAATTCTGGATTTTCTGTTGTTGCTTTTATATATTGTCTTAAATGTGTTACTGCTGTACGTTGTTTATGCTTATTATAATTGCTCATTACATAACCTTTATATAAAATGTTGTCTGCTAAAATTATTCCATCATCTTTAAGCATTCGCAATGCTTGCTCCAAAAAGAAAGGATATTTTCCTTTTGCTGCATCAATAAATACAACATCATATTTTTCATTTAAGGTTGGTAAAATTTCTACTGCATCACCTTTATACAATTTTATTTTATCTTCTACTCCAACTTTTTTTATGTTTTCTCTAGCTTCCGCTTCTCTTTGCTCATCTCTTTCAATTGTATCTATTCTACCATTTTCTTTTAAGTATTCCGAGAAGCATATTGCCGAATATCCTACAGCAGTACCTATTTCTAATATCTTATCCGGTTTCTTTTCCGTTAATATTTTAGCAATTACGTCTAATGTATCATCCATTATAATTGGTATATGTTCTTCAAGAGCTTTTTCCTTTATCTTTGCTAATTCTTCTTTGTTCATTTTATTTCCTTTCTATTCTTTATACCCTATATATGGTAGATTTCTATTAAGACCTTCTTCATCATCAAACCCATATCCAACAATAAATTTATTTGGAACTTCAAATCCCAGATAATCTATTGGAACTTCTATTTCTCTCCTGCTTGGTTTACTTAATAATACGCATACTTTTAAGCTATTTGGATTTTTAGCTTTTATATGCTTTATTAAATAGTCCATACTTCTTCCTGTATCTACTATATCTTCGATGATTAATACATCTTTTCCTTTTATTAGTTTTTCTTCTACATCTAACTGTTTTTTTATTACTCCTGTGCTTTCTGTTCCCTCATAGCTAGATATTTTTATAAATTCAAATTTCATTTTAGATTTCAAATTTAACGCTAACTCTACCCCAAAGAATACTGCACCTTTTAACACACAAATTGCTGTTATTTCTTTTCCTTCATAGTCTTTGTCTATTTGGGTTGTAAGCTCTTTTATTCTTTTATCTATTTCTTCTCTACTTATTAATTCTTTTATTCCCATATATTTTTCCATCCATTACAAATCTTGTTATATTATACCATTACGCTTACTCTAATATCAATATTTACAATTGTTTTTTTACACATTGTTACAAACTTTCTATTTATAAAATTTCCATAAGAAGTTGATAAAAGTTATTTCTGATAAACCTGAGAAATCAGTAATAGAAAAACAAGCATATGGATAGATATGCCTGTTTTTTAACTCGTGACCTCTGATTTGTTACAATTACCTTCTTGCAGCTTTTTCTCTGTCTTTGTTATTTAATATAACTTTTCTTAGTCTTATATTTTTTGGAGTTACTTCTACTAGCTCATCTTCTGCTATAAATTCAATAGCTTTTTCTAGTGATAATTGAATTGGTGGAACTAGTCTTAATGCATCATCAGATCCTGAAGCTCTAGTATTTGTCAAATGTTTTTCTTTACATACATTTATTGATATGTCTTCATTTCTAGAGTTTATTCCAACAATCATACCTTCATATACTTCAACACCAGGTCCTATAAATAATTCTCCTCTTAATTGAGCATTATATAATCCATATGTTATTGATGTTCCTTGTTCAAATGCTACTAATACACCTCTTGTTCTAGCTTGAATATCTCCTTTATATGGTTCATAGCAATCAAATATTGAGTTCATTGTTCCTGTACCTTTTGTATCTGTTAAAAATTCTGTTCTATATCCTATTAATCCACGAGCTGGAATTTTAAATTCTATCTTTGTATGTCCTGGTTCCGCAGGTTCCATATTTTTCATTTCTGCCTTACGTCTTCCTAATTTTTCTATAACTGTTCCTATGCTATCGTCTGGCACATTTACGACTAGATCCTCTATTGGCTCACATTTAACTCCATCAATTTCTTTATATATAACCTTTGGGCGAGATACTAAAAGTTCATATCCTTCTCTTCTCATCTCTTCTATTAATACTGATAAATGTAACTCTCCACGACCACATACTTCAAAGCTATCTGGAGAAGCTGTTTCTTTTACTCGTAGACTCACATTTCTTTCTAGTTCTTTGAATAGTCTATCTCTAATATGTCTTGAAGTAACAAATTCGCCTTCTTTTCCTGCAAAAGGTCCATTGTTTACACTAAATGTCATCGAAACTGTTGGCTCATCTATATTTACAAATGGAATTTTTTCTGGATTTGAAATATCACAAATTGTATCTCCTATACTTATATCTGGTATTCCTGTTACAGCAACTATATCTCCAGCATCAATTTCATCTACTTCTGTTCTTTTTAGTCCCATAAATGTAAATAATTTTGCAATCTTTCCTTGTTCATTTTTATCTTGTTTACATACTGTCACTGGCATACCATTTTTTATCTTGCCACGTTCAACTCTTCCTATAGCTATTCTTCCTAAATAATCATCATAATCTATGTTAGATACTAACATTTGCATAGTTCCATCCATATCACATGTAGGAGGAGCAATTTTATCTATTATAGTATCAAATATACATGTTATGTTATCAGATTCGTCTTCTAAATTCATTTTTGCGATTCCATTTTTAGCTGATGCATATATTACAGGGAAATCTAATTGATCATCTGTTGCATTTAATTCTATAAATAATTCTATAACTTTATCTAATGCTTTAGCAGGATCGGCTCCTGGTCTATCTATTTTATTTATTACAACAATTGGCTTCAAATTCAATGCCAAAGATTTCTTTAAAACCTCTCTAGTTTGAGGCATTGGTCCCTCAAAAGCGTCTACTAATAATAAAACTCCATCAACAGTTTTTAAAACACGTTCAACTTCTCCGCCAAAATCAGCATGTCCTGGAGTATCAACTATATTAATCTTTATTCCATTGTACATTACAGATGTATTTTTTGAAAGTATTGTTATTCCTCTTTCTTTTTCTATATCTCCTGAATCCATTACTCTCTCTGCTACTTGTTCATTAGCTCTAAATACATGGCTTTGCTTCAATAATGCATCCACTAATGTTGTTTTACCATGGTCAACGTGTGCTATTATTGCAATGTTTCTTATATTCTTATTATTCATTTTCTCTATTCCCCCTTGGTCCATCAGGGACGGTTTTTAATGTTTCCACCTATCCCTCCATGGTTTCTTTCTACAATATATTTTTTATTTTACGTTTGAATTGAGCGAAATTATACATTTTCGCTCAATTACAAATTTGAAAATTTTGTTAAGTACCTTTTTGTTTATAAAAGCTATTCCTCTTTGTATTCTTGAGAAGTTCCTTCAAGTTCTCTTATTGAAAGTTCTATCTTTTTATTTTCTAGGTCTATATCTATTATTTTCGCATTGACTTTTTGTCCAACTTTTAACTCTTCTTCCGGTTTAGCTATTTTTCTCTCGCATATTTGTGAGATATGCACTAACCCTTCGATACCTTTTTCTAGCTCCGCAAATGCTCCAAATGGCATTAATTTAGAAATTTTAACTTTTACAACATCTCCAACATGATATTTTTCTTCTACCTTGTTCCATGGATTTGGTCCTTTTTTCTCATATGAAAGTTTGAACCTTTTATTGTCTTTGTCTACTTCTTTAACCTTTACTTCTATTTCTTGTCCCACTTGTAATATATCTCTTGGATTTTGATTTCTTCCCCATGCCATTTCTGATATATGTAATAATCCTTGGGCACCACCAATATCTACAAAAGCTCCATAATCACTAATACTTGTAACTATTCCTTTATATTTTTTACCTACTTCTATGTTATTCCAAAATTGCTCTTCTTTTTCTTTTTTTTCCTCTTCTATTAAATCTTTTACAGATCCTATTATTTTTTTAGCTCTTTCATCATTTTCAATTATTCTAAATTTTACTTTTTTCTCTTTATATGTATCTATATTTTCATCTCTACCTATATCTGAAAGTGATATTGGTATAAATATTCTGATTAAGTTCTTATAAAGTACTACTAGTCCGTTTTTATTTACTTGTTTTACTGTTTCTTCAAATATGTATCTATTTTCAACTTTTTCTTTAAATTCTCTTCTTATTTCCTTTATTTTTGCATGTTTGCAAGACATTAAAACATTGCCTTGACCATCATTTAATTTTAATACATCAGCTTTTATTTTATCTCCAACTTTGTATTCTTCAGCTGGTTCTAAATCATTTTCACTAAAATATTCATTTCTTGGAATTATACCATCTGCTTTATATCCTATGTCTACAAAGATTTCTCCTTTATCATTAATATCTACAATTGTTCCAGTAATAGTACTTCCAACTTTTATTTCTTTAAACGTTTGATTGATTATATCTTCGAAAGTAAAATTGTCTTCAAATTTTTCCATAAAAATCCTTCATTTCTAATTTATTTTTCCCCCATCTTTTCTTTGATAAATGGGCGATTTTCTGTTCATAATTATATCTTATTTTCCTTTTTTTGTCAACATAATTATGTTATCCATAATTTCTTTAGTTGCCTGCTCTAAATCTTCTTTCTCCGGATTCTTACTATCATATTTAGTATAGTCTATTGGCTTGCCATAATTTAAAGTTACCTTTGTAAATGGTTTAAACGTACCTTGTATTCCAACTGGAACTACTTTAACTTTAGTCTTTAAAGCCATATATGCTGCTCCATTTTGTACTTTTGCTCCTTTTTCAAGACCTCTTCTTGTTCCCTCTGGGAATAGTCCTACAGCCTTTCCCTCTTTTAGTGCTCCTAAGCATCTTTTCATAGCCTCCATATCTCGCATACCTCTTTTAATCGGAATTACATCAAATACATGTGCTATCCAATTTAAAAAGCCGTTATTAAATAAATCTTCTTTAGCAATGAATAAAATTCTTCTTTTAGTTGCAGTGACAAGTCCCACAGCATCCCACATATTTAAGTGGTTTGCGCAAATTATTATTGGCTCTTCCATTGGTACATTTTCCTCACCGACTTTTTCTATTCTAAATGCAAGTTTATAGAAAGCATATATAATTTTCTTTATTATTGCTCTTTCGATCTTCTTCCAAGTCGTTTCTGGTCTTATCTTATAAATTTTTTCTTCTTTCTTCTTATCTTTTATTTTTTTGTCTATTATTTTGCTTATGTTTTTTTCTACTTGCTTTATAGTCATATTAGATCCATCTATAACAGTAGCTCCAGGAGCAACTTTTAAAGCTCCCATTTCTTTTTCCATGTCATTCTTATCTCTTTTTTTTATGTTATCAAGAACCTCTTCATACGACATATCTATTCCTTTTTCTTGATTTTGTTTAAACCTTCTTTGTGCTCTTACTTCAACATTTGCATCAAGATATATTTTTACATCAGCGGTTGGAAATATCACTGTACCAATGTCTCTACCTTCCATAATAACATCTTTGCCTTGTCCCATCTTTCTTTGAAGTCCAGCCATTGCTAATCTTATTTGTTTTATACTAGAAACTGGTGAAACATTTGCCGATACTTCTTGACTTCTTATTTGCTGTGTTACGTCTTCTCCATTCAGCAATACTCTTTGTTTTCCACCATCATTGCTCATCTCAATCTTTATTGTTTTTAACATTTCCGCAATTTTTTCATCATCATCTAATCCTATATTCTTATTTAACATCTCTAAAGTTACACATCTATACATTGCTCCTGTATCAATATTTACTAGATTATACTTCTTTGATAAAATCTCTGCCATAGTTCCTTTTCCTGTTCCCGCAGGTCCATCTATTGCTACTATAAAAGACATCATTTCCCTCCTTATTAATCCATATGAATTCCTTTTGCAACTAAATCTACTTTTATTACATTCATTGTCGTTTGTTTTTCAATTTCCTTTTTTACTTTAGTTTTAAAAGTTTGTAACACTTCTATTATATTATGCCCATAATTTAAAATAGCCTCCATGTATATTGATATTCCGTCTCCATAGTTTTCTACTCTAGTTCTCGTTACTTCATATATTTCAGGCATTTTTTTTGCAACTCTTTCCGCTATTTGTCTAAATACACTATCAGATATTGTAAAATTTCCTAAATAGCTAAAAGTTGGTCTGATTATCGATTTTTCAGATATATATGGGTTGCCTCCATTCCCCTTTGATTTAAATATTTGTAATGGGTCTAATATATAACCTGAAAAATCTTTTTTTATTTCGAATGTTGGAACTGGAATTACATGTTTTCCTTGTGTTACACGAATATTTCTTGCTTTCTCCATTTCTTCCTCTGTTGCAACATCAGTAATATATATTGTCTTTTGAAGCTTTGGTAGTTCTAAGCTTTCTATAATTTTTTCAACCATCTTGTCAGAAGTTCCTAAAATTAATAAGCTATCTGGTTTGTATTTTTTTAGTGCTTTTTTCATTTCTGCTTGTTCTTTTTCTTCTATAAATAGTGCATGTCTTACAGTTTCTATTTTAGTAGGTGCTTTTTTGGCTGATGTTCCTGCTAATACTTCATTTTCATTTATTAGTAATCCATCATCTATAATATAATGTATATTATTTTCACTTGCAACTAATTGGGCTCTATAACTTTTACCTGTACCAGATGGTCCTACAAAAGCATATACCTTCATTTCTTGTTTTTCCACGAGTTATCTCATTCCTTATAATTTAATTTAGATTTTCGGCTAAATCTATAAACCAAATTTAATATTTACAGTATTTTAAAACTTTATAATTTTTCTATTAATTCTATTGTATATTGATAGTTTTTATATTTATTAGTAAACTGTCTATCTTCAATTTTATTTATATTATATTTTTCTGCTATTTCATTTAGTAAATCATGTGTATTACCCGCTTCTATTATCCAAACTCTTCCAGAATAATTATCTAGTATTTCATTAAGTGTATCTTTTATTTCCATATATGGTGCAAAAGCTTTATAAGCTTCTTCTACATTCCAATTTTCCTTATCATAGAAATATGATATATTATCATGTTTTTGTGATATTTCAGTTGTTACAACTGCACCATTTATGGCATTTGAATATATTACAATGTCGCCATCTTGAATTTGGCTATCTATATATGTAACAAATTCTCTGTTTTCATTATTATAGGCTTCTTTTATGCTAATCACATTACTATAAATAGACATTATTAATATAATAGCACAAATAGTCATTGTCCTACATATCTTTGTCTCTTTTGCCATAAAAAACGCTAATGCAAATATAAATATTCCTGTTATAATTAATAAATATCTATATAAAAGAATTACGCTTTGCATACACAATGATACAAATAAAGCTATTAATATAATTGCAATATATATCATAAAACACCACGTTGCTGGTTTTCTGTCTTCTTCATTTGTTTTTACTACTAAATATGTAATATATGAATAAAATATCGTTGTAAGAATTATTGGCTGGAATGGCAAATTTCCTTTATATTGCATTGTTAAAATTTCATATAATGTTCCTGGAAATGATAATGAAATCCAAAATCCACTTGATACATTCTTTATTTGAATTAGAAAGCATACAAGCCATGGAACATATAAAACCACTTGAATAGCAGCAGTTACTATAAATTTTATTAAATCATTTTTTCTTTCTTTACGATTTTTAACTAGGAATATAAATAATAGCAAGTTAATTATTCCTGCTAACATCAATCCATAATAATGAGTATAAGCCACTAATAAACTACTAAGTCCAAAAAATATATATGTTGTTTTTTTGTTTTCACCTTTATAAATTCTGTATGCGTATATTGCCATAATTGTACCAAGTAGCATTCCTAATGAATACATTCTTATTTCTCCTGAATATTGACTCACTACTGGCAAAAATAATGTTAAAAATGAAAATAATAATCCTGTTTTTTCTCCAAAGTCCTTACGTATATGTGTATATCCAATAATCCCTAATAAAGCAATTGTAAAGGTGGAAAATATCCTATAAATTATTACATTTCCACCAAACATTAAATATAAAATGTGTAAGCAAAAATAATAGAAGATAGGATGAACATCATTTCCTCCTATTTGCCATATTTCTGCAAAAGAATGTCTTGCCATTGCTACTGAATAGCTCTCATCAAACCACATATTTGTATGAAATATTGATAAAGATATAAATAAAATCCCTATTATAATTATTGCTATATGTAAATATTTCAAATTTATTTTTTCTAATATATTTTTTTTCTCCACTACTACAAAGTTCCTTTCATAAGTATTATTTTTTGTTATATTTTAACATATGAAATTATTTTTCTCAATACTTAATATCTATCTAGACTATATGTTTAATTTTATATTAAACAAAAAAGAAGTCAAAGAAACTCCTTTGACTTCTCTAATTTATGCCACATCTTTAATCTTAATATCTCTAACGTGGTCAATTTTTTCCCATTTTGTATCACGAATAAATAGGCATTTAAGGTTTATTAATAACCATGAACCTAGGAATAATGGATATAAAGCTAATCCCTTTATCATAGGTCTTATAGGTTTTTTATCAATAGCCATAATTACAATTCCCATAAATATTGGTAAGAAGAATGTTGGTAAAATGTATCTTAAGCAGTTTACAATTAAATCTCCTGTTGCCATTCCTCCTAGTGCATACATTACAAAGTTTAAAACTACTAATGCTATTGTCATTATAAACATAGGTATACTTCCCAACATATACAAAAGTCCATCGAAATTCATTAACGTTTTCTTTTCTTTTACTGCTCCTACAAGTGGTTTTGTATATTCTTGTAAGCATTGAATATGCCCTATTGTCCATCTTGATCTTTGTGACCACGATTGTTTAAAGCCTACTGGTTGTTCATCATATACAATGGCATCTGTTGCCCAACCAACCTTTTTGCCCTCTATTATACGTTTTAAAGAAAATTCTATATCCTCTGTAAGGGTATTTGTATCCCATCCTGTTGGTTTTATTATATCGAATTTAACCATAAATCCCGTTCCATTTAATAAAGCAGATAGTCCTAAATTGTATCTTGCTAAATGATAAAATCTGTGCATTGTCCAATAGAAAATTGCATATCCCGCCGAAATCCAACTGTCTGATGGATTTTTTATATCTCTGTAGCCTTGTACAACTTCTTCCCCTTGACATAATTTTTTATTCATTGCCTTAAAGAAATTTTTGTCTACTATATTATCTGCATCGAAAATACAAAAAGCATCATAATCAGCGTCTTCTTTTATTTTTTTATTTAAGAACCATTGAAGTGCTGCTCCTTTAGTCCTTTTTTCTGGGTCCTCCTCATGTCTTTCTAGAACTATCGCACCTTCTTTTTTTGCAATCTTAGCTGTATTATCTGTACAATTATCAGCAATTACATATATGTCTAATAGTTCTTTAGGATAATCCTGATTATTTAAACTCTCTATTAAATTTTTAATGACGTTTTCCTCATTATGAGCAGGTATAATCGCCATAAACTTATGATCTTTTTCTTCTATCAATGGTTTATCTTTTAACTTTACCAGTGAACATAAACTTACTATTAACTGATATAACCAATATATTGTTAATATCCAAACCATTGCTTGCTGTATTATATATAAATATTTCATGTTTTCCTTCCTCTAATTAACATTTTAATACTCACAGCTTTCTCAATTTTAATAATAACTGTTACATTCTTACACTAAATATTATACTACTATATATACATAATTGCAAATTTTGTCGAATTTTATATTTTCATTCAATAAATTTTAATTATTACTTTCTGTCTTATCGTCTATGTTTTCTTTATTCTCTTCTAGATCTTTCATTGTTAGATTTATTCTATCTTGGTTATCAATTTCATAAACTTTAACCTTTATCTCGTCTCCAACCGCTAAAACATCTTCTACCTTTTCAACTCTCTTGTTTGATATTTTTGAAATATGAAGTAATCCTTCTCTTCCTCCTCCAATATCTACAAAAGCTCCAAAATTCATTATTCTTGTAACTTTTCCATCATATATTTTGCCAACTTCAATGTCTTTTGCAATGTCTTCAACCATTTTCAAAGCTTGTTTACCTTTTTCTGGATCATCTGTATAAATACATACTCTTCCATCTTCTTCAATGTCTATCTTTACACCTGTTGCATCTATTATTTTATTTATCATTTTTCCACCAGGTCCGATTACATCCTTAATCTTATCAACATTTATTGTTGTTGTAATTATTCTTGGCGCATATTTTGATAATTCTTTTCTTGGCTCAGCTATTTGCTTTAGCATTATTTCATCTAATATATAATCTCTTGCCACTTTTGTTCTTTCAAAAGCTTGTTTTATTATATCATATGTTAACCCATCATTTTTAATGTCAACTTGTATTGCAGTTATACCATCTTTGGTTCCACCAACTTTAAAGTCCATGTCACCAAAGAAATCTTCAATTCCTTGAATATCTGTAAGCATTACATATTCATCTGGATTTTCTTTTGATGTAACCAATCCTGTTGAAATTCCTGCGACTGGTTTCTTTATTGGTACACCAGCATCCATAAGAGCTAAAGTACTTCCACAAATGCTTGCTTGTGATGTTGAGCCATTTGATGATAATACTTCTGATACAACTCTTATTGTATAAGGAAATTCTTCTTCAGATGGAATTACTGGAACTAATGCCTTTTCTGCTAATGCTCCGTGTCCTATTTCTCTTCTTCCAGGACCTCTTGATGGTCTAGCCTCTCCTACACTATATGATGGGAAATTGTATTGATGCATATATCTTTTTGATTCTTCTTCATCTAATCCATCTAGTTCTTGTTCCTCTGATTTTGTTCCAAGTGTTACTACTGATAATACTTGAGTTTGCCCTCTTGTAAATATTGCACTACCGTGTACTCTTGGAAGAACTCCTACTTCGCAAGAAAGCGGCCTTATTTCGTCTATCTTTCTTCCATCAGGACGTTTATGCTCTTTCAATATCATTTCTCTTACACATTCTTTTTCTAAGTCATGAATACTTGCAGCTATATCACTAGCATGTTCTTCAATCCACTCTTCTCCATATTTTTCTGTGAAGTAAGTTTGAATATCTGTTGCTATAGCATCCATATTAGCATCTCTTGTATCTTTATCTTGAGCTTGTACATCTTGGTACATTCTCTCTTTGAAGTTTTTCTTAACTTCTGAAAATACATCAGAATTTGTTGCAAATGATATATATTCAAATTTTGGTTTTCCAACTTCTGCTTTGATACTTTGTATAAATGTGCATAACTTTTTAATTTCTTCATGTCCTGCCTTGATACATTCTAGCATTGTATCATTTGGTATTTCATCAGCTCCAGCTTCTATCATTGTAACTTTTTCCATAGTTCCTGCAACTGTTAATCTTAATCTACTTTTTTCTCTTTGTTCTACGGTTGGGTTTATTACAATTTGATTATCAACATATCCAACATTTACTGCTGCTGTTGGTCCACCAAATGGTATGTCTGATATTGAAAGTGCAACTGATGCGCCAATCATAGCACATACTTCTGGACTATTATCTTGTTCAACAGATAATACTGTTGCAACAACACATACATCATTTCTAAAATCCTTTGGAAATAAAGGTCTTATTGGTCTATCTATTGCTCTTGATGTTAGAATTGCTTTATCTGCTGGTTTTCCTTCTCTTTTTTGGAAGCTTCCTGGGATTTTTCCAACTGCATATAATTTTTCTTCATAATCTACTGACAATGGGAAAAAGTCAACTCCCTCTTTTGGTTCTTTTGATGCTGTAGCATTTACCATAACAACAGTGTCACCATAGTGTATTATGGCATTTCCATTAGCAAGTTCTGCTACTTTTCCTGTTTCTACTACAAGTAATCTTCCTGCTAATTCTGTTTCAAATTTCTTATACATAGTATTTCTCCTTCTATATTTATTTATATAAATCAATACTCGTATTAGATTGTAACCTCTATAAAATGTTAGTCTTATAGCATTTTATACAAGCTACCCCTAATTCTAAGTATTGTTATATACTATATTGAATTATTCTTCTACAAATTCTCAAAAATTATTTCTATAAATTTGTAAAAATGGGCGCTTTATCCTTTGTAAAACGCCCTATGTCTTTATTATTTTCTTAATCCTAATTTTTCAACGATGTCTCTATATCTTTGAACATCTTCTTTAGCTAAATAATTTAATAAACTTCTTCTTGTACCAACCATTTGTAGTAATCCTCTTCTTGAGTGATTATCTTTTTGATGTGTTTTTAAGTGTTCTGTTAAATTATTAATTCTTTCTGTTAAAAGAGCTATTTGAACTTCTGGAGATCCAGTGTCTTTTTCATCTCTTCTATAAGTTTCAATTATTTCTTGTTTTCTTTCCTTTGTCATTGTCTACACCTCCCATTTTTTATTTGCCTTAAACTGAGTTTTAGTGGTGTGTTTACCTAAAACCAAGTATAAGGTATACTTTACACATTTTCTATAATAACATATTTTTCACAAAAATACAATACTTTTCCATTGTTTTTATCAATTCGTTTCAATTTAATTTTTTATAAATAATCAATTTAGAACTATAGAATTAAAATTCTAAAATTAATATATTGTCATTCTTGATCCAATATTTTCAATCTTTTCTCCGTTATATGTAGGTTTAAAAGAAAATCTTGCAGTAACAGGATATGTTGCTCCATCATAAGAACAATCTCCTCCTCTTACAGTCCTTGATGTTGTAAAATTGGCTTCCATTGTCCATTCCCAAGCATTTCCAGCTAAATCATAAATATTATTTATTTTTGTTCCTTCTAGTTCTCCTGTCTTAAATCTAAATGCTTCTCCTGATTTCTTTATTGTATTAGTACCATTCTCGCCATTTTCCTTTATTTCAGTATATAAATAATTTCCCATATTACTACTATCAACTACAAAATATTTATAACCTTCTGCTAAAGTTTGATTCTTTACATCTTTTAACCATATCATTATTTGGTCCCATTGGCTTCCCCACATCATATGACTTGTGGTATTCGCATGTGTCAATGTTTTTTGGACTGTATATAAATCATACCAAGATGCATTTGTTAATACTTTTTCATTCTTTTTACTTTGAGCCACATTATTAGAATCTATACTTGTCTCATATCTTGCAATCCAAAAACCTTTATCTTTCTTTACTCTTTTGACTAATTCATTATATTCTGTCTGATATATTTCTTGAGTCCAATCTCCTATATTAGCACTACTATCGTCTAAGTTGGCTGGTTCTCTTTCGGCTCCTGTTGTACTATACGCTATAAAATTAACTTTAACTGCTGTATTCTCATTTATGGATTCAAATCTATATAATACACCTTTATAATTTCCATCTGCTAGTTTTATAGCCATTGGATATTTTCTATTAGATACACTTTCTGAAATTGCATCATTGATATCCATCTCATCTTCACATTTACTTACATCTAATACTGGAGTATCTACTGGTATCCATACAAATTGGTTTCCACCCTTAGAATTATTTAAATCGTCATCAGCGACATCAGATATAACCAATCCGTCAGATACATTAGGAGAGTCATTGATTATCGCATATCCCTCTGGAACAGTAACACTCTTTCTATTATCATCTATATAGATTGACCTTTCTGTTGCTATCTCTCCTTTATCTTCTATTATCGGTAAATTTTCTTCTTCTTCGACCTCATCAATTATTACATTTTCTTCTACAACATTTTCTTCTGTTTCATTTACTGTATTTTCTGGAATTATTTCTTCTTTCTTACCTAAAGTTAATACTAGGGAAACTATTACTAGTATTAATATTACAATTAAAATACTTATTAGTATAATTGTCCTTTTGTTATTCATAAATTTTCCTCCTTTATTTTATGCAATAATAATATCACATATTAATTTGAATTTTAATACTTTTTGTTATTTTTTATAAAAAAAAATAACAAATACTTTATAAGTATCTTGTTATTATTTTGGTACCACTGGTGGGACTCGAACCCACATGGTTTCCCGCTGGATTTTGAATCCAGTGCGTCTACCAATTCCGCCACAGTGGCATTTATGTACTTTCTTAATATAACACATTTTAACTTTCTTGTCTACATTTTTTTATATTTATTTTTCCAATATCATTATTTGTCTTCTAGGCATATTTATGATACAATATTTCATATAATTTCATAAGAAAGGAGAAAATATGGATTTTTTATTAAATATATTTCATTCTTTTGGATTTGAGTCAATCTTTAGGCTAGTACTAGGTGGTATCTTGGCTGGAATAATTGGATTAGAAAGATCTTCTTGGAGTAAACCTGCAGGCTTTAGAACTCATGCTTTGGTTGGTATAAGTTCTGTATTAGTCATGTTATGTGGTGAATATATGTTCAATATTTATAATATGGATCCTTCTAGAATTCCCGCTCAATTATTATCTGGTATTGGTTTTATAGGTGCTGGTACAATATTGAGGGATGGTTTTAATGTTAAAGGTCTTACTACTGCAGCAGGTCTTTTAGCTGTTACGTGTATTGGTCTAAGCATCGGTGCTGGTTTTTATGTTGGAGGTATTGTTGCTACTATAATTGTTTATATTATATTATCTTATTCATATAAATTTACTGATACATTAGATCACTTTAATCTATTAGATTTGCAAATAACTACTACTGGAAATCAAGAAAAAGTTTTATCTAATATCGAAAATATTTTGAGTAATTACAGCATAGATATAAAACAACTAAAAAAATCTGGCGATGTAGAAAATTCTAGTGATGTGTCTACATTTAAGATTATAGCACAATATAATAAAAAAGATCTTAATAAGAACGAATTAATAAAAGATATTTCTTTAGTTGAAAATGTAGTAGAAATACAAGAAAATTAAAAAACTGACTCTCGCCAGTTTTTTAATTTTTATTATCAATCTTTTCAGTTTTAATATCATTATTTTTACCATCACATATAATTGTTATTGTTCCATTTTCATCTGTTCTGTATACTTTTACTTGCATATTGTACAGTTTATCTAAAGTAGTCTGTTTAGGATGTCCATATTTATTTGCTTTTCCAACAGATATAATAGCCACCTGTGGTTTTATCTGCTCTAAAAAGTTCTGTGATGTACTAGTATTTGATCCATGATGCCCAATCTTTATAACATTAGTTTGAGGCCAGTTTCTCGCTCCTTCATTTTCTTCTTCCGCATCTCCCATAAACAGAAAACTTTGTTCACCATATGTCATTCTAATAACGATAGATGCTAAATTTAAGTTATTAGTTTCTGAATTACTTCCAACTCCACAACTCATTATCTCACAAACTGCATTTCCTAGCATAAATTTGTATCCGACTTCTGGTGAAGTTATTTTTAATCCTTTATTACTTATAGCATCTAGAACATCTTCAAAAGTCTTCGTATTTGTCTGAACTTTAGGCATATATATTGTGCCAATATCAAAATTATTAATTACATCGTCCATTCCACCAATATGGTCTTCATGTGGGTGTGTACCTATTAGATAATCTATTTTTTGTACTCCATAATCCTGCAAATCTTTTACAACAGTTTTCCCCATATCATTAGTTCCTGCATCTATAAGCATATTATTTCCATCACTCTGAATTAATACAGAATCAGCCTGACCAACATCTAAATAATGTATAACTATACTCTCTCCATCTACTATATCTAAATTATCTGTAGAAGACATATCTTTTACTACATTTTCAATTTCATCATTGCTAGCAACTTGATCTACTAAGTCATTTATGTTGTCAGCTTTTATTTTATCTCCAGCTATTGTAACAATGGCTATTATTAATATCACTAATAATCCATACAGTGTACTTTTATTTTTTCTATTATTAGACATGTTTTGTTTCCCCCATTTTTAGTTTTTTCATCAGTTATTCCACAAATTATCCATCTTTTCTTTGATTCTTTTGCTTACCTCTCGCTCTTTTTCTTGATTCAATATAAATTTTCCTTCTTTAAATGTTAATATGCTTCCTTCTTTTGCTCCTTCTGGTAGTTCTTCTAATTTTATATTCACAATCTCCTTAGTTTCTCTATTTTCACAAACAGCTATATCATTTTCGAATCTATCAATCGTAATCTCTTTTATATCTCTATTATTCATTCTTTCTAGTCCTTTCTCCAACTCTTTTATAAATGTATCTATTATATTATCATGATCCTTTTCTTTATCTGCTGTTCTTATTAAGTCACCTAAATTTATATTCATATATTTCCTTTCCGTGAGTCTATTCATTATTATTTTGCTAGCATAATTATATATTCTTGTATAGAAATTATCAAGATACATTTTCCTAATTCTTATGGTTGTTGACGTTTTTATCCAAATGTGGTATAATTAAGTAGTTAGAGGTACATAAAAATTTTATGTATCCTAATATTAATTATGTTTTTTAAAGGAGATTTTTATTATGAGTAATAAATTATATGTTTTTGGTCATACAAATCCTGATACAGATTCTATAACATCATCAATCGTTTTTGCTAATTTACAAAGAGCTTTAGGTTATGATGCAACTGCTTATAAATTAGGTGATATAAATAAAGAAACAAAATATGCTTTAAAAACATTTGAAGTTGAAGAGCCTAAGACATTAACAAGTGTTGATGAAAATTGTGATGTTGCTATGGTTGACAACAACGAATTTTCACAAAGTGTTTCTGGTATCGAAAAAGCAAATATAAAAATGGTTGTAGACCATCATAAAATAAAATTTGAAACTGTTGAACCTATATTCTATATGGCTGAACCAGTTGGATGTACGGCAACAATACTTTATAAATTATATAAACAAAATGATGTTGATATAGATTCTCAAATAGCAGGATTAATGCTTAGTGCAATTATTTCAGATACATTATTATTTAAATCACCAACATGTACAGAACAAGATAAAGTTATTGCACAAAAATTAGCAAAAATTGCTGGCGTTGACATTGATACATATGGTAAAGAAATGTTAAAAGCAGGAACTGATATCAGTGATTTTACACCATATCAAGTTATCAATATCGATGCTAAGGAATTTAATGATAAGAATGCAAAATTTGAAATTTCTCAAGTAAATGCTGTTGATTTAGATTCTGTATTTAGTAGACAGTCTGAATTAGAAGAAGCCATAAACAAAGAAATAAAAGATAAAAACTTAGATTTTTATATGTTTGCTGCAACAGATATATTAAATGCAAATTCAAAAATTATTGCTATAGGAAATAAAGCAAATACAGTTGAAAAAGCATTTGGTGTAAATCTAGAAAACAATACAGCTATGTTAAACAATGTTGTTTCTAGAAAGAAACAGATGTTACCAAATATTTTAAATAACTTAGACTAATTATTAAGAAGCCATTTAGATTGGCTTCTTTTATATTGCATATTCATAGTAATAAAACTCAATTTATATGTTTAAATTTTTGCAAAACACTAGTATTTTTCGTCATTTTGTGGTATAATAGATATGTGGTGATTTTATGTTGGAAGGAGATATAAAATGATACCTGAAGAAGTTAAAATAAAAATGATAAATAATATAAAGACATCCATGGAGATGGAAAATCAAAATTTAACTGCAAATGATATATCTTTAATCAATGATTTGGCAGATAATAAAATATCAATGGAAGATGCAATACAATCAATAAAAGCACAATTTTATAATATATAAACTAATAAATGATATATAAATTCAATTAAAATATTTTCTGAATTATATATCATTTTTATTTGAAAGGATATTTATTATGTACGAAAGTGAAAACTCTGTTTATTGCTATAAAGGAACCAATACTTTGGTTAATAAATTAAATATAAAAGACCCTGTTGCATTAGAAAATTATGAAACCAGTGTAATAGGTTTAAAACTTATGGCTTTAAATAAAAAAGGTATTACTGGCAATTTTGATATTGAACATTTTGTTAGTATTCATAAATTTTTGTTTGAAGATATATATCCTTTTGCAGGACTTTTTAGAAATGAGAATATTGCAAAAGATTATTTTCAATTTGCAGAATGGGAGTACATTGAAAGTGAGTTAACAAGATTACTTAACGAATTAAAAAATGAAAATTTTTTATTGGGACTTTCTAAAGAGGAGATTTCCAAAAGATTAGCGTACTACTGGGCGGAATTAAATGTTCTACATCCATTTAGAGAAGGTAATGGTCGTACCACTAGAGAATTTTTAAGGCAACTTGCTCTAAAGAATCATTACATTCTTAATTTACAAAATGTTGATTCAAAGGCTCTTTTAGATGCTAGCATAAAATCCATTATTGATACTACTGAATTAGAAAAATTTTTATATCAATGCTTAGAGTTACAAAATTAATAATATTTTATATAAATTTAAAAAAGTAAATGTTCTTTATTTTATTCATAGTGTAAGAAAATAAAGAATATTTACTTTTCTTTTTTCTTGACATATTCTGTAACTTTTTTACATTCAATTACATAAAATGCAGTATGAAGCAAATTCAATAGCTTTAAACAAAAAGGAGGAAAAATTAATGTACAGATGCTGTAATAAGAACTGCTGTTGTTGTATGCAAAACAATTGCAATTTAGAAACAAATCCCGCACTAGAAACAATCTGTAATGACGTGCCAAATTATAATACCTGTGGATGTAATGATATGTTTAATAAATGTCAATGTGGGTTTGATGAAGAAGAAAGTGTCTTCCCTTCTAACCCAATGCTTGGTCAAAGTTACGTCCCTATTCAAATGATGACTAATACCTTTACTCCATGCTGCGGATTAAAAAACGGAACAATATTTCCGGAACTTGTAAGCCCTTATTATCCATGCCAGAGTATTGAAGATATAGAATATATAAGAAGTAGAAATACTATTGGAAAGGGGTGTAATACATGTTCTTAAATAATAACGGATGTTGCTGTAATAGTATAGATGAATGTAGCTATGAGCCAACAGGCATAAATGCTCAATTTGGATATAATACATCAAATTTTGATGGTTGTTGTGACCAAATGTGTTGCAAAAAAAGAGATGAAATTGGTGAAAAAATGTTATCTGAAATAAGATGTTTAAAATTTGCTATAACAGATATTGGAGAATATCTAAATACACACCCAGATGACGAAAAAGCTTTGTGTCTTCACAGAGAGTATTGTCACCAACTAAAGGATTTATCAGATAAATATCAGAGAATTTATGGCCCACTTAGCATATATTTCCCTTGTAATAGTTGGAGATGGCTTGAAGAACCTTGGCCATGGGAAGGAAGTGAAGTATAATGTGGACTTATAATAAAATGTTACAATACCCAATTAATATAAAAACAAGAAATCCTGAAATGGCAAAAGTTATAATATCTCAATACGGAGGTCCTGATGGAGAACTTGCTGCATCTCTTAGATATCTATCCCAAAGATTCGCTATGCCAGATCAAAAGGCAAAAGCAACTTTAAATGATATCGGTACCGAAGAATTAGCTCACTTAGAAATGGTTGGTACTCTAGTGCATCAATTAACAGAAGGAGTCTGCCCAGATGAGTTAAAGAAAGCTGGTCTCGGACCATATTACACAGATCATGGTGTTGATATATATCCTCAATCAGCCGCAGGAGTTCCTTTTGATGCAAACTGTTTAGCTTGTAAGGGCGATGCCATAGCTAACTTACAAGAAGACCTAGCTGCAGAGCAAAAAGCAAGAGCAACATATGAAAAGCTAATAGATCTTTGTGCTGATGAACCAGAAGTTGTAGATGTATTACGATATCTAAGGCAAAGAGAAATTGTACATTTCCAGAGATTTGGTGAAGCATTAAGAGGAGTACAAGATAAAATGGCAGAGAAAAAATTTTATATGAATAAACAATGTAGGAATACTCTTGAAAGTAATTCTTCTAACAGTCAATAAAAATAGAGCCATATGGCTCTATTTTTATTATACTTTTAATACTCCACCCAATGTTTTATTTATAGATGATTCTTTATCTTTCATTATTTGATCTCCACCTGCTATTATAACAAGGTCACCTTTTTCAAGAATCTCTTGATTCTTCAATTTTTCAATTCCACATTCAATTGTCTTATTTATTGTTTCTTGTGCAGGAATATAAACTGGCGTTACATTCCAAACAATTGATAATTGATTAAATGTTTTCTTATTATCTGTAATTGCAAGAATTGGACATGCTGCTCCAAGTCCAGCTAAATTTCTTGCAGAATCTCCTGTATGTGTATAGCAAACTATTGCATCAGCTTTCATATTCTTAGCAGTTACACATGTCGCATAAGCTACATTTTCTTCTAAAGTATCTAATGAAAGATCTTCTATCATTTCAAATCTCTTCCAATATTTTATTTCTGGCTCTACTCTTTTTGCTATTTTAACCATTGTTTTTACACATTCTACAGGATACTCACCTTGTGCACATTCACCAGATAGCATTATAGCACTTGTTCTATCATATATAGCATTAGCTACGTCACTTGCTTCTGCTCTTGTTGGTAATGGTTGATGTGTCATAGACTCTAACATCTGAGTTGCTGTTATTGCTGGTTTATACTCCCTATTGCAAAGTTTTATGAATTTCTTTTGCATTACTGGTGGTTCTGTAAAATCAGTTTCTGTAGCCATATCTCCACGAGCTATCATTTGGACATCAGCATTTTTAACTATTTCTTCCATATGCTCTAGTCCCTCTACGTTCTCTACCTTAGTAATAATTTTAATATCTTTTCCACCATTTTCGTCTAATACTTTACGAACTTGGTCTATATCATCTTTTCCTCTTGTAAATGACATTGCTACATAATCGTAATCATGTTCACATGCTGTTTTTAAGTCATTTATATCTTTCTCTTTTAAGGCTGGTAAATGAACTGCAGTTCCAGGTAAATTTATAGTTTTTCTACTTCCTAATCCATTTCCATGAACTACTGTACAAACTATATCTTTGTCTACAATTTCATCAACTTTTAACTCTATTGCTCCATCATCTATTAATATTTTTGTTCCAGTTTTTACATCCTTATATAACTCTTTATATGTTACTGAAACTCTATCTTTATCTCCAACTATATCCTCATTTACTAGAGTAAATTTTTGTCCATCTTCAAGTACTATCTTTTCGTTTTTACCAGTAACTAGCATTCCTGTTCTTATTTCTGGTCCTTGCATATCAAGAATTAAAGCAACAGGTACATTTTTTTCTTCTCTTATTCTTAATACCTTTTCCGTTCTTTCTTTTTGCTCATCCCAACTTCCATGTGAATAATTTATTCTTGCTACATTTAGCCCAGCATCAATTAATTCTTCTAGTTTACTATCACTAGCTGGTCCTATTGTTCCTACAATTTTAGTTTTTCTAAGACTCTTCATTTTTAATTAACTCCTCTTTCAATTTATAATTTGCAGGTAATATTATATCACTATCATAACTGATTTTCAAGTATTTTTTGTCTCATATTTATAAGTTTTTACTTATTTTGTCGTAATTTGACTTTTATTGTACTTTATTATATTCTATTTGTAAATTATTATGTAGAAAGGAGGTAATTTATATGTTAAAAGAGTTTAAAGAATTTGCTATGAAAGGAAATGTAATGGATTTAGCCATTGGTGTTGTAATTGGCGCTGCTTTTCAAAAGATTGTTACCTCATTGGTCGAAGATATTATTATGCCTTGTATTTCTGTATTAACTGGCAAAATTGATTTTTCAGATATGGTTTTTACAGTTGGTAGCGTATCTATTAAATATGGTAATTTCATAACTACTGTTGTTAATTTTTTAATCATCTCCTTTTCTATATTCCTTATTGTAAAATATATTAACAAACTTAATAATGTTAATAAATTAAAGGAATTGAATGATAAATTAGTTAATTCTATTGATAAAAAAGGTAAGTTAAAAAAGCACAAAAAAACTGCGGAAACTACTATTGTTTCAGAACCAGAAACTAAAGTATGTCCTTATTGTTTAACAGAAATTAAATATAAAGCAACAAAATGTCCTAATTGTACTTCTGAGTTACCTATCATTGAATCTTCACAATCTCAAGAACAACCTAAAATAGAAGTAGAAGAATAATAAAAAAATGGAAACTATTTTATAGTATTCCATTTTTTTATTATTTTATTCTATCATTTTAAATTAAGCATTTTCGCTAGAATTTCTTCTTTGTTGCTTTCTTGCCTTTCTGCAATCAGGGCATCTTTTGGGTTCATTTGTAAAACCTTTTTCTGCGTAAAAAGCTTGTTCACCCTCAGTAAAAACAAAATCTTTTCCACAATCACTGCACACCAAAGTTTTGTCTGCCATTTTATTTACCTCCTTCTTAAAAATTCGATTTAATATTTTTTGACACTGTACCTTTTTAAGAAGGAAAATATCTACTAAATAATTAAATTTGGTATCATAACCATTAACACTATAACATATAAGTTTAAAAAGTTCAAGTTTTTTGGAAAATTTTTCTAATTTTCAAACCCTACATACTTTATTTTTTTAGAGAAAACTAAGATTGTTTCAAATATTGGAGCTAATAGCCATAGACCAAATGCAAAGCCTGTTCCTTTTCCAAATGATTCTGCTAACATGAACTTACTTGCAACATTTACAACAAATAGTAACAACCATCCAATTATTGGCACAAACAACAATAATAACCACCATGGGCTCATTCCACAAATTTTCAACATAACTATATTTCTATATATTGGTATAAAAGGTGCCCATGCTTTTTTATGAGCTTTTTTATATATTACGCATCTTAACAATGTTCTATATATAAATAATATTATAAATGCAATTATTATAATCTTCGTAACATATGCAGATAGTAATATATCCATTACAAAATTCACTTTTTCAGCAGTTGTCATATCTCCTGTAATATCTTTTATTATGGTTTGTATATTTTCTCCGTCTTCAATTTTCATTGCTATTTGATCAGCATCAACTTGTGATAAAACTTTTCTTAACTGAACTGTATCAACACTTTTTAATAGAGTAATTACACTATTTACATTATCCATTGGAACATCATTTTGTTCTAATTCACTTTTGTTTTGTTCTATCATATCTACAATTTCATTATTTGTATATTGAGTCGTAAGTTGTGTGTATAAATTAAGTGTTTGTGACAGCAAACTCTTACTCATTCCTTCTGAATTTATTGTAAGTATTAAATCTTTTATTGTATCAGATACGACCTCTTCATCATCTACATCCACAGTATAGTTAGACATGCTCTTAGTTGTTGTTTTTTCCTCTATTTCTGAGCTTAGTGCAGCATTAACTTTGTTTTGGTTAAGAAATATTACTTCTATAGTTATTAAAATAAAAATTGTTAATATTTTTGCTATTTTTCTCTTCACGTTTTCTTTGGTATTTATTTTTATCATTTTTATCTCCTTGTTGTATCTACTAATATTACATTTTATAAAATATACAAATAAAAAGATACCATTCTACCTTTTAATTGTCAACCAATTTTTCGTAAAAATAAGTAATATATTTTTTTATTTTACATATATAATTATAAAATATTCTTTGGAGGTTCTAATGCTAGTCGATCCATCAGTAAAATATAATTCTATTTTATTAAAATCCGATATCAATAATTTAATTATACGATATCCATTTATACAAATCATAACTATCGGTTATAGCGTATTAGGTATTCCTATATATTGTATAAAAATACGGTTCTGGAAGTAATGAAATATTTTATTGCGGTGCGACTCACGCAAATGAATGGATAACATCTACATTATTAATGAAATTTCTAGAAAATTTATGTATTGCTTATTCTAGAAATTCTAAATTATATGGGTATAATATAAGGCAAATATTAAATCATTCTACACTTTATATTGCTCCTATGATAAATCCTGATGGTGTAAACTTAGTAAATAATAAAATTGATTTCAATTCTAATGAATATGCGTATGCAAGATATATTTCTAAAAAGTTTCCTGATATTCCTTTTCCTAATGGTTGGAAGGCTAATATTAATGGTGTGGATTTAAATTTACAATTTCCTGCTGATTGGGACTCCGCAAAGAAAATAAAATATTCACAGGGTTATTCTTCTCCGGCTCCTAAAAATTTTGTAGGTCAAAAACCTCTAACAGAACCTGAAGCATTAGCTCTTCATAATTTCACATTAACTCATAATTTTAGAATGATATTAACATATCATACACAGGGCAAAGAAATTTATTGGCAATTTAAAAATTATGCTCCTAAGGAATCATATAATATTGGTTCAAAGTTTGCACAATCTAGTGGTTATTATTTATCTGAAGTACCATATGAATCAAGCTTTGCTGGTTATAAAGACTGGTTTTTGCAAGAATTTCGAAGGCCTGCTTTTACTATTGAAGCTGGCTTCGGAGAAAATCCTCTTTCTCTTTCTCAATTCGATTCAATCTACAATGATAATATTGGTATTTTAGTGTTAGCAGCTATACTATAAAAGACGAGATTTTTTCTCGTCTTTTTTTGTTTATTAAATTATTTTATCAAGATTTTTTATGAATATAAATTCATCAATTATATCTGTAATAGCATAAACAATCATTACTACTGCTGTTATTACTACAATAGATGATGTATTGCTAAACATTACCAGAATTCCTGCTAATAATGATATTGTAGATACTGTTAATACAACTGCCCATGATTTTATTCCAGCACTTTTTAATTTTAAAGAAATATTAATCTTCATTAAGCCTGTATATGCAATCCAAATTCCTATAACAATTCTTACTATAGCTGCAAAAGTACTTGAATATGCCATTATAAGAATACCAAACAATATTGCTATAATTCCATAAATTAATTCATAGTTAAAGAAATCTTGATTTCCTTTTAATACAAAATAACTAATAATCTTTTCTGCACCAATTACTATAATTGTTATTCCTAATATTGCTGCCACTATTTCTATTGTTTCTACTGGATTTGCAATCATTATTATGCCTAATATTGCAAAAATTATTGATGTGAGAATTGATGTAACTGCTGTTCTTTTAAAAATATTTTTCATATATCCTCCTTCAATCCATTTCTATTATAATCTAAATTATATCACTTAAATATTCCAAAGTAAATATTTATATCTCATTCTTATAACCTATTCAGTATTTCTCATTTGTTTGATCATCATATCTGCAAATATAGCATATCCTTGCGTTGGATCATTTACTAAAACATTTGTTATTGCTCCTACAAATTTACCGTTCTGAATTATTGGAGCTCCACTCATACCTTGTATTATTCCTCCCGTTTTATTTAATAACTCTTCATCTGTAACCTTTATTAGCATACTTTTATTATCTTCATTATTCATTGTATATATTTTTTCTATTTCTATATTATATTTATTTTTTTCATTATTATCTAATTGACATATTATTTGTGCTCTTCCTTCTTTTATTTCACTTCTTGTTGCTACCTCCATTTCATTATTAGAATCTATTCCTAAGTAACTCTTATTGGTTACATTGCCATATACTCCCAAATTTGTATTTTTGCTTATTTCTCCTATTTTATTTCCCGAATCAATTGTTCCTTTCATTTCCCCAGGTTTTCCTTTTTCTCCTTTTTTTATTGAGACTATATTAGCTGTAATTAGTTCTCCATTTGAAATTTCAACAATTTTTTCCGTGTCTATATCTGATATTCCATGTCCTAATGCCATAAAAGAGTTTGTACTAGGCTCATAAAATGTTAATGTCCCTACTCCTGCAGCTGCATCTCTTACCCATAATCCAATTTTATATTCATTTTTTGATTTAACTGGAGTAATACTTGTTTCTAGAGTTTCATTATTTTTTAGGTATTTTATTTTTATTGAATTTCCATTACTATTTTTTACTTCTCCTATAAGTTCATCTGTGTTACTCACTTCTTTATTATTTATGGCTAGTATCATATCTCCTTGCTCTATTCCTGAATTTTCATATGGTTTTGTTTTCTCATTATTGTCTGTATTTATTTGTGACATTCCAACAACTAAAACTCCCTTTGTGTATAATTTCATTCCTATAGCTGTTCCAAGCGGAATTACTGTAGTCTTTGGTATTACTGCAACATTTACACTTTTTAGCTTTATTCCTCCAAATAAATTTAGATTTAACTTATCTATACCTTCTTTATCTATCTTTTTAGTTCCTATATTGCTTGCTGTCAGCACTGTCTGTTGATTTCTTGAACTTAATGATAATCCGGTGGCTATTTTTAGATTCAAATTATCTCCTTCAAAAATGACTATATTTTCCGGTATCGATATTATTGAACATATATATACATATGATATTATTAAAATTACTACAATTATTGTCTTTAGTAACGATTTTTTCATTTTTGGCTCCTTGCATAAAAAATAACAAATAAATTTTTAAAATTTATTTGTTATTATCATAACCAAATATATATGTTTTAAACTTATTTAATTATTACTCTCCTGTTGAATATGATGATGGATATTGTTTCATTAACCAATTATAATAATTGAATGGCTCTATTGTTTCAGGCTCTCCATAGTCCACTCCATAAGTTTCTACTCTTATACTTGTAATTACTGGAGGATCAATTGGTTGATCTACACCTTCAGAAGCACTTGAGTCTCTTGTTACAACTTCAACATTTGCAATTTTATCTACGACATCTAGTCCTTCTATCACTTGTCCAAAACCAGCATATAGACCATTTATGTTATCATTATCCGCATTCATAATAAAGAATTGACAACCAGCTGAATCATATCCATTTTTTGTTAATGATGAACTTATATCACTATAGTCCACTCTAGCCATTGCTATAACGCCTTTTTTTAATTTTAATGTATTCTTTTCATAATCATTTGCGATAAATTCACCTTTTATTGCATAGGTCTCTGTTTCAGATCCACCATCTCTAATATCACTTATAGTTGGGTCACCTTCACCATTGCCATTTTTAGATCCTCCTTGGATCATAAAATCAGGAATCGTTCTATGAAAAGTTTTTCCATCATAAAATCCACGATTTGCAAGTCTTATAAAATTCGTAACTGTATTTGGTGCTATATCCGGATACAATTCTATTTTAATTGTTCCATAATTTTCTACTTCTATTGTAGCTATTGGATTTTCTATTTTTTTAGTTGCCTTTTCATAATATCCATATCCTAAAAATCCGATTCCTATTATTGAAACGATTATAATAACTATTAATAGTATTTTTACAAATTTGTTCATATTTATTCCTCTCTTTTTCTTCTTTTAAGATAAAATATATATCTTTTAGCCATTTTTGTAAATATCTTTTACATAACAATTTTTTACTTTTATTTTATAATATCTCATTATCAAATACAAATTGTTCTTGCATTCTTCTTAATGATTGTTTTATTGTCCTAGCTCTTACCTCTCCAATTCCATCTACATCATCCAATTGTGGAATATCAGCCGCTAATATATGCTGAAAAGATTTAAATGATTTGACTAGATTCTCTACTATGCTATTTGGCATCCTTGGAATTTTATTTAAAACTCTATATCCTTTCGTATAAACTCCAACTTCATCATAATTATCAAAGTCTCCATATCCCAAGATTTTAGCAATTACCTGTGATTTCATTAAATCTTCTCTCGATAATTTTTTTATTTCTTCGAGCACAGTTTCTGGTTTTCTTCTCTTGTTTTGTACAACATAGTCTTTTACCATTAGTAATTCTTCGTCTTCTAAATTACCAATCAATTCTTCTAATTGCATTTCCAAAAGTCTACCATCTTCTCCAAGTTCATATATAGACTTCTGAACTTCATCTGCCACATTCATAACCATTTCAGCTCTTTGTATTGCAACTATTACGTTTTCTAATGTTACAATATCATTAAACTCATACTCATTTAAAAGATTTAATTTACTATCAAAGACTTTCATATATTTTTCAACTGTTTGAAGTGCTTGATTAGCTTTAGTTATTACTTTTGCTGTATCTTCTAATACATATCTATCATATCCTTTAAATATTGTTATTATATTTCTTCTTTGAGATATACTAATAACTAAATCTCCTGTTTGTTTAGCTGTACGTTCTGCAGTTCTATGCCTTGTACCTGTTTCTACAGTAGGAATATTTGAAGATGGTATTAATTGAGTATTTGCAAATAAGATCCTTTTAAAGTCAGAACTAATTATTATTGCTCCATCCATCTTTGCAAGTTCATATAATCTAGCTGGAGTATAATCTACATCTATTTTAAATCCTCCATCTGCTATATCCATAACCTCTTTACCATCGCCAATTACAATAAGTCCACCAGTTTTAGCTTTCAAAATATTTTCTAGTCCTTCTCTTATTGGTGTGCCTGGTGCAATTGTTTTCAAAACTTCTAAAATTTGATTGTTGGTAGTTGCCAATTTATCATTCCTCCTAAATTAGACTATCAATTATGTAAAAATTACATATTTCATAAGTTTTTTACTTTAATCCTATCTTTTGCATGGCTTCTCCTATTGTCCTAACTCCTATTATATCTATTTTATAATTTTCTTTCAATAGTTTTTTGTTACTTTCTGGAATTATACATGTTTTGAATCCCATTTTTTCAGCTTCTTTAATTCTCTTTTCAATCATATTAACAGCTCTTATTTCCCCTGTTAAGCCTACCTCTCCTATAACTGCGACATCTTTAGATATTGCTATATTTCTAAAACTGGAAGCAACCACTAATACAATACCTAAATCTAAGGCTGGCTCAACTAACTTAATGCCACTTACTACATTTAGATATACATCTTGGGATCCAAGTGGAAGGCTTGATTTCTTTTCCAAAACTGCAATTAACATTGTTAGCCTATTATAATCAATTCCATTGGCGGATCTTCTTGGCATACCAAATACACTAGGAGTAGTTAGCGCTTGTAATTCGATCAATAAAGGTCTAGTACCCTCCATACTTGCCACAATTACCGATCCTGGTGGATTATCTTCTCTATCAGAAATCAATATTTGTGAAGGATTTTTTATTTCTATCATTCCTTCATTCTGCATCTCGAACATTCCAATCTCATTTGTTGATCCAAACCTATTTTTTACAGCTCTTAATACCCTATAAGAAAAATATCTTTCACCTTCCAAGTACAAAACTGTATCAACCATATGTTCTAAAACTCTTGGTCCTGCTATGTTACCATCTTTTGTAACATGTCCAATAATTATTGTGGTTATCTGGTGTCCTTTGCATATTCTCATGATTCTTGCTGTGATTTCTCTTACTTGACTAACAGTCCCTGCCGCTGATGTTATTTCTTCCGAATACATTGTTTGAATCGAATCTATAATTACGAGTTTTGGATTCATTGCTAATATTGTCTCTTCAATTATATCAATATCAGTTTCTCCTAAAAACATAATATTATTATTTTTTATTTCTAATCTGTCTGCTCTAATTTTAACTTGTTCTGCTGACTCTTCCCCAGAAACATATAAGACTTTTCCGTTTCCTGTAATTTTATCACATAACTCCAATATAAGAGTAGACTTTCCAATTCCGGGTTCTCCTCCTAACAATACTAGTGACCCCTTTACTAATCCTCCTCCTAAAACTCTATTTAGTTCTGCAATTCCAGTATTAATTCTAGATTCATTTTTTCCAACAACCTCATCCAAAACTTGTGGAGTCGCCTTTTCTTTTATAGCTTTTCCTGTTGTAGAAGACTTTGTCTCAACAATTTTTTGTTCAAAAAATGTGTTCCAACTATTACAAGCTGGGCACTTTCCAAGCCATTTAGGAGACTCATATCCACATTCATTACATACAAAAACTGATTTTGCTTTTGCCATTTTTCCTCCTTGGAACCATTAGGGACGTTTTTTAATGGTCCCTAACTTCTCCTATTTTTGATAATTTTTCAATTATTTTATCTAGTATTGCATTTATTTCCTCGTCTGTTAGAGTTCTATCATTGCTTCCAAATGTTAGTGAATATGCAATACTCTTTTTCCCTTCTTCTATTCCTTTTCCTGTATAAACATCGAATACTTCACTATTTATTAATAATGAACCTGAAGCTTTCTTTATTTGCATTGATATTTCGCTAGCCGTTATGTTTTTGTCTACAACTATAGATACATCTTTTTTTACTGTTGGGTATTTTGATATTTCTTTATATTTCATTTTTCCTGTTTTCTTTGATAGAAGTTTATCTAAGTTTATTTCCATTACATATACCGATTCTTTTGTTATTTCTGGATGTACCTTTCCAATTATTCCAACTATGTCGTTGTTTACTGATATCATTGCTGATTGTCCTGGGTGTAGTTCTTTTGGCATGTTATCTTTTACTACAAAACTGTATCTTCCGCCATATCCCAAGAAGTCTAGCAATTCTTCTGCTATTCCCTTTATAATGTAGAAGTCTACTTGTTTACTATTATTTATTCCATAATAGTAATTGCCAGTCATTAGGCATGCTACTTTATTTTCTTCTTTATATTCCTCACCTTTTTTATAGAATGTTTTTCCTATCTCGAATATTGATACATCTTTATTGTAGTGAGCTACATTATATTCATATATTTTATATAATGATGTTATAATACTGCATCTTAATGTGCTTCTGTCTTCTGTAAGCGGTGCCAATAGTTTAATTGGTTCTATAGTGTCATCACTTATATAATTTTTAGCTTCTTTTTCGTTTACTAATACATATGATAATGTCTCATTTAGTCCAAGATTCATCATTTTATGTCTTATCTCTCTTGTTGTATTGTCATAGCTTCCCATTTTTATTGGCATAACTGGTACTTTGGGCTCTATGTTGTCAACACCATATATACGTCCAACTTCTTCTATTAAGTCTTCTTTTATAGCTATATCTAATCTTCTTCTTGGAACAGATACTTCAATTTTTTCTCCATCTTGTTTAGAACTGAAACCTAATCTTCTAAATGCATCAAGAACATCTTGTTTTGATATTTGTGCACCCAATATATCATTTATTTTTTGATATGTTATTTCGATTCTTCTATCTGACATATCCTCTTTGTTGTATTCTACTGTTCCTCCAACTACTGTTCCTTCAGCATATTCTTCTAAAAGCTTTGCTGCTCTTTCAGCAGCCATATAAGTTCTATTTGGATCTAAGCCTTTTTCAAATCTATTACTTGCTTCACTTCTTACAATCTTCTGAGCAGTTTTTCTTACTTTAACAGAATCAAATATTGCTGCTTCTATAATTACATTTTTTGTATTCTCTGTAATTTCTGTATCTAACCCCCCCATAACTCCAGCTAAGCCGATAGTTTCTTTTCCATTCGATATAACAATATCATCGGGTGTTAGTGTTCTTTCTATATTATCTAGAGTTGTAAGCTTCTCTCCTGCTTCTGCCATTCTTACTTCTATGCATCCTTGTAATTTATCTGCGTCATAAAAATGTAATGGTTGACCTAGCTCCAACATTACATAGTTACTAATATCTACAACATTATTGATTGGTCTTATTCCTGATGCTATTAACCTATTTTTTATAAATGTTGGGCTTTCTTTTATTTGCACATTTTCTACCTTTTTAGCTAAGAACAATGTACAATTATCTGTTTTTACATTTATCTTAAAGCTATCATTTATATCTTCGTTATTTTGACCATGTGATAAATCTGGTTCTTTTACTTTTTTATCATAAATAGCTCCTATTTCATATGCCATTCCTAATATACTTAATAAATCTCCACGGTTTGCGGTTAATTCAAAATCAATTACGCCATCATCCATTTGCATGTATTTTATTGGATCTTTCCCAACAGGTGCATCTGCCGGTAATTCATGTATTCCCTCTTTATCTTTTGGTTCCAAGAATTTACTTTCTAGTCCAAGTTCTGCAATAGAACACAACATTCCATTAGATTCAACTCCACGTTTCATACTTCTATTTATTGTTACTCCTCCAGGAAGCTTTGCTCCCGGTAAAGCAACAATTACCTTTAATCCTTTTCTTACATTTGGTGCTCCGCAAACAATTTGCAATACTTCATTTCCTGTATTAACTTTGCATACATGTAAGTGGTCTGAATCGGGATGCATTTCACATTCCAATACTTCTCCAATAGTTAAATTGGTTGCATTTATTAAATTTTCTGCTGAATCATATTCATTTCCTACTTTAGTCATATCCTCTGCCAAAGTGTGTAAATCAGCTTCAACATCTACATAATCTTTCAAGAAATTTGTACTTAATTTCATTTATATTCTCCCTTCAAAACAGATTTTCTTATTAATCTTTTCTATCAAATTGTGATAAAAATTTCACATCATTTGCATATAATAATCTCATATCTGTTATTCCATATTTAAACATTGCAAGTCTATCAAGTCCTGTTCCAAATGCAAATCCGCTATATACTTCTGGATCATAACCATTCATTTTTAGTACATTTGGATGAACAATTCCTGATCCTAAAAGTTCTATCCATCCTGTTTGTTTGCACAAATTGCATCCTTTTCCTCCACATTTAAAGCAGCTTACATCAACTTCATATGAAGGCTCTGTAAATGGGAAATAACTTGGTCTAAATCTTAATTTAGTATTTTCTCCAAGCATCTTTTTCATAAATATCTCTAAGGTTCCTTTTAAATCTGCAAAAGAAATATTTTTATCTATAACAAGTCCTTCAACTTGGTTAAACTGATGAGAATGTGTGGCATCATCTTCTTTTCTATATGTTTTTCCTGGACAAATAACTCTTATTGGAGTCTTCTCTTCATTTGCCATCATAGTTCTTGCCTGAACAGCTGACGTTTGTGTTCTTAATAAATACTCTGATGTTATATAAAAACTATCTTGCATATCCCTTGCAGGATGTCCCTTTGGAAGGTTTAATCTTTCAAAACAATATTCGTCTGTTTCAAGCTCTGGTCCTGATACCACATCATAACCCATAGAAACAAATAAATCTTCCACTTCTTCAATTATTCTATTTAGTGGATGCTCGCTTCCTCTCTTAACTTTTGTTGCAGGAAGTGTAACATCAATTTTCTCTTTTTCTAGTCTTTCTTGTAAATCTTTATTTTTAAACTCTGCTTCCTTTTCTGAAATCATAGTTTCAATTTCATCTCTAATTTTATTCACAAGGCTTCCTACAGCAGGTCTCTCTTCTGCTGCTATATCTTTCATTCCTCTTAATATTTCTGTTAGTTCTCCTTTTTTTCCTAGCACCTTTACTTTAAAATCGTTTAGTGCTTGACTATCTTTAATTTCGGCAATTTTTTCTTTTGACTTTCTGCTTATTTCCTCAAGCTTTTCCTTCATACTTATTCTCCTTTCAAAAAAAGCCATTCGCATAAAATATTATTTCTAATATTTTATAGGACGAATGACTCTATGTTCGTGGTACCACCTATCTTCATTAATTGTACAATTAACCTCATTATAGCTATAACGTTTGCTACCGTTCTTTCCTACTATTGATTCAGAAAGAAACCTCTAAAGTGAAATTTCTGTAATTACTATATGATTGGCTTTCAGCTAATAACCTCTCTCTCTTTAATACATTAATTAATTACATACTTTGCTTTTTCATCGGCTCTTATCAATATTGTTTATAATATCATATTTTTAAAAATTTGTAAAGTCTAAACCTCTATTATTGCTACTTTATATGCTCCTATTACTTTAGTTCCACTTTTTAATATTTCTTCTGATTCCTCATGTAAGTGTCCATGTATTTCTAATGGAACATGGTTTTTATATAAATAGTATGTTATTCCTTTTAATCCATCATGAACATTGTCATGATTATCTTTTATAAATGGTCTATCATGTGATACCAATATATCTGCACCTGGCATATTTTCTGCAATTTGTATACTTTCTTCATGTGTGTACATACCATAATCGCCTTGTTTATATCTAAAACTTCCCTGTATTCCAGCAATACTTACTCCCTTAATATTAACAACTTTGCCATTTAAATTTCTTATTCCAGATTCATCAAACCTGTCAAGTCCATCATGATTTCCTAATAAGCCATAAATTTTTTCATAAGGCACTACTTTTAGTATCTCGTATATGTCACTATTAGTTACATCTCCCAATATTAAACATATATCATATTCTGCATTTTTTATTTTCTCCATACTTTCTTTATCATAATATAAACAATTATGTGTATCAGTGATTATTAATAATTTTATTTTATTTATTTCTCTTTTCTCACAAGCTCCATATTCTCTAAATAAGCTATCTTCATAAGTATCATTTTTTATCTCATCTTTAAATTTTTCTATTTCTTTTTTTTCAAACAACTTTTTTATTTTATCTAATATCATGATGTACCTCCGTTATTTTAATATTGAAATCATTATATCATAATAAAATCTCATATTCAATTATATAAACAGTAAAAGGCTAGCTTTATGCCAACCTTTAAGTTGTATTTCTTTTTACTAGACATCTCTACAACATCAATAGCCAACAGTCCACTTAATGTCCGATACCATTCATCATTTTCGCCTCTAGCAATATTTACCACATATTCTTTGACAATATAGTTGCTTAGCATAATATTACAATATTTACTTATAATTTCTTTCACTATTTACATTTTTTATTTTATATAGTACAATATTTTTTGTTGAAATTATTTTTAGGAGTTTTATAATGTTTAAGAAGTATTTATTAATGTTTTTGGTATCTATGGTGCCACTTATTGAATTAAGAGGTTCTATTCCTATCGGATTGGGAATGAGGTTAAATCCAGTTTGGCTTTATATAATATGCATTATTGGAAATATGCTCCCTGTACCTTTTATCTTCTTTTTTGCAAGAAAAGTATTAGTATGGGGCTCTGATAAAAAATTTATTGGAAAATTTTTTAAATTTTGCCTAGAAAAAGGTGAAAAAGGTGGAAAAAAATTACAAGAAAAAGCTGGACGAGGACTATATTGGGCATTATTTCTTTTCGTAGGAATTCCAGTTCCCGGTACAGGTGCTTGGACAGGTACATTAGCAGCTAGTCTTTTAGATATGGATTTTAAAAAGAGCATTATTGCCGTTATGGCAGGCGTCATTTTAGCCGGTATCATCATGGGACTTGGAACAGCTGGTGTCTTAGGTGCTGTTGGGACAATATTTAGTTAATTCTATATAAAAAGGAAGATTTAGCAATTATAAAGCTAAATCTTCTTTATATAATTTAAAATCAATTTTTCTAGTTATTTTATCTGCATAAATAACTTCTATTTTTGCTCGATCACCAATCTTGTATATCTTTTTGCTATTTTCTCCCATTAGCGTTTTTCTATCAGCATCATATATAAAATATTCATTTCCCATATTTTCAAATCGTATTAATCCTTCTACCGTATTATCTAATTCCACAAACATTCCAAATTGGGTAATGCTAGATATCACTCCATCATAGATTTCTCCAATTTTATCTTGCATATACTCAGCTTTTTTTATATCTTCTGCATCACGTTCTACTTTTTGTGCTATTTTTTCTCTTTCTGATGAACTTTCTGAATACTTTACAGCTTCAATTTCATATTTTTTTCTTAGCTCTTCATTAATATTATAATTATGTTTCAAATAAGATGATATTACTCTATGAATAAATAAATCAGGATATCTCCTTATTGGTGATGTAAAATGGCAATAGCATTTACTTGCTATTCCAAAATGTCCTTTATTTTCACTTTCATATTTTGCGACTTTTAAAGTTCTTAGTATTAAATGAGATACAACTCGTTCTTCTGGTTTTCCTTTTACTTCATCCAAAACTTGAGCAAAAGCTTTTGGATGAATACTATCCTCATCATCTTTCTTTACACCTCTTATTTTGTATCCCAGATTAAATAAGAATTTATTTAGCTCATCTACTTTATCAATATCTGGGACTTCGTGAACTCTATATATAAAAGGAGCTTGTAGCCAATAAAATTTTTCTGCAACAGTTTCATTTGCAGTAAGCATAAACTGTTCTATTACTTCATTTGATTCTAAATAATCATATTTTTTTATATCTACTGCAATGCCATTTTCGTCTAATATTATTTTACTTTCTGGTATATCTAGATTTAAGCTACCATTTCTATCTCTTCTATTTTTTAATATGTTCTTTAGTTCTCTCATTCTTAGAAAATGTTCAATAAAATTTTTATATTTTTTTGCAACATCATTTATTCTTTTTATATCATCTTCTGGTATTTCATCATTTATTTTTTTATTTTGTAAATCCACATATTGGAATATATCATTTACATCGCGGTAGTTCATCCTTCTTGTTGTTTTTATTACAGATTTAAAAATGTCTGAATCAATAACTTTTCCTTTTTCATCAATTTTCATAATAACAGATATTGTAAATCTATCTTGATTCTCATTTAGGCTACATATTCCATTAGATAGTTCTTTTGGAAGCATTGGAATTACTCTATCCATCATGTATATACTAGTTCCTCTCTTTATAGCTTCTTTGTCTAATTTTGAACCTGATTTAACATAATAACTAACATCTGCAATATGAACACCCAAAGTATATGTTCCATCATCGTTTTTCTTTACATTAACTGCATCGTCTAAATCTTTTGCATCTTCTCCATCTATTGTAAATATTTCTTCATTTCTTAAATCAACTCGTTTTTGTATATTACTTTCATCCAACTTCTGTGAGATTGAAGTAGCTTCATCAATAACACTCTGAGGAAATTCATTTGGAAGTTTATATTCCTTAATCAGTGAAAGCATATCTACTCCAGCTTCATCTAATCCTCCTATTATTTCAACTACTGTTCCCTCTGCTTTATTTATTCCATCAGAATATTTGTCTATTCTTACCACTACTTTTTGATTGTTTTTTGCTCCTGCGGACTTCTTTTTGGGAATGTATATGTCTTCACTTACAGCCTTATCATCTGGAACTAAAAAGCCAAAATTTCTACTTTTTTTATAAGTTCCTACTAAAGTATTGTTCTCATGTTTTATAATTTGAATTACTTTTCCCTCTCTTTTTTGATTATTTTCCCTATATAATTCTTTATTTTCAAAAATTTTAATTAACACATTGTCTCCATCTAATGCATTTCTACTAAGTTTTGATGATATAAATATCTCTTCTTCACCAATATTTACAAATCCAAAACCTCTTTCATTTCTTCTGAATGTTCCTAATTTATAATTTTCATCTTGCAATATTTCTTCTAAAATTATTTTCTCATTTTTTACTTTTTTTCTTTTTCCCATTTTATCACCTCTTTATCATGCTAATTATATTATTTTCAATTTTTTCTATATTATTTATCTTCAATAAAGACGACAGAAAAAATCTGCCGCCTCATTTTTATTTCTATTATATAACATATATTATTCCTAGAACTATTGCTAAAACTATGAATACAACTCCTAGTATAATTGTCCATTTTTTCAATTTTCCTTCACGAGTTCTACTTTTGTTTTTCTCGTAAAAATTATTTGTTGAAGAACCTACTATTGTTCCAGAAGCTCCACGGCTATCTTTGTTTTGCATCATTGTTACAATTATTAATCCCAAACAGTCTAAGAGATATAAAGCTATTACTATGTATTTTACTATTTGCATTTTTTAACACTCCTTTGGTTACTTTTATTAACTCGTTTATTTTACCATAAATTCCAATAAAATGCAATTGATTTTATATATTTTATTTATTAAATTTATATTCTAGTTAAAACGTTACAAAATTATTATTCACTCTTTATTTTATAATAATTCTATGATATAATATTATTGTTTAATAAATGTACAGGAGGTATTTGTATGTTACCTTGGCAAGTTTGGCTAATAGTAGCAGGTATATGTTTTATTGTTGAAATTGCAACTGTAGGATTTTTAATATTCTGGTTTGGCGTTGCAGCTCTTATAACTTGCTTACTAAGTTTATTTATTCATAATGTAATTGTCCAGACAGTAATATTTATAGTATTATCAGTTGCCTTAATTGGTTTAACTAGACCTTTTGCAAACAAAATGAACAAGAAAGACAATGTTGTTACAAATTCCAATGCTATAATTGGCAAAGAAGGAATTGTTACTAAACAAATTAATTCTCACCCTGGTGACGTAGGTCAAGTTAAAGTTGGTAGTGATACTTGGTCTGCAATCGTAAATGATTATAACGATATCATACCCATTGGCAGTACTATTAGAGTTTTAGGAATTGATGGAGTAAAATTAATTATTGAACCAATTAATATAAAACCTAAATCTCAAATAATTAATTAGATTTTAATTTTTCATATATATTTTTAAGAGGAGGAAACACTATGTGGTTTTTAATCGTATTACTAGTTATAATACTAATTATAGCAGTAAAATCAATTAAAGTCGTAAGACAATCAGAAGTTTATATTATTGAAAGATTAGGTAAATTTCATAAAATTGCTGATGCAGGTCTTACAATTATAATTCCTTTTGTTGATCGTGTTAGAAGTGTTGTAAGTTTAAAACAACAAACTATGGACGTACCTCCACAAGGAGTTATTACTAAAGACAACGTTACTATAACAATAGATACAGTTGTATTCTATAAGGTAACAGATCCAGCTAAAGCTGTTTATGAAATTCAATCTCTAAAGAAAGGTATTGAGTATTTAGCTATTACAACAATCCGTGATATAGTTGGTAAAATGGATCTAGATGCTACGTTTAGTTCAAGGGATTTGATTAATGAGCAATTGAGAGCAATTCTTGATGAAGCAACAGATCAATGGGGATGCAAAATAGATAGAGTTGAAATAAAAGATATTACCCCTCCTGCAGATATTAGAGATGCAATGGAGAAGCAAATGAATGCAGAAAGAAATAAAAGAGCTCAAATTCTTCAAGCTGAAGGTGAAAGACAATCTGCTATTACACTTGCCGAAGGTAAAAAAGAGGCTGCTATTCTTGAAGCTGAAGCAGAAAAAGAATCAAGAATTAGAAAAGCTGCCGGTGAAGCTGAGGCTATTAAAAAAGTAGCAGAAGCAAGAGCAAGCGAAATTCATTTAGTTTATGATGCAATGATGAAATCTCATCCAGATGATACTTTAGTACAATTAAAATCACTAGAAGCTTTAAAAGATATTGCTAATGGTGAAGCTAATAAGGTATTTATTCCATTTGAAGCAACAAGTGCACTTTCAAGTTTAGGCGCAATTAAAGAAGTAGTGTCTGATGATAAAAAAGATAAGAAAAAAGCTGAATAAAAAAATAAGTATTCCTTTATGGAATACTTATTTTTTATCTATCTTCATATGATTGCCTATTTTCTCTTGCCTTTCTTTCTGCTGTATATTGTCTTTGTAATTGTTGAATCCTATTAATTATTGGTATGCTTACTCCTGCTTCTCTAGTATTCTGTATAATTTGTCCACTTTTATCTATTCCTCCTATATCATGTAGGACACTATTATCCCAAGTTTCATCTGGAGTTAGACTTGTTGTATATCCTGTAGATAGCATTTGTAACAAGCCTCTTTCTAGTTGAACCTTATATGATTCATCATATTGGCTATTTACTATATCATTCAACCTAAATGGGATAGAAAATACTACCGGAACACCAGTCTCTGGATCAAATAGTTCAACATCCTCCTCATTAGGTGTTGATTCCAATCTTGCAGTATATACATATCTTCCAGTTGTGTCTTTTGCTATCTTTCTAATATTTCTTATCCTTAATATTTCCCCATTAGTTAAGTTAACTCCATCATATTCTTCCCCCATCGGTCCATCTAATCCACCTTTTATAAAAGGATTATCAATCCTATATTGTAATTCTCTACGTCTTTGCTCTTGTCTACGGTCCATTTCTCTGCTGTCAGCTTCTCTTCTTAAAGCTTCTTGTCTAGCCCTTTCCTCTTCCCTTCTACTATTTTCTAGTCTTCTATTAGTAATTTCAGCCAATCTCTCGGCATTTAATTTTGTAATCTCATTATTAATCGCTACACTTGGTGGTTGTAATCTAATATCTCCTTTTTCAAAGGCTCTTCCAACATACGTATATGCAGAATTATTTAATTGCATTCCTGTATTTTGCTCTATCACATCTTTAATTAAATCCATTCTTCCATCTGGCACTTCAAAACATATTGGAGCACCAGCTTCAAAAAATATAGTATCGCCCTGTTTAATATTTATAACTTTTGCTTTTATTAAACAACTTACACTTTCATCTCTATGTCTAAATTTTTGTGCGATTTCAATGTGAAACGCTGATGTCTCTGTTCCATCTTGTCTTGCTACAGTTATTATCGGAGGTATTTTACTTACATCCTCTATTTCTTCTTTAGTGTCTTTTCCTTTAGGTTTATGTAAAAAATCAAGTAACCCCATATTATATTTCTCCTTATTGTTTATGTTAGCTCTATTATATCATACATTTATTTAAATATTTAGTATATCACCACAATTTAATTTTTTTACTTTTTTAAATATTTCTTTTTCCTTTTTTGTAATAATTTTTTCCTCGATATTTCCACTACTATTACATAGTTTAAGTGTAATTTTACCACTTTCTATCTTTGGATGCCTTAATATAATATTTGATGCCTTTCTTGTTTTAAACTTTGATATGGCAATATAAAAAAACTTTTCATCTTCATATGGAGAATCGCCATCCTTCAATATTTTATGCACCTTACTTCTTGCTACTCTACATGAAAAACTACACCAATCTTTCTCTTCAATTTTACATCTTTTATTATGTTGGCATGGTGCAACTATATTCTCACCTTTCTCTATAAAATACTCTCTTATTTTTATTATTTCTTCATATCCTTCCGGTGTCCCTGGTTCAACAATTAGAAGTACTTTATTCGTAGATTGCCATAGTTTTTCTAATACTTGCTGTCTTTCATTGACAGCTATTTCATTTATAACATAGGCAGCTATAACCAAATCCGCTTTTTCTTCTATTTTATCTTTTATAATATTTTTATTTATCCAATTCGCATTTTTTAAGCATTCATATCCTGCTTGCATAAAATCTTTGCCTATTTCCATCATATATTTTTCGTTTTCTATGCAAGTTATTTTTTCTATATTCAGTATACTAGTAGAAGCCCAACCTGCAGCTCCTGTACCTGCTCCTATATCTAATAAACTTTTTATTTGCAAAGCTTTTTCATTAGTATTAAAATCTATTATATTCATAGTGTGTTCTAGTGCAGAATATATTGCTCCATATGTTGCAGGCATTCTGCTTGCAGCATATGCTATAGCTTCTGTTTTATTCGTTATTAGTTGATTATTAGTCTTTTTTTGGGTTTTATCCCTATATCTTCTACTTATATTTTGTGCACTTTTTTTCATACTCTTTATATCTATACTAGCTATATTTTCATCTATCTTTTCACGTAACTCTATTGGTAATTCCATATTTTTTCCTTATTACTCTGGTATATTTTCATCTTTTATATAGTATTTAGTTCCTAACATTTTATCAGGTAAATATTGCTGCTCTACATAGTGTCCAGGATAATCGTGTGGATATTTGTATCCAACATGATATCCTTCTTTTTCCATTCCTTCTACTGGTGCATTTCTTATGTGCATTGGCACTTCTCCTGTGTCTTTATTTGCAACATCTTCTAATGCTTTATTTATTGCTAGATAGCTTGCATTGGATTTTTTGGATGTAGCAACATATATTGCCGCTTCTGATAATATAATTCTGGCTTCTGGCATTCCAACCATATGTACTGCTTCCATAGCATTTGTAGCTATTATTAATGCGTTGGGATTAGCCATTCCAACATCTTCTGCTGCAGCAATTACAATTCTCCTTGCAAGAAACATTGGGTCTTCTCCACCATTTAATGCTCTTGCTAGATAAAATACTGTTGCATCTGGGTCACTACCTCTCATTGACTTAATAAATGCACTTATATTATCATAATGGCTATCTCCTTTTTTGTCGAAAATAGCCTTTCTGTTTTGTACACTCTCTTTGGCAATTTCGTCTGTTATTGTTATATATCCATCCTCACCCATTTTGGTTGTAAGCACTGCCACTTCTAAGCCATTTAGTGCTGTTCTTACATCGCCATTTGCGGTTTCTGCAATTTTGTATAAAGTCTCATCGGAAATTTTTATCTTATATTCGCCTAGTCCCTCTGGCTTAGATAAGGAATTTTTTAGTATAGTATAAATATTATCAACTGTAAGTGGCTCTAATCTAAATACCATTGATCTTGATATTAATGCTTTATTTACTTCAAAATAAGGATTCTCTGTTGTAGCTCCAATTAGTATCACTGTACCATTTTCTACGAATGGTAACAATGCATCTTGTTGTAATTTATTAAATCTATGAATTTCATCTATAAACAATATACATCTTCCTGATGGATTTAATAATGGATTCTTTGCTTCTTCTATAGCATTCTTTATATCTCCAACACCAGCTGTTACGGCATTTAATTTTGTAAATTTATATTTTGTTGTATTACTAATAACCCTTGCAAGGGATGTCTTTCCACAACCTGGTGGTCCCCAAAGTATTATGCTAGATAATCTATCAGCTTTTATTGTTCTATATAAAATTTTGTCTTTACCTAATATATGTTCTTGTCCAATATAATCATCTAAAGTTTTAGGACTCATTCTATATGCTAGTGGTTCATTTGCATTCATTTTATCACATCTTTCTTAAATAGAATTTTATTTTGCTAAATATTGTAAAGTTTCTTTTATTTTATCTTCTAAAGTCTCTGATTTTACTTTTGGTAATACCTTATTTATCTCATATCTTCTATATCCTAGTACTTGTAAAGCTTGTATCAATTCTTCTAAATCTTCTTCTTTTTGAATATTATCTTGTTGAATTCGATTGCTATCCAAATCTATCGCTTCTTCTGTTTTTATTTTGTCTTTTAATTCTAAAATAATCCTTTGAGCTGTTTTTGCTCCTATTCCCGGCAATTTTTTTAACGAATTAACATCATTAGTTATTACTGCTAGAGCAAACCTTGATGGTGTTATATTTGAAAGTATTGTTATTGCGGATTTAGCTCCTATACCTCCAACTGATATCAGTAGTTCAAACATATGTAGTTCCTCATTTGTATTAAAACCAAATAAACTAATATCATCTTCTCTAATTTTTAAATAAGTATAAACTTTTACTTGATTACTTTCATCTAATTCATCTATTGATGTTTTAGACATATATACTTTATATCCTATCCCCTGAACTTCTAATATTATATATTCCTCTGACTTTGTCATTAAATTTCCCTTTAAATATGCTATCATATGTTTCTCCTATCATCAAACAAATTTTCTCTTTTATTGGCTATATTCTATCATAATTTTACTATTTTTCAAGGGTTTATTTTAATTTTATTTTATCTAATAATTAAATTTCTTATACTTTATCGTTCGACATTTTTTGCTTGCACTATTCGTCTTATGTGATATAATTATAATATCTTAAAAGAATTTTGAAGGAGGAAAACTTATGACACCACATAATGAGGCTAAATTAGAAGATATTGCTAGCGTTGTACTAATGCCTGGTGATCCGCTTAGAGCAAAGTATATAGCTGATAATTTTTTACAAGATGTTAAGCTTGTAAATACTGTTAGAAATATGTTTGGATATACTGGAACTTATAAAGGAAAAAAATTAACAGTTTTTGCTTCTGGTATGGGTATGCCAAGTATGGGGATATATTCTTATGAATTATATAAATTTTATGGGGTTAATTCTATTATTCGTATTGGCTCTTGCGGAGCTTATATTAAAGATTTAAATTTATTTGACATTGTACTTTCTAGAAATTGCTATTCTGAAGGTAACTATGCTTTAACATTAAATAATGATGATTGTCACTTAGTAGCTTCTAATCCGGAACTAAATAATGTAATTGAAAAAGTAGCTCAGGACATTAAAATTCCTATTTACAAAGGAAATACAGTTTGTACAGATTGTTTTGATGTTTATATGACAGATGTTAATAAATTTCTATCCAGAATTCCTACAGATTTTAATCCAGTAAGTGCTGAAATGGAGGCTTTTGCTTTATTTTATAATGCAAAGTTATTAAATAAAAAAGCTTCTTGCTTGATGAGTGTAGTAGATTCTAAATTTATAGAAAAAATTGCAACTCCTGAAGAAAGACAGAATGGATTAAATAATATGATAAAATTAGCTTTAGAGTCAGCTATTCAATTATAATAATAAATTAAGTCCATTTTATTTTATTAGTATATAAAAAGCAAAAGGAAAATGAAGTGAACCCAAAATGTTAGACAAAAAGTTTAACAAGGAGGGTTCATTTTT
>CAMEWM010000005.1 GCA_945946655.1 uncultured Clostridium sp. | reverse complement strand
CAAACACTGTATTTATCAATAAAGTGTGACATATGTTTGACAAACCTACATTATTACAGATTAATAACTTAAATTAATCTTGACTTTTTATCTAAAATGTAATATAAAATAATAAGTTAAATTATATTCATAGGAGGTATCATAATGGAATTAAAAGGATCAAAAACAGAAAAAAATTTAATGGAGGCATTTGCTGGAGAATCTCAAGCAAGAAATAAATATACATACTTTGCTAGTGTCGCAAAAAAAGAAGGATATGAGCAAATAGCTGCATTGTTTTTAGAAACAGCAGAAAATGAAAAAGAACATGCAAAAATCCATTTTAAATATTTAAACGGAATTGGAGATACAAAAGCTAACTTAGCAGCTGCAGCAGCTGGAGAAAATTATGAATGGACAGATATGTATGACAGAATGGCTAAAGAAGCTGATGAAGAAGGATTTACAGAGATAGCTGCAAAATTTAGAGGAATAGCTGCCATAGAAAAAGAGCACGAAGCAAGATATAGAAAATTATTAGAAAATGTAGAAAATGGAGAAGTATATAAAAAGGGAAGCATTACAATTTGGAAATGCAGAAACTGCGGACATATTGTAGTTGGAACAGAAGCTCCACAAGTTTGCCCAGTTTGCAATCATCCACAATCTTACTTTGAAGTAAAAGCAGAAAATTACTAAAATTTATAAATAGGATGTCAAGCTGACATCCTATTTTTATGCAAACTAAGATGTAAAAAAATAAACAAAAATTATAATAATAATGAAAAATTAAAATCTTTATGTTATAATGTGCTTGTAATTTTGAAGAAGAGGAGTATAAATAATGGAAAAATTAAGAGGATTTGAAGTTGCAAAAGGATTTGAAGATAAAGGAATAAATTTACCAGAAAGGAAAACAAAACACTCAGCAGGTTATGATATAGAAGCTGCTGAGGACTGTGTTGTTCCAGCATTTAAGCCAGGTATGGCTCCAACACTTGTAAAAACAGGAATTAAAGCATATATGCAATCAGATGAAATGTTGTGTTTATATAATAGAAGTTCAAACCCTAAGAAAAAGGGATTGATATTAGCAAATAGTGTAGGAATTATAGATAAAGATTACTATGGAAATCCAGATAATGATGGACATATAATGTTTGCATTTTATAATATAAAAGATACAGACACAGAGATAAAAAAAGGAGAACGTATAGGACAAGGAATTTTTGAAAAATATCTTGTAACAGATGACGATGTCGCTATAGGTGAGAGAAAAGGCGGGTTTGGTTCAACTAATAAGTAGAATACTAGTTAGCAAAAATATTAAATACTACATAAGAAAGAAACATAAAATATTTTTTAAAAAATAAAAAATACGCTAAATGCTTGATATTACTGAGAAAAATGACAAAAAATTAAATGGTAAAATCTTTGACTTTTACCATTTTTTGTGTTATAATAGAAACGTAGTTGAAAGAGATATAAAACCTTTATTAACTCTAAAAATATATAATATGGAAGGAGATAATTACATGTTTAATGTTGGAGACAAAATAGTATACCCAATGCATGGGGCAGGAACAATTGATGCAATAGAAGAAAAAGATATCTTAGGAGAGAAACAGAATTATTATATAATTAAAATGCCTGGAGAAGTAAAGGTTATGGTTCCAATTTCAAAAGCTGACGATGTTGGCGTGAGAGGTATAATTGACAAAGAAGAAGCTGGCAAAGTATTACAAGTATTAGAAGCAAATGAGACTGAAATGTCAAACAATTGGAACAAAAGATATAAAGAAAACATGGAAAAAATGAAGAGTGGAAATATATATGAAGTAGCTGATGTAGTAAGAAACTTGAGCTATAAGCAAAAAGAAAAAGGACTTTCTACTGGAGAAAAAAAGATGCTTAATAATGCAAAGCAAATTCTAGTAAGCGAATTGGTTTTAGCAGAGCATGCATCAGAAGATGAAGTCGAAAATCTTGTAGAAAATAAGATTAATTTATCTTTTGAAGAGCATAAGAATGTAGAAGAGCCAGTTAACACAAATAATGTTGTAAGCAAATTTATACCATTTAATGATGTAAATTCAGTATCTGGAGGCTCGCAGAATTTATAGAAATATATAAGATATGATGCATATAAAAGACTAACAAAAAGTTAGTCTTTTTGTTTGAAATAAAGAACTTTGGTTTACATATTATAGAAACAAAGAAGGAATACAAAATTTTCTGTCGAATATATATATTAATAAGGAAAGGTTAATTGCAAATGGTGAGATATAGTGACGAATTGTTAGATGAAATAAAAAGTAAAAATGATATAGTAGATATAGTGTCACAATATGTGGTATTAAAACGAACTGGTAGAAACTATATGGGCTTATGTCCTTTTCACAAAGAAAAATCTGGTTCATTTTGCGTATCTCCGGATAAACAAATATTTCACTGCTTTGGATGTGGAGTAGGTGGAAATGTTTTTCATTTTATAAGCAAAATAGAGAATATTAATTTTAAAGAGGCTGTAGAGTTATTAGCAAATCGAGCTGGAATAGAATTGCCAACATCAGACAATTTTGAAGATGACAAATTAGCAAAATTGAAATCTAGAGTATATGAGCTAAATAAATGTGCAGCTGAATTTTATCATGAAAATCTATATAGACCAACAGCAAGACCTGCTCAGGAATATGTAAAAAAAAGAAGATTAGATAATAAGACATTAAAAGCCTTTAAAATTGGTTATTCTGGAAGATTTAATGAATTATACACAGAATTAAAATCTAAAGGTTTTACGGAAGAAGAAATTTTAGCTTCGTGTCTTGTTAACAAGAACCAAGATGGAAAATTCATAGACAGATTTAGAAATAGATTAATGTTTCCAATAGTAGATACTAGAGAAAGAGTTATAGCATTTGGAGGAAGAGTATTAGATGATAGTAAACCCAAATATATAAATTCGCCTGAGGATATTGTTTATAGCAAGGGGAGAAATTTATTTGCCTTTAATATTGCAAAAAAATATAATTCGAAAACAATAATAATGGTTGAAGGATATATGGATGCCGTATCACTACATCAAAGAGGAATCCATAATGCAGTAGCTTCACTTGGAACAGCTTTAACAGAAGCACAAGGTAGGCTTTTAAGGAGAAGTTGTGAGAAAGTAATAATAGGATATGATGCTGATGGCGCTGGACAAGCAGCAACTTTAAGAGGATTAGAGATACTACAAAATCTAGGTTGTGATATAAGAATATTGCAAATTGAAGGAGCAAAAGATCCAGATGAATTTGTTGTAAAATATGGACCAGAACGATTCCAGAGATATGTTGATCAAGCAATATCATTGGTTGAATTCAAAGTAAAAATGCTAAAGAAAGAATTAGATTTAGACAATGTTAATGATAAAATAAAATTTTTAAATGAAGTTGCAAAAATTCTTGCAAAAGTTGAAAATAATATGGAAAGAGAAGTTTATGTTGATAAAATTTCTCTCGAATATAAAGTTTCGAAAGATGCGATATACGCTGAAATTAATAAAATTTTATATGCAAATAATAAATCCGAAAAAAAATTAGAGAAAAAAACAGTACCAGTAAAGCAAAATGTAAATGTAGTTGAAAATCAGCAAATTGATGAAAAAACGAAAAAAACAGAAGCTTTAGTTATATATTTGTTAATAAATTATCAAGAAAAGAGTTTTGAAAAATTAAAAAAATTAATAGAAAATAATGTTATTAAAATAGAAAGAAATAAGACAATAATAAATAAATTGCATGAAGAACATGAAAAAGGTAATATTAATATAGAAAACATATTAGATATGTTTGATGATGAAAATACAATTAATTATTTATCTGGAATAATGTCTTCAGATTTTGAAATATCAGATGTTGATAAATGCATTGATGATATTATCGTTACATATAGAAAAGAAATGCTATTGCAAAGAAGAAACGAGATATTAAGCAAAATAGATAATGGAAATTCAACAAAAGAAGAAATAGCTAGTTTGGAGACGGAATTAAATGACATAATAATCAAATTAGCCAAAATGAAGTAGGGAGGTTTTATTGTAATGAAAAAAGAAAATGAGGAAATAAATAACAAAATAGAAAATGAAGCAACGGCCAAAAAAGATATAAATACTGATGAAAAATTAAAAAGCATTATAAAAAAAGCTAAAGAAAAAGGAAAAATAACATATGGAGAACTTGCAAGCGAATTAGACGATGCAAATACAGAACAAATAGATAAAGTGTTTGATGCTTTTGAAGATATGGGTGTTAATGTATTAAAAGATGATGATCTAGATTTAGAAGAACCTGATATAGATGAATTAGAAGCTGTAGAAGATATTAAAGTAGAAGATATAGATTTAAATAACATGGATGGAATTAACATAGATGATCCTGTTAGAATGTATTTAAGAGAAATAGGTAGAATTCCACTTTTGTCATATGAAGAGGAATTAGAACTTGCTAAAAGAGTTCTTGATGGTGATGAAGAAGCGAAGCAAAAATTGGCTGAATCAAATTTGAGACTTGTTGTTAGTATAGCAAAAAAATATGTTGGTAGAGGAATGTTATTTTTAGACCTTATACAAGAAGGTAATATGGGATTAATAAAAGCAGTAGAAAAATTCGATTATACAAAAGGATATAAATTTAGCACATATGCAACATGGTGGATTAGGCAAGCTATTACAAGAGCAATAGCAGACCAGGCTAGAACAATAAGAATACCAGTCCACATGGTTGAAACAATAAATAAATTAATTCGTACATCAAGACATTTATTGCAACAGTTAGGAAGAGAGCCAAGCCCTGAAGAAATTGCAGAGGAGATGGAAATTCCAGTAGAAAAAGTAATTGAAATACAAAAAATTGCACAAGATCCAGTATCATTGGAAACTCCAATCGGAGAAGAAGATGATAGTCACCTAGGAGATTTTATACAAGATGATGATAGCCCAGCACCTCAAGATGCGGCAGCATATACTCTTTTAAGAGAGCAATTAGAAGAAGTAATGAAAACTTTGACACCAAGAGAAGCAAAAGTTTTAAAATTAAGATTTGGACTAGAAGATGGAAAGTCAAGAACGCTAGAAGAAGTAGGAAAAGAATTTAATGTCACTAGAGAGAGAATTAGACAAATAGAAGCAAAGGCTTTAAGAAAATTACGTCATCCAAGTAGAAGTAAAAAATTAAAAGATTACATGAACTAAATCATGTAATCTTTTAGTTTTACTCATATCAAAATGAAATGACGCGAAAAGAACTATACTATTTAAAGTATAGTTCTTTTTTGGTAGCGATGAGTGGATTCGAACCGCTGACCTAACGGGTATGAACCGTTTGCTCTAGCCAACTGAGCTACATCGCCATTTGTAAAGACAAATAATATTATAAATGGAAAAGATTGTTTTGTCAAGAAAAAAATAAAAAATATCAACATAATTTATATTATATTGATATTTTTATTAGATTTATCTATTAGGTTCATCTTTATCTACTAATTGGCTTCTAACATTTCTTGTTGGAGCCTTTGGTGCTCTAGTTCTGCTTTGCGAAACTCTCTGAACTGTTTCTTGTGATGATTGAAATTCATTAAGTGCAGCAATTGGATCTCCACTTAGTTCTGCTGGTAATTCGACATCATTGTTGATTTCATCATCACTAGCTAATACTCTTCCTAATGCTGAAGCAATACTTTTAAAGAAATCTATTAAAGTTCTATTTTTAGATTTTTCCATTATATTTTTCTTAACGTTAATGTTAAGAAGTTCACCTCCGATTCATCAAAATAAAATAATACTACTTATAGTATATCACAAAAATACGCATAAAGCAAGGATTATTCTATTTTTCTTCCTGATTCTCTGGAAATTTCTGGTTTTGAAGTTAGCTTTTCATATTCTTTACATTTTATTTTATATTCCATTTGCATACTTAAATAGCGATAATACATATAAGCTTGTTCATATTGCATTAAAGGATTAAACATAGCATTAGGATCAATTCCTGGATTCATATTACCATTATTAACTCCATAATCTGTATTCATATCGTACATGCCACTATTTCCAAAAGGAGGCATGCCAAAATAATTATAATCCATATTTTTATCCATAATTCTCATTCCTTTCGTCTTATTATAAATTTAAATTAAACATTGGTAATAGAGTTATTAAAATATATGTATATATAGCAGCAATAATTCCTTGAAGTACTTTTCCATAAATATACTTTTTGATAGAAAGGTCAGACTTAGAAGCAATACTTAGAACTTGAAGAAGTACAGATAATCCACCAAAGCCAAGCAAAAATGCACACAATATAATATTTGTAGAAATGGTTTTTGTACTAGTTGAGGTTACAAGAGAAATACCGTTTGTAAGCTCTATTATTCCAGAAATTATTGGAATACTAAAGATTGAATCTATCTTAAGTACATCTAAGATTGGATACAGGCTATATGAGATGAGTTGTAATACTTTACTTGTTTTTAATATGGAAATTATCACTGAAAATATTACAACAAAACCACCAATCATTATAATAGTTTTACTAGATTCCAGAATAGCATCTGAAAGGATTGAACCTAAATCTTTTAAACTGCATGACTGGACATCATTATTAATATATATGTTTGAAAAACTATTTTCAGAACTAGACTTTATTCTAGAATATAAGCCAAGGATAAAACCTACTGAAATTGCAGATAGCATATGTGTAAAAAATAGCAAAATACCTATAGAGGAATTAGAGAACATTGTTATTCCGCACAGTTCCGATAATAAAGAGTGGACCAGAGTTATTTGTAAATGCTAACATTCGTTCACCTTCATCTTTAGAACACAAATTTCTGTTTCGCAAATCTGTTACAATTTTTGCACCTACAGGATAGCCACTAATAAGGCCTAGTATAAAAGCATATGCTGATTCACCAGGAACATTAAATAGGGGTCTCATGATACAGTTACATTTTTTGCTAATGAAATTTATTATATTGGTGTGAGAAAGTAAATTTGTTGCAATGAAGAAAGGAAAAAGACTAGGAACTACATTATTAGCCCATAATTTTAATCCTGCTTTAGCGGCATATAAATTACTATTAGAAAAAATTACTAAACCAATAGTAAATAAACAAAATATTAATGGAATTATATTTTGTTTAAAAGAAATTACAGCAAATTTGTATCTATGCTTTTTTTGAGAAACAACGCTTAAATTATTCAACGAATTACTCCTTTATATAAACTAATATAAATATATTAATTAAATAATGAAAATATTATTACAAAAATATTATTATGCATAACTTATTATGTTGATTATTTTGTTAGAATGTGCTAATATAGTAAACAGAAAATAAATAACTATCAGGAGAGGAAATATGATAGACGTTATAAAAGATACATTATTTGATGCAGTCAAATTGTTACCTTTTTTATTTTTAGCGTATTTATTAATGGAATATCTAGAACATAAAACTGGGGACAAGACTAAAAAAATTGTACAAAGTTCAGGAAAGTTAGGACCATTATTGGGAGGAATATTAGGAATTTTTCCACAGTGTGGTTTTTCTGCAGCAGCTGCTAACCTATATGCTGGTAGAATAATTACCATGGGAACATTGATAGCAGTGTTTTTATCTACTTCAGATGAGATGTTACCTATATTAATATCGGAAGCAGCACCTATAGAATTAATTTTAAAAATATTAGCTATAAAATTGATAATAGGGGTGATAGCAGGATTTTTAATTGATGGGATACATTCTATAATAATAAAAAAGAATAAACAAAAAGAAGATAAAACAGAAGAGGCGATAGGGCACATTTGTGAAAATGAACATTGTGATTGTGAGCATGGTATATTTAAATCTGCATTTAAACACACTATTAATATTTTAGTATTTATTATAATTATAACATTTATAATTAATACTCTAATATATTTTATAGGAGAAGATAATATTGCAAATGCTATTGCCAGTGTACCTTTTATTGGAATACTAGTATCTTCTTTACTTGGCTTAATTCCAAATTGTGCAGGCTCTGTAATAATAACAGAATTGTATTTATCAAATTTAATTAGTTTTGGTTCCATGATAGCTGGATTACTAGTAGGATCGGGGATAGGAATTTTAGTATTATTTAAATCGAATAAACATATCAAAGATAATATAAAAATTATATCTATTTTATATCTTATTGGAGTAATATCTGGAATTATAATAGATTTAATTTGTAAGATATAAAAAAGGACAACCTTAGTTGTCCTTTTTATATCTCTAATATTTTTTTTGCTTTTTCTACATCTTTATCTGTAGCAGTCGGAACACCTTCTAAAGGATATTTTAGTCCAAGATTTTCCCATTTGAATTTTCCCATATCATGATATGGAAGTATTTCTATTTTATCTACAGTTTTTAGCGTAGATAGAAATTCTTTTAATTTTAACAAATCCTCTTCTTTATCAGTATATCCAGGAACCAGAACTTGTCTAATCCACATGTGTTTTTCGTGTTCACTAAGATACCTTGCAAATTCTAATTCTTTTTTATTTGAAACTCCTGTTAAATCTTCACAAATTTTATCATTAATACATTTTATATCTAGTAGAAATAAGTCCGTTAAATCGATAATTTCTTTTATGCCTGGCGTTAGATAGAAAACTCCGGAAGTGTCTATTGCAGTAGAAATTCCTTGCTTTTTTAATTCTTTAAATAGAGCAGTTAAAAATTCTAAATGTAATAAAGGTTCACCACCACTAACTGTAACTCCACCACCTGAAGGTATTATATAATTTTTATATCGCTCTATTTTATTTAGAACTTGACGAACAGAATAGATGGTGCCACCTTGATGACACCATGTATCTCTATTTTGACAATACTTGCATTTTAAATTGCATCCTTGTGTAAAAATTACAAATCTAATACCTGGGCCATCAACTGCACCGAAAGTTTCAAATGAATGGATAGGGCAAGTAATTGTATCTAAATTATATTCTTTCATGGATTGTTCTGTTGATAACATCTAATTGTTGCTCCTTTGTTAATTTTACAAAGTTAACTGCATAGCCTGAAACACGTATTGTAAGTTGTGGATACTTTTCTGGATGATCCATTGCATCTATTAATAATGCTCTATCAAATACATTTACATTTATATGATGTCCTGTTTGCATAAAATATCCGTCTAACATACTTACTAAATTATTTACTTTTGTTTCTTCATCTTTTCCAAGAGTTCCAGGAGTTATTGAAAAGGTGAAAGAAATACCATCTTCTGAATATTCATAAGGAAGTTTTGCTATAGTGTTCATTACAGCTAATGAACCTGAACTATCTCTTCCGTGTAAAGGATTGGCACCAGGACCAAATGGTGCACCAGATTTTCTTCCGTCAGGTGTATTTCCTGTTGCTTTACCATAAACTACATTAGATGTTATTGTAAGAATAGATTGTGTTGGTTTTGCATTTCTATATGTGTAATGACCTTCTAATTTTTTCATAAATGATTTAACTAAATTAACTGCAATTTCATCAACTCGTTCATCGTCATTTCCATATTTAGGGAAGTCTCCTTCAACTTCATAATCTGTTGCTAAGCCTGTTTCATCTCTAATAACTTTTACTTTGGCATATTTAATTGCAGATAAAGAATCAACTGCAACAGATAAACCAGCAATACCGCAAGCCATTGTACGTATTACATTTCTGTCATGCAATGCCATTTCTAAAGCTTCATAAGAATATTTATCATGCATGTAATGTATTGCATTTAATGATTTCATATAAATTTTTGCTACATAATCTAACATTTGATCATATTTTGCCATTACTTCATCATAATCTAGATATTCTGACGTAATAGGTGCAAACATTGGAGTTACTTGTTTACCAGTATTTTCATCTCTACCACCATTTATAGCATAAAGTAGTGCTTTAGCTAAGTTTGCTCTTGCACCAAAGAATTGCATCTGTTTACCAATTTTCATAGCAGATACACAGCAAGCAATGCCATAATCATCTCCTAAAGATACTCTCATTAAATCATCATTTTCATACTGAATAGAAGAAGTTGCAATAGAGATTTTTGCACAATAATCTTTGAATGCTTGAGGTAGATTCTTCGACCATAAAACTGTTAAATTTGGTTCTGGAGCTGCTCCTAAATTTTCTAGAGTATGAAGTACTCTGAAAGAATTTTTTGTAACTAATGTTCTACCATCAACTCCCATACCACCAATACTTTCAGTTACCCAAACAGGGTCTCCACTGAATAATTCGTTATATTCTGGGGCTCTTAAGAAACGAACCATTCTTAGCTTCATAACGAATTGATCCATAAGTTCCTGAACTTCTTCTTCTGTAATTGTTCCAGCTTTTAGATCTCTTTCAAAGTATATATCTAAGAAAGTAGAAGTTCTTCCTAAAGACATTGCAGCACCATTTTGATCTTTTACAGCTCCTAAATATGCAAAATATAACCATTGCACAGCTTCTTTTGAATTTGAAGCAGGAAGAGATATATCAAATCCATATTTTGCAGCCATTTTTTTCAAATCTTGTAATGCTTTAATTTGCTCTGCAATTTCTTCTCTATCACGAACGACATGTTCTGTAAATTCATCAACATCAAGAATATCTAATTCTTCCTTCTTTTCGTCTATTAAAGCATCAACACCATATAGAGCAACACGTCTATAGTCACCTATTATACGTCCACGTCCATAACCATCAGGAAGACCTGTTAGTAAGTGGTGAGATCTAGCGGCTCTTATATCGGGAGTATATACATCAAAAACACCATCATTATGAGTTTTTCTTAAATTGTGATAAATATATTCAACTTCATCATCAACTTTGTAACCATATGATTCACAAGATTTTTCAACAATTCTTATACCACCGTTTGGCATAATAGCTCTTTTTAGTGGGGCATCTGTTTGAAAACCGACAATTTCTTCTAGATCCTTGTCCAAATATCCGGCTTCATATCTATTTATCCCAGATGGAGTTTTGGTATCAACATCTAAAACTCCATTTTCTTTTTCTTTTTCATATAGTTTTAAAACCTTATCCCAAAGTTTTTTTGTCTTATCAGTGGCACCTGATAAAAAGCTTTCGTCTCCAGTATATGGAGTATAGTTCTTTTGAATGAAATCTCTAACATCAATTTCTTTTGTCCATTCACCTTTAGAAAAATTATTCCATTGTTTAAAATCCATAAATTTACCTCCTCCGAAAATGTTATATTTATAAACATTCCATTATTAATATTAACATAGCAAAGGAAAATTATCAATAAAAAAAATGGAAATTATAAGTAAAAGCAGATGCCTTAATATTAGCCATCTGCTTATTCATCATCTTCCGCAATTACTTTTGAAAGTTTATATATTAATTTTTGCTTTTCTGGTGAGCATTTCTTTAAAATATCATTAAATTCATTATATAAATATTTATCATCTTCATCAGATACTCCGTTTAAGATATATCCTTCTGAAATATTTAAAATAGAGCAAAATTCACTTAATCTTTTAAGATTTATATGAGATGTACCTCTTTCTATCCTACTAATGAAGGCGACTGAAAGGTTTGTTTTTTCTGCCATTTCTTGTTGTGTTAAACCAGATTTTAATCTAGCCTGTTTTAATCTCGATCCGATAATACAATAATCTACTGCCATAAATTTCACCTCTTAATTATTTGATAAATAATATAACATGTATAAAATTAGTTTTACAGAAACAGAAAAGTAAATAAATAACTGATAAGTAAATTAAATTTGAATTTATTATTAACTAAAGAACAAGATCATTATTATTATTTGAAAATTTATAAAAAATAAACATTTATTTATTGTTGTATCGAAATATTGGAATATTGCACTTTTTCGATAAAAGTGTTAAAATATACGAGTAATTTAATCAGAAGGGAAAATAAAATGAAAAAAACAGTTGCTTTTTATACATTAGGTTGTAAAGTTAATCAATATGAAACAAATGCGATGGAACAACAATTTATAAAAAAAGGATATGAAGTTGTAGATAATACAGAAAAAGCAAATATATATGTAATAAATACATGTACTGTTACAAATATGGCAGAAAGAAAATCTAGACAGATGCTAAGAAGAGTTAAGGATATAAATAAATCTGCTATATTAGTAGTGTGTGGATGTTATGCACAAGTTGCAAAAGATGAATTAGAGAAAATTCCTGAAATTGATATAATATTAGGAATAAATGAGAAAAATAATATTGTAGAGATTGTTGAAGAGTATATTAAAGAGCATGAAGTAAAAGAAAAAATATCAGATGTATCTATACAAAGTGAATTTTTGGATTTTGGAGATGTAACATATACAGAGAAAAATAGAGCTGTTATAAAAGTACAGGATGGATGTAATATGTTTTGCTCATACTGTATAATACCATATGCAAGAGGAAGAATAAGAAGTAGAAAAATAGAAAGTGTTGTATCAGAAATCACCAAAATTGCGGAACAGGGAATAAAGGAAGTTGTAATAACAGGTATACATGTTGCTTCTTATGGAAAAGATTTAGAAAATGAGAATGTGAGACTTATAGATTTATTAGAAGCAATAAATAAAATAGAAGGAATAGAAAGAATAAGACTTGGATCTTTAGAGCCTACTCTAATAGATGAAGAATTTGCTAAGAGGTTATCAAAATTAGAAAAGATATGTGACCATTTTCATTTATCTCTACAGAGTGGATGTGATGCAACTCTTAAGAGAATGAATAGAAAATATACTACATATAGATATAAGGAATCAACAGAAATCTTAAGAAAGTATTATCCAAATGTAAGCTTTACTACAGATGTAATAGTTGGTTTTCCAGGAGAGACAGATGAAGAATTTGATAAAACTTATGAGTTTTTAAGAAGTATAGATTTTTATAGAATGCACGTATTTAAATATTCTCCAAGGAGAGGAACTGTTGCCGAAAAAATGCCAAATCAAATAAATGGTAATATAAAAGAAGAAAGAAGTAACAAACTAATAGAGTTATCCAATCAAAATGAGAATAAGCATAATAAAGAATATATAGGAAAGAAAGTTAAAGTATTATTTGAAGAATATGAAGAAGGATTTTTTAAAGGGCATACCACGAACTATATAATGGTAAAAGTACCTGGAAATGTTGCCCGAGCGGAGGAGTTTGTAAATCAAATCAAAGAAGTAGAAATTGAAAAGAATAATGATAAAACAAGAGAATTAATAGGAATAATACAATAATCCTAAAATTTTATAAAAATTGATATTAATTGACAAAATTGTTTTGGATGATAAAATTATAACAAAGAAATTTACTAATTAAGAAAGGAAAATTTAAATGAAAGCAATAGAGATTAGAAATAAATATTTAGAATTTTTTAAAAAACATGGACATAGTGTAATACCAAGTGCACCATTAATACCAGAAAATGATCCATCAGTATTATTTACAACAGCTGGAATGCAACCATTAGTACCATACCTTTTAGGAGAAAAACATCCAGAAGGTAAACGCTTAACAGACTATCAAAAATGTTTACGTACTAATGATATAGATGAAGTAGGGGATAATAGACATCTAACATATTTTGAAATGTTAGGAAATTGGTCTTTAGGAGATTATTTTAAAGAAGAAGCAATAGCAATGAGCTTTGAATTTTTAACAAAGGAGTTAGGAATTCCAGTGGAAAAATTGTCAGTTACATGTTTTGCAGGAGATGATGACTGCCCAAGAGATACAGTAACTGCAGAATGCTGGAAAAAAGCAGGAATTCCAGAAGAGAGAATATACTTTTTTGGAAAAGATGACAACTGGTGGATAGCAGGAGAAGAAGGTCCTTGCGGTTCAGACACAGAAATGTTTTATGATACAGGAAAACCAAAATGCTCTGAAAATTGTGATCCATCATGTGGATGTGGAAAATATGTGGAAATATGGAACAATGTATTCATGGAGTATTTCAAAACAAAGGATGGAAAATATACGAAATTAAAGCAACACAATGTTGACACAGGACTTGGCCTTGAAAGAATGACAATGCTACTAGAAGGAAAAGAAACTCCATTTGATACAGAATTATTTAAGCCAGTAATGGACAAGCTACAAGAACTAGCTGAAACTGATGATATAGCGAGTAGAAGAATTGTTGCAGAACATTTACGTGCTAGTATGATGATAATTCTAGATGGTGGACTTCCAAGTAATGTGGATAGAGGCTATATATTGAGAAGATTAATTCGTAGAATGGTAAGACATCTAAGAAAGTTACAAATAGACTTAAATACACTTCCTGAATTAATTGAACTTAATATAGATACTCTAAAAGATATGTATCCAGAATTAGTGGAAAATAAGGAAAAAATAAAATCAGTAATAATAGAAGAAAAAGATAAATTCGAAAAAACTCTAGAACGTGGAGAAAGAGAATTTAATAAAATTGTAAATAAATTAAATAATGAAGCAAAAGATACAATATCAGGACAAGATTTATTTACATTATATGAAACATACGGATTTCCCCCAGAGGTAACAGCAGATTTAGCAAAAGAACAAAATCTAAAAATAGATAGTTCAGAATTTGATAAACTATTTAAAGAACACCAAGAAAAATCAAGAATGGGAAGCAAGCAAAAATTTAAAGGTGGTTTATCTGGAAATGGAGAGATGGAAACAAGATATCACACAGCAACGCACCTTTTAAATGCTGCTTTAAAAGTAGTTATCGGAAAAGATGTTCACCAAAAAGGCTCTAATATAACACCAGAGAGAATGAGATTTGATTTTAGTTGTGACCACAAATTGACAGAAGAAGAAAAACAAAAAGTAGAAAACTTAGTAAATGAATGGATAAAAGAAGCAATACCAGTAACAGTAGAAGAAATGAAAAAAGAAGATGCAATAAAATCTGGTGCAGAATGCATGTTTATAGAAAAATATCCAGATATAGTTACAGTATACTCTATAGGAACAGTATCAAAGGAACTATGTGGAGGCCCTCATGTAGATAATACATCAGAGTTGGGAACATTCAAAATAAAAAAGGAGGAAGCAAGCTCAGCTGGAGTAAGAAGAATAAAAGCAATTTTAATTTAGGAGCCAGTAGTAACGATTCTAAAGGAGAAGATAATATGGAAGATTGTGTTTTTTGTAAAATTATAAATGGAGAAATTCCTTCAGAGAAAGTTTATGAAGATGATAAGGTGCTAGCATTTAAAGATATAAACCCAGCTGCACCAATACATGTTCTAGTTATACCAAAAGAACATGTACAAAATGTTTTAGAAATAAATCATGAAAATAAAGAAATGATTTCAGACATATTTTTAGCAATAAACAAAATTGCAAAACAATTAGGAATAGAAGATGACGGATTTAGAATTATAAATAATTGTGGAAAAGATGCAGGACAAGAAGTAATGCATTTACATTTTCACTTGCTAGCTGGAGGGAAAATGGGACCTAAAATAATATAAAAGAAAAAAATGTAAAATTATATGCAAAACAAAAGAAATATGTTATAATGATAATAGTAATGTTTTTATACTATTAGGAGGAAATAATGGGAGATAGTAAATATAGTAAATTATTAACGGTTATTTTAGTTATTGTTGTAGTGGGTGTTTTAGTATTACTTGGATTTTTAGGATTTGATGTCTATAAAAAGTTTGCAACTAAAAAGGAAGTTGCTCAAATGATAGATGAATATGATAATGCTTTAAATACGCTTCAAAATACTACAGTAGATGAGAATACTGAATTACCAGAGGTAATTGCAGAACCTTCTAATACTACTACAGGAAGTTCGACAGGAACCCAACCTGCTAAAGTAACATATAAAGGATACAATATGGAGGGAAAAATAGAAATTCCAGCTATAAATTTGGAGTATCCGATATTAGAAAAAACGACACCTTCATCAATAGAAGTTGCTGTTGCGATTATGTATAGTGCAAATGGCTTAAATCAACCAGGAAACACAGTTATTGCGGGACATAATTATAGAAACGGATCTTTCTTTGGAAATAATGATAAATTAAAAGTTGGAGACAAGATATATATAACTGATAATTCAGGAACTAAAATTAAATACAATATTTATAATATATATGAAACATCTCCAGACGATAGTGACTTTATAATGCGTGAAACAAATGGAAAAAGAGAAATCTCTTTGTCAACATGTACAGATAATTCTAAAGCAAGACTTATAATTTGGGCTGTTGAAGAATAAATTTGATAAAAAATGAAAAAAATGACATTTATTTATTGACAAAACCATATAATATGAGTTAAAATAAATAATGCATTTGGTTGTAAAATTGAATGCATTATTTAATGGTGGATTTGGCGTAGTTGGTTAACGCGCCAGTTTGTGGCACTGGAGACCGTGGGTTCGAATCCCACATTCCACCCCATTTAATATAAAAACATATTGGGCTGTAGCCAAGTGGTAAGGCACATGACTTTGACTCATGCATGCGCTAGTTCGAATCTAGCCAGCCCAACCAAAAAGGAAAATTCATTTTGAATTTTCCTTTTTTATGTTTAATATTGACTAGCAACATCCACATCCGTTATTTCCACCGCAACAGCAGCATAGAATTATTAATATAATGAAAATCCAAATGCAGCTATTTCCACCAAAACATCCACAGTTGTTTCCACAACATCTACTATTATCTGGCATAAGATTCACCTCCTTTAGGTATAAGTAAAATAACCTTAAAGCTTATTAGCAACAAGAGTTGTTGCAGTTACATCTATTGCCGCAACCGCAGCAGAAAAGCAATAAGAATAATATTATGAACCAAAGAAGCTCACTATTGCAACAGCAATTACCCATTTAAATTACCTCCCTTTATAAAGATAATAAATTAATTTATTGATCTTTCGTATGATATATATTATTCAAACTGAAAATAAGTGTTACTACTATTGAATAATATAAAATGATTTAAGATTTATTAGATAATAATAACTTCAATAATTTTTTCAAAAAACTATACAAAAAAATATAATTAATGATATAATCTACACAGAATATTAAGACAAAAGATGGAAAGGGACTAAAGTAATGGGAAAAATAGTATTATTAGATGATTCAACAATAAATAAAATAGCTGCAGGAGAAGTTATTGAAAGACCAGCATCTGTTGTTAAAGAAGTTATGGAAAATTCGATAGATGCAGGTGCAACATCAATAACTGTTGAGATAAGAAATGGAGGAATTTCTTATATTCGTGTTACAGATAATGGAAAAGGAATAATGCAAGATGATTTAGAAATTGCATTTGAAAGACATGCTACAAGTAAATTGAGAAGTGCAGAGGATTTAGATGAGATAAAATCTATGGGGTTCAGAGGAGAGGCTTTAGCAAGTATTGCATCTATAGCGAAAGTCAGTCTAATATCAAAAACAGCAGATAGTGATACAGGATATGAAGTTATTGTTGAAGGAGGAAAAATATTAAGTAAAAACGAAATAGGATGCCCAAATGGGACAAGTATAACAATAGAAAACTTATTTTATAATACTCCCGTTCGATATAAGTTCTTAAAAAAAGATTTTACAGAATCTGGATATATTGAAGATGTAGTAACAAGAATTGCTTTAGTGCACCCGGAAATCGCGATAAAATTAATTAATACAGGAAAAACTATTATACAGACATCCGGAAACGGAGATATAAAGCCAGTTATATATAACATTTATGGAAAAGAGATTGCTGATAATCTTATAGATATAGAGTATACATATGATGATATTGTGGTTAAAGGAGTTATAGGAAAGCCTGTAATATCTAGATCTAACAGAAGTAATCAATTATTTTTTGTAAATAAAAGATATGTAAAGGATAAAACTTTATCAGGTGCAGCAGAGCAAGCGTTTAAAGGATTTGTGACAATTGGAAAACATGGATTTTTAGTATTGAATATAGAAATGGATTCTAGAAAAGTTGATGTTAACGTACATCCAGCAAAATTAGAAGTCAGATTCCAAGAAGAGACAAAAATCTTTAAAGCAATATATCATGCTATAAGAGATGGATTACTAAAGGGAGATTTAGTTGCAGATACATCTAGTATTGATAGAATAGATAGTGAAAAGACTAAGTATAGTATAGAAGAGATTAAAGAAAATCCTCAAATAGAAACTAACAATACCAATTTCAGAGATATTCTAAGAGATGATAGAGTAGAAGACAAAAAGGAAATACAAGATTCTGAGAAAACAACTGAAGAAACATTTGAAGACGTTATGGCTAAATTAAAAAGGATGCAAAGTATTGTAAAAACAGTTAAGGAAGAAAATAAAGAAGAAACTGTTGAACAGACAACAGAATCTATACACATTAATGAAAGTGAAAGTTCAGAATCAGATAATGTAAAAGAGGATAAAGATATAGAGAATAAGAAAGAAAATATACAAAATAAGCTAGAAACTTTAAAACAAGAAATACAGGAAGAATTACCAAAAAAACAAGAGCTTAAATCTGATACCGAATTCATGGAAATGTATGAGAAAACATTTGGAATAGCTATTAATAAAAAAGAAGATAATGATAATGATCAATTGAATGTGTCAAATGAATTTAAACCAATTACGAAGCAAGATAATGTGTCTGTTTTTGAAGAAGATAGTAAATATTCAACAAAGCCAGTATATAAATTTATTGGGATAGCTTTCAATACATATATAATAATAGAAATGCAATCTGATCTATATATAATTGACCAGCACGCAGCACATGAAAGAATTATGTATGAAAAAATTAAGCAGAATTACTATAGTAATAGTACTAAGAATTCACAGTTAATGTTACTTCCGGATATAATAACATTAACTCATAAAGAGATGGGAATATATAAGGACAATAAAGACATGTTTCAAAAAGCAGGTTTTATGGTTGAGGAGTTTGGAGAAAATACAATAAAATTAAGTGGTGTACCAGATGTTTTAATAGATTTAGAAACAAAAGAACTTTTCTTAGAAACGCTTGATGAAATTAATACTGTGGCAAGAACTGCAAAACAGGAAATAGAAGAAAAATTTATTGCTACAGTAGCATGTAAAGCTGCAGTCAAGGCACATATGGCTTTATCCAAAGAAGAAGTTACACAGTTGTTAGATAAATTATTACAACTTCCAAATCCGTTTACATGTCCACATGGCAGACCAACGGCGATAAGAATGACAAAAAATGATATAGAAAAGAAATTTTCAAGAAGATAATACAGAATAAGGAGAAATAAAAATGAATAATATAGTAATTTTTCTATTTATATTAGTAGCAAATGTAGTGTCAATTCTTTTGATATACTACTCATTTAATAAAAATATTGAAAAAACTAAAAGATTACTTTATACAATGATAGCAATGGGAGTTATATACATACTAGTATTGATAGTATATTTCTTTAGTTCTATAGGAATGCCAAAAGGAATTGCAGAACAGTCAAAAGAAATGATAACATTTACATTCGTGCCAGTTAATGCAATAATACTTATACCATTTTTATTAAGATCATTTAATAGAAGAAAAGATAATAGCATAACGACAGAGCAACTAAATAAAAGAGCAATAATTGTAGTTATAGTAGCAATTGCCTTATTAGTAGGAGAATTTTTCTATTTTAGAAATATTGAAAAAGGAATAAATGATAGAATTAATCAGAAACGAAATGAGCAAAATTCAATTGTAAATAATGCAGAAGAAAACAATTTTTATGAAAATGAAGAAATAATAAATAATGAAATCATAGATAACGAAATATCAAATGATGTAAACATACAAGTTAATAATGTAGAGAAAAATTCAAGAAGAAATTTAGTACTAAATGAGACACATGTAAATGATACTTATTAAAATTTAGAAATAATGAAGGGAATAGATATGCAAAAGGTAATAGTTATATGTGGACCTACTGCGAGTGGAAAAACAGCACTATCTATAGAATTGGCTAAAAGAATAAATGGAGAGATTGTTTCTGCAGATTCAATGCAAATTTATGAAGAAATGAGTATTGGAACTGCAAAACCAGATGAGGAAGAAATGCAGGGAATAAAACACTATTTAGTTGGCAATGTTCCGCCAACTAAAAGATATAGTGTATCTGATTATAAGAATGATGCTATGGAGGCTCTACAACAAATAATACAAAATAAAAAAATGCCTATAGTAGTAGGAGGAACAGGACTATATGTTAATTCGTTAATATATGGTATAGATTATCCTGAAATAGAAACTGATTTAGAATATAGACAAGAATTAGAGAAAATTGCAAATGAAAAAGGATTAGCATTTTTATATGAAATGGCACAAAAAATAGATAAAGATGCTATGAAAAATATCAGTACAAATGATAAGAAAAGAATTATAAGAGTTCTAGAAATTTATAAAGAAACAGGAAAAACAAAAACGCAATTAGAGATAGAATCAAGGCAGAATGGGATTCCATATGATTATCGAACATTTGCAATAAATATGCCTAGAGAAATATTATACGATAGAATTAATAAAAGAGTAGATATAATGATAGAAAAAGGATTAATAGAAGAAGTTGATCGTCTATATAAAAAATATGGAGAAAAACTAAGTACATCTGTACAAGGAATAGGATATAAGGAAGTAATTGATTACTTCAATGGAAAATATACAAAAGAAGAGATGATAGAGAAAATAAAAATGGAAACAAGAAGATATGCTAAAAGGCAATTAACTTGGTTTAAGAAAATACCTAATATAATTTGGTTAAATGGATTAGATGATGTACAAAATAATATCAATATTATTTTGGAGGGAATAGAGTAGTGAATAAAAAAACAAAAAGAAAAAATGTAAGGATGAATAAGAAAAAGGCAGACAAGAAAAATAGTAACTTGCATCTAGAATATGATAACTTTTCTACCGATGATAATAAATCATATGTAGAAAAGAATACTACAAATGGAATTAATAAAAATGTAAGTAAAATAAAAGTTACTTTTATGATAATAATTATAACAATCATAGCTGTATATGCTATTTATTTAGTGATTAAGTTAGTCAAAAATCCTACAAATACTTTTATAGTTACAAATGGTAAGATTTCTCAGGAAGAAAGTGAAATTGGATATATAGTAAGAGAAGAAACAGTGGTAAAGGGAAAAAACTATAAAAATGGTATGGTGAAAATAAAGAATGAAGGAGAAAAGGTAGCAAAAGGAGATTCTATATTTAGATATTATTCGTCCGGAGAAGAAAATCTAAAAAGTAAAATTGCTGATTTAGATGTTGAAATACAACAAATAATGCAAAACGAGCAAGGAGCTTTTTCTAGTGATATAAAATTATTAGAGAGCCAGATAGAGAAAGAGTTAAATTCAGTATATGAAGTAAATAATATTCAAAAGATACAAGAATACAAAAGAAACATTAACACATACATAACAAAGAAAGCTAAAATTTCAGGAGACCTAAGTCCATCAGGTTCATATTTAAAACAATTATTGTCACAAAGAGAAGAACTAGAAAACAACCTTAATTCAGATTCAGAATACATAAATGCACCAGAAAGTGGTATAGTCTCATATAGAGTTGATGGCTTAGAAGATGTTTTAAAAACAGATAATTTTACAAGTCTGGATAAAGAATTCTTAGAAAAACTAAATCTAAAAACAGGACAAACAGTTACAAGCAGTGAAGAAATGGGGAAGATAATTAATAATTATCAGTGTTATATAATATTTAATTCTGATACAAATGAGGCCCTAGAAACAAAAGTAGGAAATACTATCAAAATTAGACTACAAAATTCAGATGTCGTAAAAGCAGAAATTGCAAATATAATAGATGAAAAAGATGGAAGTAGAACGATAACAATAAAAATAACAAATGATGTAGAAAAAATAATTGCATACAGAAAAATTTCATTTGATATAATTTGGTGGAGTGCAGAAGGATTTAGAATTCCAAATGATGCTATAAGAGAAGAAAATGGATTATCATATGTAGTCAGAAATAGAAATGGATATTATAACAAAATGCTTGTGAAAATACTGAAACAAAATGACGAATATTGTATTGTTAGACAATATAAAACAGAGGAGCTTCAAGAGTTAGGATTTAGTAATAGAGAAATATATAACATGAAAAATATTGCACTTTATGATGAAATAGTGGTAAACCCAACAACAGAACAAATGTTGCAATAATATTACAAAAATTTTAAATTACAATTACAATACAAAAAACTATTGACAATAATTAAAAAAAGATAGATACTATAGCTAGAAAAATTTACAAAGGACGATAAATATTAGGAGGTTTATAATGTCAGGAGCTATAATGAATAAAATTTGGGGAGCATTTGGAATGGATGCAAATGAAGAAGAGGAAGAAGAATACGAAGAGAATAACGAAGAAATAGAAGAAGAAAATAATAAAGAAAATAAAATTTGGGGAAGACGTAATAAGGTTGTAGCTATGCCTCAACCTCAACAAATAAAGATGGTTATTTCACAACCAACTACATTTGATCAAGCAGAAGATATATGCGATTTATTAAAAGATAAACAATCTGTAATTGTAAACTTGGAATATGTAAATAAAGATATTGCAAGAAGAATTATTGATGTTGTTAGTGGAGCTGTTCATGCTTTAGATGGACATATTCAAAAAGTATCTAACTCAATATTCTTAATCGCACCATATAATTATGAAATAACAAATGAAATGGCAAGAGAGGAAATAAAAAACAAGCTATCTGTTTCTTGGTTAAAAAATAGTGGAAATAACTAAGTCAAAATATAATTAGGAGGAAGCAAAATGATTACACCTTTAGAAATAGAAAACAAAAAATTTTCAAAACAAATGATGAATGGGTATAGCGTAGAAGAAGTTGATGATTTTTTAGATGATTTAACAGCCTGCTACGAAAAATTATATAAGGACAATAGTGAAAGCCAAGGAAAAATAGAAGAGTTAGAAGGAAAACTTGAACACTATAAACAAATAGAAGGAACATTAAATAATACACTTATTATGGCACAATCAACAGCCGAAGATATTAAGAATGTGGCAAAACAACAAGCTGATCAAATTATAAAAGATGCAGAATCTGAAGCAAAGCAATCTTTAGCTACATTAGAGCAACAAATTATCGTAAAGCAAAAAAGTCTAGAAGATTTACAAAAACAATTTGATGTATATAAAGCAAAAATGGAATCTTTATTAATATCTCAATTAGAATTAATAAAAGAGATTAATAAAGGACAAGAAGAGTAATCAAAAGCTAAACATATAAAATAACAAAAGCTAAAAGATTTGGTTTATGCCAAATCTTTTTACTTTTTACATGAAACAAAAAATTACAAAAGCTAAAAAAATGTTACAGCACTATTAAATGTATGTTACATTTGCATTATAAATATTGACATCTAGTTAAAAATATATAAAATAGATGTATAAAGTTATCTTTTAATATCTGTTAATATCTATTATTATATGTAGTTGGAGGAATAATTGACATGAGAGTAATAAGTGGAAGTGCAAGAGGCACAACACTACATTCTATTGATGAAATAAGTACACGCCCAACTTTAGACAGGGTAAAAGAATCACTTTTTAATATAATACAAAATCAAATAGAAGATTCAATTATATTAGATTTATTTGCTGGAAGTGGAGCTATAGGAATAGAATTTTTAAGTAGAGGAGCTCAAAAAGCATATTTTTGCGATAAGTCACAAAAAGCAGTAGATATGATAGAAAAAAACTTAGATAAGACCAAATTAAGAGATAAAGCAATTATATTTAATACTGATTATATTAATTGTATTAGTAGAATAAATAGTACTGAATTTGATATTATATTTTTAGATCCGCCATATAAAGAAACTTTTTCCATAGAAGCAATAAAAAAAATTAATGAGAAAAAATTGTTGAAAAAAGGTGGAATAATTATAATAGAAACAGATGAACCAGAAAGAGATATAAAAGAAATTGAAAAAATAGATATTGATTACAAAATATATGATTTAAGAAAGTATGGAAGAGCATCTTTGATATTTCTTAAATGAAAGGGGAAACCATGGAAATATTTACATTGTTAGAAACCATTGAAGATATGTTAGAAAATAGTAAAGAAGTACCTTTTACCCATAAAGCTATTATTGACAAAGAAGAATTATTGGAAATAATTAAAGAAATTAGATTAAAACTACCAGAGGAATTGAAACAGGCAAAAGTAATTAAAGAGGAACATGATAGAATTATAAGCAAGGCAAACGAAGAAGCAAGTGAAATTGTAAAAGAAGCAGAAAATAGAATTATATCAATGATTGATGAGCACGAAATAACTAAAAAAGCTTATGAACAGAAAAATAAAATAATCGAAAATGCCAATGATATGGCTAGAGAAATATCTAATGGTACAAAAGCTTATGCTGATAGTATCTTAGCCGGAGTACAAGTAACTCTAGAAGATGCTCTAAAAGTTATCGAAAACAATAGAAAAGAAGTAAAATAAATTTATATTGAATTGTAGTCTAAAAATATGATTTAGTGGAGATCCTTACTAAATCATATTTGCTTTTGTAAAGCAAGGATATTTTTTATAAATTCTATGTACTTTTTTTTTATTTTGGTATAGAATTATTACATGTAAAAATGGAATAATATGGGTCAAGGAGGAAAATATGGCTAAAAGAGGTAGAAAGAAAAAGAAGCAAATAAATATAAATGTCGTTGTTGCTGTAATGATAATTGCTAGTATATTGTTAGCTGTTTTAATATACACGAATTCAGGTTTTATTGGAGAACACTTAAGCCCATTCTTAGGAGGAATAATGGGATATGTAAAATATATATTACCAATAGGAGTATTTATATTAGCAATATATATAGCATATCAAGGTGAAACTTCTTGGTCTAAAAAGATTGTACAATTTTCAGTATTATTACTATGCATTGCTATAATAATGAATGTATATGAAATTTATCAAGGAACAGTACAAATAGAAGGAAACAGCCTAGAAAATATAATTCAGCAATTTTATAATATTGGCGCTAAAGGTTCTGGTGGAGGAGCTATTGGAGCCGTAATAACGATTCCATTAATAAACTTGTTTGAAAAAGTAGGTACTATTATTATAGCTAGTGGAGTAATTATAGCTTTATGTATATCAATGTTTGGAATTGATTTAGTAAATAGAATTTCAGATTTTATAGATGGAGCTGAACAGAGAAAAGAAGCAAAGAAAGACAAAAATTCTAAAAATGAAGAAGAAAGCTCTGAAAAAATAATTGGACTTGAAGAGAAGAAGGAAACTAAGAAAGAAAGAAAATTAAGAGAAAAGTTAGAAAAAGAAAAAGCTGCTTTGGATGTAGAACAGTTACAAATTAACTTAAATGGTAAAGATTTAGAAAAATCAAAATTATTTGATGTTGAAAAAGAAATGAAAAAAAATAAAAAAGAGAAAGAAGAGAAAAAACAGTCGCCTGAATTTATAGAAGATCCATTATTTAAGAAACAAGAAGAACAAAAAGAAGATAAAACTAAAGAAGTATTACAACTAGAACACACTCTTACAGTAGAGGATGAAAACTACGAATTTCCTCCAATTAATTTATTAAGTGAAGGTGAAACAAAAGGCATAAAAGGAGTAAAGAGAGCATTAGCTGATACAGCTTCAAAATTACAAAAGACATTATATAGTTTTGGGGTATCTGCAAAAGTTGAAAATGTTTCAGTTGGACCTGCTATAACAAGATATGAGTTAAAACCTGCAGAAGGAGTACGTGTAAGTAAAATTGCAAATTTGGCAGATGACATTGCATTAAATTTAGCAGCAAAGACAATAAGAATAGAAGCTCCAATACCTGGTAAACAAGCTGTGGGAATAGAAGTTCCAAATGAAGAAAGTGAAGTAGTACATATAAGAGATATATTAGAAACAGATTTGTTTAAAAATCATAAATCTAAGTTAGCTTTTGCATTAGGTAAGGATGTATCAGGAGATGCTATAGTAACAGATATAGCAAAAATGCCACACGTTTTAATAGCTGGAGCTACTGGCTCTGGAAAAAGTGTTTGTATAAATACATTAATTTCTAGTATCATATATAAAGCAAAGCCAAGTGAAGTAAAATTAGTAATGATAGATCCCAAAATTGTTGAATTATCAGTCTATAATGGCATACCTCACTTATTAATTCCAGTAGTAACAGACCCTAAAAAGGCTGCAGGAGCATTAGCCTGGGCAGTACAGGAAATGGAAAACAGATATACTATGTTTGCCTCAAAAGGTGTTAGAGATTTAAAAGGATATAATGAGGCAGTAGAAAAAGATGATAATTTTGGAAAATTACCACATATAGTAATAATCATTGATGAGCTTGCAGATTTAATGATGGTCGCAAAAGGTGACGTGGAAGACGCTATTTGCAGACTAGCACAAAAAGCGAGAGCTGCTGGCATGCATTTAGTAATTGCAACTCAACGTCCATCAGTCGATGTAATTACTGGTCTAATAAAAGCTAATATACCATCAAGAATTGCTTTTGCTGTATCATCACAAGTTGACTCAAGAACAATATTAGACCAAGTGGGAGCAGAAAAATTATTAGGAAAAGGAGATATGTTGTTCTTCCCAACTGGTGCACCAAAACCAGTAAGAATTCAAGGAGCTTTTATATCAGATAAAGAGGTAGAAAAACTAGTTAACTTTGTCAAAGCAAATGGAGAAACAACATATAGAGATGATATAACAGAATATATAGAAAAGGCAAACTGTACTGATAAAGAAATAGATGAAGGTGCACTAGATAGTGATGATGAAACAGACCCATTGTTAAATGATGCAATAGAGACCGTAATAGATACGGGACAAGCATCTACATCTTTTATACAAAGAAGATTCAAAGTAGGATATGCCAGAGCAGGAAGAATAATAGACCAGATGGAAGAAAGAGGAATAATTTCTGGATATCAGGGAAGTAAACCTAGAGAAGTTCTTATGACTAGAGAACGCTGGGACGAATTAAATAATTCATAATTAAAGCAAAGGATGAATAAAATATGAAAATATTTTCAAATATTACTTCTAATGAATACAATAATAGGCTGGAAAAAATACTAGATAATAAACCTTTTGATGAAAATGTAAAAAATTTATTACTAAGTATGCTCTATAAAATAGAAAATGGATACAACGATTATAATAAAGTTAAGTTTGATGCTGCTGAAAAAGATGTGTTCATGGAGAAGATTTTAAGCATTGTTGAGGAACAATGCTTTGAAATAAAAGTTGTTACACCCAAAACTGAACCTAGTAAACTTTTAGAAAATGATGATGAAATCTGCAAAATAGATATTGATAAAGGTTTTATCCTAACATATGCAAATGAAGAAGATTTATTATATTCATTAATTCAAATGAACTTATTACAAGAAGAATACAATTATAATAAAAAAAATGAGCTAAAGATATCAAACATAACTTATTATGAAAAAGCAATAAAAGAATTTATATTAAAAGCGGAATGCTTAAATGATAGTGAAATTATACGAGATTTTGATGGATGGTCTTGGAATAATAATATAAAAAATATTGAAGATATAGAATATAACTTAATTTTTCAAAATATTATGATGTTAGATATAAAAATAGATAATACAGAATTTTATAATAAAAGCTTTGAGAAAACATTGATTAATCCTAATTCATTTGAAAAAGATATGTATATGATGATTCTGACATTAGTTGCTGAGCATGATGTAAAGATAAAAGAAGAGATAAAAAATAGATTAGCAGAACTTACAAAATTATTAAGATTGATGGAAGATAAAAAGGCTTTTCTAGATCAAATTACAAACAAGAAAAAAGATATATTCAATGATATAAAAAATATAGATGAGACATTAAATGATAAAATAAAATTAAAAAAGGAATATGATAAAAGAAATTCTAAGTTACCTAATAAGGAAAAAATATTTAGTGTAAGCTATTTATCTGATATATTGGAAAAAGAAAGAAAAGAAAAATTAAATGATATAAAAGCAATGAATAATTTCTTAGATCCAAGTAAATATGTAATGCAAAAACAAAAGGTAGAAAATGAGTGTAATCTATTAGAATTAGTGGTTGCAAACTTAGAAAATGCTAATGTAAAAAAGAAATCAATAATAAATATGCAGGTGGAATTTTTAAATGAATTTATAAAGAAAATGGAACAAAACTCAAATAGTCGCGAATATTTTGAAAAGATAATATATAAATTTAGATATTATTGTTTACTTCCTATATCTAAAAGGAAATGCATCAATGATATTGAAGAACTACAAGACACGATAGAAAAAGCAATGAATATTATTATAGACAATTGTATAGACAAAGAAATAATAACAAATTTTTCAAATAGTACAAGTCTTTGTTATAATATATTAAAATATATCTTTATAACTAAAATAATAGATTTAAAGGAAATACAAATTCGCATAAGTAAAATAAAAGAAGAAAAATATGTAAATGAAATACAATATCATATTGCGATTAGTATATATGATGCTAAAGAGACCGAGAGTATATATAATGAAACTGTGGATAATTTAAAATTATTAAATGTAAAAGTAAACAAGAGAATTCCATTATTTTTGAAATGAAGGGAGAAGAACGAATGAATATAACTTTTTTAGGTGCAACTAAAATGGTAACTGGGTCTAATTTTTTAATAGAAGGGGCAGGAAAAAAATTTTTAGTTGATTGTGGAATGTATCAAGGAAAAGCAACTGATGAGATGGAAAATGAAGCTCCATTTTTATACGATGTAAAAGATATTGACTTTATGTTATTAACACATGCACATATAGATCACTCTGGAAGAATACCAAAATTATATAATGAAGGCTTTAGAGGGCCAATTTATGCAACAAAAGCTACGTGCGACTTATGTTCAATAATGTTGCCAGACAGTGGACATATACAAGAACAAGAGAATGAATGGAAGAACAATAAAAGAAAAAGAAAAGGTCAGAAGCAACAACCACCATTGTATACTGCAGAAGATGCTATCAAATCTTTAGAGATATTCCATCCTGTAAAATACGATGAGATTATAGATATAGATGAAAATATACACGTAAGATTTAATGATGCTGGACACATGTTAGGGTCAGCAATAATAGAAGTATGGGTAAACGAAGATGGAAAAACAACTAAGACAGTATTTACTGGAGATTTAGGAAATAATGATATTCCGCTTTTGGCGTCTCCAACAATGATTGATGATGCAGATTATTTAGTTATGGAATCAACATATGGAGATAGATTACATGTTGGAACAGATGATAAAGCTCAAGTATTTTTAGATATAGTATCAGAAACATTGGATAACGGGGGAACCGTTGTAGTTCCATCGTTTGCTGTAGGAAGAACCCAAGAAATATTATATGAACTAAACATGATAAAAGAAGAAAAAAGTAAAGATCCAAAGTTCCAAGAGGAATACGAAAAGCTAATGAAAGTTCCTGTATATGTAGATAGCCCACTTGCAATATCTGCGACAGAAGTATTTAGGGAAAATGAAGATTTATTTGATGATGAAACAAAAGCAATAATGGAACGAGGCGATAATCCTTTGGAATTTCCAGGACTTAAATTTACAAGAACTGCTGATGAATCTAAGGCTCTAAATGAGAGTAATGAACCATCAATAATAATCTCGGCAAGTGGTATGTGTGAAGTAGGAAGAATTAAGCATCATTTGAAACATAATATTTGGAATCCTAAAAGTACAATATTATTTGTAGGATATCAAGCGCCAGGAACATTAGGAAGAACAATAGTAGATGGAGCTAAAAAAGTAAAAATATTTGGAGAAGAATTTAGTGTTGAGGCTAGAGTTGAATACATTGAAGGATATTCAGGACATGCTGACCAAGAATGGTTATTAAATTTTGTATATTCATTTATAAAGAAACCGAAACATATTTTCTTAGTGCATGGGGAACCAAATGGACAATTAGTGTTAAAAAATAAAATTGTAGAAAATACAAATATTCCTGTAACTATACCTGGATATGGAGAGAAATATACATTAGATGATAATCTAACAATGGAGAAAAAATATGAAGAGCCTATTGGACAGCGCTTCTTAAGATTAGAAGTATTAGATAGAATGGAAACATTACAAGAAGAAATTGAAGACATGAAAAATATAATAAAAGAAGATATGTTATCAAAAGAGAGAAGCGATGAAGATGTAAATAAAGTTAACGAAAGAATAAAAGAACTAGAAAGAAAAATTGTTGAAATTATTGAAAATAATTAAAAGAGGAGAAACTAATGAGTAATAAATTTTTTAATGATGCAATTATAGGAAATAAAAATATAAGGGCCACTTTTAGTAGCACTGGAGAGCTACTAAGGGCATATTATCCAAATGTAGATTTTAAACAATTTGTAGATTTCTTTCATATAGGAATGAAGATTAATGACTCAGCAATTATATATTTACATGAAGATATAAATAATAGATACTGTCAATATTATACAGAAAATACTAACATTTTAAATACAGAAATAGAAAACACATATTTTAAATTAAAGGTAAGACAAACTGATTTTGCATTGACAAAAGAAAATGTAATAGTAAAAAAATATACTTTTGTCAATGGAAATAAATTAGACTTGAATTTGAGATTTCTTGTACGCTCAAAATTGCTATCAAACCATAATAATATGGTATCAGGAAAAGTAATAGATAACGGACTTATACAATACAACCATGATTTTGCATTTTGCACATTTGCAAACCAAGATATCTCTGGTCATAGAATAAATGATACACAAAATTATATAAATGATGCTGTATTAGAAGATAAAGATTATATAGGCATGTCTGATGATTCTGCTATAAGTTATGATTTAGGAACATTAAAATCAGGGGACCAAATTGATTTTTCGTTATTTATGTATGTTGAAAATAACAGTGATTTGAAGAATATGGAAGAGCTAGAAGAAAAAATAGAAACCTTAAAAAGAATTGATGCAAATAAAGAATATTCTCAAGTAAAAAGATATTGGACAAACTATTTAGATAAACATGATGGACTTAAAATAAAAGAATGTAATAACAAGATAGTAAACGATAAGGTAAAAGAAATATATAATCGTACAATTTTGTTATTTCCATTATTACAGAATGAAGAAACTGGAGGAATATCTGCTACGGTAGAAGTGGATGAGAACAGAGAAAAAAGTGGAAGATATTCATATTGTTGGCCAAGAGATGCAATATTTATAGCACAAGCTTTTGATGATTTAAACATGACTAAAGAAACAGAAAAATTTTATGAAGTATTTTGTAAAAAAACTCAAAGTAAAAATGGAATGTGGGAGCAGAGATTTTATACAGATGGAACATTGGCACCATGCTGGGGATATCAAATAGATGAGACTGCAAGTGTTATATATGGCGTTTTTGAACATTATAAAGTTACAAAAGACATCAAGTTTTTATCGAACAATATAAAAATGTGTGAAAATGCAATGCACTTTTTATTTAAATATTTAGAGAATATATTTAATGAAAAAGAAGAAAATGATTTAGTAAAAAAGGAAATAGAAGAGAAAGTAAAAGAAGAAGGCAGAGAAAAGGATAAAATTTATAAACATGTAAGCTATGATTTATGGGAAATGAATGAAGGAGTTCATTTGTATTCAATTGCAAGTATATATGGAGCACTTAATGCTATGCTTGGAATATATGATGCAATCAAACCAAAATATGAAAATAATAGACTAAAGTTAGAACAAATTTCTAAAAATACATTAAAGATTGAATCGGAAATAAACAATATAAAGAAGTATGTAGATAAAAATATGTATGATGAGAATACAAAAACTTTACGTAGGAATATACAAGACAATAGAATGGATGTTAGTATGATTGGTGCAGTATATCCTTTCGAGCTATTTGGAGCTAATGAAAAGAAAATATTAAATACAGTAGAAAAAATAAATTTAACATTACGAACATACACTGGAGGATATTTAAGATTTGAACAAGATAGCTATATCGGAGGAAAAAATCCATGGCCAGTTTCAACTTTATGGATGGCAATGTATTATCTAAAAGCTGGTAATAAAAAAATGGCACAAGAATGTTTTAACTTCGTAATCAATAGTGCATCCCCATTAGGCTTTATAGCAGAGCAAGTTGATAATAATACAATGAAACCAGGATGGATAATTGGATTAGGGTGGTCACATGCAATGTTTATTATAACATTAGCTGAAATGTTGAAAAAATAGTTGAAAAATGATACAATAAATACAGTTAAAATTAAGGTAAAAACTTGATACAATTGTAACTATAAAATAAACGTATTTATGGAGGAACATTATGGCAAAGAAACATGAAGCAGGTAAAATATTTGTAAAAATAATGGCTGCATTATTAGCTGGATTGATGATATTAGCAGTATCTGGAACGCTTATATATTACTTATTACATTAAATTAAAACCGAGGTAAGAAATGAAAGAAAATTTTATAACCAGTATCATAAAAAGCTGGGGAGAAGATATTACACAATATATTAGCTTATTACAAGAATATCCAATAAAATTAGTATCACTAATTTTGGATTTAGCAATAGTTATATTTATTATAGTAAAAATATTAAAATTGGCTAAAGACTCGAGAGTAATGCAATTAATTAAAGGAATAATATTTTTTATATTGATAACATGGATAAGTGGAATATTAAATTTAAGAATTGTTCATTCTGTATTGACTGCATTTTTACCATCTGGAGTAATAGCTTTAGTTGTAATATTCCAACCTGAAATAAGAAGGGCATTGGAACAACTTGGAACAAATAAATTGACTAATTTTTTTGGAATGGAAAAAAATATAGAAACCAAAACGAGAGAAGATATATATAAAATAGTTATAGCTGTTGAAGAAATGGCAAAAACAAAAACTGGGGCATTAATAGTAATACAAAGAGATATCAGCCTAAGTGATATAGTATCAACAGGAATAGAAATGAATTCTGAAATATCTCCACAATTATTAGTAAATATATTTGTACCTAAAACGCCGTTACATGATGGAGCTGTTGTAATAAACAATAACAAAATTGTTGCAGCAGCATGTATATTGCCTCTTGCAAATGGTACAGATATATCAAAAGAGTTAGGAACAAGGCATAGAGCTGCAGTAGGAATCTCTAAAGAATATGATGCTATAGCAATAGTTGTTTCAGAAGAATCTGGAAAAGTATCTATTGCAAAAGATGGAACACTTATTGCTGATGTAAAAGAAGAAGCTTTAAAAAAGATATTAATAAAAAATATAATTACAAATAGGCTAGACAATAAAGAAAAAAACAAACTAAATAGATTGAAAAATATTAAAGAATTAAAAAAGAAGAATAAAGAAGAAAAAGACTCTTCTTCTAATGAGGAAAAATAATGCGAAATATAAAGCTAACAATAGAATATGATGGCAAATGTTATAATGGCTGGCAAAAGCAACCTGACAAATTGAATATACAAGGAGAAATTGAAAAAGCAATTTACAATATAACGAAAGAAAAAGTTGAACTAATAGGCTCAGGTAGAACAGATGCAGGAGTACATGCTTTGGGACAAGTTGCAAATTTTAAGACTAATTCTAATATACCAATAGAGAAGATTCCACTTGCAATAAATTCACAATTAAAAAGTAGTATAATAATAAAAAGTGCAGAAGAAGTAGATGAAAGATTTCACAGTAGATATAATGCAAAACATAAAACATATAGGTATATAATAAATAATTCTAAAACTGGAACGGCTTTATATAGAAATTTACAATATTGTTTTCCGATAAAATTGGATGTAGAAAAAATGAAAGAAGCTTCTAAATTTTTTGAAGGAGAACATGATTTTAAAGCATTTAAGTCAAGTGGAACAAGTGCAAAAAATAGTGTGAGAACAATATATAAAGCTGTTGTAAAAGAAGAGGGAGAAAATATAATAATAGAACTTACAGGAAATGGATTTTTATACAATATGGTTAGAATAATATCAGGAACATTGTTAGATGTTGGATTGGGGAAAATTAATCCTAGTGAAATTCCTGATATAATAAATTCAAAAGATAGACAAAGAGCAGGAAAGACATTGCCAGCACATGGATTATATCTAGTAGAAGTTTTATATGATTAACTTACGTATCTTTATATAGCGAAGATTAGTAACCTAAAATAGTAACAATTCATATTATATAATAAAGAAAATAAAAAAGGAGAATTAATATGGATTTGTTACTATTATTCTTTGCAATACCATTAGCCATTATTATACTATCAGTAGTACTTCAAAAGGTACTGAATTGTCCATGGTTGGTAGCAGCTACGTTTTTTGCAATTTTTCTCGTTGTGACATTTGTGATAGGTGATATAAGATTGCTAGTACTTACTATAATATATACAATAATTGCATATATTACAGCTCTTATATTAAAATTTATATGTGAAATTTTATGCGGAAATGGAATAATGTTTAGAAATATAAATGCTCAAAATATAAATGCAAGAAGAGTAAATACAAATTTACTTAGAGCAAATAGAATTGTTAACAACGATAATGATAATGATGACGATAATAATGAAAATGATAATAATGACAATTGTAATGAATGTGCTTATAACTGCAATAATAACTGTAACAATAAAAGTAATTGCTGTTGTCACAACAGAAATAGGTGTTGCAACAGAAAGTGCAGAAGATAAAATAATAAATGAAAATATATAAAATAAGATTATATTTGTATTTTAATATAATCTTATTTTTATTTTGTAATTTTATTACAATAATATTACAAAAGCGTTAAACTTAAATTACAAGATACGAAATTTATTGTTTTTAGAAGTATTTTGTTGTACAATTATATAAGTAATAATTTTGTCAAAATATTGACATATAGGAGGAAAAAAGGTATGGCTACAAATCCAATGCAAAAAAAAGCAAGAAATTCATTTATTTTGGGAGTACTAATAACATTTGTAATTATGGCAATGATAGTTGCAGTTTTATTAGTTCAATTAAAGAAAATGCAAGAGGAAGAGGATAAAAGACTTGCAAATACAGTTAAAGTATGCGTATTAAAATTTGATGTTACATCTGGGCAAATAATAACTGGAGATATGATTACAACAAAAGAAGTAGATAAAAGTACAGTACCAGCAAATGGAACATCAAGTATAACTAATTTGGAGAACTATTTTTTAGAGGATAAAAGTGGAAATCCTGTAGTAACAAGTGATGGAAAAACATATTTACAAAGGGACGGACAGAATATAGAATTGAAAACAGAAGAAAATACAGGATTCTATTATATAGAAGCTAATCGCCAAAAAGAATATATTGAACTTTCAACACCACCATTAATAGCAAAGATTGATATGAAAGCTAATACAGTAGTTACTTCTTCAATGTTAGTTAAATCTGATGAAAAAACGACAAATGATTTAAGAATTCAAGAATACAATATGTTACAATTAGCGAGCCAAATAGCACCAGATGATTATATTGATATTAGATTTAGATTACCATCAGGGTTAGACTATATAGTAGTTTCAAAGAAAAAGGTAGAAATACCTCAGATAGAAGGCGTAGATTCAGTAAATACAATATGGGTAAAATTAACTGAAGATGAAATTCTTGCAATGAGTAATGCCATAGTTGAAAATTATATAGTTGAAGGATCACTTCTTTATACAACGAAATATGTGGAGCCAGGAACACAAGAAAAAGCAACTCCAACATATGTTCCAAGTGCAGAAGTACAAACTCTAATGAGAGATAATGATCCTAATATTGTTGAAACTGCGAAGAGAGAGTTACTAACTAGATACAATACTAATAATACTGTAAGAGATTATATAAATAATTCAAAAAATGCAGTTGATTTTGATGATGCTCAATCTAACATTTCTAGTGGAGTAAAGAAAGAAGTATCAACAGCACAAGAACAAAGACAATCTTATTTGGACGCTTTAGCAGGAAATAACTAATAAATAGCTCTAGGAGGAGACAATGGAAAAAATAAACTTTATTGGTGCGTTTGATAAAACTGATATGATAATGTATATTGCCAAAATTTTAGTAGAAACAGGAAAAAAAGTATTAATCATTGATGCAACTATCAATCAAAAAGCAAGATACGTTATACCAGCAATAGATAATGATTCTATGACATATGTAACAAATTATTTAAATATAGATATTGCTGTAGGATTTATGAATTATACTGCAATAAAGCAATATTTGGGCTTGCCTGAATCAGCAGTGTTTCCATATGATTATATTTTTATAGATATAGATAATCCTAGACTATTATCAAACTTTGAAATAAATGATGCAAATAAAAACTATTTTGTTACATCTTCAGATTTATTTTCATTAAAAAGAGGATTGGAGGTTTTAAGTGGAATTGAAGTTCCACTTAACCTTACAAAAGTATACTTTTCAAATCAAATGTCTAAAGCTGAAGACGATTATTTAAATTTTTTGTCATTGGGATATAAAATACAATGGCAGGATGAAAAAATATATTTTCCGCTACAAAGTAGTGATCAAGATATAATGATGGAAAATCAAAGACTTTCAAGAATAAAATTCAAAGGATTAAGCTCTGGTTTTAGAGATGCTCTTATATATATGGCGCAAGATATAAGTAATGACCAATATGGAGTAAAAAAAGCATATAAGCAAATAGAAAGAGGAGTATAATATGGCAGTAGTATCTTTTTGGGGAAATAGCAGAAGAGAAACGGGACAGACTTTATCAGTAGTAGCTATAGGAACTGCAATGGCAATTGAACATAATTATAAAATTCTTGTTATATCAACAGGATTTAGGGATAAAACAATGGAAGAATGTTTTTGGGATAAAAACAAGAACAATGGAATGGCATCTATAGTAGGACAGAGACAGCCTGGAATAAATAGCGGATTTGAAGGATTAGTGAAAATAATTCAAAGTAATAGAACTTCTTCAAATATAATAAGAGACTATGCAAAAGTTGTGTTTAAAGATAGATTAGATATTCTACTATCACCTGCAACAGATGATCCACGTGTATACAACTCTATGACACAGTATTATAAAGACTTAGTTAGATTAGCTGATAAAGAGTATGACTTAGTACTTATAGATATAGATAAAAGAATGAATGGAAACGACAAGGGAGCTATATTACAGGTATCTAATGCAATTATGGTTACTTTGAAACAAAGTATTGAAAGTATAGATACAGCTAGAATGTTGAGAGAAAAAAATCCGGCGTCAAAAAATAATAATATTATTTTTCTTGCAGGAAAATATGATTTTGATTCGAAATATAATACAAAAAATTTAACGAGATATTTGAAGGAAACAAGAGAAATATCTGCAATACCATATAATAAATTATTTGATGAAGCATCAATGGAAGGACAAGTAGCAGATTTCTTTCTAAAATATAGAGGTATGACAGACCAAACTGATAGAAATGTGAAATTTATAAAAGAAGCAAACAGAACTTGCGAAAACATTATATATAAGTTACAAGAATTACAAATGAGAATGTAGACCTTAGTGAAAGGAGAAAAAATAATGAACGTTACTAATTTAATATTAATAGCCATTGTTATAGGTGTTGCTATTGCAATAGTTCGTAGGTTCGTTACTAAAAGGCAAAACGAAGAAGTAGAAGACCAAATGCAAGTTGATGATAGAACTTATACATTAGAGACGATGATTGCGTTTGTAAAAAGAAGACTAGATGAAATTACAAAAATTAACCTATATGATATTGGTCTTTCTGAAGAGGAATTAAAAAGAAGAAAAAATAAAAAGTACGAATTAAAAAAAGCTCTTAAAGGTTGTACATATGGAGATGTAAATGATAAAAAATATATCAAAGAACTAATATATGATATGCTTTATAATGAATATGGGGTAGATGAAACAAACATATCAAAAGCAATACCATTTGATATCCCATCATTATTAACGTCACAAGATAAATTTGATATTATATTATACATGTATAAATCTGAATTTGGATATGAAGCTCTAACTGAAATAATAAAAAAATATAATTTAGCAGATTTAAAATATATTGCTGGAGAGTCAAAACCATCATACGTTATAACACCTGAAGAGATTGATGATATATTTGAAAAAGAAAATTTTGCCTTGACATTTCAAGATAAATTAAATGTTGTGGTGCAAAGAATATACCAACAATATAAAGGATATAGCAGTATAGATGAAATAAGGGATATGAACATAGATGGTATATCTGGTGGTGTATCAGGACTTCCTGAAAGTTTCTTAAGCCAGGTTGCACAGACAGATGCGGATTATCTAGGACAAATATCTGAACATAAAGTTCCACGTGCTTGTGACAGTATTTGGATAATGTTCCAAGGTAAATCAATTCGTTTAGCATTCTTATCATTTGGAACAGAAGCTGAATTAAAAAGAGTTTGTCAGAATATATATAAGTTTAATAATCCAGGACAATTATCAGATACAAATGGATATAAAATTAATGAAATGAAGGATGGTTCTCGTGTTGTTGTTGTTAGACCAAGTATGTCAGAAACATGGGCTTTCTTCGTAAGAAAATTCGATGTTAAGCGTGCAACACTAGAACAAATAGTTAAATTCCCTGGTAAAGAGGATACAATTGATTTATTGAAATACTTAGTAAAAGGAGCAAGGATCATATCACTTACTGGTGAGCAGGGTTGTGGTAAAACAACAATGCTTATGGCGATGATAGAAAACATATATGAAACAATGAACCTTCGTATTACAGAAACTGCATTCGAGCTTCACTTAAGAAAAATATATCCGACAAGAAACATATTATCAATGCGTGAAACAGAAACAATTTCTGGACAGGCCTGCTTGGATGTTCAGAAAAAGACTGACGGTTCTGTTAATATTATAGGTGAGGTTGCAACAGACCCCGTTGCATCTTGGATGATTCAGTCAGCACAGGTTGCTTCTAAATTTACATTATTTACGCACCATGCTAAAACATTTCCAGACTTAGTAACAGCACTTCGTAACTCAATGTTAAGAGCAGGAGTATTCAATGATGAAAGAACTGCAGAAGAGCAGGTTGTACAAGTATTAAACTTTGATATACATTTAGTAAAAGACTTTAGAGGAAGAAGATACATAGAGAGAATAACAGAATGTATACCAGTACAAGATAAAAATGAATATACATTTGATTATAGAAAAGAAAAGACATTGGAAGGAAAAATAGACAAATTTATGGATAACGCTACAATGTTTTTTACCAAAACAACAAATAGAGAATTGTACCAGTATAGAAATGTATTGGAATATCATGACGGAACATATGTATTAACGAATCCAATAAGTGATAAAAACATAAAAGAAATGTTAAACAATATGGATGATAATGACGCAGAAGAATTTAAAAAGTTTGTAAAGAGAAACTGGGGAATAGAAGCACATAGGGACTCAGAAATGATAGAAGAAAATAATTAAACATCATCTTTAAAGGAGGTGCGAGAACAACAAGCATGGATAGCAAAATAATACTATATATGATGGCTGGAGTACGGAATACTCTTTATGTTAATTGTAATAGCATATGTAGCTCTTAGTAAGAAACTAAAAGCATCAGATACTATGCAAATAAAACAACTACGTGAAGGTACTAAAGAACAGACATTTTCATGGGAAATATTATATCAGAAATTATATACCATATATATAAAATCTCCTCTAACTAAAAGATACTTGTTTAAAATAAGAAGAAGACTTGAGATTATAAATATAGATGATGAATATTTAACGAGAAAGCAAACTTCGCAGATACTAACAAAAGCATTAGCAATAATAGTTCCTGTAACATTAATCATAATATTTATAACAAAAAGAAACACTCTATTAATGGCTATAATGTTAATATTTGAGTTGTTTATGATAGATACTTTAGTTGATGGAATGGTAGATAAAATTGACAATAAATTACTTGTTCAACAAGTTGACTTTTTTGCTGAAATTAGACACGCATATCATGAATTCAATATGGTTGAAGAAGCGATATATCAAGTTGCACAAGGTGATTCAGCACCTGAAATGTCCAGACAGGCTGAGAAAATATATGAAATTTTAATATCAAATGATCCTGAAAGTGAATTGGAAAAATACTATGATATTGCACCAAACAGTTACTTAAAAGAATTTGCAGGAATTTCATATTTGACAAAAGAATTTGGTGATAGAACAGTAGACAAAACTTCTCTATATTTAAAAAATTTAAACAATATAAGTCAAGAGATGCAACTAGAAATATTAAAAAGAGATAAGTTAGATTATGTATTCCAAAGCTTATCGGTAATATCAATTTTACCATTATTGGCATTAGAGCCAATTAAAAGTTGGGCTGTATCAGAGTTTAGTTTTACTAAATCATTCTATTATGGAAAGAATGGTATGGTTGTACAGTTATTAATTGTTATATTAACATTTGTATGTTATATTCTAACAAGAAAATTGAAAGATAATGGTTCAACGGTTATTAATACAAGACCAGAACATCCTTGGGAAGAAAAAGTATACAATGTCCCAATCATTAAACGTGTTATTGATTTGTTTATTCCTAAAGAAGGAACCAAAGAAAGAAGAAAATTAAAGAATTTAATTAAAGATTCAGCGTCTAAAGATAAAATAGAATGGATATATGTAAAAAGATTATTATTGACAGTTGTTACATTTTTTGCATCATTACTAATCTTTGGTCAATTACATAAAATACAAATCAATTACATATATACTGAACCAACAACTACTTATGATATTGTTGGTGAAATGTCTGGCAAAGACTTAAAGAAGGCAGAAGAACTTACTGCAAGTGATAATAAATTCCTAGATAAGTTTAAAGGAAAAACAGATACAACGCAAGAAGATATTGAAAAAGCAATGAGAAAATCGAAAGACTATGAAAATAGTACAGACGATGAAATTGAGACTGCTGCAGAAAGAGTTCTAGAAAAACTAAGAAAAATTAATAGCGAATATTTGAGTTGGTTTGAAATGATTCTGGCTATGGTATTTGCTATAATAGCATATAATTTACCTGTATGGCTAATGTACTTCCAAGCTAGAATGAGAAAAATGGAAATGGAAAATGAAGTAATGCAGTTCCAAACAATTATACTTATGCTTATGAGAATTGAGAGAGTAAATGTTGAAATGATTTTGGAATGGTTAGAAAGGTATTCTAATATATTTAGAGAACCAATCACAAAATGTGTAAACAACTATGAAAGTGGACCTTGGGAAGCATTAGAAGAAATGAAGGATGAAGTTAATTATAAAGAATTTATCCGTCTAATAGAAAGTATGCAAGCAGCAGTGGAGAAAATTCCTATTGCAGAAGCTTTTGATGAGTTAGACTCTGAAAGAGATTACTATCAAGAAAGAAGAAAAGAATCAAATAACAGACTAATATCAAAAAAAGGAATGATAGGAAAGGTAATAGGATTTGCTCCTATGGTAGCACTATTCGTTGGATACTTAATAGTACCACTAGTATTTATAGGACTAACAAGTATGACTTCGTCATTCAATAGTATGTCTTCAATGGCATAAAACACGCATGAGAGAGGATGGAGAGTAGTCTATGGAAAATGCAACAAAAGCATTAGAAATGGCAGGTAGTGTTCTTATAGGAGTTTTGATAATAGGATGTATAGTATACGCTTATTCACAATTATCTGCGATAAAAAGAGATGAGCAAACTTCAGAAAGAGTAGAACAGGCTGCAGATTTTAATAAAGATTATGATGCTTATAATAGAGATGATCTTTATGGTAGCGATATGTTTTCATTAGCTAATATGATTGAAAATTATAATATTAAAGAATCTGATACAAAATATTATGGAAAAATTGAGATAAAAGTAAAATTAAATACACAGGTAATAAATGCTACATTTTTTACTGATTTATCTTATAACGAATCTACTCTTAATGAAAAATACAGAGATTTAACAAATGCAATAAAAGATGTTAACAAAAAATATTTTAAAAAAACAGTTTCTTATTGGGCTAACTTTGGAACTAGCACTAGACTAGAAAATCAATTACGTCAAGAATTACGGTGAGACTGAATACAATAATATATCAACCACACAAATGAACAATTTAAAAAATGATATAACAAAATATAAAGATTACTTAAGTGAACAAAAAGATATTGCTAGAAAAACATTTAAATGCACTAAAATTGAATATTATAATGATACAGGTAGAGTAAAATATATGGAATTTATAGAAACATAATTTAGGAGGAGAAGATAGTGGAAAATGCAAGTAAAGCTTTATTAATGGCTGCAACAGTATTGGTTGGTGTATTGTTACTATCTTTAGGAGTATATTTATTCACTGTCTTTGGCAATTTTAGTGCAGATATGACTAAAGAATTAACGCAAAAAGATATAGATGAATTCAATGCACAATTCATAAAATATGAAAGCTATAAAGATGAAACAAGTGGAGAATGGAAAAATACATGTAGAGCTCAGGATGTAGTCACTATAGCAAATCTAGCAAAAGAAAACAATAGTAAATATGATTATACTACTGCTGATGAAAGTAAAGGATACTATTATGTAAAAGTAATTGTAAAACAAGGAGCACATACCACAAATAATTTTGAAGCGAGTTCTTTGAATGATTATAAGGAATTTCTAAAACAATATTCAGGAGAATTGAGTGGAGGAAGTTATAATATTATTTATTTTAAATGTACCAATATAATTATAAATCCCGATACTAAAAGAGTATGTAGTGTTACTTTTGAGCAATTATAAAAATCGAAATAAATTATTGCATATTAAAATCTTAAATGTTATAATTAAGAAAGAATGAATATTATGAAGAAAAATGTAATTTTAATATTAACAATATTCTTAGTAATAATAGTAGTCATAGGCTATGGAATATATAATAGAAGAACGTCTATATCTAAGTCTTCTATAGAAAATAAAGCATATGAAAGTTTTTATAATCAACAAGTTCTGGGAACTGATGTTATATCTATAATAAATAAAGCAGTCGATAGTAACGAAAAAAACTCTGTGGAAAAAGACGAAAAAGGTAATTACATAGAAAACGATGAAAACTCTATAAAAATAGATATAAAATTCAAAGAATTAGACCAGATTATTACTATGGAAAGAATAAATGAAGTAGGAATGCAACAATTTTGGCAGAACTATGGAGCATTAAATTTCAAATGTACAAAAATTGAGTATCATAAAAAAACTAATAATGTAAGATACTTGTACTTTGAACAAATATAATTCATGTTATTAATATTTTATAATTTTATTAAATAAATAAAACAAATCTAAGGAGGAAAAAATTATGGAGAATGCAAGTAAAGCATTAATTATAGCAGGAGCTATATTATTATCAATTTTAATTATAGGTTTAGGTATGTTTATATACAACCAAGCAGCAGGAGCAATGAATGGAGCTAATTTAGATCCACAAAAGGTTTCAGCTTACAATAGTGAATTCGAACAATATGAAAACACACAATCAGGAGTCAACGCAAAAGCATTATATAACTTAATAAGAAGTCATAATAATGCAAATATAGATGACCCAACACTACAAATTACATTAACAATAGGTGGTACAGATTTTGCAGCTGGAGCAACACAAGCAGCGTCAACTGCAGCAGTTACATTACCAGCTAATACAATACAATCAGGATCAACATATATGGTTACTTTCGCAACTGATCCAAATTCAGGATATATAACAGCTTGCAATATAAGAACAAAATAGTAGGAATATAAATTATGGAAAATGCAGTAGAAGCTTTAAAAATGGCATTTGCTGTTATGTTACTGACACTGGCACTATCGCTCTCAATTGCTTTCTTCTCGAAGGCTAGAGCAACAGCTGAGATGGTTTTGCAGAGTGCAGACGAGACAGCATATTATGACTATACAAGATACGATTTACCAGAAGATCCGTCAGGTAATAGGATTGTAGGATATGAAACCATTATACCAACCTTATATAAATATGATAAAGAAAGATATAAAGTTACATTTAAGAAGGGAAATTATGATTCTTCTACTGGAGAGCTAACCAATGTAGTACCTCTTTCCATATATGAAACAGAATCAATAAGAGCTAATTGGAGTAAGAATTATACTAATGATTTTGATGGAAGAACTACCTATAATAGCACTTATAATGAGATGAGTATTTGCTCTTTTGACATTGTAGAAGAAACCCAAAGAAATGAGCCTTGGGTTGGTAACTCAGAGCAGATAAAGTTACACTTAGATGCAATTTTTAGTGGTGGAACATACTCATTACCACAATATAATGGAAGGACTATTGATTATTCGAATAATCCTTTAAGTAAAAGAACTAACAAATTTGTAGAGCAGATAGGTGAGGTTGTTACGACTACAAGTACTGATGATCCAGTTATAGGAAATAAAACAACTAAGAAAAGAATAATTACTTATATTTTAATAAACTAAAGAAATAGTATATTAAATAAATATAGAAAGGAAATATAAAAATGGGAGATAGTTTAATTACAGTTATTGCAATATTTTTAGCAGCTATACTAATGTTTATTTTTCCTTTAATGTCAATTTCTGAAAGAACTGATGATGTATCTCAATTATCAGTACAAACAGCTACTACTGAATTTGTAGATAAAGTTAGGACTACAGGTAAATTAACATTAGATGATTATGATAAATTTATGCAAACAATAACTTCGACAGGAAACTCTTTTGACGTAGAAATGCAAGCTCAAATATTGGATGAAAATCCAGGAGTAAAAACTACACAAGCAGAAACTACGAAGATTGGGGAAAATGTATATTACAATCTATATACTAGTCAGTTAGAAAATATTTTAACTAATGATTCAACTAGCAATAGATTAACCCTAAAAGAAGGAGATAGATTTTCTGTTGTAGTAAAAAATACTAATACTACAATAGCTCAAATATTAAGAAATTTCTTGTACAGAATTGCAGGAAATGATACATATCAAATTGCTGCACAACATGCAGGAATAGTTACTGTAAATGGTACAAAATAGATTTTTATAAGAATTATGGCAGCTCTATGGACTATTTAAAATTGGTTCTAGGCTGCTTTTTTCATAGAAAGGTAAAATATAATGAAACTACAACATATAATTATAATTTTTGTTATAATCATAGTTCCAATATCATTAGTATTATCAGCATATATTAATGCACATATAAAAACTATAGAGAATCAGACAAAATATAATAATATTCTAATAAATGCCACTTATGATGGAGTTAAAGCATTTCAACTAAATACTGCAAATAATATGTATTCTACAATTTCAAACTCTAAAATAAGAGATATAGAAGCGTCCGTTAATGTTTTTTTTAGTTCACTTGCAACTAATTTAGGCGCTTCTGGATATAGTCAAGAAGATCTAAAGCCATATGTGCCAGCAATATTATTTACTTTATATGATGGATATTATGTGTACTCTAACTATTTTGACACACAATATGATGCTGATGGAGATGACGTTGCCGAAGGAGGATACAGGTATGGTCTAAAACCATTTATATATTATTCTTGTAGATATGTTAAAGGTACTAATACTGATTTTGTTGTAAATTATACATTAGATAATACAATAACTATAATAGGAACAATTCAAGGACATTACGTGGTAAAGACTGGACATTTATTATCTGATGTAGATAGAAATGTTATTGCAAATGAAGTGTTAGAAGAGAATTTAATAATTTTAAATGATGATGTAAATGTAAATCCCACTACGGAAAAATTTCAATATATAGTTTATAATAGCCAAAAAATATATAAAGATAACAACCCAAATGCTTTTTCTGGAGATATAAATGATACAGGAGCACAGGGAAGAACAAGATATTTTTACTATAGTAGTGAATACAAAAAAGACTATGTAACAGATGTTGCAACAATAGAATATTTGAATAATCATTTAATCACAATTAATGGACAATTATGCTTATATAGTGATAGTGCAACAAAATACTATGCTGAGTCATTGGATAATATGACAACAGACTTTAATGGCAATCCTATTAGTTTTACAGATTGGGTAGTTAACTATTTAAAAGATATTACTCCGGACGATGCACGTGATACAGATGGAAATAAAATATCCTTTGCATCAGATATAAAGAACGAAAAAATATTTGATATAAGTAGTACTAATAATCCTCTAAAGTCGGATTCTGTATTTAATGAACATAGAATGAATGTAATAAGAAAATCAATAGAGACAAACTTGATGTCTGCTCTTGCAACTTTTACTAATCATACTGTTATTGGCTATGAATTCTCAATGCCACAATTAGATGAGACAGAGTGGTATAAATTAGAGAACAATGTATGCATGCTAACCTTCTTAGAAGGAATTCCTATTGGAACTAAAGTGTATAATAATTATTGTATTGTTTCAAATAACACAAATCAGGAAACTGTAGGAAATGACTCTATATACATTATTGATAGTAATGGAGAGTATCATAAACCGGGATGCTTAAAGTTAATAGAAAATCTAAAAAATAATTCTGTAACAATTAATGGAGCATATCCAAGTAGTGAATTTGAAAGAAAAACTGTTTCAATAACAGGAGAAGATTCAAATGCACATAGTCAATTATTAGGTACAGATTCAGGTAGTTATGCATATTATTATCCTGAAGCATATACTCCTTGCTATGACTGTATAGGAACTGTATCCGAGACATATAGTACCGATGACATAATTGCTAATACGGTAAAAGATAAGAATGGAAATTCAGTTGATATAAAGAATCTTGGAGGTACAAATTTGAGACAATGGTATTTAACAGCATTAGCAAGATCAAGATATAATTTATATGTAACTAATGGATACTTTGGATATTAAAATGGAGAAAGCTAATGAATGAAAATAAAACTACATCAAAAGAAGAAATAACAGGGAAAATAATTAAAGTAGAAAATGATAAGATACAAGACAAAATAATAATAGCAGATCAAGTTGTAAAAATAACATTTAAAAGAGAATTAGCATATTTTGTTATTTATAGCTTTTTAGGATTTATAGTAGAGACAATATTTGGGATACTTACTAAAGGAGTAGTAGAGAGTAGAAAAAGTTGCTTGTTTGGACCATTCTGCTGTATATATGGCTTAGGAGCTGCTATAATGATTCCGGGATTACAAAAATTTAAAAAAAGCAATTGGGGAATTTTTATAGCTGGAGCCATAGAAGGATCTGTTATAGAATACATTATAAGCTGGATAGGAGAAATAATATTCAAAATAAAATGGTGGGATTATTCTAATATGCCATTTAACATAAATGGTAGAATAACATTAACATTTTCGATTTTTTGGGGATTACTTGCTTTAGTATTAATGAGATTTATAAATCCATATATAGAAAGAGGAATAAATAAACTATCAAAAAAATGGTTCGACATCTTAACAATAAGCCTTACAATATTTTTAATACTGGATTTACTAATTACTGCTTTAGGATTAAAAGTTTTTTACACAAGACTAATTAAAGAAAATAATTTGCAAATAAAAGGAGAAAATGCGCTAATTGTAAGTGATGAAGTTATGGAATATAATGTTATTAAATTCCTATCAAATAATATTTTCTCAAACGAAAAAATATTAAAAACATTTCCAAACATTAAATTTGAGGACAAAGACGGGAATATAGTTTGGATAAAAGATATATTAACAGACATACAGCCATATTACTTTAAAATAAGTGATAAGTTTAGATTAAAATAAATTTAAATAAAAACTGAACAGAAAGAGAGAGCTAACTTTATAAAAGAAGCTCTCTTTTGGAGTTTGAGCTATCTACACAAATTGAGCCATGTTGATAGTATTGTCTTTGTTATATTGAGAAAACTTAATTTATCTACTTTTGTATTTGCTATCAAATTAACAGAAGAGACTACATTTCCGTTTGTGCTAAATTTTATTTCACCTAATTTTTGATTTTCTAAAATTGGAGCAGAAACAGTATCATCTAATATAATTTCCTGTGTTATTTCACTGTTATTGCGATTGGATGTAAGAATATCAGCATCAGATTCAAGAACTGCATCAATAGTTTGTAAAGTTCCTTTTGTTACTTTTATGCTTTTTATGATATCTCCTTTTTTACCAAAAGATTTGACTGAATAATTGCTAAAACCATAATCTAAAAGTTTTTGAGCATTGGCAAATCTGATTTTTGTATTAGGGGCTTTAAGAATTACGCCAATTAATGATAAGTTATTTCTAGTAGCAGAAGCAGAAAGATTGTAAAGGGCTAAAGATGTAGAACCAGTTTTTAGACCTGTGCATCCATTATAATTTCTTACTAATTTATTGGTATTTACTAAGCTGGATTTTCCATCTCGTAATGAATCCATCCAGATTGTAGTATATCTTGTAATGGATGGATGATTTACTAACAATTCTCTAGACATTATCGCAATATCATATGCAGATGTAACATGACCATCCTCATCAATTCCATGACAATTTTTAAAGCAGGTATCATTCATTCCTAATTCTTGTGCTTTCTGGTTCATTTTCTTTACAAAAGCTTCTTGACTTCCTTCTAGATAATCTGCCATTGCAACAACACAATCATTTGCAGATACTACGCAAATTGCTTTTAACATCTCATCAACAGTTAATGTTTCTCTTACATCTAGCCAAATTTGAGAACCGCCCATTGAAGCTGCATCTTCAGTACATGGAATTTTATCATCTAAGTTAATTATTCCAGAGTCTAAGGCCTCCATTATTAACAATAGGCTCATTATTTTTGTAACACTTGCTGGTCGCAATTGTTCATGCATATTATAGTCATATATCACTAGACCAGTATTTTGCTCGATAAGACAAGCTGCGCCACAATCTAGCCCTAAAGAGTTATCGGTAATTGTTTCTGATGATGAATTTAATATGCTTGAGCTAGTCTCGGTTGTTTCAAGTTTATTTGACTGATTAGACCATACATATGTAGTATTGTTAGTATCTGCAAAAGTATAGTGGTTAATAAAAAATAATACAAAAAAACATAGAAAAAATATTAATAATCTATATGAAATATGCTTGAAATTATTCTTGTATTTATAAAAATCCATAAAAATCCTCCTCGCCAAATATTATTAAATAATATTCTAATGGGGAGAAAATATGCAACGTTTAAATTAATTTTACAATTCTTACATTTAGAGTAATGTCATCGGTACTAAAATATAATTTTATTTCCTTTCCAGTATTATTTTTGAACTTAAAATCAATAGAGCCATAAGAAACTGCTGCATCTTTTCCATCTGGAACATAAGAAACATCTCTACCATGTTCATGGCGTTCTATAACTTTGAGATCCGGAACAGAAAGAACAGCATTGTATAGGGTACTACTAATTTGACAATTGCCACCTCCCAAAGCTTGAACTTTTTTACCGTCTAAAAATACTGTTGCTTCTTTATAGCCTTCTTCAGCTGTAGAAGGTCCAGTGGTTTGACAAAAAGAGAATGTATCATTGTTGTTTACAGTTGTTCCATTTAATTTATTACAAGTAATTTTAATATTGGTTAATCGATTTTCTGTGCTTCCACCAAGTTTAGTGGAATAAGAAGCAATTTCTTCTTCTTTTGGAGTTTGCTGAGAACTTGTTAAAACATTTTCAATTCGATTATTAACTTCATTAATTTTCTCATTATTTCCTAAAATATTAGATTCTTGAGCTAATCTTGCTACATTATTTTTTGAATCATTAGTATTGTTATTTTCATTTTGATGAAATATTTTATTGTTAAATATAAACAATAATAATGCCACAATAATAATTATAAAGATAACAATCCATATATATACAGTTTTTTTATTTCTCTCACTCATAAATTTACACCTCTATAAATAGTATGTTCAATTTTTTTAGATATATACTAGTTGACAAAAATCATAAATATAGTATAATAATAGTATAGTTTTTATTTGGGAGAAAAATAAAATGTCTAAAATTTGGAAAAAATTATTGCTTGTTATTCTAATATTGGCATGTTTATTTAATGTAGTATCAAAAATAGTAAAAAGATATTCATTAAAAGATGAACTAGAAGGTGCTGCACAATATATGGAAGAACAAAAAGTAAACGAAGAAAATTCAATATAAAATAAAAATAATAAATAAATACTTGAAAATATAATAAAATTGTGTTATTATAATATTTAGCAGTTTTTATAAAAAAAGGGAGAGGTGAATACAATGAAAGAAGGAATACATCCAAACTATGCAGAAACAACAATCACATGTGCATGTGGTAATGTTATAAAAGCAGGATCAACAAAGAAAGATATTAAAGTTGATGTTTGCTCAAAATGCCATCCATTCTGGACAGGAAATCTAAAGAGAGAAACAACCGGTGGTAGAGCTGATAAATTCAAAAAGAAATATGGAATTCAATAATAAAAAAATTAAAGGAAATGGAAAGCATCTCCTTTATTTTTTTATATTAAAATATTAAAATAAGTTGGAAAACTGTTTAAAAATTCCTTCTACAAAATATTGTGACATTTTTAATACCTCTTGTTGTACATTATCAAAGGCTTCTATGTCTGCAGAATAATCTTTTCTTAAGCGGGCAGTTACTTCGTCTGTTGTCAATTCTAAATGGTCATATAACATATCTCGTACTTTTTCTTTTGAATAAAATGGATTAATACTACTAAAAGCTTCTGCCATATCATCTGCGTTTTTATACCAATTATCAGTTAATTCTTTGGCTAACTTTTGATTGTTATTTTTTAGAGCAACAATTAAATTTTTTCCAATTGTCAGATGTTCTGTTAATAAATTTTCAATTCTATTAGCAAAGGCATTACCATAATACTTTCTAAAAATATCAGCAATATCTTTAGGATTTTGTAATAAGCGTTTTTCAGTTGCATCTAGGTCCTTCAAATTATCTGCAATGCTAATTAAAAGCATACGAGTCCACATGATATGTTGCTCCCAAGCTAAATTCATTCTTTTTAATAAATCTACTTGGCGAATGCTCCACCAATAATTAGATGTAAGTCGAGGATAAATATATATTTGTTGGCCGACACGTAAATTATATGGGTCTAAAGCTAAATTGGAGTTTATTATATCCTGAACAGTTACACCAAATTTATTAGCTAAGTTGAACAGCGTATCCCCAGGTCTTATAACATATAAAATAGGATTCATAATTAATTTCATTCCTTTCTATAATTCTTTCTTTATAAGATATTAATAAAAGATACAATGTGTTACAGTTTTTATCTTTTTCGATTTTATAATATAAAATTGAAATAAAAAGTTATATACACAAAGGAAAATACATATTTTTGGAGAATTATTATAAAAGGAAGGTCCTTGTTCAACAACAGACTATGATGGATATAGATGGAATTAAATTATAAAAGATGAGAGGTTTTGAATATGAAAGATGAAGAATTAAAGAAAATAATTGAAGAAGTGATTGGAAAAAATAATCCATTTTTGAATGAACCCGTTTACAATATTGTTAAGAAAATAATTGATTTACCAGAAGGAGCAGAAACTACTATAAGTAAATTATTAGGAGATACAAGTAACTCTTATGATAAATTTATGTTTGATATTGAAGATAGTGTGACTAAAGTATGTGAAAAAATAAATATTAAATTAGATAAAAGTAAATATAAAGGTGCAATAGTAGGATTGCCATTTTGTATACCTTTTGAAAAAGTTTGTATGAGCAATTAAATATTATGCTCTAATTGTAATGAGACATTAACATTTTTAATGCCTGATAGAACAAGGTTATCTTGTAATAGATGTAAAAAACTAAGAAAATAATAATATATAAATAAGGAGAAATTAAAAAATTCTCTTTATTTTTTTTATTGTATTGTATATAATGTTAACAACAATTAAAAGTAAGGAGATAAAAAATGAATTTACCAAACAAATTAACTTTATTTAGAATAATATTAGTACCAATAATGGTTATAGTATCGTTTTTTGATATACCAGGCAGTTTTCTTGGAATACCAACTACAATGTGGATATTAAATTTAATATTTATAATAGCATCAATAACAGATAAACTAGATGGCTATCTTGCAAGAAAAAACAATCAGGTAACTACATTCGGAAAATTCCTAGATCCAATTGCAGATAAGATATTAGTAGTAACTGCCATGATTCTTTTAGTTGAAATGGGCAGATTGCCTGCATGGATTCCTATTATAGTAATATTTAGAGAATTTGTAGTATCTGGTTACAGATTAATTGCAGTACAAAGTGAAGGAAAAGTAATAGCTGCGAACATTTGGGGAAAATTAAAAACAGTTACACAAATGTTGGGTATAATATGTATGTTCTTAACAAATCATCCATACTTTGCATTTGTATTAAGAGCAAAGACAGAAGAGGAAATGCTTGTAAATAGTGCTCTTACATATATGAGTACTGGTGATTTTATAATGAATATAATTGCAAGTATATTGATAACGATTTCTGTTATAGCAACAGTATTCTCTGGATATGAGTATCTAAAAGGCGGGAAAGATTTATTAAAAGACTGCTAATTACGAAAAGAAGGATAAATTATGAATTTAGAAGAAGCTAAAGTAGAAGTTAAAAATCTACGTGAAAAATTAGAATATTATGCAAAATTATATTATGACATGGATAGTCCAGCAATATCAGATTATGAATATGACATGATGATGAATAAATTAAAAGCTTTGGAAAAACAATTTCCAGAGCTTATTACACGTGATTCTCTAACTCAAAAAGTTGGAGGACATGTAAAAGAGGGATTTAAACAAGTAACTCACGAGGTTCCATTGCAAAGTTTACAAGATATTTTTTCTTTTGAAGAGTTACGAGAATTTGATGAAAGAGTAAGAAAAGTAGCTGAAGAAAATAATGAAGAGTTAAAATATGTAGTTGAAACTAAAATAGATGGACTATCAACAGCACTAAAATATGAAAATGGATTATTAGTGCAAGGAGCAACTAGAGGAAATGGACTAATTGGAGAAGATGTTACAGAAAATTTAAGAACAATAAAACATATTCCAAAAGAATTAAAAGAGAAAATTAACATTACAGTACGTGGAGAAGTATTTATTGGAACAAAAGAATTTGAAAAGATGAACGAAGAAAGAGAAATACTAGAAGAACCATTATTTGCAAATGCAAGAAATGCAGCAGCAGGCTCACTTCGCCAATTAGACTCTAAAATAACAGCTTCAAGACCATTAGATATATTTATATTTAATGTACAAAAATATGATGAAAACACATTTGATGCGGAAAATTCACATTTTACCGAGCTAAATAAATTATCTAATTTAGGTTTTAATGTGGTTCCAGTAAGAACTTTATGTAGTACAATAGATGAGGCAATAGAAGCAATCAAAAAAATAGGGGAAGATAGAGAAAAACTATCATTTGGAATTGACGGAGCAGTTGTTAAAGTAGATAATTTAAGATTAAGGGAAATTTTAGGAACAACATATAAAGTACCAAAGTGGGCTATTGCTTATAAATATCCACCTGAGAAAAAAGAAACAAAATTATTAGATATAGTATGTCAAGTTGGAAGAACTGGAGCAATAACTCCAACAGCTATATTAAAACCAGTAAAAGTTGCAGGATCAACCATTTCAAAAACAACTCTTCACAATGAGGACTTTATAAAAGAAAAAGGATTAATGATAGGTGATACAGTAGTAATACAAAAACAGGGAGACGTAATTCCAGAAGTAGTTGATGTTATAAAGAGCAAAAGAACTGGAGAAGAGAAAGAATTTGTAATGCCAAAAGTTTGTCCTGTATGTGGAGCCCCAGTTGTAAGAGAAGACGGAGAGGCAGTAGCTCGTTGTATAGGCATAGAATGTAATGCGAAAATACTAAGAAATATTGCACACTTTGTATCAAAAGAAGGAATGGATATTGACGGGCTAGGAATAAAAATAATAGAGCAATTAGTAGATAATGGATTAATAAAAAATATAGCAGACATATATACATTAACAGTTGATGAAATAGCTTCTTTGAAGAAAAATGGAAGAAAATTTGCACAAAACTTAATAGATGCAATAAATGTAAGCAAAAATAATGATCTATATAAGCTTTTAACCGCATTAGGAATAAGACATATAGGAACAAAGTCAGCAAAAGGATTAACTAAGAGATATAAATCAATAGATGACATAGCAACAGCAAGCTTTGAAGAACTAAGTATGATAGAAGACGTAGGAAGCATAACAGCAGAAAGTATATACGAATTTTTCAGACAAGAACAAACTATAGATTTAATAAAAAGATTAAAAGAGGCAGGAGTCAATACAAAGGTATTGGAAAATAAAGACGAAGGAAAATATGATGAAAGATTTTTTGGAAAAACCTTTGTATTAACGGGAACTCTAGAAAATTATACAAGAGATCAAGCATCAGAAATTATAGAAAAATTTGGCGGAAAAGTTTCTGGCTCAGTATCAAAGAAAACAAGTTATGTATTAGCAGGAGAAGAAGCAGGTTCAAAACTAACAAAAGCACAAGACTTAGGAGTACAAATAATAACAGAGCAACAATTTAATGAAATGATTAGATAACAAGGAGAACAAATATGGATGGAAAATATACATTTGAGAGAATGAATAAAGAGCTAGACGATGGTTACATTATATTTTACACATATGTACGAAATAGATATCAGCTATTTAAAACATCAGAAAATAGTTATACACAACAGTTGTTAACGGAAAATCCAAAGAATCCTTTGCCTAGATTGTCTATAATTACTCATAAAAGGCTAAAAGAGATTTTCCCTTACATGGAAAATATAGAGTATAAAGTGTCGAATAATTAACAATAAAACCACAACAAAAAAGAAGGGATTAAAATGTATACTTTAGAGGACGTAGTAGAACATTGTAATGATAGAGAATATATATTAAAAGCTATAGAGGAAGATGGACTATTACTAGATGGAGCATCGGATGAACTAAAAGATGACAAAGACCTTGTAATGAAAGCAGTTACTAAAGATGGCGGAGCATTAGAATTTGCATCTACTAGATTAAAGGATGATAGAGATATTTTAATGCAGGCTGTTGAAAAGAAAGGATGGGTTCTTTGCTATGCTAGTGAAAGGTTAAAGGCAGATAAGGAACTAGCGATAAAAGCAGCAAAAACAGATGGACAAATATTATATTATGTGAGTAAAGAGTTAAGAGACGATTATGATGTCGTTTCAGAAGCGGTAAAAAATAAAGGACTAATATTAAAATATGCAAGTAAACGTTTAAGAGAAGATAAAACAATAGCTATAGAAGCTATTAAGCAAGATAAACGAGCATTTGATTTTATAGTACCAGAACTAAGAGATGATCCAGACATACAAAATATAGTAAATCCACCAGAAGAAGATAAAAAATGAAGAAATGTGAAAGAAGTGAACCTTTTTAGGCTCACTTCTAATTATTTTTGTGGATTAACATATAAAGTCTTATTATTTGTATAAATTACCATTCCGGGTTTTGCACCATTAGGCTTTTTCACATATTTTATATAAGTGTAATCAACAGGAACATTCTGTGACATTCTTGCCTTGCTATAATATGCCGCAAGAGAGGCACACTTATATAGTATGGAATTTGGAACTGTAGTCTTTGAAATGTCTAGCTTATTAGAATTTATTGGCTCATTATCTAATTTCAAAACAACATGGCTACCATGGATATCTTTTGTATGGAACCAAATATCAGAATTCTGTGCTATTTTACAAGTTAAATAATCATTTTGCTTATTGTTTTTTCCAACAAATACAGTATAGCCATCAACTAAATATTTCTCTGGTTGAATGCTAGAGTTCTCTTTACTCTGAGTTTTTTTAGCTTTATTAGACTCTTTTATGTTATATACATGGTTATTTACAGTATTAGCATTTTTATCATATAACAAGTTATCACAAATCTCTGAATATATATTGTCAATATCAGCTACAGTCTTAGCTTCACTAATCTCGTATACAATACTATCTAAATACGTTAATTCAGCTTCTGCTAATTCTCTTTGCTTTAATACTATTGAGATAGTATTTTGTAATTTCCTATACTTTTTAAAGAAATATTTGGCATTCTTTGATGGACTCATTGTCTTATCTAATGGTATAGAGATTAGTTTGTTGTCATCATAGTAGTTTTCTAAAGTAATTTCAGTTTGAGGATAATCTGATATTCTATATAAATTAGATGTTATTAGTTCTCCATACAATTTATACAAATCCATTTTATCACATTCTTTTAGCTTAGTATCTATATTATGTATTCTATCTTTTATTTTGCCAACATAATTTAAAACAAGCTTTAAAACATTATCTCTATAACATTTAAATTGTTCTGTAATTTCTTTAGTATAATAAAAATCATCTAAGGAAAAGTTGATTGATAAAGTATTTGTTTTGTCTTTATCAATACTTATAAAGTAATCTTTTTTATTTCCATTAAATTCTTGTATAGATACTTCATTAGGCAATGTAGATAACAAAGTTTTTAAATAATTATAGAGTATCTTTAAATCTGTAGTAGAATTTGAAGTATCAGAAATATTCAAAGACTCTAACAAATGTAGTATATTATTTTTCCCAAAGCCATTATATTTTTGCGACAATGTAGAAGATAAGGAAAAATTTGTATCAGTTGTTATATTTAAATTTCTATAAAATTCATCAAATGTTTTTACGCTGATAAAATCTAATTTATTACTAATAATACTCATATATTTACTACCAGGGAAAATATCTCTAGTGGAATTATCAAATTTATTTAAATGTCTTAAACTATCTATAATTATTGAATTAGCATTTAACAAAATAACATTACTATGTTTTCCCATAAGTTCAATTACTAAAGTTTTCCTAATTAAATCATTAAGTTCATTATAACAATCAATATCTATCAATATTATTCTTTCAAGACCATTAGAGTAAATTTTTTTAATGCATCCGCCTAATAAATGTTTCCTTAGAACCATACAAAAATTTAAAACATTTTGAGGATTAGGTTTAACATTGGTTGTTAAATTAACTCTATAATTAACGGAATCAATAGATATATTTAAACAATAGTTTTTTCCTCCAGAATAAATACCTAATAATATTTCATTTTTATTAGGCTCAAATATTTTATTGATTTTTCCATTTATTAAACAATGATTTAATTCAGCAATAACTGCCTTTGTAACAATCCCATCAAAAGCCATAAAAATTAACCTTTCAATAATATTTAAAAACAATTATACTCTAAAATAGGACTTTTATCAAGATAAGTAAATTATAATTAGAATAAAAAAGTAATAAAATATTGAGAAAGTTATTGACATTACAAGGATTAGTGGCATATAATACAAACCAGTAAGGCACTATTAGGAGGAACTTATTTAAATGAACAACAACTATAACAATATGTCTGATGAGGAACTACTAGAAGCTATAAAAAAAGATGATACACAAGCACTAGATTTTTTAATATGCAAATATAAAGATCTAGTCAATTCAAAAGTAAATAAATACTTTATAATTGGTGCTGAAAAGGAAGATATAATACAAGAAGGCTTAATTGGGTTATATAAAGCTATTAAAGATTATAAGCCGGACAAGCAAAATTCATTTAAATCGTTTGCAAATTTATGTATAGAAAGACAATTAATAACAGCGATAAAATCATCTAATAGACGCAAACATATGCCACTTAATTCATATTTATCTTTAAACATGACAGCATATGAGAATGAAGATGGAAATAATGAAACACAAGTTATGGATGTATTAGAGACTAATATTATAGAAGATCCATTAGATACAATCACAAAGAAAGAATATATGTCTAATGTAGAAAATGTAATAGATAATTCACTAAGTGATTTTGAAAAAAAAGTACTCAATAGATATATTCAAGGGGAATCATATGTAAAAATAGCTGAAAAGTTAGATGCACCTGTAAAATCTGTTGATAATGCAATTCAAAGGATAAGAAAGAAAACAGCTAAAAGTTTAAATTCTGATAACATGTAATAAGCTTCCATGTTAATTATATGGAAGTATATATGCCTGCATAGCTCAGTAGGTAGAGCGCAGCCTTGGTAAGGCTGAGGTCACCAGTTCAATTCTGGTTGTAGGCTCCAAGAAAGAGGTTAGAGGTTTTTATATAACCTCTAGCCTTAATTTTATATAATAATATTTCATAAAATAAATAAAAAGGAGAGATTAAAATGAAAATAGGAATAGTAGGACTTCCAAATGTAGGAAAGAGTACACTATTTAATGCAATAACAAATGCAGGAGCAGAATGTGCAAACTATCCATTTTGTACAATAGAGCCAAATGTAGGAGTGGTACCAGTACCAGATGAGAGATTAGACAACTTAGCTAAAATGTATAATCCACAAAAAGTAACACATGCAATAATAGAATTCGTTGACATAGCAGGACTTGTAAAAGGTGCAAGCAAAGGAGAGGGCTTAGGCAATAAATTCTTATCACACATTAGAGAAACAGATGCAATATGCGAAGTCGTAAGATGCTTTGAAGATTCTAACATAGTACATGTTGATGGGAGCATAAATCCAGTAAGAGATATAGAAACAATTAACTTAGAATTAATATTTGCAGACTTAGAAACTGTTGAGAAAAGAATAGATAGAGCTAGTAAGCTAATTAAAGGAGACAAAAAATATCAATTTGAATTTGATACATGGAAGAAAGTTAGAGAGGCTTTACAAAATGGAAAGCCAGCAAGAAGTTTAGATTATTCTGAAGAAGAGTTGGAAGTAATAAAAGATGCCTTTTTATTAACAATGAAACCAATATTATATGTAGCAAATGTATCAGAAGAACAATTATTGGATGAAAACGACGAAAACGTAAATGCAGTAAAAGAATATGCAAAACAAGATAAAGCAGAAGTAATAAGACTTTGCGTAAAAATAGAAGAAGAATTATCTAGTCTAGAAGGTAATGATAAAAAAGAAATGCTAGAAGCATTAGGATTAGAGGAATCTGGGCTTGATAAAGTTATAAAGGCAAGCTATGATTTATTAGGTTTAATGTCATTTTTAACTGCAGGAGAACCAGAAGTAAGAGCATGGACAATAAAGAAAGGAACAAAAGCTCCTCAAGCTGCAGGAAAGATACATTCAGATATAGAAAGAGGATTTATAAGGGCAGAGATAGTATCATATGATGATTTAATGAAAGAAGGCTCAATGGTTGCTGCAAAAGAAAAGGGACTTGTTCGATCAGAAGGAAAAGAATATGTTATGCAAGATGGAGATATAGTGCTATTTAAGTTCAATGTATAGAAAACTTTACACAAAATACAAAATATGGTATAATAATATTAGACTTGGCAAGACCAAGGAATAAAAACAAGGGAGTGTAACAAATGAAGAACACAACGAAAGTGAGTGCGGTGCTGATGGGTATCGTGCTCGGACTGGACGCTAGCGTCCTTTTGACGAAAACCGATGCCATCGCTCCGGAAAATGTCATCGCTCTGATGTCCATTCTGGTGGTTGCACTGGAATTCTTTGACAACAGTAAAGTGGCTCGGCAGGTTTGCCGTTTCAGCGTCGCAATGATCGGGGGAGTTGCGGTACGAGAGTATTCGCAGATGAGCATGGAGAAATGTTTCATCATCTCCGTTATCACCATCGTGGTGATGGTGGCATTGATTGCCATCAAGGGTGCGCTGAAGAGCCCAGCTCAGGCTACCCCGTCTGCCAAGAACAGCGGGAAATATGCCAAAGGAAGCCACGAAGCAGGAAGCGACGTGGATGCGCAGTAATCCCTTTCCCACCTGTAACCTACATTGGTTGCTGGTGGGATTTCTTTTTGTCTAGTTCACAAAAAATTCACAAAATAAATTAGCAATCACTATTGACTTTTGCTAACAGTGGATGTATTATATACACAGTTTAGCACTCATGATAATAAAGTGCTAAAAAGAGGTGAAAAAATGCTAGACAATAGAAAAAGAAGAATCTTACAAGCTATTGTAGAAGAATATATAGAAACAGCAGAACCAGTAAGCTCAAAATCTCTTGTAGAAAAACATGGAATAGATTACAGCAGTGCAACTATTAGAAATGATATGGCAGAACTCGAAAAGATAGGATTGTTAGATAAACCTCATACATCAGCTGGTCGTATTCCATCGGCTCAAGGATATAGATACTATGTTGATGAATTATTAGATTACAATGATATAACTATGCAAGATATTAAATATATACAAAGTCAACTAGAGACAAAAGTTAATCAAATAGAAGATTTAACAAAAATAGCAACATCGACATTATCAGAAGTTACACATTACACATCTGTTGGAATTGGACCAAGAGTATCTAATCAAAATATACAAGAAGTAAAATTTGTTTTGTTAGGTTCTAGACTATTAATGGCTGTAATATTAACTGAAAATGGATTAATTAAAGAAACAATAATCAAATTTGATGAAGACATAACTCAAGATCAAGTTGATACATTAACATATTTATTTAACAACAAATTAAAAGGAAGACCTTTAACTCAAATAGACAAACCAATGGAAGAATATATGCATTCAGAAATGAAGAATATATTAAATGTAGTAAAACCTGTATTGGAGCAAATAAATAAAGCAATAAATGAAGATATTCCAGTATATATGGAAGGGGCAGATAAATCATTTGATTTACCAGAGTTTAAAAGTTTAGATATTGCTAAAAATTTTGTAAATATTTTAGATACAGATAAAACAAAACAAATGATAGATGTCTTAAGCAGTGGGGAAAGCCAAGATGAAATAAATGTATATATTGGTGATGAAAATGTGGACAAAGCATTAAAAGACTTTAGTATAATAACTTTAAAGCATAGAGAAAAAGGTAAAGATTTAGGAACTATAGCAATAATAGGACCAACTAGAATGGACTATTCTAAAGTTATATCAGCAATGAAGTATGTAAGCAAAAAATTAAATGAAGACAAAACAACGGATAAAAATAAAAGGAAGGATGATGATAATGGATAAAGAAAAGAAAAATGAAAACAAGGAAAAAGAAGAGATAAAAGAACAACCAGAAAAGAAAAATGATGTAAAAAATGAACAAGAAGCAAATAAAGAAAAAGAATTAAATGAACAAATATCAAAATTAAAAGATGAATTAGAAGATGTAAAAGATAGACATACAAGATTAATAGCAGAGTTTGATAATTTAAAGAAAAGAAGTGCAAAAGAAAGAGAAGGATTATACAATTCAATAATAGGAGACATTATGTCATCACTATTACCAGTAATTGATAATTTGGAAAAAGCTACAGAAGCTGATTCTAAAGATGAAGAATATAAAAAAGGAATAGAATTAGTTCTAAAACAATTTAAAGACGTTCTTAATGCTAATGGAGTAAAAGAGATAGAGGCTGTAGGGCAACCTTTTGATCCAGAATTGCATGAAGCAGTAAGTATGATTCAAGATGAAAATCTCGGCGAAAAAATAGTAGCTCAAGAATATAGAAAAGGATATATGATTGGAAATAAAGTTATACGACATTCTATGGTCGTAGTAGCAAACTAAATTTGTTTTTAACTTTTAAACAATAAGTTGTTTAAATTTATATATAACATAAGAAATTTATAAATTGGTTAAAATAAAACCATAATAAGTGAATAAAATAGGAGGAATTTAAAATGGGAAAAATTATAGGTATTGATTTAGGAACAACAAACTCATGTGTTGCAGTTATGGAAGGTGGAGAGCCAGTTGTAATTCCAAATGCAGAAGGAAATAGAACAACTCCATCAGTAGTTGCATTTTCAAAAAATGGAGAAAGATTAGTAGGACAAATAGCAAAACGTCAAGCTGTTACAAATCCAGATAATACAGTTATATCAATAAAAAGAAAAATGGGAACAGCTGAAAAAGTAAAAATAGAGGGAGAAGAATTCTCACCACAAGAAATTTCTGCAATGATACTTCAAAAATTAAAAACAGATGCAGAAAATTATTTAGGACAAAAAGTCACACAAGCAGTTATTACTGTACCAGCATATTTCTCAGATAGCCAAAGACAAGCTACAAAAGATGCAGGAAAAATAGCTGGATTAGAAGTATTAAGAATTATAAACGAACCAACAGCTGCAGCCCTTGCTTTTGGTATGGATAAAGAAGATCAAGATCAAAAAATAATGGTATACGACTTAGGTGGAGGTACATTTGATGTATCTATACTTGATATTGGAGATGGAGTATTCGAAGTTCTTGCAACAAATGGTAATACACACTTAGGTGGAGACGACTTTGATCAAAGAATTATAGATTATCTAGTAGCTGAATTTAAAAAATCAAACGGTATAGATTTATCAACAGATAAAATGGCTATGCAACGTTTAAAGGAAGCAGCAGAAAAAGCTAAGATCGAGCTTTCTGGAATGCAACAAACACAAATTAATTTACCATTTATTACAGCAGATGCACAAGGACCAAAACACTTAGATGTAACATTAACAAGAGCTAAATTTGAAGAACTAATTAGAGATTTAGTAGATGCTACAAAAGTTCCAGTAGAACAAGCTATGAAAGATGCTGGAGTTACAGCAGATGACATTCACAAAGTATTATTAGTTGGTGGTTCTACAAGAGTTCCATGTGTTCAAGAAGAAGTAAAGAAAATAACTGGTAAAGACCCAGATAAGGGAATAAACCCAGATGAGTGTGTTGCTATTGGTGCAGCAATTCAAGGTGGTGTATTATCAGGAGATGTAAAAGACTTAGTATTACTAGATGTAACACCACTTTCATTAGGAATTGAAACATATGGTGGAGTATTTACAAAACTAATTGAAAGAAATACAACAATACCAACAAAGAAATCACAAATATTCTCAACAGCAGCAGATGGACAAACATCAGTTGAAGTACACGTTTTACAAGGTGAACGTGATATGGCTGCATACAACAAAACATTAGGAAGATTCCAATTAACAGGAATACCAGCAGCACCACGTGGAGTTCCACAAATAGAAGTAACATTTGATATAGACGCAAATGGTATCGTTCATGTATCTGCAAAAGATATGGCTACAGGAAATGAACAAAAAGTATCTATAACAGCATCAACAAACTTAACAGATGAAGATATAGATAAAGCTGTAAAAGATGCTGAAGCACATGCTGCAGAAGATAAAAAGAAGAAAGATGAAATTGAAACTAGAAATGAAGCTGAAAGCTTAACATACAATAGCCAAAAAACATTAGATGAATTAGGCGATAAGATTAGTGGAGAAGAAAAAGCAAAATTAACAGAAGAGATTGATAATGTAAAGAAAGCATTAGAAGGATCTGATATTGATAAGATAAAAGAAACATCAGAAAAATTAAAACAAAGCTTCTATGCAATGTCTGAAAAACTATATGCTCAAGCAAATCAAAATGCAGGAGCAAATCCAGGTGCCGGAGCAGAAGGTCCAAAAACAGACGAAAATGGAAATGTATACAATGCAGATTACAAAGTAGAAGATGATAAAAAAGACGATAATAAATAGTTAGAGTTTAAATAGTATATGATTATTCGAATTTGATTCTGAAATTTGAATAATCATATATACTATGTAATATACTCTAGTATTTAAATGGAGGAAAAAATGTCTGAAAAAAGAGATTATTACGAGGTTTTAGGAGTAGATAAAAATGCTACAGATGATGAGCTAAAAAAAGCATACAGGAAATTAGCAAAAAAATATCACCCAGATGCAAACCCAGATAATAAAGAAGAAGCTGAAGCAAAATTCAAAGAAGTCAATGAAGCATATGAAACATTGTCAAATCCTCAAAAGAGACAAATGTATGACCAATTTGGGACAGCTGATCCTCAAGGATTTAATGGGGCTGGAAATGGTGGTTATTATTCTTATACAACATCCGGCTCAGGATTTGATGGTTTCGGAGACATATTTGGAGATTTAGGAGATTTATTTGGATTTGGAACAGGTAGATCATCATCAAAAGTTCAAAATGGTCCATCAAAAGGAGCAACGTTGAAATGTGATGTAAACCTAACTTTTGAGGAAGCTTATTCTGGAGTTAACAAACAAATAAACATAACAAGAAATGAAAAATGCACTACATGTTCTGGAACAGGTGCAAAACCAGGCACACATCCTGAAACTTGTTCTGTCTGTGGAGGTAAAGGAACTGTTACAAGAATGCAAACCACTTTATTAGGACAGATGAGAGTTCAAACCACATGTTCAAACTGCCATGGAACAGGAAAAGTAATAAAAGAAGTTTGTGATACTTGTCTAGGTAAAGGTACTGTTAGAAAGCAAGCCAAGATTAATATAAAAATTCCAGCAGGTATAGATGATGGTCAAACAGTTGTCTTAAAAGGAGAAGGAGAACCAGGAAAAAACGGTGGAGAAAATGGAGACATATATGTAATAGTTAGACTAAAGAGGCATAATATATTTACTAGACAAGATGATAATGTATATTGTGATATACCAATTACATTTACTCAAGCTACTTTAGGAGCTGATATAGAGGTGCCACTATTAGATGGAACTAAGATAACGTATAAGATTCCAGAAGGTACACAAACGGGCACTAAATTTACTATAAAAGATAAAGGATTTGTTCATATAAATTCTGGTTATAGAGGAAATTTAATATTCACAGTACAAGTACAAGTTCCTAAGAGATTGTCAAAAGAGCAAAGAGATTTATTAGTCGAACTTGCGAAAACAATGAATGAACAACCTCCTGTAAAAAAGAGAGGAATATTCGGATAAAATGTTGAAAAATATAATTTATTATGATATTATAAATTATATAGAAAAATACAAAGGAGAAGAAAAATGAAAAACCTTGAAAGCCTTGCGACTGTAACACACGAGCATTCTATAAAAACTTCAGAGAAAATAAGAGTAACTGAAGAAATTTTTGGTTTTGAAAAAAATGATTCTCTAATATTAAATAATATATATATGTTAAAGATGGAAATGTTATAAAAATAACACTTCTGTCTTTTTGTGTTTTATAAAAAATAAATGGAGGATCAAAATATGAAGAAAAAAGTCGAAAATGCAGGAATAACTTTAATTGCTTTAATAGTGACAATAGTAATATTGTTAATATTGGCAGGAGTAACATTGAATTTAGTTTTAGGGGATAATGGAATA
>CAMEWM010000004.1 GCA_945946655.1 uncultured Clostridium sp. | reverse complement strand
CTAAATTGTCCATCTCTTTTTTACTAATTTATATATCTAAAATATATATTATTTTTTCTCTTGATTGGCACTTCAATTATATTACCATATCCTTTTTTCAAAGTCAACACTTTTTTAAATTTTTTATTGGATATTTTTTAATTTTTTTCTGGAAATTTTTAAAATTTTTTCTATGTTTTTTCCATTGTATTTTCTTTCATTATTTTTTCTGCAATTTAGCAAATTATAGTCATAAACGCTGTGACAACAGTATCTTTTTCTAGTTTCCCTTCTATGTCAATCAAGTTGTTTCTATTTAATTTTCTATATGCATAGTCCGCCATTTCATTATATGCTTTTATTGGAACTACTTGCTTATCTAGAGTTGCTATTTTAAATCTCGCTATTGATATGTTTTTAGAGCCTATTATAAACTTAAAATCTATATCTGTTATTATTTTTCCTATTAAAAATACTTTATTCATTTTTTATCCTTTGTGTTGCAATTTAATGGTCTTGTTCTTAAAGTATAATTAGAACTTGTACATGAGTCATTAAGCGGCAACCTCTTTATAAATTATTTTTCGTAAATTATGTGTATTTTACTTTTAAAGCCTACTAGCACATAATTTACTGATACATTTTTACCTACATTAGGAAGGGATAAATCTCTTTAATACTAATACTTCGCTGTATATATTCCGTAAAATATATAATCTGGAATTGTATTAGAGTAGGTCTGAAGGAATTGTTATCGTTAGCATTGTCCGAATTGTTGTTACGGTTTCCTGCTGGATTATCTGCGTAGTTGTTGTTGTAATTGCCTCCACGTTTCGTGCAAGGATTGCTCGAGTTAGAATAAAGCTTTCGACTTATCCCTAGTGAGTATTCTCATAACCTAATTGTTATTTATTGTTTATAATTATTAGCATTTTATTTATAATTATTATTTTATCTATATTTAACTACTTATTTCTTATAAAACAGATTATTTTCTAGTGTATATACATTTGCTATTTTTATATAGCCTAAATGGCCTGCTAGATATTTATGTGCTTCTTTACTACTAATTTTGCCTTGTTTTACTTGTTTTGTTAAATGTTTTACTTTTTGCTTTAGTTTTCTTTTGCCTTTGTCTCTTATTTTTAGTCTATATTCATTTATTTTGTAACCGCAAAAATTTACTCCTTGGGTGCTTTTAAATATTTGTGTTTTTTTATTTAATTCTAAGTCTAAATTTTCTTTTAAAAACTTTCTTATTTTCTCTAGTTTTTTAATTGCTTCTTCTTTTGTTCCTACAAGAGCAACTAAATCATCCATATAACGATAAGCATATTTTATTTTTAATGTATTTTTTATATATTGGTCAAGCTCGTTTAAGTATATGTTTGCAAAGCATTGACTTGTATAGTTTCCGAATTGGTAATCCTTTTTGCTCTCCATTAGAGTATAATATTTCTCTTGTAAGCCAAAGTAAATTTTCATCTTTTATTTTTCTACATAATATATTGTATAATATTTGCTTATCTATGTTTTGAAAATATTTTGCTACATCCATTTTTATTATGTAGTAATTATTCCAAACTCTTTTACAATGTCTCATTGCTTTTTGTACATCTAAGCAGGCTTTATGCATTCCTTTATTTTTTATGCATGCATACGAATTTGTGATAAAACTTTTTACGAAGTATTCTTCCATAAATTCATCTACATACCATCTATCTACTATTCTATCTATGTATTTGCTTTTTTCTATTCTTCTTAATTTTGGTTCTGTTACATAAAATTCTGAATATCCGCTATGCTTATATGTTTTATTTTTTAGCTTTTCATACAGCCACATTATATATTCTTCTTGTTTCATGTTAAATAGTATTATTTCTTTTCTTAGACTTTTTCCTTTTCTGCTTTTTAGATGTGCTTGCATTAAATTTTGGTATGTTAGCTTTTTATAATACTCATTTCTTATTGTTTTTGGCATATTGTTTTATTAAGCCTCCTAGTATTTTTCCTATTTCATATAGCATTTCCATAGATACTTTAAACTTCTTTTCATCAATCCACTTGTTTTTTAACATTAGCCTTAGCATTACTTTTTGAGTGCTTAGCTCTGCATCTATTACGTTTAAGTAGTACAGTCTTTTAGATATTTCCATTTTATTTATATAAAGAATATTTTCCAATGTTTTGTACATTATGGTTTTATATTCATTTCCAATATTAAATTTTTCTGTTCTTGGCATTTTTATTATTACTTCTATTATGTATTGCATATATTTTTCGTATTTTGGTATTAGTGTTAATTCATTGCTTTTGCTCATGTTTTTGTTCTTCCTTTAACTTTTGTAATCTTTTTAGCTCTTCAAATATTGTTACATTGTCATAAGTTCTTTTGTACTTCTCACAGTTTTCGCAGGTTATCAGAATTTGGCTTTTATTAACACACTTACCTTTATTTCTGTACATTTCTGCATACTTTTTTCCATTATCTATCATTTCATCTTTTGAGTAATTATATATTACAAAACTATATTTTAGCTGTTCAAGTCTTTTTATGTAGTCATAAAGGGAATTTAGTGGTATTCCTATTTTACATATTCCTTTTACCATACATATTGTATTTAATCCAAGTTCGTTTGATAATATAACTGCATTTGCTCCAATAGCTACAAAGAAAGCTCCACACCTCACTAATATTAGATACCCTTGGTTTTCTTGTTGTTTTTCTAAATCCTTTACTATATTTAAAAAACTATTTTTTCCCGGCATTTTCCCACCTCCAAATTTTTATTAATTTTCTCGCTGTTTTTAATATATTTATGTTAATCTAGTCCTTAATTTTGGCAAATTTGGGCAAAAATTAAGGACTAGTCCGGTAGGACTAGTCCGGTAGGAACAACTTGTAACCTAGCTCATTCTTCGCTTGGTTTCAAACCGTTTCCTACCTACTCTATAATTTCTAATTTTCTCCCTTATTCTTAGGGTTTACAATATTTTCCACTTCTATGGGTTCCAGTTTTCTCTAAGTTCTGGTTTCTCGCTACCAGTGCCCAGGTCTACATAAATAAAGTGGGTCTGAAGGAAATGTCATCGTAAGCATAGCCCAAACTGCTGCTACGGCTTCCTGCTGGAGTGTCTGCGTAGTTGCAGTCGTAATTGCCTCCACGTACCGTGCAAGAACCGCGCGAGTAAGAATAAAGCTCTGTTGTCAACTCCCAACAGTTTCCTCCCATATCATATATATTGCATACTGGTGTGGTTTGTCCTGTTGGTATTAAAGCGTCACTATTATGCGATTTAGTTTGATTTGCTCCTGTTATATCTTTATATGAAAAGTCTGGAGTATCCTTGTAGTTTCCTTCTTCTGAACTATCTCCGTAGTCGCTATTCGTTTTTTGTATAAAAGCTATTGCTGTGTCCCATGCATAACTACTACATAATTTTGTTTTTGCACTATATCCTTGTTTTGCTTTCATTCCTTCTGCTAAACTTTGTGCTTGCGTTTTTGTAACATAATTATATGGGGCTTGTCCTTTTTTTAATGTTATTGTATTTGTTGTTGATGCTCCTCTTGTTCTCTTTGTTTTTGATGTTGTACTTTCTGCGTCTCCTGCCTCATATCTTCCTATATAAAATCCGTGGTATGTTTCTACACTTATTTTTTCATCTTCTGGCATTGCTTCTGTAAAATAATAAGCAACTGAATCGCTAAATTTTATTTGCTCTGAATTTGTTGCTGAATCTGTTGTTCCTGTTGCAACATTTATTGAATATGCAGTTCTTTTATAATCGGCTATTGTATCTACTGGTATCCATACAAATTGATTTCCTTGTAACTCAGTTCCTACTGTTGTTTGTCCTTGGTATTTATTCTCATCAGCACTGTTATCTGATATTACTAAGCCACTATCTTTTGTTCCTCCTACGTAGTAAAATCCAGCAGGAATTGTTACTCCTTCTGATGCTGGATCATACGATCCTCCTCCATTTCCACCGTTGCTTCCATTTAGAAATCCTGCTAATTCATCATACAAGCTATTCATTGCTATTTGGTCATTCACTGCTGCTCGCTCTGTTGCTTCTTTTGCATCTCTTGCTTTTGTTATTATTCCATTTTGCCCTATTACTAAGTTAATACTTACTCCTGCAAGTATTAGCAAAACAACTATTGTTACAACTAACGCAATTAGAGTTATTCCGTTTTGCATTTTTTATAATTTTTTTCTTCACTGTTATTTTATCCTCCTAGTTTTTTATTTTCTAAAGATTTTATTTTGTTACTGCTTCTTTATTTTTGCTTCATTTTTGTGTTTCATTTTTTTATTATTTTTAGCTTTTTTATTAACTTTTATTTAAAATAATAATATCTTTAGAATTTATTTTTTCCTAATGTTTTATACTATAATTTTTTATTTTCTTAGTTGTAATTAATATCTATTATAGTATTCTTACTCTATTGCTTCGTTGTATTTACTCTATACTTTTACTATATAGATATTAAATACATCTATTATTAATATAACACTACGTTTTTGGTTTTGCAATACATTTAAAAATTTTTTACTCTTGGATAAGCCACTCATCGACTTTACGTTTAAAATTGTTTTAGATTTTTAAATTTCTCTTTGCTTTACAACTTCATACATTACAATTCCTGCAGATACAGAAGCATTTAGTGAGGTTATTTTTCCTTTCATAGGAATTTTTATTAAAAAGTCACAATTTTCTTTTACTAATCTACTCATTCCAAATCCTTCGCTTCCTATCACTATTGCAATATTTCCTTTCATGTCTTCATCATAATACATCTTATCTGTATTCATGTCTGTTCCATAAATCCAAACATCATTGTCTTTTAAATATTGTATTGTTTCATTTAAATTATTTACTCTTGCAATTTTCATAAAACTAGTAGCGCCGGCAGAAGTTTTATTTACTGTACTATTAACAGAAGCGCTACGTCTTTTAGGGATTATTACTCCATGAACTCCGGCTGTTTCTGCAGTTCGTATTATTGATCCTAAATTATGCGGATCTTCTATTCCATCTAATATTAATATGAATGCTTTTTCATGTTTTGATTTTGCTTCATTTAATATATCATCTACACTACAATAATTAAAAGGTGGAACTAACGCAATTACTCCTTGTGGATTTTCTGTTTGAGCCATTTTGTTTAACTTATCTCTCTCAATTTCAACAGTTACAATCTTCTTTTCTTTAGCTTTTGCTATTATCTTTGTAATTGAACCATGTTTTTCACCTTTTGCAATGTATATTTTATTTATATCCTTCCCCGACTCTATCAATTCAATTACTGAATTTCTGCCTTCTACTTGGTCTTCATATTTATATTCATCATTCATATTAATTCTCCTATCCTAGCAATACTGATTTAATAAATTCATAGTCCTTTTCAAAACTGCTCCCTTTATAAATGTTTTGTCCCTCATATGTCTCTGCTAAATACTTGCCAGTTTTTTCGTTATATATTAATGAGTTCATTGGGTATCCTTCGTTTCTTGCTTTACATGGCTTTGATACAAAAACTCTATCATGATTTATTACATTAGTATGTATGTTGCCATTCTTATCGACAACAGATAATGCTATTATAAATGTTCCTGTTGTTTTTCCTCCCAATTCTTCTATTTCTTTGCTATATAACGTTATTGACTCTTCATCAGTCATTCTTTTTCCATTATGTCTTCTAACAAAAACTCCCGGTTGTTTATCTTCTGGAAGTCCATCTATGATAAGAGCACTATCATCGACAATAGTTGGCATATGAGTTGCCTCATAATATGCCTTTACTTTTATTTTTGAATTTTCTTCTGGAGTTGTTCCAGTCTCAGCTATATCCATATTGAGTCTTAAATCTTCTGGTGTACAATATTCTATTTGTAGTTCATTTAGTATAGTAGAATATTTCTTAATTTTTGCTTTATTATTTGTTCCAATTAAAACTTTCATTTTATTTTTCCTCTTTATAAAAATAATAGGGACCATTGAGAACCGTCCCTAGTGGTCCCTATTTGTCATCATCTAGTTTTAGTACTGATAGGAACGCTTCTTGTGGTATTTCTACATTTCCTATTTCACGCATTTTCTTTTTGCCACGTTTTTGTTTTTCTAGTAGTTTCTTCTTTCTTGTAACATCTCCGCCATAACATTTTGCTAGAACATCTTTTCTCATTGCAGAGATTGTTTCTCTTGCTATTATTTTTCCGCCAATAGCCGCTTGTAGAGGTATTGTAAATAACTGTCTTGGTATTACCTCTTTTAGTTTCTCTATCATTTTTTTGCCTCTTTCGTAGGCAGAATCTCTGTGTACTATAAATGATAGAGCATCTACATTTTCTCCATTTACTAAAATATCAAGTTTTACTAAACTAGATGGTCTATATTCTTTTACTTCATAATCAAAAGAAGCATATCCTTTTGTTTTTGATTTTAGTTTATCGAAAAAGTCGTATATTATTTCATTTAACGGAAGTTCATATACTAGTGTAACCCTAGTTGTATCTAGATACTTCATGTCGACATATATACCACGTCTGTTTTGGCATATTTCCATTATATTGCCAACAAACTCTTTTGGTGTTAGTATTTCCGCTTCGACAAATGGTTCTTCTATCCTAGATATTTCATCAGCAGGTGGTAAATCTGCCGGATTATATATTTCTATCATTGTTCCATCTGTCTTATATACTTTATAGATAACTGATGGTGATGTTGTAATCAGGCTTAAGTCAAATTCCCTGTCTAATCTTTCCTCTATAATCTCTAAGTGTAATAGTCCTAAAAATCCACATCTAAATCCAAATCCTAGAGCCGCTGATGTTTCTGGTTCAAATTCTAAGGCTGCATCATTTAACTGTAGCTTTTCTAATGCTACTTTTAAATTTTCATAATCACTTCCATCTACAGGGTATAAACCACAATATACCATAGGGTTTACTTTTTTGTATCCTGGTAGTGGCTTTTCTGCAGGTCTATCATCAACTGTAATTGTATCTCCAACGCGTATATCTGATAAGCTTTTGATACTTGCAGCAATATATCCAACTTCTCCTGCTATTAATTGGCCTGTTGGAGAATACGAACCTGGTTCAAAGTATCCAACTTCTGTTACTGTAAATGTTTTTCCTGATGCCATTAGTCTAATTTTATCTCCAACTTTTACAGTACCATTTTTTATTCTTACATACGCTATTGCTCCTTGATAATTGTCATATATAGAATCAAATATTAAAGCTTGCAATGGGGCTGTTTCATCCCCTCTTGGAGCTGGAATGTCTGTCACAATTCTCTCTAAGACTTGTTCTACATTTAATCCTGTTTTTGCAGATATGCATGGAGCATCTTGAGCTGGTATTCCTATTATATCTTCTATCTCATTTTTTACTTCATCAGGTCTTGCATTGGGCAAATCCACTTTGTTTATTACCGGCAATATTTCTAGGTTATTATCTAATGCCAAATATACATTTGCAAGAGTCTGTGCTTCAACACCTTGGCTAGCATCCACAACAAGAATAGCTCCATCACATGCAGCTAAACTTCTAGATACTTCATAATTAAAGTCAACGTGTCCCGGAGTATCTATTAAATTAAATTCATAAGCTTTTCCATCTTTTGCTTTATACTTCATTCTAACTGCTTGTGATTTTATTGTAATTCCACGTTCTCTTTCTATATCCATGTTATCTAATACTTGGTCTTCCATTTCTCTCTTAGAAAGAACACCTGTCATTTCAATTAATCTATCTGCTAAAGTTGATTTTCCGTGATCAATATGTGCAATTATACTAAAGTTTCTAATATACTTTTTCTTGTCTTCCATTAAAGGTCTCCTTTATACTATAAAAAATAATATTTCATAGCCAACAAACACTATGCCTTCTATAATATGTATAATTATATCAAATCTAATTACTTTGTCAGATTTTTGTCTTAATATGATATTTATAATTCTGAATATTATCTCTATAAGTATCATGATTATGATTATTCCAAAAGGATTAAATAAATATGTAATATTCCTACTAACTTCAGGTAGATTTTGTATATATCTTGTCCCTCCACATAAAGGACATTGCTTCCCTGTAATAGCCAAATATGGACATATTCCAAATTGAGGTATTATTTTCTGGATTAAAGTTGATATTATAGGGAAAAAAATTACATATATAGATAAAATTAAAAAAGTAATATTTATATATATGTAATTTTCTTTTATAATCTTATAAACTTTCTTCATAATAGTTTGAATAATAATTATCTAAAAAATCGTGACCAAAGTCTTCCCAAGTATCTATTTCATCATTAAAATATGTAGAAATTTCATCTTGATTATTATCTAAATAATCGGCTGTTCCTATAAAAATTGCACTAAAAATAAATGTCCATAAGCTAATTACTATAATAGCAATTCCTGTTAATATAACTCCTGCAATTGCCATTCCCCTTGGTTCATTTTTCTTTGATTTTTGTACTATATCAATAATACCTAATATTAGCCCTACCACTGCTGGAACAAACGCTATTATTCCACAAAATGGAACAAATCCGAATATTGTTGATACAATACCTAATATTAAAGCAGCTACTCCCATTTCAATACCTCCCACATTCTATATAATTATACTTTTTATGTTAATAATTGTCAATTAGTTTTTATAGCAAGAGCAATAAAATCATAGTTTTTCTCCATTATCTTATTAGATTATAATTTTTATAAACCATTTTGTCAATTAAAATTGTAATTTATATATTGCTTTACTCTTGCAAATTATGTCATATTAATATAAAATAAGGACAGATATATTTACGGGAGAATTTATATGTACGAGTTTATTTCACATTCAGAAAATGACACTATAGAGTTTGCAAGTAAATTTGCATCAAAATTAAATAGTCATTCTACCATAGTTTTATCAGGAGATTTAGGTTCAGGAAAGACGAAATTTACTGAAGGTATATTAAAATATTTTGGATTAGAAAATGAAATTTCCAGTCCTACCTTTACTATCGTAAATGAGTACGATGCAAATAATCAAAAAATTTATCACTTTGATTTATATAGATTATCAGATATCGATGAATTTTACGCTATTGGTGGAGAAGAATATTTACAAAATGGTATTTGTATTTTTGAATGGGGTGAAATGATTGAAGAAATACTTCCAGCTACATATATCAAAATTACATTTTCAAGGGATTTAGAAGATGTTGATTTAAGAAGACTAAGAATTGAGGAAATTAATAAATGAAAATATTAGCAGTTGATACTTCTTCTAAAAATTGTTCTGTAGCAATTGTTGAAGTTGAAGAAAATAAAAATTTTAATATATTAGTAGAAAAAAATAACGATGATGAGAAAACTCACTCACAAAAGCTGATGCCTATGATAGATGAAGCTTTAAGAGAACATCATTTATCTTTGAATGATATAAATTTACTTGCATGTTGTTTAGGCCCCGGTTCTTTTACTGGTATCAGAATTGGAATTGCAACAATGAAAGCATTTGCAGATGCGAAGAATATTGCTACTGTTGGAGTTACTTCTCTTGAAAGCTTAGCTTATAATGAAGATGATAATTCTTTAATTTTTCCAATTATAGATTGCAAGAATCAAAACGTTTATGCAGCATTATTTTCGCATGAAAATAATACTTATACTCAAATTGGGAATAATATTGCAGAGAATATAATTACAGCTTTAGATAATTTTTCACAATATTTAAATTCATCTAGCAATATAACATTTATTGGAGATGGAAGTATTTTATATAAAGAATTAATTGAAGAAAAATTTTCAGACCATAAAATTATATTTTCAAACAATAATTTACAATCTAGTATATCTTTAGCAAGATGTGCTTATGATAAATACTTAAATGGATTATATGGAGATTCAAACTATATCTCCCCTCTTTATCTAAGAAAATCTCAAGCAGAAAGGGCAAAAGATGGAGAAAAATAATCTAAAAATACTGCCAATGACTTTTAATGATCTCGATGAAATAAAAGATATTTTGCAATCTGATTTTGATGAATTTTGGGACTATACTACTTTTAAAGAAGAACTCTCTTCTTCTTTTTCTAAATATATCGTAGCTAGAAGTTCTGACAATACTATTGTTGGTTTTGCTGGTATAAAAATTGTTTTAGATGAAGCAGATTTAATGAATATCGTAACAAAAAAAAATATGCGTAGCTTAGGTATCGCATCGTCCATTCTAGAATATTTGATTACTTATTGTAAATCAGTTAAATTAAAATCTTTAAATTTAGAGGTAAATGCTCAAAATTCTATTGCAATTAATTTTTATAAAAAGTATAATTTCAAAGAAGTCGGTTTAAGAAAAAAATATTACAATAATACATATGATGCTATATTGATGTCACTGTCATTTTTAAATTGATAGTTTATTTAAAAGTTCATCAATTTTTAATAAGATATACTAAAAAGATAAAATATAGGAGGAATTTACTAATGAAGAACCAATATGAACTTTCTTATAAAAACTTAAAATCCACATGTAACCCAAACCTTTTTAAATTCGAAACAACAGAGAATTTAGAGCCTATTTCAACCGGTATCGGTCAAGATAGAGGTATTAAAGCATTAGAGTTTGGGCTTAATGTTGATATTAATGGATATAATCTATATATTGAAGGTCCAAGTGGAGTTGGCAAAACAATGTACACTAAACACTATCTAGACAGCATTTCTAAAAAGAAGAAAATACCTCAAGATTGGTGTTATATTTATAATTTTGATAATCCTAATGAACCTATTGCTCTTTCTCTTCCAGCTGGTCAGGGAAAAGAATTTAGAGATGCAATGGATAGATTTATTAAAGATATTAAACATGATATAAAAGAAACCTTTAACAACGAGGATTTCGAAAAAGAAAAAGCATTAATTAAACAAGAATATGATTCAAAGAGATCCGCATTAATGGATAAGCTTAACGAAACCTCTTCTCAATACGGTTTCCAAGTAAAGTCTGCAACTAATGGGATTTATATGATGCCAGTTATTAATGGGAAGACTATTGAAGAAGAAGAATTTGAAAAATTAGATGATGATACTAAAAAGGAATTTGAAGATAAGTCTACTATTGTTCAACAACATGTTATGGAAGCAATTTCTCAGATTAAAGCTATTCAATCAGAGTCTGATAAAAAGATTAATGAATGGCAATCTAATGTTGCACTTTTGACAGTTAATGCACATATAAATTACATTAAATCTAACTTTAAAAGAAATAGAAAAATAACAAAATTTCTAGATGATATAAAAAAAGATATTTTAAAAAATGTAAGTGCTTTTTTAATAGCAGATGACAATAATAAATCTAATGCGCAATCACAAAAACAGGAAGTTCAAAGACCTTGGTTAAACTATAGAGTAAATTTATTTATAGATAATAGTAAAGCTGAAGGTGCTCCTGTTATAATGGATTCTAACTATTCATACCCTAATATTTTTGGTAAGTTAGAATATGAGAATTATTATGGAAGTCTAAAGACAGATTACACAATGTTAAAGCCTGGTTTACTCCACATCGCTAATGGTGGATATTTAATAATGCAAGCAGCTGACCTTGTTGCAAATCAGTCTTGTTACGAAACATTCAAAAAAGTTTTAAGAACAAAAGAATTAGGAATTGAAAATTTAGTTGATCAGCATTCATCTATGGTTATGGTTTCTCTAAAACCTGAACCTATTCCTCTTAATTTAAAAGTTGTTTTAATTGGCAATGAATCATTGTATCAAGCTTTAATCTCTGTAGATGCTGATTTTAGAAAATTATTTAAAATTAAAGTTGAGTTTGAAGATGATGCACCTTTAACAGCAGAAAATATGAATAAGCTTGCACGAGTTGTTCAAGGTTTTTGCCAAAACGAAGAATTGCCTCCACTAGATAGATCTGGTATGGCTAGAATTATAGAATACGCATCAAGGCTCGCAGATGATCAAACAAAACTTTCAACTAGATTTAGCGAAATTACTCAAATAGTTGGTGAAGCTGCTACACTTGCAAAATTACGTAGGGAAAAAATTATCACAGGAAGTATTGTTGATGAAGCTCTTGCTCAAAGAATTGAAAGAGTTCAAAAGTATAATGAAAAATATACAGAAATGATCGATAATCGTACTCTTTTAATAGATACAAAAGGTTTTAAAGTTGGACAGATAAACGGTCTAACAGTTATGAATATTGGAGATTATTCTTTTGGATTGCCTGCTAGAATCACCGCCAACACTTATGTTGGAAAAAGTGGGATTATAGATATTGAAAGAGAAGTTGAAATGTCTGGTTCAACTCATTCGAAGGGTATATTAATCCTTACGGGTTACCTAGGTGAAATGTTTGCACAAGATATGCCTCTATCTTTAACAGCAAGCTTATGTTTTGAACAACTGTATAATGGCGTTGATGGTGATAGCGCTTCAAGTACAGAGTTATATGCAATTTTATCTAGTTTATCTGGAATTCCAATTAATCAATCAATAGCTGTTACGGGATCTGTAAATCAGAAAGGTGAAATACAACCAATTGGTGGAGTTAACGAAAAAATAGAAGGTTTCTTTAAAATTTGTAAAATGAGAGGTCTTGATGGATCTCATGGTGTAATGATTCCTAAACTAAATGAAAAAAATTTAAACTTATCAGATGAAGTTATAGAAGCAGTAAAAGATAAGAAATTCCATATATATGCAATTTCTACAATTGAACAAGGAATAGAATTATTAACAGGAGTTCCTGCTGGAAAAAAAGACGATACTGGAAGATTTCCTGCTGGCAGCGTTAACTGCTTAGCCTATGCTAAATTGAGAAAATATGCAAAAATAAGTAATAAATCTGAATACTAAAAAAGCCAAATAGAAAATTCTATTTGGCTTTTTAATTATTTATCAGCTTTTTTATCTTCAACTTTAGCATCTGATTTAGTAGCTTCTTCAGCTTTTACTTCTGTTTCAGCAACTTTTTCTTCAGCTTTAGGTGCTTCTTCTACAACAGCTGGTTCTTCTTTAACTTCTTCAACTTGTGCTGGTTCTTCTGTTAAATCCTCTTTAATATCAATATATTTAGATTCAATTTTAGCTCCAACATTTTCCTTTGTCTTAGCAGCTTTTCCAGTTCTATTTCTTAAATAGTATAACTTTGCTCTTCTTGCTTTTCCAACTCTTACTACTTCTACTTTTTCAACTAGTGGAGAGTGAACTAAAAATGTTTTTTCTACTCCTACTCCATAAGCAATTCTTCTTACTGTAAATGTAGCGTTAACTCCGCCACCTTGTTTCTTAATTATTATTCCTTCGAATACTTGGATTCTTTCTCTGTTTCCTTCCTTAATTCTTTGATGTACTCTTACAGTATCACCAACTTTAAGGTCTGGAATCTTATTTTTCAATTGTTCGTGTTCTATTGATTTTATGATATCCATCGATATTCTCCTTTCTTAATTTTTATTTATTATTTTTCAGCTTTCTCTTCTGAAATAATTCTTTCTGCTTCTATTATATCCTCTTGATTAAGAAGCTCTGGTCTTTTCAAAAATGTATTTATAAGAGAACTTCTTCTTCTCCATTCATCTATCTTTTGATGATTTCCTGAAGTTAGAACCTCTGGAACTGTTTTACCAAGAAACTCTTCTGGTCTTGTGTACTGGCTATATTCTAATAAGCCCTGTGAAAAGGATTCTTCCTTTGTAGAGTCTATACTTAATACTCCCTCTACATATCTACTAACTGAATCTATAAGTACCATTGCTGGTAGCTCTCCCCCAGTTAGAACATAGTCTCCAATAGAAATTTCTTCATCTACAATTTCATCTAGAACTCTTTGGTCTATACCTTCGTAATGACCACATAGAAGAATTAAATGTTTCTCTTTAGATAATTCTTGAACTTTTGATTGGTTTAATTTTTTCCCTTGAGGAGATAAATATATAACTTTTGAACTTTCATCTTTTACAGACTGATATGCGTCATATACAACATCTGCTCTTACAACCATTCCTGCCCCACCACCATATGGTGTATCATCTACTTTTTTATGTTTGTCCTTTGAAAAATCTCTAATATTAATAAAATTAATATCTATAAAATTTTGTTTAGACGCTCTTTCAATAATGCTATGTTTAAGTGGTTCAAACATTTCTGGAAATAATGTTAGTACATCAAATTTCATTTTTACCTCTCTTTTTAAATTAAACCTTCAATAATATGAACTATTATCTTTCCATTTTCTAAATCTACTTGTTGTAGTACATCTTTTATAGCTGGTAATAATATTTCTTTACCTTGCTCATCTTTTACAACATATATGTCATTACTGCCTGTATTGTATATGTAATCTACTTTTCCAAGCAATTTATTTTCATCTGTATATACATCTAATCCTATTAAATCGGCTATATAATATGTTCCTTCCGGAAGCTTTTTTGCATCTTTTCTATTTATTTTTAAATAGCTACTTCTTAACTTTTCAGCTTCTTCTGGAGTTTCAATTCCTTTTAACTTAAGAATAACCATATTTTTGCTATAATTAACTTTTTCTATCTGGAATAATTTTAATTCATTCTTTTTTTCTATATACACTTCTTTTAGTTCGTCAAATCTCCTAATATCATCTGTAAAAGGATTAACTTTTACTTGTCCTTTTATTCCAAATGTATTTACGATCTGTCCAAGTTCTAAATATTTATTCATTCCTTATTCCTCAAATATAATTCCAACTTTTTTATGTTCTTTAGATGTAACAGCTTTCATAACAGTTCTTATTGCTTTTGCAATTCTACCTTGCCTTCCAATAATCTTACCCATATCACTTTCTGCAACTTTTACTTTAAGAAGCACTCCTTTTTCATCGTCAACTCTTGTGATTTGAATTTGATCTTTTTGGTCTACAAGACTTTCAATTATTGTCTTTAAAATTTCTTCCATACAATTTTGCCTTTCTTTTTCACACTATTATTGTGCCTTTTCTATTAAAGCTTTTACTGTATCTGTTGGTTTTGCACCATTCTTAATCCAAGCTGCAACTTTTTCCTTATCTAATTTTATTGTTGCTGGATTTGTCATTGGATCATATGTTCCAATTTTTTCTACTATTCTACCATCTCTTGGAGATCTTGAATCAGCAACTACAATGTGATAGAATGGAGCCTTTTTTGCACCTGCTCTTTGTAATCTTATTTTTACCATTTATTTTCACCTCCGCAAAGTTTATACTATTTATTTTAAATTTTCCTTTTGAACCATTATGAACAGTGCTTAATGATATCACCTTTTCTCATTGGTTCATGGAAAATATTAAAAACTAATTTTTATTTTATTGAATCTTTAAGTTTTTGTACTTCTTTTGGATCCATATTTTTCATTTCATTCATCATCTTTTTTATCGACTTTTTATCTTTCATCTGCTTCATCATTTTTTGTGTCATTTCAAAAGATTTCATAAATATGTTTATTTCTTGTACAGTTGTTCCACTACCTTTGGCTATACGTAATCTTCTTTGTCCATTTAATATTTTAGGGTTTCTTCTTTCTTTATCTGTCATAGAACATATAATGGCCTCTATTCTTACAAATTCTTTATCATCAACTTTCAAGTCTTTTATATCAGCCATCCCTGGTACCATTTTTAATAACGATGAAAATGAACCCATTTTCTTTACTTGTCTTAGTTGAGCTAGATAATCATTTAAGTCAAACTCTCTTTTTGCTAATTGTTTAGTAAGCTTTTCTGCTTCTTCTTGATCAAATGATTCTTCTGCTTTTTCTATTATTGATAGGACATCACCCATGCCTAAGATTCTTGATGCCATTCTATCTGGATGAAATACTTCAAGTTCACTTAACTTTTCACCAGTACCTGCAAATTTTATTGGTTTACCAGTTACTTTCTTTACTGATAGTGCCGCACCACCACGAGTATCACCATCTAGTTTGGTAAGTATAACTCCATCAATTCCTAAAGCGTCATTGAAACCATTTGCAACATTAACCGCTTCTTGTCCAGTCATCGCATCTACTACTAATAGTATTTCATGTGGATGCACATTTACTTTTACATTCTTTAGCTCATTCATAAGTTCTTCATCAATTTGTAAACGTCCTGCTGTATCTAATATAATTACGTCATTCATTTTTGAATATGCTATATTCATAGCTTGCTTTGCTATATGTACAACATCTTTTGAGTTCTCGTTTGCAAATACTGGAATATTTAGTTGAGCTCCTACTACTTGTAATTGTTTTATAGCAGCTGGTCTGTATACATCACAAGCTACTAGTAATGGCTTTTTACCTTCTTTTCTTAGTAAATTTGCAAGTTTGCCTGCGGTAGTCGTTTTACCAGAGCCTTGAAGTCCAACTAACATTATTATTGTTGGTGGATTAGGGCTAAAGTTAATACTTGTCTCTGTTCCTCCAAGTAGCTCTACTAATTCATCTTTTACTATTTTAACAACTTGTTGTCCAGGAGTTAAAGATTTTAAAACGTCTTGGCCCAAGGCTTTTTCTTGTATACTGGCTGTAAATTCTTTTACTATTTTATAATTTACATCGGCATCTAGTAAGGCAAGTTTTACTTCTCTTAGCATTTCTTTTAAGTCAGATTCTGTAATTCTTGTTTTTCCTCTTAATTTTTTTGTGAATTCCTGTAATTTAGAAGATAGTCCTTCAAAAGCCATATTCTAAAACCTCCATTTTTCTATTGTAAAATCCTAGCTTAACTATTAGCTTAAGCTAATTAATTCTTTTCTTACACTATTTAAGATTTTTTCAATCTTTTTATCAGATGAACTATCTGTAATCTTACTTAGTTCTGAAAGAATATTTTGGATTTGCTTTTCTTGATCTATTGTCTTTTTCATAATCCCCAGCTTTTGTTCGTATTCCAAAAGCTTACTTTCTCCTTTCTTAACAATGTCGTTAACAGCTTGCCTTGTTATATGGTTATTTTCAGCAATTTCTGTTAATGAAAGATCTTCATTGCAATAATCATTCAGGATACTTAATTGTCTTTTAGTTAAAAGCTTCCCGTATATCTCACATAACATTCCAATTTGAACTTTCTTTTCCATTTAATCACTTCCATTTCACAAGGCTCTCATAACAATTTTGTTAATTTTGTAATGCTTATATACTTTACAACATTTTTGTAAATTTGTCAAGTAGTTTTACATTATTTTCTATACTTTTTCATAATTTATTAACTCTACTTTATCTGATATAAAGTTACCACCTATGTTTTTATCTTTAAATAAATCTGTGGATAAATATTTTTTACTGTCATCAGCAAAAATCGTTACGACATTACCTTTTATTTCATCAGCTAATAATATACTTCCTAATAGATTTGCTCCTGAAGATATCCCTACACCCAGGCCTAACTCTCTTGCTAATTTTCTCGACATATTTATTGCATCGTCATCATTAATTAGTAATACTTTATCTATCTTATTCTTATCTACTAAATCTGGAATAAAATCATCTCCTATTCCTTCTATCTTATGTTGTCCTTTGATTTTACCTCCCGATATTATTGGCATTTTATCTGGTTCGATAGCAGTTATGTAAATATTACTAAACTTCTTTTTTAGCCTATCCCCTGTTCCAATCAAGGTTCCTCCCGTTCCAACACCTGATACAAAACCATCTATTTTTTCTGTCATTTGTTTTATAATTTCTTCTCCAGTTGTTTCATAATGTACTAGATAATTATCTCTATTTGCAAATTGATTTGCAAGAAAACCATTTATTTCTTTTGCCATCTTCTTAGCTTCATCTACACACTTTTTAAAGCCTCCTGCCTCTCTAGAAACAAGAATTACTTTTGCACCATAACTTGACATTAATTTTACCCTTTCTACACTTGCCCAGTCTGGCATAAATATGTAAACTGGATGCTTATAATATGCTCCTAATGCAGCTAAAGAAATTCCTGTATTACCACTTGTTGCTTCTACTATTGGCATTCCTTCTTTTAGTTCTTCTCTTTCTTTAGCATTTTTTATTATGTAATAAGCTACTCTATCTTTTATGCTTCCTGTTAAATTAAAATATTCCAGTTTAGCAAACACATGTCTTTTTTCTCTTTTGTATCTATATTCGATTCTTATCATTGGTGTATTTCCTATAACGTCATTTCCTTTAAACATAGACTCCTCCTTATATAAAATATACTATGTTTATAAATTTAATTACAAACATAGTATATTTTATATAATATTCAATTATTTAGTTTTTGTTAATTTTCTTCATTATTATTTATTGTCATCATCATAATCATCATAGTTTGTTTCATCATATTCAAACTCGTAATTAACAGGTTTATGATATTTTATATTTTTCTTTGGCTTTACTTGTGTCTGGGTAGTTGTGTTTTGTGATTGCATTGCTTGTTTTCTGTCTTCTCTTTCTTCCTGTCTTTCTTTCTCTTTCCTTCTATCTTCTTGAGCCTTTTCATCTTTTTTATTTTGCATTTGTTTATTAAGTATTGCATTAACTTTATCTATTAAATCCGGCACATAATCTAATAGTCTGTCTAAGCAAGAATTGTGGTCTACTGGCAATAACTTTACTGTATTTGGTTGTACTACCAAAAATGCTACTGGTACAATACTTACTCCTGCTCCTGAGCCCCCTCCAAACGGCAATCTATATTGTACTTGTTCTTCTTTATCTCTTTTTGTATACTCATCTAGTGTTTCTCCTCTAAATTCGCTACCTCCTGCAGCAAATCCAAATCCTACTTTTGATATAGGTATAATTACAGTATTATTTGATGCTTGTATTGGTTCCCCTATGATTGTATTTACATCTATCATATCTTTTATGCTATTCATAGCAGTATTCATCAAATTCTCTATTGGGTGCTCTCCCATATAATCACTTCTTTCTTTTTTTATAAATATATAAATAATATGTACCAATTTTTTCTTTTTTATACAACTTGAACTTTGGTTTTAATGGGATTCTTTATATTTTTGTATTTATAATTATCATTATTCTCTTTTATCGTTCTTTTTACTTTTAATATAATCTCTATTATTTTCATTATTTTTATATTTATAATACTATCTAATTTTAATATATACATATTTTTTTGTTTATATATTGGTAATACTTTATATTGTATGGCATTTAGACTGTTTTTTATTGTACGTGGTATCACATTTGATATTATGATAGCCACGACTGCAACTAGATATGATGTTACTATAGTATCTTCTGTTCCTAAAAAAATTTCTGATTTAAATTCTTTTATTTCTATGCCTAGATTAGACGCTAACTTTATTATTCTTTTATCTTGAATACAAGCTTTTAACAATCTCTTCATTTTATTCTTTATATCTTTATTATGTTTGTATTCTGTTATTTTCATTTTCGCGTACAGACTTGAAATTTTATTTTTATTCATCTTAAATTCAAACCACTTAAATCCACCTAATTTTAAGGATATTGATATGATTACATTTTTGTTATTTTGCTTTTTACTTTCACTATTCATATATAGATTTTTAATATTTAATTCTATCTTAGATAGATATATTAATAAAGCCAATATACCAATTCCACAGATAATTGCCAAGGTAATACAAAAAACTAATATCATAATCGTTTCACTCCAATTCTGATATTAGTTTTTCCATTTTTTTCTAATTTAAACAATATTATTTATCATTATGTTTCTCTACTGATATATCTCCAAATATTCTTTCTTGATTGGTAATTACTTTATTTCTTCTAGACAATTCCAATAATCCAGAAAAAGCTGTAACAACTTCCTCTTTTTCACATTTATTTAAAGAAAATAATGCATTAAATATAAACTTTGGTCGATTTACAAGTTCTTTTAATATTTCTTTTACCTTACTTGCTACAGTATATTTGTCTGTTATAGCTATTTTTTCTATATTACTTGCGTTTTCGTTAACCTTTTCTGTATTAATTTTTACTATATTTTCATATGCCTCTACGATAGTAGATTTGTCATATTCTCTTTCTAATTTTTGTTTTGGTAATTGTATCTGATCTGGTAACTTATAAAATCTAATGGCATTATTATCATACATAACTCTAAGTATTTTTGTGATTTCTTTGTACTTTTTATATTCTATAATTCTTCTTAAAAGTTCCTCTTCAGATATTTCTTCTTCATCTTCATTTTCTTTTGGAAGTAAGCTTTTGGATTTTAAGTATATAAGGGTTGATGCCATTATTAGAAATTCACTTGTAATCTCTAAATTCATTTCTTCCATTTTATTTATGTATTCAATATACTGATCTGTGATCTCACTTAGCCTAATATCATTTATATTCATTTTATTCTTATCTATTAAATGACATAGTAAATCTAAGGGTCCTTCAAAATTTTCTATTTTTATTGCATATTTGTTTGTTTCCAATGTTAATATATTTTGCATTTTAATCTTCCTTTTCTATTAATCTTCATCTAACATTTCAATAGCTTTCCTTATATTACTCGTTTTATATCCTTTTTTTACTAAAAATTGAATAATAGCCTCTTCTTCCATAGTATTTTGTTTTTTTATTATTATTGTTTTTGCAGAATTTATCTCATATTCTTCCATCTGTTCTTGATGCTTGCTTATATAGTCTTCTATTAATTCATTTGGAATTCCCTTTGACATTAATTTATATCTTACTTCTTTTAATGATAAATTATTTAAAGCCTTATACTCATTTACAGCCCTTTCAATATAATTATTATCATTGATATATCCATTTTCTTCTAGTTCCTCTATTATATTGTCAAGCATTTCGTTTTCTATTGTATTATAAAATTTGTTTTTTATTTCCTGTTTACTTCTTTTCTTATATAAGATATATTTTAATACTTTTGATTTTTCCTTATCATATTCTTCTATAGTATACATTTTACTCCTCATTATCTGTAGGTTCTATATCTTGCTCATCATCTATTTCACTATCATCACTTAAACTTTTTTCAAAAGCTTCATTAAATTTTGCTCTAACTTTCTTTTCTACTTCTTCCATAACAGTTGGATTATCTTCTAGATATTTTTTAGCGTTTTCTCTTCCTTGTCCAATTCTTGTTCCTTCATATGCAAACCAAGATCCACTCTTTTCTACTATATCTAGATTGACTCCTAGGTCTAGTATATTTCCAGATTTAGATATTCCTTTTCCATAGATTATATCAAATTCAGCCTCTCTAAATGGTGGAGCCACTTTGTTTTTCACAACTTTTACTCTTACCCTATTTCCAAATACTTCCCCATCTTGTTTTAGATTTTCTGTTTTTCTTATATCTAATCTAACAGAAGCATAGAACTTTAATGCTCTTCCTCCTGGTGTTGTTTCTGGGTTTCCAAACATAACTCCAACTTTTTCTCTTAATTGGTTTATAAATACTATTGCTGTGTTTGATTTGTTAAGTACACCTGCTAATTTTCTTAGCGCTTGTGACATAAGTCTTGCTTGAAGTCCAACATGTGCATCTCCCATATCACCATCTATTTCTGCTTTTGGAACTAAGGCAGCAACTGAGTCTACAACTATAATATCTATAGCACCACTTCTAACTAAGGCTTCAGCAATTTCTAAAGCTTGCTCTCCAGTATCTGGTTGCGAAACAATCAAATTATCAATATCTACTCCCAAGTGTTTTGCATATACTGGATCCAATGCATGTTCTGCATCTATAAAAGCTGCTTCTCCACCTTTTTTCTGACATTCAGCAATCATATGTAATGCAAGAGTTGTCTTTCCTGAAGATTCAGGTCCGAATATTTCTACTATTCTTCCTTTTGGGATTCCCCCTATACCTAAAGCTACGTCAAGACTTAGCGCTCCTGTAGGTATTGCTTCTACATTCATGGCTGTAAAATCTCCTAATTTCATTACAGAACCTCTTCCAAATTGTTTTTCTATCTGTCCCAATGCAGATTCTAGAGCTTTTTTCTTTTCATTGTTTTCAATACTCATAAATTTCTTCCTCCTAAATTTTGTAAATATCATATTTGATAAATTATCTTGCAATATATAAACATATGTTTGCATTTCATTCTTTGTACATTATATACTATTTTTTAAAATTGTCAATAGTTTTCTCAAACATTTGTTTTATTATTTTCTATACCATTCTTCTATACCATAGAAGCTTGTATAATTATTTGGTTCTACTGTTCCTATTAAAGATTGAGTTGATATTGTCATATTTTTATTTCTATATAAACCTATAAATGGAACATCTTCTTTATATAAGTTATATATTTTCTGGTATATATCTTTTAATTGCTTTGTATCTTTTATTATACTTGCATTTTTTATTAATTCAAACATTTTTTCATTAGAGTAATTTTCTAAATTGCCTGGTGCAAAAAAATACGTCAAATCTGGACTATAGCTTGTATATACACCTGTAAGTAATATTTGATAATCTTTATTATCTATATAGTTATTATATTGATCATTTGACACTTTATTTATCGTAACATCTATACCTATCTGCTCGAGTTGCTGTTCTATTACCTCAGCTACTCTAATTCTAGCTTCATTATCGCTACATACAGTTATTTTAAGTCTCAATGTTTTTGTACTGCCGTCTATATTTTTTTTCCAGCGATTGTTAATATATGTCCATCCACCATCCTCTAAAACTTTTTTGGCTTGTTCTGCATTATACCCAGAACTTGCATTGTTGTTAGTATATAAATAATTGCCGTAGTCCAATGGATACTCAGCCACCATATTTTGATTATTATAAACAGACGACACTATATTACTTTTATCTATAGCATAGCTTATAGCTTGTCTTACAGCTTTATCTTGTAAAATTGTATCAGTACAGTTTAAACTTAAAAAATCAAATTGCCTTCCTGCATAATCCGTTTTATTGAATCCTATTGTTCCAATATACTCTTGAAAGTTTGGATTTGAAGTATTTAATATATCTACATTTCCAATCTTAAAGCTATTGTAAGCCTCTCCCATAGAAGAATATAAATTTATTTTTATATTTTCTATTTTTACCTCTTCTATTCCAGTAAAGCTTTTCCATTTCTCATTTTTAGCCAATGTTATGCTATTAGTACTAGTATTCGTTATTTTGTATCTTCCTGTGCCTATAGGTATCTTGGTGCTAGTGAAAAAATCTTCACCATAATAATAGTTACTAGACATTATAGGAAATGTTAAATTATATTCGAAAAATGGAATATCACTATCTAATGTCAGTTTTATAGTTGTCGCATCTATAACTTCAACATTTATTATATGATCTACATTGTATTTATATATTGAATCACCATTTTTTAATACATCTATTGTAAATTGTACATCTTTTGACGTAAATGGTGTGCCATCATGCCAACTAACATTATTAGCTGTCTTGATAACATAAATATTATCTCCTGTCTTAGAGCATTCTTTAGCTAAACATGGTTGTAGCTGATAATCTTGTGATAGTGTAAAAAGTGGTTCAAATATTAGTGTATCTATATTTAATATTTCTTTGTTTTTAGTTAAAAGAGGATTCATCGTATCATAATTCGTAAGAGACAATCTGATATCTCTTATTATATTTTCTTCCACTACATTTTCATTTTCTTGATTATTTGAAGCTTCTTTATTCTGATTGTTATAAATTCTATATCCTGCATATGCAATAATTCCCACTGCAAATATTATGAATATATATTTAAAGATACTACTTATTTTCATGTTGCACCCTTTCACCTCTATTTTATACATGCTTATAATACATTAAATGGATATTTTTTTCAATATATATTTTGAAATTACTATACAAAAAAGGACATGCTCTATACATGCCCTATTATTTATTAATTATTCTAATATACAAACTATTTTCTAGATTCTACTATAAGTTTTATACCAGTTCTCTCTTCACCTTCAACTTCTACTTCTGCAAATGCTGGTATGCATATTAAGTCAACCCCTGCTGGAGCAACAAAGCCTCTAGCTATTGCAACAGCTTTTACTGCTTGATTTAAAGCTCCTGCACCAATAGCTTGCATCTCTGCTTTGTTAGATTCCTTTACTAATCCAGCTATAGCTCCTGCTACTGAGTTTGGATTTGATTTTGATGAGATTTTTAAAACTTCCATTTTTATCCTCCTAATATTTTATTTTTTTGTATGTTTAAGTACAGTTATATTTATATAATATTTAGGATTAATTGTCTATATAAAAATGGAAATTTTTTACAGTTTTTGTCGTCTTATTTTTGCATTTTTCGTCATTTATTTTCTTACAACTCTAGTAACTTTGTTTACTCGACAAGTTTCATCATTTATGTCAAAAATGCAACCATTTAATATACAATTTCCTTCAGCTAATTTATATTTTTCTGGTAGTGTTGTTTCAAATCTTTTTATTGATACAGCTATATCCATTCCTATTACTGACTTTATTGGACCAGTCATTCCAATATCTGTAATATATCCTGTTCCATGCTCCAATATTTTTTCATCTGCTGTTTGAACATGTGTATGTGTTCCAAACATAGCAGTAATTTTGCCATCTAAGTAATATCCCATCGCAATTTTTTCAGCCGTTGCTTCTGCATGAAAGTCTAGAATTATTATATCTGCTTGGCTTTTCACTTCTTTTAATATGTCTTGCATTTTTAAGAATGGATTCTCTGATAAAACATTCATGTCAGTTCTTCCTATTAAATTCACAACACATATTTTTTTGCCTTTGCACGTATATATTCCATACCCTTTCCCCGGCACATTATTTGGATAATTTGCTGGCCTTATGAGCTTTTGGTCTTCTATAAGTGTAAATATATCCTTTTTACCCCAAGTATGGTTTCCCATTGTTACTGCATCTATATCTAACTCTTTTAATTCATTAAATATTTTTGTTGTTATTCCCATTCCTCCAGCTGAGTTTTCCGCATTTACTATTACAAAATCGATTTTCTCTTCTTCTCTTATTCTTGGCAAAAGCTCTTTCAATTTTTTTACTCCGCCCTCACCTACTAAGTCTCCTACTGCTAAAATTTTCAAAATTTCTTCTTCCTTTCTTTTAACGATAAAATCTTATATAAATTTTTCCACATATTCTATTAAGAATAATGGTATGTTAAGAATTTTTCCATCTTTTGATAGATTATTCATAGAAAATCTAACTGATATTTCATTGTTAAATTTTTCATTATATTTTGTTAAACTTGTACTGTTAGTTGATTTATTTGCCTTTACTTCTATTGGAATTATATTGTTTTTGAATTGAATTACAAAATCAATTTCATTTCTATCAAATGTATAATAATTTGGTACCGAATTTAATGTAGATATCAACATATTTAATACATAATTTTCTGTAAAAGCGCCTTTAAATTCCTCAAATAATTTATCTCCCTCTACAACAATTTTACTATCTAAATTTGACATTTTTCTTAAAAGCCCTACATCATTCATATATATTTTAAATGCTGATAAATCGTTGTATGCTTTTAAAGGAAAGTCTGTTTTTGTTACATTATAAATTTTATAAATAAGGTTTGCATCATTTAACCAATTTAAAGCATTTTCATATTCTCTTGCTCTAGCACCTTCTTTTACAACTTGATACAAGAACTTTTTATTTTCTTTTGCAAGTTGGGATGGAACGCTATTCCAAATTAATGATATTTTATTTGCTTCGCTATCCTGTGTATGTTTTGAAAAATCACTTTCGTATGCACTTAATATATTGTCTTGAATTTTGTTAACGAGTTCCATATCTTTTTCATTTACCCAAGCAGAAACTGCTTCTGGCATGCCGCCAATTATAAAGTAAGCTTTTAATTTTTCTTCTAGTTGATTAAAGAATATGTCTGGAATTTTTTCTATTTTTTCTAGTGAATTCATGTAGTCTACTAGATTCTGTGCATTATCTGCTATTAAAAACTCGCTAAATGTCATTGGGTACATATTTAAAAAATCAACTTTTCCAACTGGAAATGATGTATGTGATAATCTAATTCCTAATAAGCTTCCAGCACATGCAATGTGATATTCGTTCGCTTCTTCATAAAAATATTTTAAAGAATTTAATGCATTTGGGCATTCTTGTATTTCATCAAAAATTATTAATGTTTTACCTGGAATAATTGCTTTTCCATATATAAATGCTAATTGCTCCAATATTCTTTTAGGATCTTTAGTGTTTTGAAATAGATTATATAAATCTTCATCATGATCAAAATTGAAATACGCAACACCTTCATAATTTTCTTTTCCAAATTGCTTTAAAATATAAGTTTTTCCAACTTGTCTAGCACCCTTTAATATAAGAGGTTTTCTATATTTACTTTCTTTCCATTCTATTAACTTTTTCAGTATAAATCTTTGCAAAATATTCATCTCCTTATACTAGAATATTCAATCCTATATTAATTATACTATAAAATCACATTTTTGCAAGCATTTTTATAGTTTTAATCACATTTTTGCAAATATTTTAATGTTGTGCCTCACACTTTTGTATCTATATTATAGTTCTTATTTCTTGACATATAACTTTTTTTATCGTATTATATAATTTGTGAAAAGGGGAGATAAAAATGGCAAAAGGTAAAAGAATGGTAGATAATCATTCTCATAAATCTACAAGTAAAAGATTTAAAGAAGAAAAACGATTTAATTTTAAAAAGTTCTTTATTGTATTTTTAATTATTCTAATTTTATCAGTCTTAGTATATGTAGCTTATAGGTATGTTCCAGCTTCTATTGCTAAGCAAAAATCAGATGATTCTGAATTTAAGCCTGTTTCTTCTAATAGTATCTCAGATACAAAAAATGTAGAAGGCTTAGAATCAATAAGTATTACTGGCATAAATATTTCTACTTCTAACAAGGATTCTTCTATAATAGAAATCCATTTTAGGAACTCATCTGATACAACTTCTAAGGAAACTAAGGCTCACTTCTATGCTCTTGATTCAGAAGGTAATATAATTTTTGGAATGCCTTTAACTATTCCAGAAATAACTGCAAATTCTGAGACAACGTATAGAGTATTATGCACCAGTGATTTATCAGAAGTTAAAGATTATAAAATTTCTATTGAATAAACATAACGTAAAAACATGATAGATGTTGATTTCTATCATGTTTTATTTATGATTTCTGTTAAAAAAATATGAGCTATTTCTAGCTCATATTTTTTTATATTTTTAGCTTTGTGATTGAACTTCGAAATATTCTATTTCAATTTTTGCGTCAGCATCAAATTGAGTTGTGTCTAAATAGTATACTCCAGTATCTTGATTTTGTACAATCTTATCTACAAATGCTGAAACTTTGCCTGTTGTTCCAGTTGTATCTCCATTTAGTTTTATTGTTACGTCTTCACTTGCATCTAATCCAGGTAATTCTATTAATCCATTTACTGATGCTACATCTTGTATTTCATCTTCGCCTAGCTCTGAACCTATTTCATTAAATATTTTTAATAAGGTTGAATAATTACTAGCTGTTTTAAATGTATTATTAGCATCTGATGCTATTGTGTTTTGCATTAGTCCAGATTGGCTTGAAGCAAATGCTACTGCATATACTGTTGGCTTACAAGCACTATTTTTCAAATTTGTTGAAGCTGTTTCTACTCTTGTCTTTGTTTCGTTACCACTATTTATGATAGTTCCATCTTTATCGCTACCAATCGTAAAGTCACCATCACTTAATACTATAACAATATTCTTATTATTATTATTTTCTGCTAATTTGTTTATTTCTGTATTTGCTTGATTTATACCTGCAGCAATACGTGTTCCACCATTTGCACTTAATCTACTAATTTTATTCTTTAAAGTTGTTGCTTCAGTACTACTTGTTGCTGTACCTATTGTCTCTGCATTGTCAACATATTGTCCCCATCTTGTACCCGAACTAAATGTTACTACTGAAACCTTGCATCCTGTTGCATCATCTTTGAACATGGCATCTATAAAGCTATTACATGCTTGTTTAGCAGCATATAAACGAGTTTCCGTTGAATACCATGTTGGATTTCCCTCTGGTGTATTATTCATACTTCCTGAAATGTCTAGTACTATTACAACATTACTGTTTTTAATCGTTGGAATCTGTGGTGTCATCTTAACTGAAACTGATTTTTCAACTTGGTGCGTTTCTGGATCTGTTACTGGATTTCCATCTACTTTTGCAGTATTTGTAATTGTAGTTGTTGGTTTTGATGTAACAGTTACATCAAAGCTTACTGATGCTGTTCCTTTTGCTGGTACATCTAATGAGTATCCATTTTCTGATGATATAGCTGTATAAATATCACTTTCTACTGGTGTTGTTCCTTCTGGTGCTGTATCTTTTACAACAACTGTTCCAGCTTTTTTACCGCTATTTGTTGCTGTTATTGTATATTTAATTGTATCGCCATATTCAGCTTTACCAGCTATTTTATTTCCAAGCGTTTTATTCTTGATTAATTTACTAGATTTTGTAACATTTATATCTGCATACCAAGCTTCTGTTGGTACCTCAACTGTTGAAGAACCATCTGGTGTTGAAGATGTCTTAACAGTTGCTGTATTTGCAATTTTGCTTTCTTTCTCTTGCATGTCAGATTCTTTTACTGTATATGTTGCTGTTATTGTCACAACATTGTTAGGAGCAATTCCTAGTGTTCCAATATTTAGGCTTCCACTTGTAATTGTAAATCCTTCTTTTCCTGTCATTGAATCTGTTACTGTTACATTATTTAATACTATATTTCCAGTGTTGGTTACTGTAATTGTATAAGTAATCACATCACCTGGTACTACCTTTGTATTAGTTGTTACTTCTTTTCCATTTACCTTTTGAGATTTTACAATGCTAACTCCTGGTGCATCTGCTATTGTAACATCTGCAGAGTCAGTACCTGTTATTGTTTGTGGTTTTTCATTTGAGTCTGTATAGTTTCCTGTTGCAGTTGCTGTATTTGTTAAAGTTTGACCTCCAACTTTTACATCATTTGCACTAACTTTATAATATACAGTGTATGTTTTTGGTTCTCCTACAGCTAATTTTCCATTAGTTAATAATGTTTTTGTTGTAGTTTCTGGTTTTGTTGTATCTGTGTATACATCTAAATTGTCAGTTATATTTACATTTGTTAACTCAACTGTTCCAAGATTTTCTACTGTTATTAGGTATTCTATAACATCATTTTCTTTTACAGTTATTTGGTTAACTCCATTCATACTTTGGTCATTTACTTTTTCAACTGTTTTTGTAACTTTTATTCCTGGTAATGAGTTTGTTATCTCATTTCCTTTTACTGTTCTAATGTATCCTGTTGGAACAGTTACTTCATCATAGCTGTAATTTATTATTTCTCCTAAATTATCATATTTTGGTAATGTAGTAGCTGTAACAGTTCTCTCCCAAACGTTTCCATTATTAGCATTTGCATTGTTACTTGTTAATGTCACATCTTCTGATTTGCCATTTCCTGTAACTCTAATTGTTACTGGGGTTCTCTTTGATGTGTTATTATTATCATTCCATATTTTTCTTACTGTTAGCTCTGCCTTGTCATTTGGAACAACAAATTTATTTGTTACTGTTAAGTCTGTTGTATCTGTATCAGTATTTACATAGAACATTGAACCTGTACTTTCTTCTGTTACAAAATATTTAATTTCATTTGCTTTTTCATCATATTTTTGAACATTTTCTGTTGCTGTCCATTGTTCTGCTTTAGAATTTCCTGTTAGAGTTAAATCTTCAACTTTTACAGTATTTCCAGCTACATCAATTTTGTTTAATGTTAATTTAATGCTTGTTGGTCTCTTACCTGCTACATTTCCTTTATCGTCCCAAACCTTTATTATAGTTATGCCATATGTTTGATCTGTTGGAGCCTTAAATGTATTTGTTACTTTATATTGATCATTATTTACTGATTCTTCATACCATTGTGGTACATTATTTTCTGTTAATGTGTAAATAATTTCTTTTCCATTTTCGTTATATACAGGTTTTTCTAGTATTTTAGACCATTTATTTCCGTCTGCATTACTTGCATTGCTTGCTGTTAATTCTACAGGTTCTCCATTTAATTCTATTGTTACAGAATCAGGTCTCTTACCTGCAGCATTATTGTTATCGTCCCATACTTTTATAACTGGTACATTTTTTGTAACTTGTGGTACTGTAAATGTATTTGTAACATTATATGTCTTACCATTAGCATCTACAGTAGGATTACCTACTACTGATGTGTAGAATTTTAAGTCTCCTGTATTAATTTCTTTTTCCTGAATTGTATATGTTATAGTTGTTCCATCTGAATTATATTTTGATAACTTATCAAAAGTATATGAACTTTCTGTTTTGCTCATATCGTAGTAAAGCATTGGCTCATTATTATCTGCATATAATTCAAATCTTATTTTGTCAGGTCTTCTTTGTGCTTGTGTTGCATTATCAACCCAAGTTTTGTTTACTGTAACACTAGTATATTCTTTTACTACTGTATCAGTTGTTCCTGATATTGGTGTTCCATCTTGTGTAGCAGTATCATTTACAATATTTATAGTTTCTGTTTCAAATGGATTGATTGTTACACTAAATGTTAATTTCTTATTTTCTCCAGCATTTAAATGTACTTCTATTCCATTATTTAATTGTGTTTCTGTATATGGAGTGTCTACACCTTCTAGTCTAATGCTGTTTGCTACTAGTGTTGTTCCAGTTGGAACTGTATCTGATAATTTAACTGTTCCATCATCTGTACCATTATTTGTTGCAGTTAATGTATATGTGATTGTATCTAACTCATGTAATGGGCTAGCTGCACTTACAGCTGTACCATCTGCATGTGTTCCATCACTTCTTTTTGTAGTAGAAATATCTGCATACCAAGCTTCTGTTGGTACTTCAACCTCTGAAGACTCTTCTGGTGCTTTATCTGATTTTGCAGTAGCTGTATTAGCTATTGTTCCTACTGTTGTACTCATATCAGATTCTTGTACTGTATATTTTGCAGTTATTGTTTTTGTTTCATTAAGAGCTAATGAAGCAATTTTTAATTTTCCATTTTCTAATGTAAATCCACCATTATCTGTTAATACAAAGTTAGAATTTGTTAACATTGAATCTGTTACTTCTACATTGTTTAATACTGTGTTTCCTGTATTCTTTACTATTATTGTATAAGTAATTACATTTCCTGGTACTACCTCTGTATTATCTGTTACGTCTTCTCCATTTACTTTTTGAGATTTTGTAATACTTAAGTCATTTATTTCTGTTGGAGTAACTGATATTCTACCTTCACCTGTTACATCTTTTTCGTTGCCGTTTCCATCAGTATATTTACCTGTTGCTGTTGCAACGTTTACTAAGTTTTCATTAACATTATCTACATCTTCAGCAACTACTTTATAGTAAACTGTGAATGATTGAGGTTCATTTGCTTTTAATTCTGAAATTGTTCCAACCGATGTTGTCTTCTCATCTGGTTTATTTGCGTCTAAATATACATTTAGGCTTTCTGTTACTGTAATATTATTTACTGTAACTGAACCAGTATTTTTTACTGTTATTTGATATTCTATAATATCATTTTCTTTTACAGTACTACTATTTACTGTTGTTGCATCTTCACCATTTATTGATTTTACTGTTTTTGTAACTTCAATTCTTGGTAAAGCATTTGTTATAACATTATCTTTTACTGTTGCAACATATCCCTCTGGAACTGTTACTTCTTTAAATGTATATTCTATTTTTTTACCTTCAGCTGTATATTTTTGTAGTCCTTCAAATGTTGCTGTCCAGTTATTTCCAGCATTTGCTTTTGCAGTTTTAACTGGAGTTTCACTTCCATTATATGCTCCAATTACTACTTCAGAAGGTCTATTTGCATTGTCTGCATCATCCCAACTCTTAGTTGCAGTTTCTTTAGTTGGTATTGATGTATAATCAATTTTGTTTGTTACTGTTAAACCATTTTCTTGTTTATTATAGTGTGCTGGTGTTGTTGTTTCTTTTACAGAATATACTATTTCTTTTCCAGCTGATGTGTATTTATTTACGCCTTCAAATGTTGTCTTCCATTCATTGCTATCTTCAACTTTACTTACTGTTTGTGTCTTGTTTGTTGTAGCATTATCTGCATATAATTCAAATTCTACACTATCAGGTCTTACTCCTGCTTTATTGTCTCCATCATCCCATACTTTTGTTGCTTCTACAGATCTCGTTATCATTTCATATTTCAATGTATTTGTAACCTTAATTGTTGTATGGTTTCCTTCAACTTCTGGAGTACTGTAAGTATCTTTATAATATTCATTTACATTATTTTCTTTTACAGAATATTTTATTAATTTTCCAGCTTCTGTATATTTGTCTAATTGAGTAAATTCAACTTTCCAGTTAGCATCTGTTGTAGCTGTTTTGCCTGTTGTCTTGCCATCTGCATATAGTTCTAGCTCTACGCTAGCAGGTCTCTTGCCATCTACGCCATTGTTATCAACAAAGTCTTTGTTTGCTGTTACTGTAACATATTCTTTCTCTACTTTATCGTCTGTACCTGGCGTTATAGTTGTGCCATCTTGTTTTGCAACTTCATTTTTGATGTGCACTTCAGCCTCAGTTAATTTGTTTACTGTTACTTTGAATGTTACTCTTCTTGGTGTTGTTGCTACTAATACTGTTATTCCATTATTTAAATCGTCCTCATCATATGAGCCTGTTCCATCTAATTTTATGCTTCCTGGTACTAGTGTTGTTCCTTCTGGTACTTTATCTGATATAACAACTGAACCTTCACCGTTTCCGCTATTTGTAGCTGTTAATGTATATTCTATTACATCAAATTCATGTAATGTTGCACCTTGCTCTAATTGTTGTCCATTTCTTATTCCTACACTTGATTTTGTTGTTGTTATATTGGCTACTTTTGTTTTTGTTTCTGGTGTTTCTGTATCTCCAACAACTGCAATATTTGTTACGCTTGTTTTTGTATCTTGATTTACTGTTACGTCAAAGCTTACTGTAGCTTCTTTTCCTGCTGGTACTGTTACTTTTTCCCATGTGATTGTGCCATCATCTGCAACTACTGCACCTTCACTTGCAGACTTTTTTACATAAGTTGTTCCTTCTGGTGCTTTATCTGTTATACTTGTTGTACCATCAACTTCTGATTTATTTATTGCTGTTATTGTATATCTAATTGTTTCTCCAACTTTTGCATCTCTATCTTCTAGAGCTTCTTCCCCATCTTTTAATATTACAACACTTGCTTGTTTGGCACTTGTTATAATTGGATTTTGTGTTGTAGGTGTTTCTGTTCCATTTACTTTTGCAGTGTTTTCAATAATATCTATTGAATCTGCAACAACTTTTACTTGGAATGATAGTTCTACAGGTTTTCCTGCTTTTATGTCTGTTTTCCAAGTTATTTTTCCATTACTTTCAGTTCCATTTGCTGTAATAGAACCTTCTACTAGTTCTGTACCTTCTGGTACTGTATCTATTGTACGAATGCTTGTAGCATCTAAGTTACCTTTGTTTGTAACTTTTATTACATATGTAATTACTTCACCCTTTTGAATTGCTGTATGTACAGGTGCTTCTGTTAGAGAATCTCCTTGTACATAAGCTAATTTTTCAGTTGATAATTCTGGTTTGTTTATTCCTAAATTAGCAGCAGCTGTGTAAGCTGATATGCTTAAAGGACTCCATCCTATTGTTTTTGTTTCCCAAGGATTTTCTGTTATTACTGTTGTTGTTTGTGTATAGTCTTGGTTTGGAACTGTAGCACCTGTTCCTGCTGTACCTGTTGTTGTACCTGCAGTTGTTCCTGTTCCATTTCCATTTGTTGTAGTACCACCATTTGTAGTACCTGTAGTACCATTATTTCCTGTTACGGTACCATCATTTCCTGCAGTAGTTGTTCCATCATTATTAGCATCTACTGCTGGTAATTCAGTTTGTGGATTATCGCTAGGATTTTCACTAGGATTTCCACCATTTTGATTAGCATCTCCACCATTATTATTTTGAGCATCTCCTATTGTTGTTTGCTCGTCTTCTGGCATTGCAGCGGCTGCATTATTGTTACCTTTTATGAATGCAACTGTACCTGCGATTGCTGCTATTACTAAGATTACTGCTATAGCTATAATTATAATGGTTTTCCTACTCTTATAATTAATCTTCGCTTTCAATTTTTTTACCCCCATATTAATAAACTATATATTTTGCCTTGCTTTAGTTACTAATCTATTCTTGTGTCCATTTGTGCATGTTATTAAAGTTATTTCACGTGTTCCCGGTTCTACACTTTCCACACATGATACGTCGTCTGGATCTATTGAATAGATTTTAAAAACTGTGTATTCTATTGTTTCGTTTTTTAAATTGGTTAATTTTATAATGTCCCCAATTTGTAAATATTTAGTTTTTCCAAACATTGTTCCATCTCTATTATTATGTCCTGCTATCGTATAGTTTCCAATCTCGTTTGCTTGTGGTCCCCAGAACTTTGTAACAGATAGTTTCATTGTTTCTTCGTTAGTTTGATTTATTATCGGATATTTGATATTAATCTTCGGAATTTCAATAATTCCTTCTATTTTATACCCTTTATATTCTACATCTAGTATTTCCTCTTCATCTTCTGAAGATCTATTTTCAAGTTCTTGCTCTAATGTAGTTAATGTTGCTGATACTTCTTTTTCATTTTTGTAATTGCCACCATATTTTATGATTATCATAGCAAGTACTACTATTAGTGCAATAACTAAAACAAGAATTATAAAATTGTAAATTTTCTCTTTCATAATTATTTGTTCTCGTCTTTTTTATTTGCTTTTACTCTAATTATTGCAAATATAACTAAAGCTAAAACTATAATTCCTAATATGATAAACAAAATTGTTCCACTATCAAATGTAACTGGTAATTTTACAGTTTCTGTAATAGTTTCTTCTTTCTGGTCAACGCCTTCATCTGCTTTGTATACACATGTTAAGAATTTTGCATCTACTGTTGTACTGTCAGCTGTTTCTTCTTTAAGATATACTATGTATTTATCTCCTTCAACAGTATTGTCTGGTTGTAATATTTCTGAATTTTCTACTTCTGTCCATTCAGAATCTGTTGGCATTAACTCCATATATAAGTCATAGAATTGTTTACTTAAGCTTAAGTTTGTATACGTGTCACTTATATCCTCTTTTAATGCTTCTGCTAATTCAAATAATTTGTTAGCTTTTGTAGTAGTATCAGTTAATCTTGTTAAAGTATATGAATATTTAGCTCCACTCTTTTCATCAACTACTACTTTACCTGTTGTTATTGTTGTATCTACTCCGTCAACTATCTCATGTGTTTCATGAGTTTGTGTAGTATCTACATCAATCCTTTTTGTAGTATTGTTAACTAGCTCTATCATTCCATCATTTAGAGCATCTGTTAAATCAACTAAGTCTGCTGAAACAACCATTTGATCGTTGTTATCTCTTATCCAGATGTAAGCTTTGTTTGTAGCAAAATATGTGTCATACAATGTTGCGTCTATATAAGCTACATCTAAAGCACCCTCATCTGCTTGGTCTTTAGCTGATCTTGTAAACAAGTCGTCTGTTGGTTGGCTCTTATCCAAAGAAAAAGCGAACTCAAATTCATCATTACAAATATCTTTATAATATATTAAGAATTCTTTGTTTGCTTTTTTTAATACGACTTTCTCATAAGTTTCTGCCTTAACTGGCACTGTGAAAATTGATAGTAGCATTAATACCAACATTCCAAATGCTACTAATTTGATTGTTGATTTTTTCATATTTTCCCCTTTCTAAAAAATAGATTTCATCTTACTAGATGTTTATTTATAATATCTAATACATATTATTCCAAATAATGTAAAATACTCCTTATTTGGAAAATTTATGTACCTAGAAAAATACATACATAGTTATATCACAAAATTCCTTATTTTGCAATATAATTTCGCATTTTTCATTAAAATAAGCATCGTTTTTTGGGTTTACATAAGTGTTTTATGTATTTTTTATTAGATATTGACGAAATTTGCCGTTAGTTTCAAAATATTTTATAAAAAAATTTTTATTGACTTTTTTTTGCACTATGTTATAATCTAATTAAACTAACAAAGGAAGGATTCGAATTATGGTAGATTCACCAAATAAGACCGAAATCGATGTAGAATCTGAAAAACTTAATGATTTAGACCAAACATTAGATAATACTGATAATGTTGAGCAAGAAAATACATCAGATAAAAATGTAACAAATTTAGATAATACTATTCAAGAAGAACGAACAACTCAGGAAAATGAATCTTCTGAGGTTGTTAACTGTTTGGCTTTAACAGTCAAAAAGGATTACAGTTTATCTATTGTTAAAAATGTTGTGGTAAAAACTTTTAAAAATATATGGAGAATCGCTATTTCAATATTTACACTTAATTTTATAAAATTCTTCTTCTAAAAAATCCAACTCTTACTGAGTTGGATTTTTTGTTTATATATTTAATTTTTTATTATTTTACTTTGGAAAAAACTTATTATTTTATTCCACAGATTGTTAATAAAATTTTTGTATACAATCGTTAATGAATTTCTTGATTGATTTTTGTTGATTTCAATATACTTTTTTAGGAATTTACTTTCCATATCTTTTTTAAAGTTCTTAAATTTATCTTCTTCAATAGTTGTTTCTAATAGTCTTCCTACTATATTACTGTAATTTTCTAATTTTTCTACTTCTGTATCTACTTCTTTTATTGTCGTTAATCTTTTACACATTTTAGTAAAGTATGTTGTATATATTAGTTCTTGTGTTTGCATATATATTTCTATAATTTTCGACTCATCTCTGTCATTTTTATTATTTTCCTCTAATATTAAATCAAAATTCTTTACTATCTTATCTGTATTTTCTTCAAATGTGTTATATAATTTATTTTCAAAATTTTCTGTACTATTTAAGCAACTCTCTATTGCTTCTTTTTCTCCTATTAATAATAATATTTGTCCAACTAAGCTTGTCATATATTTATAATAGTTTTCGCTATTTGTTGCTATAGTTATTGCTTCATTGTTAATTCTGTGTATTTTATTTCCTAGAGCTTTAGCTGTAATATACTGAACTATTGCCTCATTTATTCCTAAGCCAAATAATTTAAATTCCATAAATTGACATATTCCGGCTCTATTTGATTCTTTATCTTTATTTATTTTGCTGAAGTTTTGTAGATAATGTATAGTTTCATGAATCATATATGAATCTATATTAGAAATATCTTTTTTACTATCTATATATATAGTATTATTTTTATAATAATAAAATACATCTCCAAACTTTTCATGCACATCAGCATAATACATATCACAGTTAAATAATCTCATATACAATTCATTGTAGCAATCATATAGTTCTTTTAAGTTTGAACATAACTTTTCTGTAACATCTCTTGCTATTCTGTTTTTCTCTTCTATCCTTAATTCTTCTTTAGGAAATATCCCTATTTTCTCTAAATCTCTTGATATATTCATATAATTCTCCATAATATACTATATTATGTTTTTATTATATAACATTTTATATATTTTTTTGTTACAATTATATTAATTTTTTCTTACATTTATATAACAAAAATAGAGCAAATAGTTTTGCTATTTGCTCTATTGCAATTTATTTTGCATAATCTACAACTCTCGTTTCTCTTATGATGTTTACCTTTATTTGGCCAGGATATTCCATCTCTTCCTCAACCTTTTTTGCAACATCTCTTGCAAGAATTGTCATATCGGCATCTGTTATCTGCTCTGGCTTTACAACTATTCTAACTTCACGACCAGCTTGTATTGCAAAAGACTTTTCAACGCCTTTAAATGAGTCTGCAATGGATTCAAGTTTCTCAAGACGTTTAATATAATTTTCAAGCGTCTCTCTTCTTGCTCCAGGTCTTGAAGCAGATATTGCATCAGCAGCAGCCACTAAAACAGCTTCTACTGTTTGTGGTTCTACGTCACCATGGTGTGCTTCAACAGCATTTATTACTATTGGATTTTCTTTGTATTTTTTTAATACATCAACTCCTATTTGAACGTGTGTTCCTTCAACATCATGGTCTAATGCCTTTCCTATATCATGTAGTAATCCTGCTCTTCTAGCTAGTTTTGGATCTAGTCCCAATTCATCAGCCATAATTCTTGCTAAGTTTGAAACTTCTATCGAATGGTTTAATACATTTTGTCCATAACTTGTTCTATATTTTAATTTTCCAAGTAAGTTTACTAGGTCTGGATGAAGTCCAATTACACCTGTTTCCATACAAGCTCTTTCTCCTTCTTCCTTGATAGTTTCTGCAACTTCTTCTTTTGCCTTTTCAACCATCTCTTCAATCTTTGCAGGATGAATTCTCCCATCTTCCATCAATTTTTCTAACGCTATTCTAGCAACTTCTCTTCTTAACGCATCAAAACCAGAGATTACTACTGCTTCTGGTGTATCATCAATTATTAGATCTACTCCTGTTAATGTTTCTAGTGTACGAATATTTCTACCTTCTCTACCAATTATTCTACCTTTCATTTCATCATTTGGTAGTGGAACAATTGATACTGTAGTTTCTGCAGTATGATCTGCCGCACACTTTTGAATTGCATATCCAATTACTTCTCTTGCATTTTTTACAGATTCTTCTTTAACCTTATTTTCTGTAGCTTTTATTAAATTAGCTTTTTCCAAAGTTAACTGTTTGTCCATTTCTGCAAGTAATTGTTTCTTTGCTTCGTCTTTTGATAGCCCTGATATTCTTTGAAGCTCTTCCATTTGTTTGTCCAACGTTTTTGTAATTTCTTGCTTTTTATTCTCTAATTCTTGTCTCTTTTCTTCAATATCTTGTTCTTTCTTTTCAATGTGCTCCATTTTGTTTTCAAGGTTCTCTTCTTTTTGCAACAATCTTCTTTCTTGTTGTTGTACTTCGCTCCTTCTTTCTCTAATCTCGTTGTCAAGATCTTTTCTACTATTCATGATCTCTTCTTGTGCTTTAAAAATTTCTTCCTTCTTTTTATTTTCGGCTTCTTTTTGTGCAAGGTCAATTATCTTTTTTGCTTCTTCCTCTGCACTACCTACTTTTGATTCTGCTACTTTCTTTCTTATTGCCATACCTACAAAGGTAAAAATAATTGCTGAGACTAGAAAAATGGCGATATAAATTACGATTTGCATAATTTTACACCTCTTTCTATTAAATTTTCAATGTGCATAAAAATATATATCTAATATCTCTAAACATATATAAATTTTTAATTTTATCTATCTACTTATCTATCTATAATTTTAATATTAGCATATACTTTATCTTATACTATTTTATATTTATTCTCCATAACTGTCAAGTACTTTTTTCAAATGCATAAAGAGGGACTTCTTTGCCAATGGCAACCTGTCCCTCTTTAATCTATTTTAAGCTAATATATTCTTTGTAATTTATATCTTTTTTTCTATAATCATTTGGTTTTAAGCCAACTCTTGTTTTCATGTATTGTAAAACTAAAATCATTATGACTAAAAATACTATTCCAAATATTATCATCGATTTCATGATACTATTATGTGATACAATTATTGCACCAAATATGCAGATTATTGAATTTCCTATTCCTGTAACCAGTTCATTGGCTGCATATACTTTATTTGCCACTTCTACATTTGTAAAATTAGTCATATATTTCTTTATTAGAACAAAATAAAGTCCTGTATCTGTATATCTTATAATATAAGTAATTATTATTATTCCAATTACGATAAAGATTGGTATTTGAACACTAGATATAATTCCTGCTATTAAACAAGCTAGAGTATATGAGATTCCAATAATCGTTAAACTTTTATTTCTGTATTTTTCGTGAAATTTGTTATGTGCTTTGGAAGACATTCCTGCAATTACTTGCATTATCGCATAGATTATGCCTATTCCTGTTGCAGATATTCCTATAGCATCCAACAAGTTCATTTCATATGTTCCCATTACCATAATAATTCCATACATTACTCCGGAAAATATCATTAAAGCTTTGAGTCTTCTTGAATTAAATATAAATGAGAAAGCCAGTCTTAAATTTTTAATATATTGCTTAAATGTTTTCTTAATATTTTCTCCTGTATTTTCTAATCTTTTTTCATTCAAATTTATATCTTCGAATTCGCACGCAATTCTTGTCGCTAATAATTGCACTATTACACTTATAGTCATTGGTATATATCCATTTACGTCAAACAATATTCCTGATAATATTGCTGAAATCGCAGATAGATAATAATAATTGCCAGTTGCTTTACCATCTATTTTTGAATATATTTGACTTTTATTTTCAGTTTCTGGAATTGATAGATTTAATATTTCTGTTTCAGCAACCTCTTTCATTGCATACGCTATTCCACCAAATAAATTTGCTAATATTAATGTATACATGTTTTCTGACGACATTAACACTATAGTTCCAATAGCTTGTAATATATTTGCTGTTATCAGACTTTTTTTGTTTCCAAATTTGTCTATATATGTAGTAATTGGTACTTGGAATAGCACTCTAAATAGTCCCCAACAAGCACTTGCTATAACGACATCTTCTGATTTAAAACCTTTAATTTGCGTTAAAAACAAAAACTTTATAGCGTAATAAAATAACAAGTCAAAAGTTAACATTCTATGGATAGAATATACTTTCATATTTTTCTTTCTTTTTTCCGATAATACTTTTTCTTTTGCTTCCATTATTACTCCTTTTCAGCAGTATTATCTATTATTATCGAAATATTGTCAAGGACAAAATATCATTTTATATTTCTAATTTTATTTAAATTTTTACTACTATAACTTTAATATTTTGATAAAATCATTAACTATTTAATATAATAAAAGTTTAGCAAAAAATAAATTTGACTAGAAATATATTTTATTATATTTCTAGTCCTTTAACAATCTTAATGAAAATTATAGAACAATAAATATCGTTCACTATACTATATCGGATATTTATTTGTTTTTATTCTTTTATATAAATGTTCGGATCAACATTTATCCCATCTTTTTTTATTTCAAAATGAATATGTGTTTCATCAGATATTTCAAATCTTGCCGTATTTCCAACAGTTGCAATAGTTTGTCCCTGCTTTACTTCTTCTCCTACATTAATAAATTCAGCTGTTAATAGGCTTGAATATATACTTTCAAATCCATTTTCATGTTCGATAACTACTGTAAGTCCATATCTAGGATCGTTTTTTATAGATTTAACTTTACCATCTGCTGCTGCTTTTACTATATCAGTTTTTTCTGCGGTAAAATCTATTCCTAAATGTGTTGTCCATTCATCTAATGTGCTAGAATAAACTAAATTATCTTTTGAATAATCCTTTATTTTCTCACCTTCTACCGGCTTTATAAAGCTAGGATCTTTTGCTGTTTCTTCAATTTGTTCTTCATTTATAGATATATCTTTATTATTTGTTTGTTTAGTTTCTGTTTGTTTACTCTCTGTTTGCTTTTTTTCTATATTACTTGTATTAATAGCCATCTTTTCAGTTTTATTAGTACTTAAAGTATTTTCTACTGTGTTCTCCATCTCATTAACACTTTTTCCAATTGATGAACTAGCCACTTCCGTGTTTTCTATTATATTCATCATGTTATTTTCTGCTACTGAAGATATTTTTTGAGTATTATTTATCGTTTTCGCTTGTGTATTTAGCTTTCTACTATACAACATGTATGACAAAATAAAAGCAACAATAGCTATAACAATTATAGTTGCAAAAACAATCATACTTATATTTGTATTAGAGTCTGTATCTCTTCTTCCTCTTCTATTCATATCTTTCCTCCTTATTTTTTATTAATATAAGTATTTCCATTTTTTCTAAATATATACAGACTTTATATATTAGTGACTTCAACTCCTGTATAGTAATGTTGTATAATTTCTTCATAATTACTGCCTTGCTTTGCCATACTATCAGCTCCAGTTTGGCTCATTCCAACTCCATGTCCATATCCTTTCACCGAAAATTTTATGTTATCATCACTTATTTCTACCACAAAATTAGCAGATCTTAGTCCTATCAAACTTCTTACTTCTACTCCAGATAGTTCCAAATTACCAATTTTTATTGTTTTTACTCTATTTCCTTGTGTATATTCTATAATTTCTATGCATTCTGTATTATTATAATCAATAACAAAATCAGGATATTTTTGCTTTATTTTATCCTCAAAATCTGATTTTCCTAAAACTACTTCAGATGCATATTGACTATATGCTTCCTCTCCGGAGGTTTCTACGCTTTGAAGATATGGTAAATTTTCGCCTCCCCACACATTAGATACCTCTTCTGTTTTCCCACCACTATTAGAATGAAAAAAAGCATCAATTACATCTCCATTGTATGTTGCTACTTTTCCTGCGGTAGAGTATACAGCTCTTTCTATCTTCTTCCAATTATTATCTCTCTTCTCTTCATCCCAACGTGATAATCTATCTCCTTTTGAAATCCAAGCCTGGCAGCATGATGAATCATCACATATATCTGCATTTTCATGTTTTCCTTTATTATGCTCTATCATATATATTGTATAGGTTCTAGCCACAACAGCCTGTGCTTTAAGAGCCTCTTCTTCAAAATCAGCTGGCATCTCAGCTGATACGACCCCTAAAAGATATTCATCAATATCTAATTCTTCTATAGTATTATCTTTTATATGCAATAGTTTTACTTTTCCATATTTATTATATGCATATTTACTACTATTTTCTGTAACAATCTCTATATTATTAACTTCTTTAATTAAATTAGAATTTACTTCCTGCATAGCAAATTTATTTGTAAATATTATCGGAATAATAAATGTTGCTAATATGATTAGTAACACAATTAAAATTATTTTTTTCATATTTCTCTCCATAATATAATTTATATTACTAATTTCTGCTTCATAGAATGTAAAATTCTTTTTTCTATCCTTGATACTTGAACTTGACTGATGCCTAATTTTTTTGCCACCTCTGTTTGCGTTTTTCCTTTAAAATATCTTAATTTTACAATATCTCTTTCTTGTTCGTTCAATTCATCTATCAGCTTATTTATTGTTAATTTATTTGCAATATCTACTTCTTCGTTATTTTCATCAGGAATAATATCTCCTACGCATACCTCTTTTCCTGATTTTTCGTTGTATATTGGTTCATTAATAGATGTAACAACATTTGAAGCATTAGCATCAATAGCCAGTGCCACTTCTTCTTTCGATATATTCAACATCTCTGCTATTTTTTCTATTTTTATTTCTTCCCCATGTTTTAAAGCATATTCATTTTGTATTTGATTTATTTTTATTGCTAATTCTTTTATACTTCTACTCACCTTTATTCTTCCATCATCTCGTATATATCTTTTAATCTCACCAATTATAAAAGGAACTGCATATGTTGATAATTGTACATTATAAGAAATGTCAAATTTTTTTATTGACTTTACTAACCCCATTGCACCAATTTGGTTTAAATCTTCTATTTCGTAGCCTCTCCCTATAAATCTTTTAGCAATATTATAGACCAGCCCCATATTATTTGTTACAAGGCTAGCCATAGCTTCTTTATTGCCTTCTTGAGCTTTCAGTATGTCCTCATATGTATTTTCAAGCATTATTAAATACCTTCCTTTAATTTACTCTGCTCTTCAACTTTCTCATTATTAACTTGTTCTGTAGATATGTATTTTTTCATTGTAACTTTTGTTCCCATTTCTGGAATAGATTCTACTTTCATTTCATCCATAAAGCTTTCCATAATAGTAAAGCCCATTCCTGAGCGTTCTAAATTGGCTTTTGTTGTATAAAGTGGCTTTTTAGCAAGTTCTATATCTTCAATTCCCTTTCCAGAATCAGATATTTGTATCTCTATCCAGTTGTCTTTTAATTTACATTCCACTTTTACTATGCCAATGGTATTCTCGTAGCCATGTATAATACAATTAGTTACAGCTTCAGATACTGCTGTTTTTATATCTGCAAGTTCTTCTATGGTTGGATCTAATTGAGAAGCAAAAGCTGCAACTGTTATACGAGCAAAAGCTTCATTTGAAGATTTGCTTGTGAACTCTAATTTCATCTCATTATCATATATCCCTATCATTTTTCTCCTCCAATTAACTAACATTCTCCTCATTATTTTTGACTAATGGAATAATTTTTAGTATTCCACTAATTTCAAATATTCTCTCTATTTGCTTATTTACATTTGCTAATTCTAGCTGTCCACCTAGCATTTTGATCACCTTATATCTTCCTAATAGCATTCCTATTCCAGCACTGTCCATAAAAGAAACATTACTAAAATCAAATATAACTTTTCTAGGCAAAAATCTAGTAATTTCATTATCAATTTTCCTCCTTAATTTTTCTGTAGTATGCTCATCGATCTCTTCCGTAATTTTTAAAGTCAGCTGCTTGTCCTTAGGCACATAAATACATTCCACATTTTTCTCCCCTTTCTTTCTCTATTAACGAAGTCATAGAAATTCCTTGACCTTCATTTTTCTTATACCAATATACTACGTTTTCCATATTTTTCCAATAGCAAAATTTGACTAGTTTTATCGATTTATGAGAAGTTTTCGACTTTTTTTGCGTTCTGATAAAAAAATAGAAACTAATTAAAAAATTAGTTTCTATTCAGCCCTTCTTGTATTTATTTCGATAATATTTCTTTGGCTTTTAGTATTTGTGCATCTTTGTCAATATCTGTTTCATAATATCCATCTTCATCTTTCGTAAGGTTTATTTCAACATCTGGCTTTATTCCTTCTTTGTTTATCTTATTATGGTTTGGCGTATAATATTCTTCTGTAGTTACTTTTAGTCCACTACCATCTGATAAGTTATACAAAGTTTGAATTACTCCTTTTCCATATGTTTTTTTGCCTACTATTGTAGTACTTGGATATTTATCTTTTAGTGCTCCTGCTAATATCTCAGATGCACTTGCTGTTCCTTCATTTACTAATACTACTACTGGTATATCTTGTATTATTGGATCATTTTTAGATATTGTTACTTCTTCTTTGTCTTCTTTTCCTTTGGTTATAAGTATTGTTTCATTCTTCTTTAAAAATAAATCTGCAATTCCAGTAGCTTCATCTACTATTCCTCCACCGTTGCTTCTTAAATCTATTATGATTCCTTTTGCCCCACCATTTTTCAATTCTGTTATTTGCTGTTCAAAAGCTTTGGCTACTCCACTATCAAATGAATCTACTTGTATATATGCTATATTATTTTCTAGCATTTGTGAAGCTACATGCTCTACTGTTATTTTCTTTCTAGTTATAGTTAAATCTATTTCTTTTCCATCCCTTAAGACAGTAACTTTAACATTTGTTCCTTCTTCACCTTTTAAAATTTTTATTGCATCATCAAGCTGATCTCCTGTATAAACTATATCATTTACTTTTTCAATTATATCTCCTGCTTGCATCCCCGCATCTAGTGCTGGCGCAGCCTTCATTATACCAACAACTAAAATTGTGTTATCTGCTTTATTATTAGTTAGATACACTCCTATTCCTACATATTCACTATTTGTTTCTTCTGTAAATTCCTTCATTTCATCTTTTGTTAGATATGTTGTATATGGATCGCCTATTCCTTCTACATAGCCTTTTATGGCTCCATCTATCATCTTTTCTTCATCAATTTCACCAATATATTTTTGTTCTAACATTGTTTTAAAAGATTCTAATGTTTTTACTAAAGACATTTCTGTCGACGTATACTCTTCATTTGTACTAGAATAGTTATTACTATAAACATTTGAAAATTTATTATACATTACCATTGTTGTAAGCATAAAAGTGATTGTAGCTGTTAATATAACAAGCATTATTATTTTATAAACATTCTGTCTTTTCATTTTTATATTATTTTCTTCCTTTCATTTTATTATACGAGATAACAATTATTTTATTACATTTTATTTCTTTCTAGTCCAAATTTATCACTTCATTAGTACTATCAGCATTTTGTTGAATATCGGCATCACCTTTTAAATACGGAATAGGATCTACAGCCACGCCATTTTTTCTAACTTCAAAGTGTAAATGAGGTCCAGTTGAATTGCCTGTTGAACCCACGGTCATTATGATATCTCCTTGTTTCACTACCGCTCCTAGCGTTGTTTTTATTTCTTGTCCATGTCCATATAGTGTTACAATTCCACTGCCATGATTAATCACAACGCAGTTTCCGTAACCACTCATAACTCCTGTATATGTCACTACTCCATCTGCTGCAGCTACAACTGGGGCTCCATATCCTGCATTTCCTATGTCTATTCCATCATGGTATCTATACACTCCTTGTATAGGGTGCAATCTGTTACCATATGGTGATGTTATGTATGTTCCTTCTATTCCTACAGGCCATATCATTACTCCTCCTGTATATTGTATTGCTAAGTCTCCACTCCACTGTATCGCTGCTTGTATTTGCCTTTCTATTTCAGCCTGCTCATTTTTATATTGTTCTATTTGTTCTTGTAATTTTTTCTCTTCGTCAGTTAATTTAGATGCATAATTTTCTTGAAGCATCTTTTGATTCTCCATTAAAATTTGCATTTGACCTTCTTTTGCTCTTGCAACTTTTAAGTCCATTTTCTTCTTTTCTTGTTCAGCTTTTTTAGTTTCTATTGTCTGTCTTTTCTCTTCCAACTCATCTAATAAATTGCTATCAAATTCAACAATTTGCTCTAGCATATAATAATTAGATAAAAAATCAAATAAGCTTTTTGATGATAATAGCACATCTAAATATGTTGTATCTCCATCTTCATAAAGAGCTACAACTCTTTTCTTTAGTAGCTTTTCTTTTCTTTCATACTCAGTTTCTATTTCTTTTAAACTTGTTTCCGTATTTGCTATTTCAGCCTCTAGTGTAGATATTTGATTTTGAATTTCATTATACTTTTGTTCATATTCCGCAATAGAATCGTCTAATTCTTGAACTTTCTGAAGTGATGCTGATAATTCGCTTTTAACGTATTCTAATTTACTATTTGACTCATTTAGCTTATTTTCAACATCTTGTTTTTGTTCTTGTAAAGTCATATTATTTGCTTCAATATTAGTTGCATTTTCTGTATTTGCTATTTCATTGTTAGAAAAAACATTTATGGAAAAGCATACTAATATCAAACATATAATGACCATCGTTAGTATTTTTCTTTCCATAAATGTTTCTCCTCTCTTATGTATTTATTTTAAGCTCCAGGAGCTAGTACATATCCTCCTGGTAAATAATCAAGTGGATCTAGCCAGTTATTTCCAAAGAAATCTCCCACTGAAGTAGCTTTTCTTATTTCAAAATGTAAATGTGGTGCAACTCCTCCTGTATTCCCTGAATATCCTATTAATTGTCCTTGAGATACCTTTTGTCCTGTGCTTACTGATTTTGATGCCATGTGTGCATACAATGAACAATATCCATTTCCATGATATATTATTAGATAATTACCATAACCTGGACTCGCCGATGTTCCCGATTGGTATGCGCTATACACAACTGTTCCAGAAGCTGCAGCTACTACTCTTTTTCCTGTTTCTGCATTTGTACCAATATCAATTCCTTTATGCCATCTACTTCCTCTAAATTTCATTCTAGAAGTCACTCTTCTTGGTGAATAGTCAAGTGGCCATGCAAAGGTCCCATCAAAACTACTTCCGTTTCCTCCTGTTGAAGCATTATTCTTTTTCTCTTCTTCTTGTGCTTTTCTTAAAGCTTCTGCTATAGCATTGTCTATTTCTCTTAATTTAGAATTATATTCGTCTAATTCTGCCTGCTTTGCTTTTTCATCTGCTGATAATTTATTGACTTCTGCTTGTTTCTTATCTTGTAACGTCTTTAATTCCGCGCTCTTTACTTCTTGATCTGCTTTGGTTTGTTCAACTTTAGCCCTATCATCTTCTAAACTAGATTTATCATTTTCTAATTGTTGTTTTTGCTGTTCTAATTCGTCTATCAAAGCTGTATCTGTTTCAAGAATTTGTTGAATTATTGAATAATTAGATAAAAAGTCCAATATATTTTCAGAATTGAATAATACATCTAAATATGAGGTTTCCCCAACCTCATATAAGGCAACCATTCTCTCTTTTAACAAATTATCTTTTCTTTCTATTTCTGCTTCTTCATCTTCTATCTCTTTTTGTTTAGCATCTATAGAGGCATTTAAATCTTCTATTTGAGCTTTTAAAGAGTCTAATTCTCTCTGAACTTCTGTTACTTGGTTAGTAAGTTTTTGTAGCTCAGTTTCAGCTTCGTCTTTATCATCTGATATATCACTAAGATCACTTTTAGCTTGATCTATTTTATTTTGTACGTTTTTTTTGTCATCCTCTAATGCTGCATAAGAACTAACCACCATAGATGATATTAGCATAAATACTGTTAGTATAGTCAGCACCGTTAATAACATTTTTCTTTTCATGGGTTTTTCTCCTTTATTTTTTATTTTAAACTTGTAAGTATTTTCTCATTGAAAGACTACTTCCTAAAGCTCCTATTCCAATGCCTAAAGTTAGGTAAACTATTACTAATAGTGTTGTCATATCTGTAAATGATAATAAACTCATTCCCATTTTACTTAATAAAGTTGAGCCTGCCATCGCATTTGAAATTAGATTATATGCTATTCCTAGCACGACAATCGAAATAAGAGCTGCTACTATTCCAATTATTATACCTTCTATAATAAATGGCCATCTTATAAAACTATCAGTAGCACCAACATATTTCATTATAGAAATTTCTTTTCTTCTTGCATGAACCGTTAGTTTTATAGTATTTGCAATAATAAATACTGATATTAAAACCAATAAAGTTAATATAACGGCAGATACTATTCTTACTCCATTTGCAATAGTAACTAACCCATTAATAGTTTCATCTCTACTTGATATCTCTGCAACATTATCAATTTTTAAAATTTCCTCTTGTACTTGAGAACTTAATTTTAAATCAGTCAAAGTTACCATATATGATGCTCTAAAAGGATTATCTTCATCCCATCCTGCAAGTAATGCTTGTTTGTTTTTTAGCTTCTCTTTAGTCTGATTTAAAGCATCTTCCTTAGACACATATGTTACTGTATTTACTCCATCTATTTCTTGTATCTGTTCTCCAATTTGAGTAATTTGAGATTCTGTAGCAGACTTTTCTATGAATATCTGCATTCCTTGTTGTGTTTCCAATGTTTCTACAGCATTGTTTAAATTCTCTATAATCATAAAAAACAATCCAAAAATCAACATGGTAGCACACATTATCGCAAGTGATGCACCTGAAGATTTTTTATTATGAAATACATTTCTAAATCCTTCTCCTAATAAATAACCAATTATACTATGCTTCACTATCGTACCCACCTTTTTTATCACTTATAATATTTCCGTTTTCTATACGAATAACTCTTTTATTCATTCTATCAACTATGTCTTTTGCATGTGTTGCCACAACTAAAGTTGTTCCTCTTAAATTAATTTCGTTCAATAATCTCATTATGTCCCATGCTGTATCTGGATCTAAGTTTCCAGTTGGCTCGTCTGCAATTAGCATTGAAGGGTTGTTTACTAAAGCCCTTGCTAGAGCAACTCTTTGTTGCTCTCCGCCTGATAATTCATTTGGATATACATTTGCTTTGTCAGAAAGCCCAACCATTGACAAAACCATTGGAACTTGTCTTCTTATATGTTTTGGCGTTGCTCTTACTATATACATTGCAAAAGCTACATTCTCATATACAGTTTTGTCCGGTAATAATCTAAAATCTTGGAAAACAACTCCCATACTTCTTCTTAAATATGGAACTCTCTTTGGCTTTAAAAAAGTTGTATCTTTTCCATTTATTATAATATTTCCTGTTGTTGGCTCCTCTTCTTTTAATATTAATTTTATTAATGTCGACTTTCCTGAGCCTGAACTTCCAACCAAAAATGCAAAATCCCCCTTATTAATTGTAAAATTTGCATTATGAACAGCTTCAGTTCCTGTATCATATACTTTAGAAACATTTCTAAATTCTATCATTTTTATATCTCCTTGTTTTCGTATATAATTGCATTTATGCATAATTTTAAAATTGTACATTTTATTCTCATTTATCATAACAATAAACGACATTAATTGCAATAGTATTTTTCAAAAAAAAATAGTAATTTAAGTCTACTTTTCAGGCTTAAATTACTACTTTCTTCACATTTTATGCTTTTTTTAAAGTTCACAAAAAATTTACAAAATTTATAATGATATATTTATATATTTTTTATTTTTTCTACTATACTATCACAATCTATTTGATATTTTTTCATTAATTCCTCTGCCTTGCCAGATTCTCCGAATGTATCTTTTATTCCCATTCTAATTACTCTGGCAGGATAATTCTCAGATAGTACCTCACATACACTAGATCCTAATCCTCCAATAATGCTATGGTCTTCTACTGTAATTATATTTTTAGTCTCTTTTGCACATTTTATTATACTGTCTTTGTCTATTGGTTTTATCGTATGTATATCTAATACTCTCACATTTATTCCTTGCTCTTTTAGTTTTTCTTGGGCTTTAAGTGCTTCTGCTACTGTTACTCCAGTTGCAATTATACTTGCATCCATTCCATCTCCAATTTGAATTGCTTTGCCGATTTCAAATTTTATATTATTCTGTTTAATAAATTCCTCATCATATATTATTGGAGTAGATAGCCTTGATAGTCGTGCATATACTGGACCATTTATTTTTGCTATCTCTTTTATTATCCATTTAGTCTGAGTATCATCTGATGGACTTATAACCATCATATTAGGAAGTGCTCTCATCATTCCTATATCTTCCAACATTTGATGAGTTGCTCCATCTTCTCCTACTGTTGTTCCAGCATGAGTTGCACATATTTTTACATTAGCATTTGTGTGTGCTATTGTATTTCTTACTTGATCATATGCTCTTCCTGCTGCAAATACTGCAAATGTACTTGCATATGCAATTTTTCCAAATGTTGCAAGTCCTGCTGCAGTTCCCATCATATCTTGTTCTGCTATTCCTATATCAAAAAATCTGTCCGGAAATTTTTTTGCAAATATCGATGTTTTAGTAGCACCTGATAAATCAGCATCTAATACTACAACATTTGTATTTTTTTCTCCAAGCTCTGCTAGAGCTTCACCATAACTTTGACGTGTAGCAATTTTTTTATCTAACATCATCTTATTTTTCCTCCTTTCCAGATTTATTTTGTAACAATTCCATTGCTTCATTATATTCTTCTTCATTTGGAGCCTTTCCATGCCATTCAGCTTTATTCTCCATAAATGCTACACCTTTTCCTTTTATAGTTTTTGCAATGATAATACTTGGTTGCCCCTTAGTTTGTCTTGCTTCCTCAAAGCTATTTATCAACATTTCTATATTGTGTCCATCGCATAGAATAACATTAAATCCAAAAGCCTTCCATTTGCTTTCTAAGCAATCTAATGCTTTTACGTCTTCTACTTTTCCATCTATTTGTAATCCATTATAATCTAATATTGCACATAAATTATCTAATTTATATTTATTTGAAGTCATGGCAGCTTCCCAAACTTGCCCTTCTTCTATTTCTCCATCTCCTAAAATACAATATACTCTGCATCCTAGGTTATCCATTTTTGATGCAATAGCCATACCGTTTGCTACAGATAATCCCTGTCCAAGAGAACCTGTAGACATATCTATTCCTGGTATATTCTCCATATCAGGATGTCCTTGTAACTTTGCACCTAATTTTCTAAAGGTTTTCAAATCATCTTTCGATAAATATCCTCTTTCCGCCAAAACTGCATATAATGCAGCTGAGGCATGGCCTTTTGATAGTACCAATCTATCTCTTAAATTTGATTTTGCTTCTTCTGGGTCTATATTCATTTGATTAAAATATAACACTGCTAATATATCTGCTATCGATAGTGCTCCACCTGGATGCCCTGACTTCGCATTATATACTTCATCTATTATATCGATTCTAATATTGTTAGCTATATTTCTTAATTCATTAATGTCTGAAATTTTCAAAAAAATCACACTCCTTTTTATATTATTTACTATTTCAAAATAATTTCGTATTTATTTTAACATACTTTTTATAAATTGTGTGAACATATAAAAAATTTTTATTATTTATTTATAAAATAATAAATGGCCGGAAACACACATCTTTTGATTTGCCATTGATGCTTGTTCCGGTCATGCAGGTTTAATATTTTAACCTATGAGTCGCCATTTTGCAATTTTGCATTTTATTCCTAGTTCGTCAACCTTTATAATGCGTACTTTAATTCTTTCTCCTCGATGAATCAAATCCAGTAGTTCTTCCGGACCGTTAAGTATGCCTGGAATACTAGGTGTAACTTCAACCCAGTACCCATCATTGTTTAGGCGTTCGCATGTCTTAACATAGATGTATTGACCAACCTCATAATTGTGAGTCGTTTCAGCAATGCTGGGATATGCTTCTTTTCTGCTACCAGAAATATGGAATGGAAAGTCTTTGTCTTTTTTTACGATTTTCACCTTGACTTTGTCTCCAGGTTTGAAGAAATGTTGGACATTATTCATCCTAGCCCTGCTACATTCTGTTGCATATACCCTTACACTTAATGTATTAACATCAACAAAAATTGCATCCGGTGCTACGGACATAATTGAACCTTGATATATCATTCCTTCCTCTATCTGCTCAAAAGCTCTTGATTGCCATTCTCTAATTGAAACGATAAGCTCTCCATTTTTTGAGGTTTGCACAACTCCATCGAAACCATTTTCAACTACTCGCTGAATCTCCCGTGGGAAGTCTGTTTTATCCCATCTAAGACTTTGTAAGCACAATTCACTTGTTGGAACCAAAAAATTTATGCCGTTAATCTTTCCTCTGATTTCTCTTTGGACTGAGTCCCATATGAAATCTTCTGGTTTTACAAAAATAGTGTCGTTTTCCATGTTTTACCTCCTGTCCTTATATTGGACGATTTATGACGAACATATTTAACTTATGACAACTCCTTTCTGAAAGCTTTATTGTGCTCTCTGTTGATTACTTGCATATTGCTATGCCTATACATATATTAACATAATATTGCAAATAAATCAATATTTACGTAAACTTTGAATGTTTAAAGCACTCACATAAGTGAGTGCCTTCTTGTCAAAGCGTTTCGTTATTTTCCTGTTATTTTCTGATATACAGTAGATATTACTCTTCTAAATATTCCTTTACTTGTACCTTTCTTGTGATTTTCTTCCTTCTTTTCGTTAACTGAAACATTTTCTCTTTCCACGGCGTCTAAAACCTCTATCAAAGATAGTAGTGAATCAATTGAATTAAAATAAATAGCATGGTCATTGTTCTTAATAATAAATCTTCTCACTAATTGCTTCTCATCTTCACCATTAGCAGTCATATCCTCTCTAAGCCACTGATGTGATTCAGGACAGTATTTTATATATACTGCAAATTGGTGTAGTCCATATCCTGTCTTTGCGTTTACGGCTAAAATCTTTAAAAAATGTCTTTGTTCTGGATTTTTCAGCATTGCAATATCAACGCCATATAATTGTCTTTCGTTGTACATATTTTACTCCTTATTTCTTTGACAAAAACTGCTAAAATGAATTGTTATTCTAGCAGATCAACATTGAGTTACAATATTATTATACCATTTTTTATGTAAATTGTAAAATACTAGCACTCTCTTGTTACTGAAAGTTCTAGTATTTCTTTATTAAATATTTAAATCATGGTGGAGATGAGGAGAGTCGAACTCCTGTCCAATATTCTTTCCATATATACTTCTCCGAGTGCAGTTTGTTATTCTTGTATTCCCCTAAAATCACATTAACAAACAACCGTAATTTTAGAGTAGCTATTAAAAATACCTACTACTTCAATAGCAAAAGTAGCTTTGTTATCCTACTAATTGACGCCTTAACCAAGACCGTAGGCCTTCCTAGTAAGACGAGCTACCTAAGCTTAGGCAGCGTATGCTAATTCTCTATTATTATCAGCGTTTATTTTTAGTTCTGCTTTTTTATAGTGGCCGAAGCAGCCATCCACTACTCGCTATATATACTTCTGGGATACTGTCGAAAACCAAATACATCCCCATATGTTATTATTATACAACATTTTATTGATAAAGTCTATTATTTTATAATATTAAACTATACTTTTCTTTTTTATATTTTTTGAAATTAGTATTGCACATTTCTATATTTTATGCTATTATAATAAAGTCAAATAGGGGTATAGTGTCAATGGTTAGCACGATGGTCTCCAAAACCACAAGTCTGAGTTCGAATCTTAGTACCCCTGCCAAGTCAAAGAGATTAGCTATTTAGCTAATCTCTTTTTAAGGTGTTTTTTAATATTGAAAATAAAAAACGAGTATCTCCCAAATGTTTTATTGTATTTTATTGCAAATTATGATATGTTTTATATATTACGTAAGTAATATATTTCAATTGAATTAGATATATTAAATGAAATTAAAAAAGATTCATGTAATATGGGATATATCACATTAGATAGAGATAAATTACTAAGTTATCGACAAAAAAATATGGCTGAATTTAATTCTCGAGAAGAATATAACAATTATATTAAAGAATTTGAACATCAAGAAAAAGTAATTTGGAAAGAAATAGTTCAGCAACTATTATCAGAGGGTTATATTTCGAGCTCCAAAGAAAAGATGACTGATGAATATATAGATAAAGCTGAATATCTTTCAATGACAAATCAGAAGATATATGAAGAAGAAGAATTTAGACAAGCAAAAATGAAAGCTGAGGAAGAAAAAGCTGAAAAAGAAAGACAGTTGAAATCACAAAAAGATGATAAAAGCGCTACTATAGTAGCAACTTTAATTGTTTGTATAGTTTTATCTGTAATTTTATCTTTTGCATTAAATAGTATTTTATGGGGAATAATTGCAGCAATAGTAGTCACATTCTTAGTTATAAGTGGTGTATCAAATACAATAGTAGAAACATATAAAGATACTCAAAGATATAAATATGGTGATAAGGTTGATAATATGACCATTTATGAGATACAAAGAGAAAATGAAAAGAATGAAATTATCCAAAATATGTATAAGAAAAATAACAAATAAAAATGTTAAAAAACACTAATTTCGGTTTAACAACAGTTCAAGTGGTACAATACCCTCCAATGATAAAATAGATTTTTTAATAAAAAGTATATACAAAGCCATTTTTATGTGCTATACTGCAATATATTATTTTGGTTAGTATTTTATAAACAAATGAAATGGAGTTTTATATGGAAAAGATAAAAGCATTAATTAAAAAATTTTGTACTAAAGAGGTAATTTTATATGTAATTTTTGGTGTGTTGACAACTATTATTAATTTAGTAGTAACATATGTATTAAATCACTTTTTCAGTATCAACGGTGCTCTATCCAGTGCAATAGGAATTATTTCTGCAATTTTAGTAGCTTATTTCACTAATAGAAAAATGGTCTTTAATTCACAGGCAAAAGGTTTTAAAGCAAATCTAAGAGAATTTGGAAAGTTTATTTTAGGAAGAGCTGGTACAATGATATTAGAAGAAGGTGGTGTAATATTATTTAATACTCTTTTAAAATTACCTTTAATGCCAGTAAAAATAGTACTTACAATATTAGTAATAATATTAAATTTTTTTATAAGTAAATTCTTTGCATTTAAAAAATCGAAATAGATTTAAAACTACTAGTATAGATATCACAAAAGGAGTTGTTATCTTGTTTAGTAGTTTTTTTAAATACTTATATTTATATTTCTTAGTAATTTTTTTATTAATTATTTTTATTTTTATTATTTATATATATTCCAACATCTTACCTATCTCTAGTGATGATGAATACATTTGGCCATTGCCTGGGTATACCTATATTAGTTCATATTTTGGGTATAGAGATTCTCCTACCATTGGAGCATCTAGTTATCACTCTGGTATTGATATTCCAGCACCTGAAGGTACAGAGATTCTATCAATATGTGATGGTACAGTTACTTTTGCTAGTTGGGGCGCTGGAGGAGGTTATACTATTGTAGTTGAAAAAGATGATATCAAAGTATCTTATTGCCATGTCTCTCCAAATTTTATTGTATTTAAAAATGATACTGTTGTTTCTGGCCAGATAATCTCTAATGTTGGGCCCAAAAATGTATATAGTATATCAAATAATCCATATTATGATTCATACGGAAATCCAACTAATGGCGCTACTACTGGTTGTCACCTTCATTTAACTATAAAAAAAGACGGCATTGCCGTCAATCCTTTAGAATATTTTAATTTATCTAATTAGTTACATGTCGTCGTCATTATCTTGGTTGTCATCTTTATCCTTTTTATCATCACATTCATCATGAAGTCCACAAGAAGAACAGAATCCAGAACATCCTTCATCATCTCCATCCCAGTCCAATTCTATGATATTATGGCATTCTGGGCACTCAATTTCTTCTTTTAATTCGTCCTCAACATCAGCAACAAATTCATGATTACAATATGGACATACTATTTCAAAATCATAGTCCTCATCTTCATATATATCTTTTTTTATTAGGTCTACAATTCCAGTTACTTTATCTAGCCTTTCTTCCAATTCGTCTTGATATTTCTCTAGCTCATCCATTCTTTTTGAATTTACACTAGTTATTCTATCAATTATATCCATATATAACGATGATAATTCTGATACTTTTTTTAATACATATTTCTTCTCATCCTCATCAGAAATATGCTCATCTATATCATTTAAAATTTTAAGATATTCCTCACTTAACTTTGACATACAATTACCTTCCTAAATTAAACTCTTTCCATATATTCGCCAGTTCTTGTATCTATTTTAATAATATCTCCTATATTAACAAACATTGGAACTGTTAGTTCATATCCATTTTCTAGTGTTGCTGGTTTTCCAGAAGTTGTAGTTGTATTTCCAGCAAATCCTGGTTCTGTATATTTAACTTCTAACTCAACAAACATTGGTGGTTCAACTGCAAATACGCTTCCCTTGTAAGATAACATTGTTACAGACATATTTTCTTTAATAAATTTTAATGCATCTCCAATTTGTTCTTTATTTAATGGAATTTGCTCATATGTATCATTATCCATGAAATAATACAAATTCTCGTCATTATATAAGTATTGCATTTCTTTTTTCTCTATTTGAGCTCCTGGAAATTTTTCTGATGGATTAAATGTTTTCTCAATAACTGCACCTGTTATTACATTCTTTAACTTTGTTCTTACAAATGCTGATCCCTTTCCTGGTTTTACATGTTGGAACTCTACTACTCTGAATACATTGCCATCCATTTCAAATGTTGTTCCGTTTCTAAAATCGCCTGCTGAATATACGCTTGCCATTATTATTACCCCTTTCTAATTTTTTATTATATTTTTATATTTTTTACTTATTTAAAATTGCGACTATATTATAATACTACAAATTCTTATAAAAATCAAGTGTTTACGGCTTTTTTAGCTCATTAATGTGTTTCATCAACTATAATATAATCCTTTTCAGACTTCGTTAAACTAGTTGCCATTCCTCTGTTAACTAATATTGTATCTTCTATTCTTACTCCAAACTTATTTGGAATATAGATTCCTGGCTCATCTGTAATAACCATATTATTCTTTAAAGCAAAATCAACTTTAGTGCTTGCAAATGGAAGTTCATGAATTTCTAAACCAACTCCATGACCTAAAGCATGGATTAAATCATATCCATGTAGTTTAAAATCATTTTCTACCATTCTACTTACTATTTTTAGATTTACTCCTTCTTTCATTTCATTTATTACTTGTTTTTGGTTTTTTAAGACTAACTCATATATTGGCTTTATTTCCTCTGGGACATATCCAGCAAATATTGTCCTTGTCATATCTGAGCAATATCCATGATATTTACATCCCATATCTATAGTGATAGGATCTCCTGCTTCTATCTTTTTATTAGTTGGTATTGCATGTGGTTTTGATGAATTACTACCTGAGGCTACAATAGTGTCAAACGAAACATCTTCAGCTCCATTCTCTATGAAAAATTCATCTATTTCTTTTGCAATTTGTTTTTCTGTTAATCCTATTTTTATATAACTCTTTAAATGATCAAAACATGCATCAGTTATTTGACAAGCTTTTTGAATAAGCTCAATCTCCTCTGGATCTTTAATCATTCTTTGCTTTTCTATTATTCCCTCTGTTTCTTCTAAATTATTTATTTTATATCTATGCATAAAGTCTTTATATTTTGCATATGTAACATATTCTTCTTCAAAACCAACATTTTCACAGAACAAGAAAAAATTCTCATAATCATCTCTTGATAAGTCTTTCATGTCATATACGACAATTTCATCATTTAACGTTAGTTTATTGTTTACTGCTTCTATATATCTTCCATCTGTTATATAAATATTTTCCTTTTGAGTAACTATAAATGTTCCTTCTGCTTCAATTCCAGTTAAATATTTAATATTTATTGGATTTGATATTATTATTCCCTGCATATCTAACATTTTTATTTTGTCTCTTAGCCAACGAATATTATTATTCATAGATATCACTCATTTCTTTATTCTTTTATTATTTCATTTTATTATATTTATGATGCTAATTGTATATTATATGTCCCTAATGTAAATATTTTTAGCATTGCAATTAGTAATATATTAAATGGTACAAATATTGCAATTATTGTTGCTATCACTATAAAAGGACCAAAAGGAATATACTCTTCTCCTTTCTTTCTTCTACATAGCACTAAAATTACTCCAATTATTGCTCCTAACAAAAACGCTATAAGTGAGATTATTATTATAGTTCTCCAGCCAAAGAAAAGTCCTAAGGCTCCCATCAATTTTACATCTCCAAAGCCCATAGCTTCTTTGCCTGCAATTAATCCACCAACTAATGTTATAAATAAGAAAATTCCAGCTCCTACTACCATTCCTAATAACATATCAATAGCTATATTAATATTTACAATTCCTTCTATAAAAGTAAAAACAAGTCCCACTTCAAATATTGTAAGGTTTAATCTATTTGGAATAATCTTCAATTTATAATCAATATCACATGCACAAATTAACATTGGAATTAATATTATATATGCCAATGTTTTTAATTGAAATCCATATAGATATAAAACTCCCACGAACAATAATGAAGTTACTATCATATATATGTATTTAGGTTTTTCATTCTTTAAATATATAGTAAAAAATTCTCTAACAAAAACTTTTCTATATTCTGGCAGTCTGATTACACACCAGGATATAAACTGCCCTACACATAAACCGATAATTCCGATAAATAAATAATACAATATATTTATGTTATTAATATACATTCAAATACCTCTTTTTATTTTTTACATTTGTTTTTTATTTCTATATTATTTTCTCTAAAGTATTTTTTTAATATTTGCTTTTCTAAAAGTCTATTAAATTTTGTAACCCAAATATCACTGCTTTTAAGAGGAGCTACTAAAATAGAATACATTTTACATCTATTCGCTCCTAAGACATCGGTTAACACTTGGTCACCTATTACAGCAATATTTTGATTATTCTCTTCTTGTAATATCTTCTTTGCTTTCTTAAATCCAAATTTAAGCGGTTTTTTTGCAAAGTATACATATGGTATATCCAATATTTTAGACATTCTTTCCGCTTTTTTCTTCTTATTTGTGTTAGATACAATACAAAATTTTATTCCTTGATTTTGTATATTTTTAACCCAATCTTCTAAGCCTTCTACCATATTATCTTCAGTATCTAAAATTGTATTATCTATATCTAATAATATAGCTTTTATATTGTTTTTCAAGAAAAAATTGCTATCAATTTCTAATATACTATTAAAGTAGCTTTTAGGGTAAAAAATCATTGTATCCTCCTAACATTATTGCTACTTTATCTTATCAATATGTTATGTGTTTGTCAAGCAAATTATCTCTTATTAAAAGAATTAACTTTTTTCTATAAAAACAGGATATATTACTATATCCTGTCTACGTATTTCTATAATATTTTTTATGCTTTTATTTGCAAAATCTGTGCTTTCCTATTGTTATCACATGTGGTCTTGACCATATCCAAGCATTTGTTGCAGTATTGGGATTAAAGTAATATATTGCTCCATAACATGGGTCCCAGCCATTTAGAGCATCTCTTGCTGCATTATAAGCCGTTTGATTTGGGCTTAGGTTTATTTGTCCATCTGATACAGCTGTAAACGCTCCTTGTTGATATACTACTCCGGATATTGTATTCGGAAAGGAACTACTTTTTACTCTATTTAATACAACTGCAGCAACAGCAACTTGTCCAGCATACGGTTCTCCTCTAGACTCACTATATACAACCCTCGCCAATAGATTCAAGTCGTTATTGCTTGTACTATTACTTGAATTAGAGTTTCCTGGGGAGTTAAATATTCCCATTGCCTCAAGTGTTTGCTTGCCGGCAATTCCATCTACAGTTAATCCATTTTTTCTTTGAAAATACTTTACAGCAGCTAATGTTTGCGATCCATATATCCCATCAATATTTCCACTATAATATCCCCATCTTTTTAGCTTTGTTTGTATTTGAGTTACTTCTGCTCCTCTCGATCCGTATTTGGATAAAGCAAAAATATTATCGTTTGTAAAAAATATATTATATAATAAAAATATTATTAATAAAACAGATATTATACCAACTGCTTTTTTATATTTTTTATTTCCATTGAACATAAAAAATCCACCTCTTAAAGTTATTATTCCTTTAATTGGTGAATTTATACATGATTAAAAAATTCCTACTATATTTCCATTTTCATCTATATCTATTTTCTCTGCAGCTGGAACTTTTGGTAGTCCTGGCATTGTCATTATTTTTCCAGTAATTGCTACTACAAATTCAGCTCCTGCTTTTAGTAAAATCTCGTTTACATGTAGTGTGAATGGTTCCTTGCATTCTAAGTTCTTTGCGTCGTCAGAGAAAGAATATTGTGTTTTTGCTATGCATACAGGTAATTTTGAATATCCCATTTTTTCTATTTTATTAATTTGTTTTATAGCTTCATCTGAATATTCTACCGATTCAGCACCATATATATTTTTTGCAACTTTTTCTATCTTAACTTTTATACTTTCTTCATCCTCATAAATAAATCTAAAATCTTCCGGTTTTTCTGTTAATTTTACAATCTTTTCTGCCAAATCAATAGCACCAACGCTCCCCTTCTGGTGGCTTTCTACTAAACTCATCTCTATGCCTTGTTCTTTTAATTTTGAGCTAAGTAGTTCTATTTCTGCATCAGTATCAGTACTAAATTTATTTATCGCAACTATAACATTTAATCCAAATTTGTTTTTTAGGTTATCCAAGTGTCTATTTAAATTATGCAATCCATTTGATAGTGCTTCAAGATTTTCTTGTTTAACTTCTTCTTTAGACTGACCACCATGGTATTTTAGTGCTCTTATTGTTGCTACACATACAACAGCATCTGGCTTTAGATTTGCTTTTCTGCATTTTATATCTAAGAATTTTTCTGCGCCTAAATCCGATCCGAATCCAGCTTCTGTTATAGTATAGTCAGCAAGTTTCATTGCTGTTTTTGTTGCAATTATACTGTTGCATCCATGGGCAATATTTGCAAACGGACCTCCATGTATTATTGCAGGAGTATGTTCTAATGTTTGTACCAAATTAGGATTAATAGCATCTTTTAATAAAACAGTTAGGGCTCCTTCTGCATGTAAATCATGAGCTGTAATAGGTTCATTTTCTTTATTATATCCCACTATAATGTTAGCAATTCGTCTTTTTAAATCTTTTATGTCTGTGGATAGGCATAAAATTGCCATTATTTCTGAAGCAACAGATATATCAAATCCATCTTCTCTTTGGATTATGTTCTTTTCTCCCGATAAACCCGTCTCAATTTTTCTTAGTTGCCTATCATTTAAATCTATGCATCTTTTCCATGTTACTTTTTCAAATCCCAGTTCATTTCCAAAATATATATGATTATCTATCATTGCAGCCAATAAGTCATTTGCAGATGTAATAGCATGGATATCTCCAGTAAAGTGCAGATTTATATCTTCCATTGGTGCAACTTGTGCATATCCTCCACCTGTTGCCCCACCTTTAATTCCAAATACTGGTCCTAGTGATGGCTCTCTTAAAGCTAATATGGCTTTTTCACCAATTCTAGTCAATCCATCCGCTAATCCTATTGCCATCGTAGTTTTTCCTTCTCCTAAAGGAGTAGGGTTGATTGAAGTTACTAAAATTAATTTTCCATCTTTTTTATTTTTTAATCTGTCATATATTTTTTTACTATCTATTTTTGCCTTATACTTTCCATACTGTTCTAATTCTTCATCGTTAATTCCAACTTTTTTAGCTATCTCAGTTATGTCTTTTAATTTAGTATTTCTTGCAATGTCTATATCCTCCATAAACATCCTCCTTTAAGATTATTTTTAAAAAATCAAACCTATTATTAATCCTATTAGTGCGCCTATAGCAACTTGAAATGGTGTATGCCCTACAAGCTCTTCTAACTTACCATTAAAATTCATATTAGAGAGTTCAAAATCCGGATTGCTCATTATTGTATTTAATACATGCGCTTGTTTACCAGCTTCATATCTTACTCCACATGCATCATATAATACTACAACTGCGAATACAAAGGATACAGCAAATATTGGAGATGTTATTCCTTGGCTTCGTCCAATCATTGTTGTTATTGACATAACAACTGCTGAATGAGCACTTGGCATGCCACCAGCTCCCCATAGTCTTTTAATATTTAACTTTTTCGTTTCAACTAAATCCCAAATAACTTTAAACAATTGGATTCCAACCCATGTAAAAAATGGAACTATTAAGTATCTGTATTGAACATAAAAATTTATAATTTTTTCCACTATTATCTCCCATTTAAATATATTATTAGTAATATATTCACATTACTCTTCTTTTGGTATAAAATTTTCTTCTTTTATTTCTTCACCATTATTTATAAGCATTGTAATTTTCTTTTCTGCATTATCTAAAAATTCATTACATTTTTTTGATAAACTTATACCATCCTCAAATTTCTTTACAGATTCGTCTAGAGTCAAATCTCCTTTTTCTAGTTCATTTGCTATTTCTTCTAGTCTTTTCATTGCATCTTCAAAATTTATATCTTCGTTCATAATAAATCTCCTATCTGTTTTTTGTCCTATTTAGGAACAGGTGGTACCATTAAGAACCGTCTCTAATAGTTCCATTTAATTCTCCATCAATTAGCCTTATTTTGATATTATCATTTTGGTGTAAATCATTAATTGATTTAACTATCTTTCCACTCTCAGCATTACTAACAATACTATATCCTCTAGTTAGTGTCTTTAATGGACTTAGTGAATCTAATTTTGATGTTTCTCTTACAAAGTTAGTTCTTGCTTCTTTAAGTTTTAGTAGCATGCTACTTTGTAATTTTTTTAATTTCATGTCAATTATCATATATTGTTCGTTAATTTTCTGTGTTGGATTTTTGAAAGCTGGTCTAGACATACATTTTTCATATGATAGTCTCATTAATTCTATTTTCTTTTTTAAAGCTACTTTATATCTATTGTTATACATATGTAAGCTTTCTTTAACATCATCTATATTTGCTACTGCTAATTCTGCTGCAGCTGATGGTGTTGGGGCTCTTAAATCAGCGACAAAATCCGCTATTGTAAAATCAGTTTCATGTCCTACGGCAGATATTATTGGAATTTCTGAATCGTAAATGCTTCTAGCTACTATTTCCTCATTAAATGGCCATAAATCTTCTAATGAGCCACCACCTCTACCAATAATTAAGACATCTGCTAGTTTATTTTCATTCATAAACTTTATGCCTTCAGAGATTTTCTCTGCCGCCCCAGGCCCTTGCACTGGTACAGGGTATAGTCTAATATGAACATTAGGATTTCTTCTTGTACTTACATTTATTATATCTCGTATTACAGCTCCTGTATTAGACGTTAATACTCCTATAGTCTTAGGCATAAATGGGATTTTCTTTTTATGTTCCTGTGCAAAAAGCCCTTCTTGTTCTAATTTTTTCTTTAATTCTTCATATGCAGTATAAAGACTTCCTAGTCCGTCTTCTTTCATCGCTTTGGCATAAATTTGATAAACTCCATCACGTTCAAATACAGACACACTTCCTAATATCATTACTTTCATTCCATCTTTTGGCATAAAAGTTAAATGTGTAGTATAGCTTTTAAACATTACACATTTAATTAGTGAATTTTCGTCTTTTAAAGTGAAATACATATGTCCAGTATAGTGATTTTTAAAGTTTGATATTTCGCCTTTTACTAGCACATTATTTAACATTTCATCATTATCAATTTTATCTTTTATGTATTTATTCAAATCTGTTACTGTAATTGGATTATATTCCATTTTTTCTCCTATTGTTGTTCTACTATTTTTGCAAGAACTCCATTTATAAAAGAGGGTGATGTTTCCTCTCCATATTTTTTTGCCATATTCACAACTTCATTTATTATTATTTTAAAAGGTACTTGTTTATATTTTATCTCATATATAGCAAGCTTTAATAAAGCTAAATCTACTGTAGATATTCTATCTATGGTCCAGCCAGATTTAAGATTTTTTGCTATCATATTTGTAATTTCTTCATCGTTTTCTTTAATGCCACTCGCAACTTCTTTAACATATTCTCTTGCTCGTCCATCTTCTACTTCTGTACTATCTAAAAATAATTTTACCTGAGCCTTGCTATTTTGGCCTTGTATTTCTTGGCTATATATATAGCAAAATGCAAGTTCTCTTCTTGTCATTTCTTCCATTGCTTTCCCCTTACTATAATCTATCTATGAAATTTTTTAATTTTTCTTTTACTTCATTTTTATTGTGTTGTACATAATTACCTACAAATATTCCTAAACATATAAATACTATCCAAATTATAAGATCATATAAATGGGTACATAGTATTAAAATAGCTATTAATGCTCCAATTAGTGCTCCACCATATGTTCTTAGAAACTTCTTTATTTCATTCATAATTAGCCTCCAAATTATTCATTAACTCTTACTATGCATCTTTTGTTTCATCTGTTGGTACAATCATATTTTTTACTTTTATGTCTAAACTTTTTACTTCTACATCTAAAGATTTTTTTATTGCATCTTTTACACGTATTTGTATATTATTGCTTAATTCTTTTATAATAGCATTATCAGATACCTCTATAGTTAATAGTATTGATAAGTCATTATTTTCATCTAATATTATTTTAGATTGTTGATCTTTTACACTTTCAAATCCTGAAACTACTGAGTTTACAATACTGGTTAAAGTTTCTTTAGTTATTAATAATTTTCCATCATCATTTTCTAATAAAATTCCATTGTTAAAATTCTTTTCTTCTTCTGTTTTTGATTCAAAGAATATTCCTTTTATTGCTAATAAAATAAATATAGCATTTAATCCCAATAATATATTACAAGTTGTTTTGTCTGCTAGTATTTTTGTTATAAGAACATAAAAATTAGTAATATCAGCCCATCCAAATATCAAAAAGCATGATAGTACTGATGCTAACAAAATCACAACTGAAAATACACATAATATCATTTTATCTATGAACTTCATATAATTACCTCCATATACTTACATAAAGGCACGAAAAGCAACGTGCCTTATAAGTATTAATATTTATTTATTTTCTGTATCCGTTTCTTCTTCTTTTTCTTCTTCAGAAGCTTCTGTGTTAACACCTTGAACATGTACATTAACTGCTACAACTTTTAATCCAGTCATTCCTTCAACTGCTGTCTTTACTCTATTTTGAATATCAAAAGCAACATCTGGAATTCTAGATCCGTATTCTACTATGATATTAACATCAATTTTTGTTTCTTTTTCTCCAACATCTACTTTAATACCTTTTGATAGATTCTTTTTACCACTTAAAACCTCAGATATTCCTCCTGCAAATCCTCCTGCCATTGCATATACTCCAGGTGCTTCTGATACAGCTTTACCAGCTATAACTGCAACAACATCATCTGCTATTTGTATATTACTTGTTTCTCCATCTGTACTTTCAATGGTTATCTCACTTTCATTAACTTGCTCATTTTCTTTTACATTTTCATCTTTTTCCATAATAGTACCTCCATATATTTATTATTATTAAATCAAATAGTTTTTATTCTATTTAATATTTTTATATAGTATATCAATTTATACTAAAATTTACAAGTTATAATAGTATTTTTTTAAATTTTTAAAATAAAAGATTGTATTCAATATAAAATACAATCTTTGGTAATATTATTTCCAATCATCTGGAATGTCGTCGTAGTTTTCTAAATTAGTACAATTATAGAAGCAGAAGAAATTATCTTTCACATTATCTCTATTCCATAATTCTGGAGCTTTGCCAGTTAGAGATATACAATTATAAAATGTACCACGACCTGCATATCTGCTGTCAGTATTTTCTAATCCCCATACTTCCACATTAGGGCAATTATCAAATAATCCTTCTGGCAAACTAATCAATCTACTACATCCACTAAATGTAGCTTTAAACGTTGTAACTTGTGAACAGTTATCAAACAATCCTGCAGAAATATTTGTCAAGTTTTTGCAACCTTCAAAAGTACTTTCAAAAGTCGTCACCTCTGTATTATTGTTAAATAACCCAGATGGTATTGTTCCTGTTAGAGTAGAACAATTTCTAAATAAATTTGCAAAATTTTTTACATCTGAGCAATTACTAAATAATACTTCTGGAATATTTCCTGTTAGACTTGAACAGTTACAAAATGCACCATAAAAGTTATTTACCAGTGTACAATTTTCAAATATATCTTCCGGTATATTACATGTTAAATTGATACATCCACAAAATATGTTTGACATATCTTTTACCTTTGTACAGTTTTTGAATAGCCCATCAGGAATCGTTAAAAGCTTTTGACAATTTTGGAATACCCCTCCATATGAGTACCAAATCCCAAATGCTGTTACTTCTGTGCACTTGTCAAATATCCCTACTGGAATTTCTGATATAGCAGTAGCATTAAACGTCCCTCGCATCTCAGTAATATTGTTGTTTTCTCCATTATTTACGTTATAAAATAATTTAGCAGGTAAGGTATCAAGTTTTGAACATCTATTAAAAACATAATTCATATTTGTTATGTTTGGGCAATTTTCAAATAAGTCCTCGGGTATTGTCCCTGTTACTCCAGTTCCCTCAAAACATCTTTCATAGTTTGTACTTTTTGTTTTATTTTTGAAGAATCCTACTGGTATACTTCCTGTTAATTTGTTACAATTGAAAAATGTTGCCCCAAAATTCTTTACTTCTGGATTATTGTCAAAAAATCCAGCTGGAATTGTTCCTACTAAACTTGTACATTCATAGAATGTAGATTCAAAACTTGTTGCATTTGTATTATTTTTAAATAAATCTATTGGAATTGTTCCTGATATTCCTTTACAATTTCTAAATACACGGCCAAAATTTTCTGCTAGTTTACAATTATCAAATAGTTTTTCTGGGATATTTCCTGTTAGTCCAGTGCAATTCAAAAATGTACCAGCAAAAGTTGTTACTTGCAGGCAATTATCAAATAATTTCTCTGGTATAATTCCTGTTAAGTTACCACAATCATTAA
>CAMEWM010000003.1 GCA_945946655.1 uncultured Clostridium sp. | reverse complement strand
TAAAACTTTATACTTTTACTTTGGCATGCCAATGTATATTAAAAATGATAATATATTGTGTGTTTTTAATGTTCTAAATTTAAAGCATGGGACATAATAGTTGCAAGTAAAATGTAATTATGATATATATAGTATAAATTAAAAATATAAAATGAACAGAGGAAAAAATGAAAAAGACTGAAACCGTTGAGGCTGTACACACACACACACACACACTAACATACTTATTAAGAATAAAAGAGCAGATAAAGACTAATTCTATAAGTGTAGGTTTATATATCTACGCTTATAGAATTGGTCTTTTTGCATGAAAAAACAATAAAAAGATAGTAATATGTTAAAGTTTTATTATGCAATCATTTGTTTTGTGTAAATTGATTAAAAATATATCATGAGAGGAATAAAAGATGAAATATTCAGTAATAATGAATGTATATAATGAAGAAAAAAACTTGGAATATGCATTGAAATCACTAAAATATCTAAAAAATTATGATGAATTGTTAATTGCTGATATGGGTAGTAGCGATAAAACTGTCGAAATTGCAAAGAAATATAATGCAAAAGTTATAAATATTCCGTATGATAAATACTTTGATAGAGGAAGAAAAGTTATAATAGAAAATGCTAAAAATGAGTGGTGTTTTTTATTAGATGCCGATGAATTGATTACAAAATCGTTAGGAAAAACAATTGAGAAAATAGTTGAAAAAAGTGATTGTGATGCAGTTTACTTTCCGACAATAAATTATTTTTTTGGAGTAAAATCAGAATATGGATTACACTATCCTTGCCATCACTGTAGATTATTTAAAAAGAATGTAGTAACGGTAACAGGTATACCGCATAATTATTTTAATATAAATAAAGAATGCATAGAAAAATTTGTTTATGGAGAAGAAAATGCAATTATCCACTTTTCCTTTAACAATATCGAAGAATGGATGAAAAAAAGATATAGATATATAGATTTAGAAGAAAAAAATAATAAATTTAATAATCCATTTATTTGTGGAATCAAAAGCTTTTGCAAAGCATTTTTTAAAGAAAAAAATTATCAAGGTGGTTATGAGGGATTGATACTTTCTATATTATCCTCTATAAGTGCACAACTTGCTAATATTAAGTTGTATTACGATGATAAAGAAATTGATGCTAAAAAAATCAAAGAAAAATATTTAGATGAGTGAAAATATGCTTGCTATTAAAACATAAAAAAAGGAAAAAAATAAAAAAACTATTGAATAAAATTTGTCGTATTGATATAATCTAACTATACATTAGAAAAGTCTATAAAAATACTAAGGAGGATAAAATATGTTAAAATCAAATGTTAGTTACAGTACAGACAAAGATAGTTTTGTGGCTGGAAAAGCGTGCGCAGAAAAGGCAGTAGTCGATTTATGTGAGACTAAAGTTGCCTTTTTATTTAGTTCTGTCAAATACGATCAGAAAAAATTAATTGAAGGAGCAAAATCAGTTTTAGGAACAGCTCCAATAATTGGATGTACATCATCAGGAGCAATAATAGTTCCAGATGGCGTAATCACTTCAGAAAATGGATTTGCAGGAATGCTTGCAATAGGTGATGATGAAACTGCTGTTGGTGTAGCAGCATCTGAAAGAGGAAAAAATCCAAGAGAAACAGGAAGAAAAGTAGCTTTAGAAGCTATGGAGAAGGTTGGAACAGATCAAAAGCCAGCATATTTCTATATGGTAGCTTCTCCAGCAGAGGAAGAGGAGTATGTAAAAGGAATTGAAGATGTAATAGGATGTGTACCTTTCTTTGGTGGAAGTGCAGCAGATGATGCAGTAGCAGGAGATTGGAAGATCTTCACAAATGATAAATGTTTTACTGATGGCGTTGCAGTAGCATTCTTTTATACAAACAAACCAATGGTAAATAAATATACTGGAGCATATCATGAAACTGTAAACTCTGGAGTAATAACAAAATTAAATGGAAAGAGACAATTAGTAGAGATAGATGGGAAACCAGCTATAAATGTTTATTCAAAATGGACTGGAAAGAAAATAAAAGATTTAATGGGAATGAATTTATTATCTTCTACAATAACAGCACCTTTAGGTGTAAAAGATAGATTAGGAAGTTTAGTTGCTATTCGTCATCCAATGGTAGGAAATGAAGATTTATCAATGAATATAGGAAACAATATGGCTGTTAATACAGCTGTAGTACAAATGCAGGCAACAGTTGACGAATTAATAGATTCAACAGGTAAAACATTAAAGTCAGTAAGAACAAGTCTACCTGGAGAAGCTGGAGCTTATTTATTAGTTCATTGTGGAGGAAGAAAACTAGGAATAGGTGATAGAATAGATGAGGTTGCAAAACAACTTAAGAAAGAAGCAAAAGGAGTTCCATTCTTAACAGTATTTACATTTGGTGAATATGGAACAGAAGACCATGGAGAAAATACATGTGGAGGTCTAATGTTATCATTCACAGGATTTGCACAAAATAAATGAATGCCAAACTCTGGAAGGGCAGAGTTAGAAGAGCCTGACCAGCAATGCATAAGAGTGGAAGGCTCCGATCATAAAAATGAAAGTGCAGATAACACTTGTAAAGATATAATAAAGAAGGAAGGCGATTGTGTGAAGGTTCTAATAGGAAGAAATTGGAGAGAAAGCTCAAATGGAGCTAAAATAGAAGTTGTAAACCCAGCAACTCAAGAGTTAATTGATAAAGTCCCAAATGTTAGCTTAGAAGATGTTGATGAAGCTGTAACAGTTGCAAAAGAAGAGCAAAAGAAATGGGAAGAAGTATCAATATATGATAGAGGTGATATTTTATATAAATTTGTAGACTTGGTAGAAGAGAATAAAGAACGTTTAGCAAGTTTACTATCACAAGAAACAGGAAAGCCAATTAAAGAAGCAAGAGGAGAAATTGCAAATGTTCGTATTGGCGTACGTGGGTTTGTTGAAAAGGCAAAACACTTATATGGAGAGAGCTTAGTTGGATCAAGTGAAGCTGGACAAGAAAAATGCATGCAAATTACAACTAGAGCACCTTTAGGAGTAGTAGTTGCAATAATACCATTCAATTTCCCAAGTGATTTATTCTGCCAAAAAGTACCACCAGCATTAATGATGGGAAATAGTATAATAATAAAACCATCAAATTACAATCCTTTAACATTGATAGAATATGTTAAATTGATGATTGAAGCAGGAGTCCCAGCTGGATGTATACAAGTTCTAACTGGTGATGGACCAGTTGTAGGTCAAGCTTTAGCAAGACATAAAGGAGTAAGTTTGGTATCTTTAACAGGTAGTACAGGTGCTGGAATTCAAACAATGGGAACAGCTTCACAAAACTTAACACATGTAATGTTAGAGCTAGGTGGAAATGATGCCTTCATTATGCTAGAAGATGGAGACATGGACTTGGCTATCAAAGAAGCAAAATGGGGAAGATTGTATAATGGTGGTCAAGTATGTTGTGCAAGTAAGAGATTCTTAATACACAATTCTAGAAAACAAGAATTTATAGATAGAATGAAAGACGTAATAGCAGGACTAAAAGTTGGCGACCCATCAAAAGAAGACACTGACATGGGACCAATGATAAACATTCATGCAGCGCAAAGGATAGAAGAACAAGTAAACAAAACAATAGAACAAGGAGCTACTCTTGTTTGTGGTGGAAGAAGAGAAGATGCATATTACTATCCAACAATACTAGACAATGTAACAAAAGACATGGATGTAGCAAGAGATATGGAAATATTTGGACCAGTTATCTCTGTAATAGGATTTGACTCGGTAGATGAAGCAATAGAAATCGCAAATCAATCTTCATTCGGACTATGCGGATGTGTAATAACCAAAGACTATTCAAGAGGAATAAAAATAGCCAACAAACTAGAATGTGGTGGAGCTATTGTAAATGGTGCAAGTTTTTACAGAAGCTTCGAAATGCCATTTGGTGGTTGGAAACACAGTGGAATAGGAAATGAAGGAGTATCTTCAACTTTAGAAGAAATGAGCAGAATAAAAACTATAGTATTAAAAAATATTTTATAATAACCACTAGGTACAGTTATTAATGGTATTACCTGTGACCAAATGTGGCAAAAAAACAAATGGAAGGAAGTAAATTTAAAATGGCAAATACAAAATTTGTTTTAAATGAGACATCATATTTTGGATATGGTGCAAGAGAAGTTTTAGTTGATGAGATTAAAGATAGAGGATATAAAAAAATATTTTTAGTATCTGATAAATCTTTAGTTGATGCTGGAGTTACAGCAAAAGTTTCGGATATATTAGATAAAGAAAAAGTAAAGTATGAATTATATGATGAGGTTAAGCCAAATCCAACGATACAAAATGTTTTAGATGGATATAAAAAATGCAAATGGTTTAGAGCTGATTGCATCTTAGCAGTTGGTGGTGGATCTGCAATGGATACAGCAAAAGGAATTTCAATTTTAATGGAAAATCCAGATAGAGATGATGTAGTATCTTTAAATGGACTATCAAATACTAAGAAAAAAGGATTACCAATGATTGCTATGCCAACAACAGCAGGAACAGCAGCAGAGGTCACAATAAACTATGTAATAACAGATGAAGAAAGAAAAATAAAAATGGTATGTGTTGACCCACATGATATACCAGTTTTAGCAATAGTTGATACAGAACTTATGTCTTCAATGCCTACAAAACTAGCTGCTGCAACTGGTATGGATGCGCTAACTCATGCAATAGAAGGATACATTACGAAAAATCATAATACAATGTCACAAATGTTTTCAATGAAAGCTATACAATTAATATATAATAATTTAGCAAAAGCTGTAAATGATAAAGACAAAGAAGCTATTGACAATGTTGGACTAGGACAATATATTGCAGGAATGGGCTTTTCGAATGTAGGACTTGGAATTGTTCATTCAATGGCACATCAATTAGGTGCTGTATATGACACACCACATGGACTTGCAAATGCAATTTTATTACCAACAGTTCTTGAGTTTAATGGAACAGTTTGTGCTGACTTGTACAGAGAAATATTAACTCAAGGTATGGGAATGGACGCTATGAAATTTACAGATGAGGAAGCAATAAAAACACTTTGTGAAAAAGTAAAAGACTTATCAGAAAAAGTGGGAATAACACAAACTGTAAAAGACGTTGGAGCTAAAAAGAAAGATTTTGCAATGCTTGCAGAAAAAGCTATGGAGGATCCTTGCAAACCAGGAAATCCAAGAGATGTAACTAAACAAGATTTTATGGATCTATATGAAAAAGCTTGGTAATATAAGTAAACAATAAATTAGTATAATAGAGAATGGAAAGTGCTAAAATTTTGCACTTTCCATTCTTGCAAGTTCATCACATCTATTATTAAATTCATTGTCAGCATGTCCTTTAACTTTATTAAATGTAACATCATGAATTTTGGTAAGTTCATATAGTTCTTGCCAAAGTTCTTTATTTTTTACAGGCTCATTTCCAGCTGTTTTCCATCCTTTTTTCATCCAACCATAAATCCATTTTTGAACAAATGCGTTAACAACATATGCACTATCACTGTAAATATTAACTTTGCAGGGACGTTTTAACATTTTTAATGCTTCAATTACAGCTGTAAGTTCCATAATATTATTAGTAGTGTTGGCAGAACCACCAGATATCTCTTTCCTATTTTCACCCATCATCAAAATTGAACCCCATCCACCAGGACCAGGATTACCAGAACATGCACCATCTGTATAAATTGTTACTTCTTCCATTATAAACATATATTCCTTTCTAAAATATATAAACAAAATTGTAAATAATTACATTTTATGATATTATATCAATAAATATTTTGAAGTGCAACAATAAATGAAAAGGAGGGAAGTTTTATGAGCAGAACTGTTGGTATTATAGCAGAATATAATCCATTTCATAATGGACACTATTATCATATGCAAAAAGCAAAACAAGAAGCAAATGCAGATTATTGCGTTGCAATTATATCTGGAAATTTTACGCAAAGAGGAGAGACATCAATAGTAAACAAATGGGTAAAAGCTTATATGGCAATTTGTGGTGGTGCAGATCTTGTAATAGAACTTCCTACCGTATATAGCGTTTCAAGTGCAGAAAATTTTGCGAGTGGAGCAATAAAAATTTTAGATAGTCTAAATATTGTTGATAGTTTAGCCTTTGGTGCAGAAGCAAACGATTTGGCTACTTTGAACAATATTGCTAATGTCCTATATGATGAACCAAGGGGGTATACAAATATATTAAATCATGAGCTAAAAAAAGGAATATCATATCCAGCTGCAAGGGAAAACGCAATTATGATGTACTTAAATGATATTAAGAGATATGCAAACGTGTTAAATAATCCTAATAATATTCTTGGGGTTGAGTATCTAAAAGCTCTAAAAATACAAAAAAGCCCCATTCGACCAATAATGATAAAAAGACAAAAAGTATATTACAATGATAAGCACATTGTTGATGATTTTGCAAGTGCTACAGGCATACGTAATCTATTAAAAAGAAAAGAATATTCTGAATTAAGAAAAGTAGTACCAAGAAGTACATACCAAACATTGGGACAACAAGCTAAAAGAGGGGAATTAATACTTGGACTAGAGAAATATGAAAAAGAAATAATATATACTTTAAGAAAAATGTCTATATCAGATATAGCTGATTTGCCAGATGTTTCGGAAGGATTAGAGAATGCTATAAAAAATGCAGCTAATAACTATAATAATTTATCAGACTTAATAAATAGTATAAAATCAAAAAGATATACACAAACTAGAATACAGAGAATTCTTATATATGCATTGCTAGGAATAAATAAAAAAATTATGGATACATCTAAAAAAATTACTCCATATGTTAGAATATTAGGGTTTAATCAAAATGGAAAAAATTTGTTATCAGAAATAACCATGAAAAATCCAAAAATAAATATGATAACATCTGTAAAGAAATATATTGATCAGAATAAAAACAAGCAATTAGCAGAAATGCTAGACATAGATATTTTTGCTACTAATGTTTATACATTAGGATATGAATATGAATCTAAAGCAAATTTAGATTTTACAAATAAAATGATAATTACAAATTAAAGGGGCTATAGATATGAAAATAATTGGTATAACTGGAAATTCAGGTAGTGGGAAATCAACTATTTCTAAAATGGTACAAGATAAATGTAATGGAATAGTAATAGATGCTGATAAAATAGCAAGAAACATGGCATGCGCAGATAGTAATTATTTAAAAGAAATTGCTAATGTTTTTGGAACAGATATAATAAGCAATAATAAGTTAGACAGAAAGAAGATGGCAGATATCATATTTAATGATAAAATACAAAAAGAAAAAATGGATAAAATTACTTTTAAATATGTCGTGAACGAAATAAAGTTAAGGATAAATTTAGCAAAAGAACAATATGACTGTATAATATTGGATGTTCCTTTACTATTTGAGAGTAAGCTAAATGAAATATGTGATTACACTATAGGAGTTATTGCAAAGGAAGAAGATAAAATATGTAGAATATGCAAGAGAGATAATATTAACAGAGAAAAGGCTATACAAAGAATAAATAGTCAACCAAGCGATGAATTTTATATTAATAATTGTGACTACATAATTAATAATTCTAATATTGAAGAAATTAGGGTAAAAGTGAATGAAATGTTGATAAAATTACAATAATATTACAATAAAATTACATTTATGTATCTATATTGAAAAAGCAATTTATATAGAATATAATCTAATTGAAATATTATAAGCCATAGGAGAAACAATATGGAAAACCAAACTTTTGCAGAATATATATTGTCAGAAAAAGACTGGATAAAAAAGATGGAAATAATGTATTACTTAAATAAAAGAGGTAACATTTTTTTCGATAATTCTGTTGTATTTAAAACTCAGTTATTAAAGCTATTTTTAGATAATACCCCAGAATTAAATTTTGATGAGAATTTAATTATAACTGCATGTTTATTATGTAACTGTAAAAAAGTAGACAATTTTACAGATATGAGCAAAATAAAGACATATGCAAAAGAAGGAGCCGAATACTTAGCGACACTTGGATTTGATGAAAGATTTTGTAGAATATGTGAGCAAATAAATAGATATAGTGGATCAGAACCAAGAGAGCCAGAAGCAGATATACTAGAACTTATAGACCAGTTCGGAGGAATGTTATTAGATAGACCTGAAAGAATTGGATTTAAAGTAGATGAAGCTTTAGTGCTATTAGAATATAGAAATTTAAAAGGAAAAGAAAATAGATACTTAGAAACATTTAAAAATTTTGTTAATAAAATGGAGGCTATAAAAGTATGAGTTTAGTAAATCCTAATGATTTGATAATACCAAATACTGTAGGAATTATAACATCTGCAGTAAAAGAAGCCAATAGACATTTAGATAGATTCAGAGAACATAGTGAACATGAAGAAAGTAGAAATAAGAATATGGCAGAATATATAAGAGAAATGCCACAAATTCATTTCATTCTACAAAATAGGGTAAATGGTGTACCATTAGAACAGTTAGTTGATTCTTCAAGAATATCTAATGACAGAACGAGAGTAATGACTAAAGAAGAAACTATAAGACAGCATGATATTATGGGACAAACTAAGACTGAAAGAGCATATGAAGATTGGTTTAAAGGATAAAACATAAGATAAAAAATGAGGATGTTTATTATCCTCATTTTCTTTAGGAAAAAATAAAATATAAAAACAAAAGGAGATAAAAATGGAAGAAATTTTTGCGGATTTACATGTTCACATAGGGAGAAGTGAAAGTGGTAAACCAATAAAAATAACAGCAGCAAGAAGTTTGAATTTTGCAAATATTGCAAGAGAATGTGCTGATAGAAAAGGAATTAATGTAGTTGGTATTATAGATTGTGCTTCTCCATATGTAATTGAAGACATAGAAAACTTTTTAAAGACAGGAGAAGCTTATGAGATTGAGGATGGTGGAATAATATATAAAGATAAAGTATGTATATTATTAGGAAGCGAAGTAGAGACGTCAGAAGTTGGCAGAAATGGAAAATGTGGAGCTGCTCATAATGTATGTTTCTTTCCACACTTGTCTGATATAAAAGCATTTTCTGAAGAAATGAGCCATCATATAAAGAATATAACATTAAGTACACAAAGATCAAATGTATCAGGATATGAACTAATAGATATAGTAGAAAGGTATAATGGCATTTTGATTCCTGCACATTGTTTTACACCATTTAAAAGTTACTATGGCAATTGCGTTGATAGAATGAAAGATATATTCAAAGAAAAATTTAATAAAATATTTGCTATTGAATTGGGATTGAGTGCAGATACATATTTAGCAGATATGATTTCAGAATTAGAGGATAAAACTTTTGTTACAAACTCAGATGCACATTCACTTCCAAAAATAGCAAGAGAATACAATAAAATGTTAGTAAAAGATATAAGTTTTAAAGAAATTGTAAAAGCTTTAAAAGGAGAAGATGGAAGGAAGGTTATATGTAATTATGGGTTAGATCCAAAACTTGGCAAATATCATAGAACTTTTTGTGATAATTGTAATCAAGTAATAGAGACAAAAGAACCTGTAGAAATATGCCCTTATTGTGGTAGCGATAAAGTTACATTCGGAGTATTTGATAGAATAGAGCTAATTAAGGACAAGAAAGAAAGTAAAAGCCCTAAACAAAGACCACCTTATATATACCAAGTACCTCTTACATTTATACCAGGGCTTGGCTCAAAAACAATAGATAAATTATTAAATAAATTTGGAACAGAAATGACTATATTACATAATTTATCAAAAGACGATATAGAAGCGATAGTTGGAGAGAAAGTAGCTTCTGAAATAATAGCTTCAAGAGAAGGTAAAATGAAAATACAAGCTGGCGGAGGCGGAATGTACGGAAAAGTATCTGCAGAATAGATAAAATAGAGTTCTAATTCTAAGATTATTGAATAGACATTATGTATAAAACATAATCTTAGGAGGAATTAATGAAAAGAACAAGAAGAAATAGCAAAAATAAGGCACGCAATATAGTTTTTAACTACATAAAAGAAAATGCTAAAATTTATTTGATTTTAATAATAATATTTTTTATTGGACTAATACTAGGAATTTTATTTGTTAACAATTCAAATGAAACTCAATCAAATCAAATAAGTAGCTACATTAATAACTTTATAAATTCTGTAAAAGAGAATTATCAAATTTCTACAAAAGAATTGCTATTTTCTTCTATTTTTAATAATATCTGTATCGCAACATTGTTGTGGTTTCTAGGATCTACTGTAATAGGAGTGCCATTGATATATCTAGTAATTGGATATAAGGGATATTGTATAGGTTATACAATATCGGCTATAACTGCAACTCTAGGAACAGAAAAAGCAATATTATTTATATTTTCTACAATGTTATTACAAAATATAATATACATACCAGCAATTATAACTTTAGCAGTTAGTGGAATAAAATTATATAGATTAATAATGGAAGATAGAAGAAGAGAAAATATAAAATTACAAATATTTAAGCATACAATATTTTCTTTATTAATTTTAACGATATTGATATGTTCGTCATTAGTTGAGACGTATATATCAGGAAATTTAAGCCAAATGCTAATTAAGTATTGTTAAGCAAATAATTATAAGTTACAATTAGAATTAATATTGTATTTTAATTATAACAATTACAAAAATAAATTGTAGAATTTTGTGAAAATGTATTTACAATTGACAAATATTTTGATATAACATGTATAAGTTATGTAAATTAAAAGTTAATTTTATAAAACATACATATATAAAAATAAATAGAATAGGGGAGTTCAAATGGAAAAGCAAGTTAAACTTTTTTTAGATTTTCTTAAAGATGACAAGAAATTATCAGATAACACACTTCAATCATACAGAAGAGATATAGAGCAATATGAAAAATACGTATCAGATAACAAAATTAACTATTTAAAAGTAACCGAAGAAACTATACTAGAATATATGGAATATTTAAGAGAAGAAAATAAAAAGGAATCTACTATTTCAAGAAGTCTAGCTTCAATAAGATCTTTTTATCAATATTTAATAAGAGTAAAGAAGATAAAGAAAGATCCAACTATGACTATTGAATCACCTAAAATAAATAAAAGAGTACCTAATATATTAACTTCAAAAGAAGTTGAGTTATTATTGGAACAACCTAAAGATGTTGATTTAAAGGGCACTAGAGATAAAGCAATGCTAGAATTCGCATATGCTACAGGAATGAGAGTTACGGAAATGATCTCATTAGATATAGATGATGTTAAAATGGATGAAGGATATGTTGTATGTAGAGGAAGAAATAAGGCAAGAAATATTCCTTTAGGTTCAATGTCTTTAAAAGCATTAAAAGAGTACATAGAGGATGCAAGACCATATTTAATAAGAGATGAAAATGAAGAGGCTCTATTTGTTAATGTTAATGGAACAAGATTAACAAGACAAGGATTCTGGAAGATTGTTAAATATTATAAAGAACAAGCTCATATAGAAAAAGAAATAACCCCACATGTATTAAGACATTCTTTTGCAACGCATTTATTGCAAAATGGAGCTGATCTAAAAGCTATTCAGACAATGCTTGGACATTCAGATATATCTTCTACACAAGTATATATGCAATTTCAAGATCCAGGAATAAAAAATGAATATAAAAAAGCTCACCCAAGAGCATAAAATATAATATTAATACAATAAATGATAAATGTGTAAAAAAATTAAAAAAATTTAAAAATCCTATTGACAAATTGAATAATTACCATTATAATAATATTTGTCGTTAGGAAATATGCAGGTGTAGTTCAATGGTAGAATTCCAGCCTTCCAAGCTGGCTATGCGGGTTCGATTCCCGCTACCTGCTCCAAAATATAAACTCTACAATATTGTAGAGTTTTTTTATGTTTAATTAATACAATAGCTAAAAAATAGTAAATAAAAAAGCAAAGGGGGCACTGTTATAAGTGCCCCCTCCATCGGTCCTGGTTACTGCTTGAAGATGTAAACCTGAACCCCGCCAACAGTGCTGAGAACGACAGTGAAGCGTTCATCAGACAGTAGCGTTTCTCCTTGGAGGAGATCGGAGTAGTCTTTGCAGTCATAGAGCTCAATCCTGGTAGGATGAAGCTGCTTCAACTTAGACGCAAGGGTGCGCCCAAGAGAACTGCTGTTAGCGTGGGCGCCACAGAACAGCTCAGGTGCGTACTGAAGAGTTCTCTCCGGGTCAGGGTACACCATGTAACCCATGGTGCTACGTAGCAGGCTATACACCTCCTCGTAGTCAGTGGCAACATTGCCACTATGGTCGATGTTCCACCGCCAGATTGCGGTCTGAGGGCAATAGCCCTCGGCTTCAAAGATTGCCATGTAACCTCCTTGTGTCGTGGGTGGATAGTAACATAGGTTGAATTTTTATTGTACAAAATATTAACTTATGATATAAATATAATAAAGATAATGATATAAATGTTATATGTATGATAAAGAATTTGATAACTTTGGAAATTGTAGAATATAAAGAAGAATCTATATTTAAGAAAATAATTGACAGGATTCAATACATCTTAAATAATATATTCTGACTAATATATTAGAAGACCACAGGACAATTGTAGGTCTTCTAGATTATTTTTTATCTTTATAGTAAAAACATAAATTAATAATCTTAACTACTTGAAAAAATATAAATAAGTGGTAAAATATGATTATGCAGATGTAGTTTAGTGGTAGAACATTGCCTTCCCAAGGCGACAGTGGGGGTTCGATTCCCCTCATCTGCTCCATATATACAGAAAATAAGTCGATCTAGTCGACTTATTTTTTGCTATCTAAGTTAGTTTAGATTTCCTGAAGCGCTTATGAGATTATCTCCATCAAATTTAAAAACTATTTTTGATTTGTCAGAAAAAATGCCAATAATATTATTTTCATTTTCAGTATATTCACAATCATTTTCAATCAGAAAAGCTTTTACCATTAATTTGGCGTTAACATTAAATGTAGATAATATATCCATTACTGTAGATATGAATGAATTTGGTTCAACTTTGGCAAATATGCTATCTGGTAGATTTTTTACAAACATATATATAGATGTATCTCCCTTGCCACAAAAGTAAGTAACTTTTTCCGGAGAAAAAGCAATATAAATCATAGATAAGTTGAAAGGATTAATATCTTTATCAAGATTAATTTTATTTTCAACGAATTTATTTAATCCAAAACTTTCCATCAATTTTTTTACTGCTATCATCAAATAAACATACTGATTAGGAATAGATCTTTCTATTATAGAGGAGTACCAAAAGTTATCTATACTAGGTGATGTTGTACCTATGTACTCTACATTAAATTCTTTTTGATCTATTTTTAATATTCCTGTAGTTATATCGGTGTTCCAAGAGTTATAATCTCCTAAATAATCGATAAATTTACGTTGATTGGAATATACTTTTCCAATACATAAAGATAATAAATCTTTAAAAGAAATATTATTTAAATCTACTAAATTCAATGTTTTGTTTTTTAAGCCACATTCCAAAAGAGCTGTTGGCTTATCTCCTGCTTTCTCCAACAAATCCTTAACTATATCTATAAATTCGTTAATTGTATTTTGTTGCATAGATCCATAATTGTAATGAACAAAGTTATTATTTTCAAAATGCCACTCACAAGCCATATAAGACTTTTGAGTTCCATTAATTTTGGAAATTTCCATAGTAATGTATCTTGGTACAGTTCCACCAACAACTAGAGCAACGCATTTTGCCTGTGCTATAGCTGAATCTGGCTCGGGAAATACAAAGAATATTACATAGAAATCATTTATTTTTTTCATGAAAATATAAAAGTCATCTTTAGATACTTTTCTATCAATATCATTTAGATAGAAGTCTGGATTAATTGTTGTATCATCTATGCTATTCCAAATGTCGCATAAATATTGTCTCATATATTCGTTTCCTTTTTGAAAATTATTAAAAAAAGTCTCCCATTGATAAAAAATATTGTTTCGTAAAATTATGTGGCTTGCAATGTAGGCTCTAGAGGTTTCCTTCTTCATAAATAAATCTCCTTTGATATAAATTTAATAAAATTGTATCATTACAAAAGAATGTTTTCAACAATTTTTACAATATCAAAAAATATATTTATAAAAATAAGTTATTATTGACAGAAAATAATAGTATGATAAAATATGTAAAAATAAAATTATAAATGTATGAATAAAATATGAAATTGGAAGTGTAAAATGAATCAAAAGAAACAATTATTAAAAAATACAGTGATAATAGCTATAGGTAAACTAAGTACTCAAATTGTATCTTTTTTATTACTAAGATTATATACATCAAAATTAACAACTTCAGAATATGGTACTTATGATTTTCTAGTAACATTATCAACATTTTTATTACCAATAATAACTATGTTAATGGAAGAATCTATGTTTAGATTCTTAATAGATGCAGAGGATCTGAAAAGTAAAAAAAGAGTAATAACTGCAACTATTGCATATACAGCAGTTGGAACATTAGTTTTTTCAATAATTGCTGGAATTGTAATGGGAATAATGAAATATGAATATGCAGTTGTATTCTTATTGTTTATAATATCAAATGTCCTTATTGGACTAAGCAATGCACTTGCAAGAGGAACTGGAAAAATAAAATTATACTCTTTTTCAAACTTCATTTTAGGTGCATCAACAATAGTATTAAATATAGTATTTATCGTTAATTTTAAATTAGGAGTAAGTGGATTATTGTGGTCTAATACTGTTGCAAATAGTGTTACTGCGATAGTAGTACTTATGAAGTTACATTTACCACAATTTATAAGTATAAAAGATTTAAATAAAAAGACATTATCTGAAATGCTTAGATATTCTATACCTTTGGTGCCAAATAACTTATCTTGGATAATTATAAGCTTATCGGATAGACTTATGCTAACATGGATGGCTGGTGCTAATGCAAATGGCATATATTCAATAGCCAATAAATTTCCGAATATCATATATACATTTTATGGATTTTTTTCAACTGCATGGAAAGAGTCTGCTGCAAGAATATTAAAAGAAGATAACAAAACTCAGTACTATAATAGCATTTATAGAGACATCAAATTCTTCTTGAAAGCAATAGTACTTGGTCTAATAGCTATAATGCCTTTTGCATTTCCACTATTAGTAGATTCTAGCTATAATGAAGCATACATATATATACCTATATTAGTAATATCTATATATTATACTAATATGTCTAATTTCTATGGCGGAATATTTACAGCATACAAAAATACAAAAATAATGGGTTCTACAACAGTAGTAGCTGCAATTATTAATGTTGGTTTAAACTTAATATTAATACCTAAATTTGGAATATGGGCGGCAACACTATCAACTTTAATTTCCAATGTAATTGTATTTGCATATAGAAGATATAGATTAAGTGAATATATACAATTAAAAGAAAAATTCAATTATGTATTTTGGATATTACTTGTTATAACATTAATAACATATTATAAAAATAATATGATTTTAAATATTATAATGTTTATAATTGTACTTGCTTATTGTGTAATAACAAATAAGAATTTTATAAAGAAAATATTACAACCAATAGTAAACAAAATAAAGCCATAGGAACTTTCTGGTGGCTTTATTTTATGTTTCCTGCCACTTGTAAAATTGTAGTATAAATGATAAAATAATAAGGATTTTTAAGGGAATAAAAGACGTTATTACGAATATATCTAGATAATAGAGGTGGAATGATAATGGATAATAGCAAAATAATAGAAACATATGATAAAATAAAAAATTTTATATCAAAAGAAGACATTTATATAAATGAGCCTATGAGCAAACATACTACTTTTAAAATTGGTGGCAATGCAGATATATTTATTAAATTAAGAAGTATAGAGCAGATAGAAAAAATAGTTAAATTATCAAGGAAAATAAATGAACCACTAAAGATAATAGGAAACGGAAGTAACATATTAGTAAAAGATAATGGAATAAGAGGAATTGTTGCAAAAGTATGTACTAATTCCTATGAATTTGTAGATGATGAAACTATAAAAGTAGATGCTGGTTTATTAAATTCGAAAGTAGCGCAAATATTGCTAGATAAGCAATTATCAGGTTTTGAATTTGCTGCGGGTATACCAGGTACCATAGGTGGAGCGATAAAAATGAATGCTGGAGCCTATGGAGGGCAAATGAGTGATATTGTGGTCTCTACAAGGTACATTAATTTATCTGATGAACAATTAAGAATAGAGCAAATAGATAATGAAGAACATGAATTTGGATATAGACATAGTATATTCTCTAATAATATAATTATATTAAATACAACATTAAAGTTAAACAAAGGTATTAAGGAAGAGATACAGGATAAGATGGATTGTAACAAACAAAGTAGAAAAGAGAAACAACCAATAGACAAACCAAGTGCCGGAAGTACTTTTAAAAGAGGTTCTGATTTTATAACAGCTCAACTGATAGATGAATGTGGCCTAAAGGGTTACACTATTGGAGGAGCTCAAGTTTCGGAAAAACACGCAGGATTTATAGTTAACTTAGGAAATGCAACTGCCAAAGATGTGCTGGAGTTGGTAGAGTTTGTAAAAAAACAAGTTTTTGAAAAGTTTAATAAAGCAATAGAATTAGAGATAGAGGTTATTGGAGAATAGTCTTTACAGTGGAAAGGATAAAAAAATGAACGGTTTTTTTAAATGGTTTAAATCAGGAGCAAAAATAAAAAGATGGATTTTTCTAATGATAGTAGGAATAGTATTAGTATGCTATGGAATGGCTAAAATACTAGTTACAAATGAGATGGGGTTTAAAGAACTTGCTGAAATAGTCTTGATGTTTGTAACTGGATTTACATTTGCAATTATAAGTATTATATTCATACAAAAAAGGACTTTAGAAATATTAGTAGAGGAATCAGATACCAGAGAGTTAGAAAATAAAAGTAAGGTTAAATCTTTAATATTTAATAAAAAAATTTATAATCAAGGACCTAAGATAGTTGTAATCGGTGGAGGATCTGGGTTAAATACAGTACTAAGAGGATTAAAAAACTATACAGACAACATAACAGCAATAGTAACAGTTTCGGATTATGGAGAAAAGGAAAATAAATCGAGAGAAAATCTTGGAACACTTCCTTTAGGAGATATTAAAGACAGCTTAATTGCTTTATCTACAAATGAAGAAGAAATGAATTGTCTATTAAATCTCGACATGACGAATAGTCAATTGAAGGGATTGAAATTTGGAGACATTTATTTAACTGCTATGAGAGAAGCTGTTGGGGATTTTTCTATGTCTATACAGGAAAGTTCTAAAATTCTTAATATGGTAGGCAAAGTACTTCCAGTAACACTTGACCAGATTAAAATATGTGCAGAGTTAGAAGATGGTACTGTAGTTGAAAGTAAAGATAAGATACCAGAGATGGTAAGCCAAAAAATAAGTAAAATAAGTAGAATATACATATCTCCAACTAATATAAGAGTTGCACCAGGAGTTATAGAAGCAATTAAAGAAGCGGATGCTATTGTAATTGGCCCTGGTAGCTTATATACAAATGTGATACCAAACTTATTACTACCAGGAGTATCTAAGGCAATAAAAGAAGCGCAAGGATTTAAGATATATGTAAGTAATATAATGACAGAGTATGGACAAACAGATGATTATACATTATATGATCATATAAAGGCAATAATAGATCATGCAGGCAAAGGAGTTATTGACTATTGCATATATGATACAGGAGAAATCGTTCCAGAATATATAAGACAGTATAATAAGGAAGGGGCCGAACTTGTTGAACAAAATGTATCTAAAGTAAAAGATGAAGGTATAAAATTAATACAAAGAAATCTTTCAACAATAGAGAATGGAAGAATTAGACACAATCCAGATGCGATAGCTACAAGTATTATTCAATTGATTTGTGATGATCTAAAATTTAGAGATATGCAAAACGATACACAATATATAATGCTAGATTCTAAAATAAAAGATACAAAGAAAAAAATGAAAAGCAACAAAAAGAAAAACATAAAGAAGAAAAATCCTAAAAAACGTTCAAATAGCAAATTCTTTGAAAAATATAATGATAGAATTCAATCAATACAGGAAAGTACTCATATAAAAGAAGAATCTGCGAAAAAGAAACAAAATGTAAAACAAAAAGAAATTAGTGAACTAAATGAAGAAACGAAAATGGATAAAGACAGAGAAAAGAGAATGGAAGATACATTAAGAAAGATGAGAAAAACAAGCCAAAAAGAATAAAAAGAGGTAAACGATAGATGAAATATAATGAAATTGATGGACGTGTAAAAAAAGCTTTAAAAAGAGACTGGATAATAACTAACGGAATAGGTGGATTTTGTAGCCAGAGTGAAATAGGATGTAATACAAGAAAATATCATGGGCTATTAATAGCTCCATTAACTCCACCAGCAAGAAGATTCTTGATATTATCAAAATTAGATGAAAGTATGGAAACTAACGGAAGAAAATATAATTTATATACTAATATTTCAAACGGCGAGATTTCTGAAGGATATACATACCTAACAGAATTTAAAAAAGAATATATTCCAATATTTACATATAAAGTAGAAGATATAACAATAAAAAAATTCATTTGTATGGAGTATGGAAAAAATACTGTAGTAATATTATATAGGATAAAAAATCAAAATGCAGAATCAAAGCTTACATTAGCTCCAGTTATGAATTTTAGAGATTTTCATTCAATTAATCATGAGCATCAATTTGAAGCTACTCAAACTCATTTTAATAATAAGCTAAAAGTGATATTAGATGATAACTCATCAACACCTATATATATGACATGTTCAGATGGTAAATATCTTAAACATATAGATGACAGCTTTAATAATATGTATTATTTAAGAGAAGAGGAAAGAGGCTTTGAAGCGGAAGAGAATCACTACATACCAGGGGTATATAACATTAATTTAGATCCGAATGAAGAAAAAGATATAACTTTTGTATGTTCATTAGAAGAAAATATAGAAGAAATTGATGGAGTAAATGTTATTAATAAAGAATTAACTAGATTAAGCGGAATTATCTACGACACAGGAATTCTACAAAACAGTAAAATGAATAATAAGAATCTAGAAATTATAAAGACGCTGATAATGGCAACAGATAATTTTATAGTTAACAGACCATCATTTGGTTTACACACAATAATTGCTGGATATCCATGGTTCTTGGATTGGGGAAGAGATACTTTAATTTCATTTGAAGGACTACTGCTTATTACTAAGAGATATGATATAGCAAAGGAAGTCTTGTTAACTAATATAAGAGACATGAAATTTGGATTAGTACCAAATGGATATTCTGGATATGATAATAGGCCACTATATAATAGTGCTGATAGTTCATTGTTGCTAATAGAGCAAGTTTATAAGTACTTAAAATATACAAATGATTATGATTTTGTTAAAGAAAAAATATACCCATCTTTAGTAAAAATAATTGAAGCTTATTCTGGAAAAATAAATGTAGATGGAGATAATATTTATCTAGATAATGATAATTTAATATCAGCAGGAACTGAAAATACTCAGATTACTTGGATGGATGTGAAAATAGATGGACATGCAGTAACTCCGAGAAACGGTAAAACTGTAGAGCTAAATGCACTATGGTATAATGCTCTAAAGATAATGGCAAGATTTGCAGAAAAGTTTGATGATAAAAAATTATGCAAGAAATACTTAGAAATGGCAGAAAAAACTTCAAAGTCATTCAATGAAAAATTCTATAATAAAAATAAGCAATGTTTGTATGATGTTTTAGGAGATGATAAAATAAGACCAAATCAATTATTTGCATTAAGTTTATCTCATCCAGTTATTGAGACACCGGTAATTGCAGAGCAAATAATAGAAGTGGTTTACAAAAAACTACTAAATAATTATGGTTTACAGACATTGGCTGCAGACGAAGAGGAATATGTTGCTATATATGAGGGATCACCATATAAAAGAGATACAAGTTATCATCAAGGAATAACCTGGCCTTGGTTATTGGGATTGTATTATGATGCTTTAAAAAATACAATAAAGATGGAAAAAGACAGAATAAGAAAACAAGAATTAGAAGACAAATTGAAAGAGTTGGTACAGAATACAAGATTAACTTTTGAAAAAGAAATGTATGAAAGGTCTAGTATTGGAACAATAAGTGAATTATATGATTCTAGAGAACCATATGAAGCAAGAGGAACTTTCGCACAAGCATGGAGTGTTTCAGAAATTTTTAGAATAGTGCTTAATAAGTAACTGGGAGGAAGATAGTGGATATTGCTACATTAGAAAATAATTTAAAAGCTGGTAAACTTAATAATATTTATCTATTATATGGAGAAGAAAGATTTTTATTAGACAACTGCGTAAAAAAGATAAATAAATTATTTGGAGAAGTAATAAATGGAATAAATTACATACAGATAGATAACAATAATGTTGCAGATATTATTGCGGATATTGAAACTCCAGCATTTGGATATCCACAAAAACTTATTATTGCAAAAGATACAGGATTATTTCAGAAAGCGAAAAGAGGAAAAACTGGTACAGAAACAAAAAAACAAAAAGAAGATAACAAATTTGAGAATAAATTAGCTACATATATAGATGAAAATATAGATATGATTAAAGATTCTGTAATATTAGTGTTCATAGAAAATGAAGTAGAGAAAAATGACTTATATAAAGAAATAGAGAAAGTTGGGTGTGTATGTAATTTTGAAAGGCAAAAGCCTATAGATTTAGCAAAGAGAATAAAAGCCATATGTAATGCATATAAAGTAAATATAGACAATAGTACATTAAATTATTTTATAGAAGTTTGCGGAACTTCTCTACAAGACTTAATCAATGAAATAAGAAAGCAAATAGAATATGTTGGAGAGAATGGTACAATAACAAAACAAACAATTGACTTACTGGCAATAAAGCAATTTGAAAGTATAATATTTGACTTAACGGATAGCCTAGGTAAACGAAATATTTCTGAAGCTCTTCAAGTCTTAAAAAATTTAATATATGCAAAGGAACCGATACAAAAAATATTTATTACATTATATAATCATTTTAAAAAAATATACATTACAAAAATTGCAATTAGAGAAAAATTAAATATTGCAGAAAGCCTAAATTTAAAGCCTAATCAAACTTTTCTAACAACTAAATACACAATGCAATCAAAATATTTTAAAGAAGAAGAACTTAGAAAAATTTTGCAAGAATTTATAGACCTAGATTATAAAGTAAAAAGTGGAGCTATGGATATAAATATTGGATTAGAATCTATACTTTGTAGATATTGTTCTTAGTTTTTGAATAAAATAAATACTCCTACACAAACTATTACTGTGTAGGAGGTTTTTATGTATAATTTTAGAACGGATTTAGCAGTTGAGAGAAATGACATTTATAAAAAAGTTAATAATATACAGAGTGAAATTGATGGAATTGAGATTGAAAATGAGTCACGAGAAGAAACAGATATCTCAAGAGTAAAAATAATAAATGAAGATGGAGAAAATAAGCTTGGAAAGCCTATAGGAAATTATATTACATTGGATGTAAAGAACATAAAACTTGCAGATGATGAAAAGATAGAACAAATAGCAGAAGTGCTTGCAGATGAGTTAAGGAAGGTAATAGGAGAGCATGTGACTGATACAGAGGATATATTGGTTGTGGGGTTGGGAAATATGTATGTAACTCCAGATGCACTTGGCCCTAAAGTTATACCACATATAGAGATAACAAGACACATATTAGAATATATGCCTAAAGTGATGCCAGAAGATACAAGACCTGTTTCTGCAATATCACCAGGAGTACTCGGAACTACAGGAATAGAAACAATGGAGGTTTTAAAAGGAATTGTAGATAATATACATCCAAAATTATTAATTGTTATAGATGCCCTAGCCTCAAGAAGTATAGAAAGAATAAGTAGCAGTATTCAAATTGCAGATACTGGCATAGTACCAGGAGCAGGAGTTGATAATAAAAGGAAAGAAATAAGCAACAAAACATTAGGAATACCAGTAATAGCCTTAGGAATTCCAACGGTTGTGGATCTTGCTTCAATAACTAATGATTGTATAAACTTATTTATAGACAATTTACAACAGAAAGCAATGTCTAATTCATACTTAAATGAGCTAAAAGAAAAAGATAATTATGAAGAAATAAAAGAAGCACTAATACCAAAAGATTACAATATGATAGTTACACCAAAAGAGATAGATAAATTAATAGAAAATATGTCAAAAATAATTTCAAAAGGAATAAATATGGCTTTATAAAAAATTTTATATAATAGAAATGGCTGGAATCAATCATGTTTTAAAATGATTGATTTCAGTCATTTTTTAGAATCTTATTTAAATATTTTTTCTATATCTTTTAATTCTATTTCTTTTCCATTTAAATAGGCTAAGTTACCAGAGTCTGTCTTAAAATTAAACTTAATTTTATAGCTACACAGATTTTGAGTTTTACACTTAAATTCTTTATTTATCTCGTTTATTCCATATTTACCGTCTCCAATAATAGGATAACCAATATGAGATAGATGTGCGCGTATTTGATGAGTTCTACCAGTATGTAAAATAATCTCTAATATACTAGTGTTATCAAAAGAGTTAGTAGATACTACCGTGTATTCTGTAATAATATTTTGATAGCCTTTTTTAGGAGAATCACTAATATATACAATAGATTTTTTATTATCCTTGAAAAGAAAAGCTGTTAAAATTTTATGTTTTTCTTTTGGAATACCATATACTCTACAAAGATAGTGCTTCTCAATTTCATGTTTTTTAAATTTTTCAAAAAGGATATTTTGTGATTGTTCATTTTTGGCAAAAAGAGTAAGACCGGAAGTATTTCTATCAAGTCTATGACAAGGCATAATATCAAAGCCATATATTTGTGCTAATAAAGCTGTTAATGACTGATCTCCAGTTACTTCAATTCCTGCAGGCTTGTTTACCACTAAAATATTAGTGTCTTCAAATACCTTTTCAACCTCTATAGAAGTACCCAATAATATATCATCTGTAATATAAACTTTTATAGAATCGCCAGTATGTACAGATACGTTTTCATTTACTTTTACATCGTTAACTCTGATATCTTTTTTTCTTAATGCTTTATAAAAAGAATTTACACTTAGAGAAGGAAATTCCTTTAATAAAACATTATTTAATTTTTTTCCATCATTTTCTTTATTTACAATTATAGTTTTCATAAATAGAATTATACAAAAAAATATAGAAAAATGCAATATTTAATCTATTATCATCATATCGTATTTTCTTTCAAAATCTTTTGTATCGGGGTATGCAATATAAACTTGAGAAGCATTTTTTCGTAAGAATTCTACAATTTCATATACATCAATCCAAATCTGATTAACTCCGTCTTTTTGTACCTCGTTAAAAATTAGTTGTATTCCAAAGTGTAAGTGAGGAATGTTAATATTGTTTACATTTTCATGACTACTGTAACCAGTCATTCCTAAATATCCAATAACATCACCTGCAGTAACTATTTGACCTTCACATAAATTTTTTGCATATGGATGATCTTTTCTTAAATGTGCATAGTAATAATATCTTTTTCCATCAAAACTACGGATTCCAATTCTCCATCCACCATATTGGTTCCATCCTAAAGCTTCTATATAACCAGATTCAACTGCGATAATGGGAGTACCAATGCTTCCGAAGAAGATCATTACCTAAATGTAAACGTCTATATCCATAAGAACGAGAAGTACCAAAATCTTTATAATGGCTGAAACTATAATTTTTTGCAATAGGAAGAAATACCTTTAAGCCATATTTTTTTGTGTAAGATTTATTTCCATCTGTATCAATAGTTTCAATTTCATATTCTCCTAAATATTCATGAAATATAGCATCATAACTCTGATAAAAATAATTATATAATTTCATGTTAGAGGTTAATTCTGATATGGACTTGCCTTCACGTAAATTTGATACTAATGTATCTAAATCAGATTGCTTAAATAAAGCTAAATTACCACCATATTTGCAACCTAAGTATGCCATGAGTTCTATCCAATTTAATTTTACAGGTTCATTATTAACATGCGAGGAAATATCTAAGTCAGACAGCTTTTTTAAAATTGATGAAGTACCTTGAAAATCAACCCACTTTATATATGATTTAGGAGAGTCAGAATCTTCAGCTAAGTCTTCCATAGAAATATTAGCAATTTGATTCATAAAATTTTCACCTGTTGCCTCTGAATTAAAAACATTATCAATAGTGTTAGATGACTCAAACATAGTTATAAATTTAAACCCGTTAAATGCGCAGAAACACAAAATTGTAGAGACTAGTAAAAGGATAAATAAAAAGAACAACATCTTTTTTAGCAAATTTACTTTAATAGATTTAATAATCAATGCGATCACCTCTAATAATTATATAATAATATATTAGGTAATATGAGGTTGTATTACTATTAAATCTGTTATTTCTTTTTATAAGAAAAGAACTCAATAATACTACAAGTTTACAAATTATGTAAAACATGATATAATATGAGGAATAACCCAAAAGGGTTAGCGTGACTCCTCAAGAGCACGACATATTACAAAGTCCCACGAATTGTGGGCAGAAAGAGGTATACATATGTTCAACAAACCTATTCGTCACGTCCGGATCGCAGATTTGGAGGAACTAATGCAGTTCTCCTACCAAGTGATCGAACATTGTGAAGGTAAGTTCTACTGCCAGAACAATGGTCAAATTGCTTTCTCAGATGGCAGTGGTAACGTTATGGTGACTCCGTATCGTAGCGAAATCGAAGATATCCTGAAGAGTGCCGGGTACAAGTACGGTTGTCTCTATGTTCCGTTTTCTAATGAAGAGACAAAACCTGAAGCCTATATCTGGTTGGCGAAGATTGCTAACGAGGAAAATTGGGCAGAAACCTACGAAAAAGCGGCCGAAATCGCTAAGTCTGAAGGAATCAAAGAGGCTCAACTGAATCTGGCGCAGATTAAGCAGGTTAAGCAGATTAGTGAAGGTTATAATGATACTGCTACCAATACCTACTACACGGCAATGGTGACGAAGTACTTGCTCCACGATACTGGAAAAAATATTGGCACGTATATCGTTGTCGATGATAAGACCCTTATGGTCTGCGACGAGTATGGCAGGACCTTTTTGATCAAGGTGAAAACGGTTGTCAACGATACTGTCAACTCTCTGATTGAAGCTGGTTACAAGAGGACTACTCATCCAGAATGGTATGTGCACCATTATGAAAGTGACGAGACCACAAGCAATTAACAACTCTTTCTTCCTTTAATCCTAAGCCAACTGGTAAAGGGTGAATAAGGGACACACCTTGCAGATTCTTACGAACTTTGCAGGGTGTGTTTTTTATAAATATTTAAATAAAACTATGTTTTTTTTTAGATTTACTGTATAATAAACATAATAATATAAAAGGAGAGATGCATATGGGATTATTTAATATAATATTGTTAATTTTCTATATCTGATGTAAATGTTATAAATATTGAATTTGAAAGGAAATAATATGATATGATAGTCGATAGTTTTGATAATAAATCTGAGGCAAAAATAAATCCAAAATTAAAAGAAAATGCTCCAATAGTAGATGCATGTATAGTTACATTTTCGAACATTATTGAAAAATATGTTTTAGAAAACTACAATTGTAAACAAATTGGACAATTTAAATTTGTTACTGGAATTACACCAATTTACCAGATAAATTATAATGATAAAAAGTTTGCTTTTTATAAAACTTATGTTGGTGCACCTGCATGCGTGGGTACAATAGAAGATACTTTATCGGAAATAAAAACTGATAAATATATAGTCTTTGGAGGATGTGGATGCTTAAATAAAGAAATTACTCATGGAAAAGTTATGATTCCTACTGAGGCATATCGTGATGAAGGTACTTCATATCACTATGCACCTGCTTCTGATTATATAAGAGTCAAAAACGCTGATATAGTTGCAAAATTTATGGAGGAAAATGGAATACCTTTTGTTAAAGGGAAAACTTGGACAACAGATTCTTTTTACAGAGAAACAGTTAATAATTTTGAAAAACATAAAGCTGATGGTTGTATATCCGTGGAAATGGAATGCTCGGGAATTCAAGCTATGTGTGATTTTAGAAACATAAACCTATATATATTCTTTACAAGTGGTGATTTACTTGATGCTCCAAAATGGAATAGAAGACATAAAGAAGGTGAACTTACAGGAACACAGCATGATTCAGGACATTTTGATATTGCTTTAGAACTTGCTGATTATGTAACAGACTAAAATATGGTTGTATGAAAAATAACAACTTATGAACTATTATAGTTTCGTAAGTTGTTATTTTGTGGAGCGGGTAGCGAGAATCGAACTCGCGCTGTCAGGTCGGAAGCATGACATTCTAGCCACTAAATTATACCCGCAATAATTTATATATCAATAGTATAAACAATTTTAAAAAAAATTACAATACCATCTTGCGTTTTTTAATTAAGAATGATAATATAATGTAAATTAAAAGGGAGTAGCTTGTAAACTACTAGTCAACATCACGGCACAAAGCATGGCTAGTAACCAAGTAATGATGGTAAGCAAGACTTTTAAAGAAATTTACAGAATTTTGGGCAAATTTCTTTTAGAGTCTTGCTTTTTTGTACATAATAAAATAATAGATTAGAAAAATGCTCGGGAAAGGAATAGAAAATATGGAAAAAAAGAATTGGTTTAACAAATCAGTAGATGAAACAGTAAAAGACATGAATACAAATGAAGATTTGGGATTGTCATCTGAAGAAGTTGTACAAAGAAAATCAAAATACGGATTAAATGAATTAGAAGAAGGAAAGAAGACTCCTCTTTGGGTTAAGTTTTTGCAACAATTTAAAGATTTTATGATTATTGTATTAATTATTGCTGCTATTATCTCTGGAATAGTTGGATATGTACAAGGTGAAGGAATAACTGATTCTATTATTATAATGATAGTTGTAATAGTAAACGCTATAATTGGCGTAGCGCAAGAAGATAAAGCTGAAAAGTCTTTGGAAGCTTTAAAAAAACTAAGTAGTTATTCTGCTAAGGTTATTAGAGATGGTAAAATAACAGTAGTTCCATCAAAAGATTTAGTTCCAGGAGATGTAGTTGTGTTGGAAACAGGAGACTATGTCCCAGCAGACATAAGAATTACAGAGGCTATGAATTTAAAATCACAGGAATCGTCTTTAACAGGTGAATCAGTTCCTGTAGAAAAATATGCAACGACAATAACAGACACTGATGTGGGAATTGGAGACAGAACTAATATGCTATTTTCATCTAGCTTAATTACATATGGTAGAGGAAAAGGCATTGTAGTTGAAACTGGAATGAATACAGAAGTAGGCAAGATTGCAGGAATATTAAATAGCACAGAGAAATCAGATACTCCACTACAACAAAGATTAAATAAATTAGGAAAAACTTTGGGAATAGCATCACTTGCAATATGTGCAGTAATATTTGTAATAGGATTATTACAAGGAAAAGAACCATTAGATATGTTTATGACAGCAGTAAGCTTAGCTGTTGCTGTTATTCCAGAAGGATTAGCAGCAGTTTCTACAATTGTTTTAGCAATAGGTGTACAAAGAATGGTAAAAAGACATGCTATTGTTAAGAAATTACCTGCAGTAGAAACGCTTGGAAGTGCTACAGTTATTTGCTCAGATAAGACTGGAACACTAACTCAAAACAAAATGACAGTAAAAAAATTATTCTATAACAATAGAATAATAGATATTGATGAAGTCAATACAGATAAAGAGAATGAAGAATTAGTAAGATTAGTAAATATATCAATGCTATGCAACGATACTAAGATTGGAGAAAACAAGAAATTAACAGGAGATCCAACTGAAACAGCTTTAATTGATATGGGATTCAAATTAGACTTTACTCCGGATGTTTTTAACAGCATGCCAAGGGTTGAAGAAGTTCCATTTGACTCAGACAGAAAATTGATGACAACAGTTCATAAAGTTGCAGATAACCAGTATATGGTTTATACCAAAGGTGGCATGGATGAGCTTTTAGCTAGATGTAATGGATATCAAATAAATGGAAAAGTGAATAATGATATAAATACTTATAAGAAGACAATTAGCACATTCAATAATGAAATGGCGGAAAATGCGCTAAGAGTTCTAGCTATGGCTTATAAGGAAATAGATCATATGCCATCAAAAGAAGAAATGAAAAACATTGAAAAAGATCTAATCTTTATTGGTATGGTTGGAATGATAGATCCACCAAGAGAAGAAGCAAAAGTTGCTGTAGAAAAGTGTAAATCAGCTGGGATAAAGACAGTAATGATAACAGGAGACCATAAAACAACAGCAGTTGCAATAGCAAAAGAACTAGGAATTTTGGAAGAAGGAGAAGAAGCAATTACTGGTAGTGAGCTAGAATCAATGTCTCAAGATGAATTAATACAAAGAGTAGAAAATATCAGAGTATATGCAAGAGTTTCACCAGAACACAAAGTTCGTATAGTAAAAGCATGGCAGGCACATGGTGAAGTGGTAGCAATGACAGGAGATGGTGTTAATGATGCACCAGCACTTAAAACATCAGACATCGGTTGTGCAATGGGAATGGTAGGAACAGATGTTGCAAAAGAAGCAGCAGATGTAATTTTAACAGATGATAATTTTGCAACAGTAGTATCGGCAGTAGAAGAAGGAAGGCGTATATATGACAATATTTTAAAGGCTATTCAATTCTTATTATCAAGCAACGTTGGAGAGGTAATTGTATTATTTTTAGCAATACTTATAACTCCATTCTTATCAAGTAAATTTGGAATACCAATAAATTTAATTGAACCATTATTGCCTATTCATATCTTATGGATAAATTTAGTTACAGATTCATTACCAGCATTAGCATTAGCTTTTGATCCAGCAAATAAAAACGTAATGAATAGGAAGCCTATAAAGTCTAACACTGGAATATTTACAAAAGGAATGACTTGGAGAATTGCTTATCAAGGAATAATGATTGGAATTTTATCTTTATCTGCATTTGTTATAGGTATCGCAACACCAAATCCACCTACAATTGATGGATTAACTCCTGAAGAGGTAAGAGTAGAAATAGGGCAAACAATGGCATTTATAGTTTTAGCATTTTCAGAATTGATTCATGTATTTAATATAAGGAACAATAAAGAGTCGATATTTAAAACAGGAATTGGAGGAAACAAGAATTTATTCATAGCAATAGGTGCATCAGCATTATTAATGATTGTAATACTAGCAATACCAGCGTTAAGAACTGTATTTAGTATACCGGTATTACCAATGGATAGAATTATAGAAACGATATTGCTAGTAATTGCTCCAATAATCATTGTGGAATTATTTAAACTTTTAAAAATTAATGGAACTAAGCATGAAAATTAAGTAAAGACGCTATTTTGGCGTCTTATTTAATATGAAAAAATTTGTAGAATATTGTAAATAAAAATAGTATATGATAGAATAAAGAAAAAAAATAAGAGGTAGAAATGTACGATTTAATAACAACAAGAAAATTAAATAAAAAGAAAGTGGCAATAATTATTATTTTACTGATCTTACTTGTATTTTTAGCAACAATTTTAGGAATAAAGTTAGCTGAATATAATAGAGTACAAGAGCAAGCAAAAGAATATCAAAAACAACAAGAAGAAATTGAAAAAGAAGAATTAGAAAAAAAGAGACAGGAAGAAGAAAAAAAACAGGCAGAAATAGAAAAAAGAATAGAACAAACTAGTAGACCTCTTTCAGATGAAGAGAAGGATAGAATTCTTCATATATATAGATCAACTGGAGAAAAAAGAGTATTTTTGACTTTTGATGATGGACCATCAAAAACAGTAACTCCATTAATATTGGATTTATTAAAAAAAGAAGAAGTAAAAGCAACATTTTTTATATTAGGAAATAATGCAAAAAATAATCCGGATATACTAAAAAGAGAGTTTGATGAGGGACATTATATTGCAAATCATGGATATTCGCATAGATATTCAGAAATATATTCATCACCAGAAGCGACGTTCAATGAATATAATGTTACAGAGCAGGCAATAAAAGATGCATTAGGAAACCAATCTTATAGTTCTAGACTATTCAGATTTCCAGGAGGTTCAAATGGCGGATATTATGATAATGCTAAACAAAATTCCAAAGCACTATTATATGAAAATGGTGTGGTGCATCTAGATTGGAATTGTCTTAGCGAAGATGCCGCAGGTGCACACACAAAAGAGGATTTAATGCAAAATGTAATAAATACTATGGGGGAGAAGGATACAGTTGTAATTTTAATGCATGACTCTAGTGATAAAATATTAACATATGAAATGTTATCAGATTTAATACATTACTTAAAAGAAAAAGGCTATAAATTTGAGAATATATATAATCTATTAGATTAAAATGAAGGGAATATTTTTTATGTATGATACTATAATAATAGGAGGTGGACCTGCTGGAATCACAGCAAGTTTATATATAAAACGTGCAGGATTTAATGTTCTAGTGATTACAAAAGGAGAAAGTGCCTTAAATAAGGCAAAGAAAATAGAAAATTACTATGGTTTTGAGAAGCCGATTTCAGGTAGAGTGCTAATAGAGAATGGAGAAAAACAAGCAAAAGCATTAGGAGTGAATATTTTAAAAAAAGAGGTAATAGGAATAAAATATACAAACGATAATAATTATGAAGTGATTACAGCAAATCAAACACAAAATGAGAGATATATAGCTAAAACTATAGTACTTGCAACAGGTGCAAATAGAAATAAACCTAATATAAAAGGTGTACAGGAATATGAAGGAAAAGGAATAAGTTACTGTGCTATATGTGATGCAGCTTTCTATAAAAATAAAGATGTAGCAGTTTTAGGAAATGGGGAATACGCAATAGGAGAGATAGAAGAACTTTTGCCAGTTGTTAAATCGGTTACTATGCTTACAGATGGGCAAGAGCACATAGAGAATAGAAGCAATAATGAGAAATTGAAAATAAACGATAAAAAAATAAGAGAATTTAGAGGAGACAATAAAATCGAAGAGATAGAATTTGAAGATAATTCAACAGAAAAAGTACAAGGAATATTTATAGCACAAGGAACAGCCAGCAGTCTGGATTTTGCTAAGAAATTAGGAGCTAGAATTGAAGAAAACTATATCATAGTGAATGCTGATATGGAAACGACAATACCAAATGTATACGCTGCAGGAGACTGCACAGGAGGAATTTTACAAATATCAAAAGCTGTATATGAAGGCACAAAAGCAGGGCTTTCAATAATTAATAAATTAAGGAGGAACAACTAAATGAGTGAAATAAATTTAACTAGTAAAAATTATGATGAAGAGGTTGTAAAATCTCAAATCCCAGTATTAATAGACTTCTGGGCTACTTGGTGTGGACCATGTAGAGCAATGATGCCAGTCGTTGAACAAATTGCAAATGAAAATGAAGGTAAAATAAAAGTATGTAAAGTAAATGTTGATGAAGAGTCAGAATTAGCTTCGAAATTCAATGTTATGAGTATACCAACATTTGTGGCAATAAAAGATGGAAAAGTACTTGGAACTAGTTTAGGTGTTCAAAGCAAGGAAGAGATATTACAATTATTTGAGTAGAGAGAAAAATATTCGTATATATGAAAAAAAAAGACAGGTTTTAATAACCTGTCTTTTGGTGCGGATGAGAGGACTTGAACCTCCACACCGTTGGTACTGGTTCCTAAGACCAGCGCGTCTGCCAATTCCGCCACATCCGCATGTGCATTATTGTTAACACTTATTTATATTAGCACATTTATACTTTTATTGTCAATAGAAATTCAAAAATTATTAAAAAAATTTGTACTGGCATAATCTTTCAAATAATTATTCATTATGTTATACTATATGTAAATATGGAAAGGAACGTAAGAAAATATGGGAGAGATGAATGAAACTAATAAAAACATTAATTTTGAAGATAAGGCACTAAATGGACTAAGATATGTATCAGATGACACATTAAAGCTGTGTGAGTACTTATTAGCAAATGGTGAAGTATCATTAAGCGCAGGTAAAAATGGAGAAGTATTAATTGAATCGAATATAATAAATTTATGTAGTAAAAAGCATTCTACAAAAGATTTGTTAGACGCAGTAGAGAATAAAAAAGGTATTCTGGATGAAAACAATATATTTCAAAAAACAAAGAGCGTTTTTACATTAAAAGGCAATATAGATAATGTTTGCATTGGGTGTAGATTCCAAAAATGTCCTAAAAATATAATGGGATATATAGCATATTTAAAACAAAAAGGTGAATTTGATGATAAATTAAAAGATAGAGAAGAATTTAGAAAAAGCAATGAAGTCTATGACGAATTTGACTTCGTTTGGCAGTTTGACGAAGGATTAAAAAGAGTCCCAGATAAAGTATTTGATTTCTGTAATGAGTTAGTAAAAAAAGAAATGATATGGGTAACTAATTCATTGAATAAAGAAAAACGTATAACTATTAATTCGCAATTGAGTTGTTTAGATTTTAGAAATATTGCATGTGATATAAATGGCTTGAAAAAAAAGGAATGGAAAAATTATACATATCTAACACGAGAGACGAAAAATCCAACTTATCTTTGTAATACATATAGTTGTAGACTTGAAGCTTGTCCAAGTTTAATAGCTGGATATATTTATTACCTCAAGAAAATCGGCAGAGAAGATAAAATACAAGAAGAGAGAGATTACTATCATCAGAATCAAGAAAGAATGAATCTTGAAAATAAAAAAATGATAGAAGATAAAATAGAACAACTTGATTTTGACAGAAAAAAGCAACTTGATGAGATATTAAAATATAATGAGAAAATACTGAATGTAAATAGTTTAATCGAAATCATGACAAATAAATTTCAACAAAACTTACATTGTACAATAGAAGGAGATAGAGGTGTTGGAAAGACTGAATTTATTAAAAAGATATCAAAAGTATTATATAGATATGGGAAAACAAAGACGGAGAATCCTATTAGTATCAGTATGCAAAATTTAGCTGCAAGGACAACTTATGGAATTACAGCAAGACCACCATATGAACCTATAAATTCTTATTCGGAAGTTAGACGTATTGATATAGAAGAAGGTAAATTATATGTATTGACAGGTATAAAAGAGTTTGTTGATGACTATAAACTATATAAAGATGCCACTATAGGAATTGGAGAATACAAAGAGATAAAAAGAAAACAATATGAAAATATAATAGAAATTCTAACATCATTGTACTTGGAACACTATATAATACTAGTTGGAACAGAGGAAGAAATAGATAACTTAATAGGATTAGACCCAAGATTGAAGTTTGTGTATCAAAGCTATAGGTTTAAATTCCCAAAAATAACAATAGATGAAATGTTTGAAGTATATTCAAGTTCTTTAAAAGATAGTCTAATTAGAAACTTAAGAGAGAATAAAGATGAGTATAAAAAACAATTCATTGACTTTGTAAGTTTTAACGAGAAATTCTTACCATTTTCTAATAATGAATTGGCAAGATATCTTGCTATTTATAGTAATTCAAAGAATAAAGTTGTTTTTCCAGATAATATGTATAAAAAGGAATCTGTGGAAGAAAGTTTAAAGAACATAATTGGTTTATCAAACGTAAAAAACAAATTGAAAGAATTTGAACAATATATGCTTTTCCAAGTAAAAGCGAAGGCTAATGGAATAAATTTAGCGAATGTAAATATGCATATGGTGTTTACAGGAAATCCAGGAACTGGCAAGACGACAATAGCAAGAATAATGGCAAAAATGCTATATGATTTAGGTATGATACGTGAAAATAAATTGATAGAAGTAGAAAGAAAAGATTTAATAGCACCTTATATTGGGCAGACAGCACCGAAAACGTCAGAAGTAATAGACAAAGCAATGGGAGGAGTATTGTTTATTGATGAAGCTTATAGTCTTGCTCAAGTAAAAGGAAGTTCCTCAGACTTTGGTGCAGAAGCAATAGCGACATTAATAAAGGCAATGGAAGATCATAAAGGAGAATTTGTAGTAATTTTTGCAGGGTATAAAGATGAAATGAAAACTTTTATCGATAGTAATTCAGGAATAGCATCAAGAATAGGCTATACATTTGACTTTCCAGATTATACAGAAGAAGAACTTCTAGAAATATATAAAATCAAGATGAAAAATATGGGATTTGAGTTATCTGAAAACTTAGATAATAAATTATTAGGTATATTTTCATATTATTCAAAGAGAAAGATGTTTGGAAATGGCAGATTTGTAGATAAATTAGTACAAGAGACAATTATGAAACATTCTAAGAATGAAAATGAAAAAATAACATCTATTAGTGAAGCTGACATACCAACAATAGAAGAGCTAACCAATAATGACGTTCAAGATGCAACTGAAGTAGATAAATTACTGAATAATGTTATAGGGTTAGAAGATCTAAAGAAAAAAATTAAAGATTTTGAATCATATGTAAGATTTTTAAAGAAGGCTCAAAACTATGAAATAGATATAGCAGCACAGAATATGCATATGGTGTTTACAGGAAATCCTGGAACAGGAAAAACAACCATAGCAAGAATAATGGCTAAGATGTTATTCGACTTAGGAATAATACATGAAAACAAGTTGATAGAAGTAGAAAGAAAAGATTTAATAGCAGGATATGTTGGGCAGACAGCACCGAAAACGTCAGAAGTAATTGAAAAAGCAATGGGAGGAGTATTGTTCATTGATGAGGCTTATAGCCTTACTCAAGGGAAAGGAGCACAATATGATTTTGGTGCAGAAGCAATAGCAACATTAATAAAGGCAATGGAAGATCATAAGGGAGAATTTGTAGTAATCTTTGCAGGATACAAAAAAGAGATGAAGGATTTTGTAGATAGTAACCCAGGAATAGCTTCGAGAATAGGTTATACATTTGACTTCCCCGATTATAACGATAGTGAATTAGAATCTATTCTGTATAAAAAGATTGAAAATACAGGAATGAAAATAGAAGAAAGTGCAAAAGAAGACGTGAAAAAAGTAATAAAATATTTTTGCAACGTTGATAATATAGGAAATGGTAGATTTGTTGATAAGTTACTACAAGAAATATTAATGAAACATGCAAAAAATAATTCAGATGATATTATTACTATAAAGCAGCAAGACATTCCAACTATACAAGAGATGACTTCATGTATTTTTAGAGGACAATCAATGATTGATCCAAGCAAGATAACTGAAGAGGCACAGAAAAATACTGCTATACATGAAGTGGGGCATGCAATTTTAAGATTGATACTATTTAAAGAACCTGGAATAAAGAAAATTACAATAAATGCTGAAGGAACTGGCACGCTAGGGTATGTAGCTCATAAAGGAACAAGTGGTTATACTCAATCAAAAACAGAACTGCTAAATATGATAAAAGTATCGCTTGCTGGAATGGGAGCAGAAAAAGTATACTTAGGAGAATATTGTAATGGAAATACTAGTGACTTAGAACACGCAACTAGAATTGCAAGAAACATGGTAACACGTTATGGAATGTCAAAATTTGGATTAGCACAAATTGAAAATGAGGATACAGAATTGTCTCAAGATGTATTAAAAGAGGTTAATGAGATATTAGAAGAGTGCTTTAAGGATGTCATCAATATAATAACAGAAAATAAAGAAAAAATGGACAAAGTAGTAGATTTTCTATATAATAATAAAGAGATAAGCGAAGAACAGCTAATAGAAAACTTTAAATAACTTTGCAGAGAAAGGATGGCAAAACATGAAAGAAAAGACATTTAAAGACTTAGGACTAGACGAAGGAGAAAAATATTTGAAGAAAATTTCTTCTGACTTTGACTTAGGTGTACTAGAAACAATATTGGAAAATAAAGAAGATGAAAAAGAATTAAATAAAAAAATAAAAGATATAAACAATGAGATTTAAAAGGAAATGTAATGGAAGAAAAAAATGGAGAAAAAATACTATACGCAAATATACTTAAAATTGTTGCAAGCATAGCAGTAGTGTTATTACATGTATCAGCGATAGATTGGTATATGATAGATGCAACTAGTAAAGAATGGAATATTATAAATATATATGACTCGATTGTCAGGTGGGGAGTTCCAATATTTGTAATGGTAACAGGCATGTTACTTCTTCCCGAAGAAAAAGAAATTAAAATATCGAAAATATTTAAGAAATATATAAAAAGAGTAATGATTATGCTAGTAATCTGGTCTGCTTTTTATGCAATATTGGATAGAGCTTTATTAACACCGGACATTAGTACAAAGTATTTTATTATGAGTTTTATAAATGGGCATTACCATTTATGGTATTTATATATGTTAATTGGTCTGTACCTAGCAACACCAATAATTAAACTAATTACAAAACCTGAGAACAAAAAAATAATAGAGTATTTCTTGATAATTTGGTTTATATCTGAATGTTGCTTAAATATGATAATAAAACTACCGATATTTTCTAATTTGGATATAATATATGCAAATTTCCACATAGATTTCTTCTTAGGATTTGTTGGATATTACATATTAGGCTATTATTTAAGTAAGTATGATATTAAAAAGCATACAAGGTACATATTATATGTCTTGGGAATATTATCTGTAATTTTCATTATACTAGGGACTAGATATTTAAAAATTACTGATTATAAATTACCAACTGTTTTTTATAATGCTTTGTCTGCTCCAGTATGCTTAAATTCCATGGCTGTATTTTGTATGGTAAAGCAAATATTTTTGAAAAAAAGATTTGCTGAGAAGACTCAAGTAATCATAAATAAATGGACAAAACTTTCGCTAGGAGTATATTTAATACATCCAATGTATATAGTAATTATGAGTAAATTAAATATAAGTTTATTACAATGGCCAGTAATATTATCTATTCCAATAGCCACTATAATTATATATATATTAAGTGCGATTCCATCATACATTCTATCGAGAATTCCTAAAATAGGAAAATTTATTGTTTAAAAGAGGAAAAAGAAAATGAATAAAATTCCAGTAAAAAAGAATGAAACATACATAGTTGATATAGTGGACAATGGCTTTGGAGGAGAAGGCATTGCTAAAATTGATGGTTTTACTATATTCATACCAAATGCTATAAAGGGAGAAAAATGTAAAATATTAATTGTGAAAGTATTGTCTTCTCAAGCCTATGGAAAATTAATCCAAATAATAGAGGCTTCGGAAAATAGAGTAGAAGTAGATTGCTCTACATATCAGAGATGTGGCGGATGTGATTTAAGACATATGACATATGAAAACACTTTGAAGCTAAAAAAAGAAACAGTGCAAAGCCTAGTAAACAAGAACTTAAAGAATAAAATTACAGTAGAATCTACAATAGGAATGGATAATCCATACAATTATAGAAATAAAGCACAATATCCTGTTGGACTAAATAAAGAGGGAATGCCAGATATTGGAGTATTTGCACAAAGGACACATACTATTATCCCGATAGAAAGTTGCAAGATACAAACTGAAGTATCACAAAGAATTGCCAAAACAATCTTAAATTTTATAAGAGAAAAAAATATATCAGTATATAATGAAGAAAAACAAACAGGATTATTTAGGCATATAGTAGTAAAAGTAGGAAAATATACAAATCAAGTAATGTGTATATTAGTAGTAAATGAGAAAAAAGCAAATAATGAGATAGAACATGATATTGTAAAAGTATTGTGCGCTCAATATCCTGAAATAAAGACTATAGTGAAAAATATTAATAATGAAAACACTAATGTTATACTAGGAAAAGAAAATATTAATTTATATGGCGATGGATATATAGAGGATAAATTGGGAGAATATACATTTAAAATATCACCAATGTCATTCTACCAAGTAAATCCAGTGCAAGCAGAAATATTGTATAATACAGCAATAGAAGCAGCAAGCTTAAGCAAGGATGATGTATTATTTGATTTATATTGTGGAATAGGTACAATAGGTATATTTGCATCAAAATATGTAAAACAGGTTTATGGAATAGAAATAGTGCCTCAGGCTATTAATGATGCAGTAGAAAATGCTAGAATAAATAATATAAAAAATGCAGAATTCATGGTTGGTGATGTAGAAATTTCTTTTGATGAGCTAATAAATAAAAAGAACATTGTTCCAACGGCAATAATTGTAGATCCACCAAGAAAGGGACTAGACGATAAAACAATACAAAACATATTAAAAATTAAACCCGAGAAATTAGTTTATATAAGTTGCAACCCTGCGACTATGGTTAGAGATTTATCAAAGATGGAAGAAATTTATAATATAAATAGAATACAACCAGTAGATATGTTTCCATTTACGAAACATGTGGAGTGTGTGGCAGTGCTAAATTTGAAGAAGTAGAGGAAATCTTACTATTAAAATTATTTGGAGTGTTTACAAGACACTTCCTTTTTTTATGGTTATATGATAGAATGTAAAAAATATTTTTATGATATAGGAGATCTAAATGAATAAAATAATTGTAGAAGTAGGTTCAACATGTACAAAAATTGACCAATTTGATGGTGAAAACATAAAAAAATTGGAAGGAAAAACAATACAATTCAAAAAACATTATAATGAAGATAAAGAATTGAGAGAAAGTGATATAAAAGAATTAGTAAAGAGCATAAATGATCTAAAATGCATTTCTAAAGATATATATGTATGTGGAACAAGTATTTTTAGAACTTTAGATGATGTAGAGAGAAACGATTTTTTAACTAGATTTAAAAACGAAACTGGATATAATTTTGACATTATTTCGCAGGAAAGAGAAAATGAACTTACTGTGTATGGAGCAACAAGGTTTATAAAAGATAGAGCATGTGTATTTATTGGTGGAGGAGGCTCAACAGAGATTGCAATATATGATAATGAAATAAAAGAAAGTGTAAATACTAAGATTGGAGTTATTGATGTAATGCAGGATTTTCCGGATTTGGCAGGAGATTATGCAACAACAGATATAGAAGAAGTAAAGAATTTTATAAGAGAAAGACTAAATTTACCAAAAGAAAAGGCAGACATATTAATACTATCTGGTGGAGGACATGAGAAATTTGCAAGAATGTCTGGCATAAAGTATGAGAAAAATATTCTATATAAAGATAATGCATCACCAATAATGATGGATATAGAAACAAGAAGAAAAGATACTGAAAGGTATTACAAGGAAATATCTTTAGATGAAATAAGAAAAAAAGTTAATGATCCTGATTGGTGGTATGCCACAAGAGCAATGTGTGCTTTTGTTCTAGTAGTGGCAGAAGAAATTGGAGCAAAATATGTTGTGCCAACTGATATTTCAATGGTATATGGGATTCTAAAAGGATTAGAATAATGATGATAATATATAGTACAAGATGATATTTTAGATTTATACGGATAAAAACTTATAATTGGATAAGGAAAATTATGAATATTTAAAAGGAGAAATACTATGGAATATTTTGATGTATTAAATGAGCATGGTGAATTTACTGGAAGAGTTGAAACCAGGGAAGTTTGTCATGAACAAGGATTATGGCACAGAGCAATATATGGTTTTATATTTAATAAAAATGGAGATGTATTATTACAAAAAAGAAGTGCTAATAAAAAGTTATGGCCAAACTTGTGGGACATTACAGCTGGGGGACATGTATTAGCAGGAGAGTTTGGATATCAAGCATTAATCAGAGAAATGAGAGAAGAGCTAGGACTTGATATATCAAAAACAGAAATAATGTATCTAGTAGGGTCAACTTCCACAAATATTCAAAAAAATATAATCAATAATCATTTCAATGAGTGCTATATTGTAAATAAAGATGTAGACATATCTAAGATAAAACTACAAGAGGATGAAGTATCAGATATAAGGTGGTTTACAAGACAGGAAATAATTGATAGAATTAACAATAATTATGATGGAATAACAGATAAAACAGGGCCATGGAATTTCTTAAAAAGATATTATGAGAAAAGTCTATTATGATTAATAGTAGCTCCATTAAGATTTATAAGTTAAGGAGGTTAATTATGGAAAATGAATATGATGAAGAAAAATATTTAAAACTATTGAGTAAAGAATACAAAAATATAAATGAAGTTGCAGAAGAAATTATAAATTTACAAGCGATAATTAATCTACCAAAAGGAACAGAGATATTCTTAAGTGATATACATGGAGAATATGAGCCTTTTGAACATATTTTAAATAACGGTGGAGGTATAATTAAAAGCAAAATAGATGATTTATATGAAAATACTATAACTAAAAAAGAAAGAGCCACACTTGCTACTTTAATTTATTATCCAGAGGAAAAATTAAAACTTATGAAGAAGGAAGTAGAGGACTTAAACGAATGGTATAACATTACATTATATAGATTGGTTGAAGTCGCTAAAAAAGTTAGCTCTAAATATACAAGATCGAAAGTGAGAAAAGCTATTACAAATGGATTTGAATATGTAATAGATGAGTTGCTAAATTCGCAAACAGGTAATGAAAAAGATAAAGAAAGATATTATAAAGCAATTATTAAAACTATAATAGAGCTAGACCAAGCTGATAGTTTTATAATAGCATTGTCAAATCTTATAAAGAGAATGGCTATTGATCATCTACATATAATTGGTGATGTATATGATAGAGGACAGCATCCAGATTTAGTAATAGAGAGAATAAAGAACTTTCATAGTGTAGATATGCAATGGGGAAACCATGATATTTCGTGGATGGGTGCTACCTGTGGTAATAAGGCAAATATAGCTACAGTTATAAGAATCTGCGCAAGATACAATAATATAGCAATTTTAGAAGATGGATATGGAATAAATATAAGACCACTAGCAACATTTGCAATGGAAAAATATAAAAATGATGACTGCATAAACTTTATGCCAAAAGTTTATGATGAAAGTAAATATGATGATAGCGATAAAACTAGTATTGCAAAAATACATAAAGCAATCACTATAATACAATTTAAGATAGAAGGACAAGTTATAAAAAAACATCCAGAATACCATATGGAAAATAGATTGCTATTAGATAAAATGAATTTAAAAAAAGGTTATGTAGTAATTGATGGAGAAAAATATGAATTAAATGATATAAATTTCCCGACAATAGATCCGGAAAATCCATATGAGTTAACAACAGAAGAAAATGAAATAATGGAAAGACTTTGTGATTCTTTCAAGCATAGTCCTAAATTAAATGATCATATTAGCTTTTTGTGCCAAAAAGGAGAAGTCTATACAATATTTAATTCTAATTTATTATTCCATGCATGCATACCAATGGAGGACAATGGCGAATTTAAAGAAGTAGAATTTTTAGGAAAAAGAGTTAAAGGGAAGCAATATTTAGATAGAATTAATGAAAAAATTAAAGAAATATATTTTAATAGGGACAACATTGATGAAGATACATTAGACATAATGTGGTATTTATGGATTTCTCCAGACTCTCCATTTTTTGGTAGAGATAAGATGGCAACATTTGAAAGTTACTTTGTAAAAAATGAGGAAACACATAAAGAGGCTAAAAATCCATATTATTACTTAACAAGCAGAGAGGATATATGCAATAAAATTTTAAGAGAATTTGGATTAGATGAAAATGAATCTCATATAGTAAATGGACATATTCCAGTAAAAGCAAAAGATGGAGAAAGCCCAATAAGAGCAAATGGAAAATTGTTAGTGATTGATGGGGGATTTGCCAAAAGCTATCAGAAAAAAACGGGCAATGCAGGATACGTATTGACATATAATTCTAATGGATTATTACTAAACCAAAATAAGCCTTTTGAATCTGTAGAAAAGGCTATTGTAGAAGAAAAAGATATTATTTCAGAGTTAATTGTAAAGAAAACTGGAATAACAAGAAAAACAGTAGGAGACACAGATATTGGGAAAAAACTAAAAAATGAAATTAAAGATTTACAAGAACTATTAAAATTTTACAAATCAGGAAAATTAAAACAAATATAAATAATTAAATAAGTTTAAGGAAAAATGGGAGCTAATAAATGGGAAAGGTTTTAAAAGTTAGGGAAGTTGGAGACCCTGCTCTAGGTAAGATATCAGAAGAAGTTGATATTGAAAATATAAATTCGGAGATTATAGGTATAATTGAAGATTTAAAAACGACATTGCAATTTGGCACTGGATTGGGAATAGCGGCACCGCAGATAGGAGTCAATAAGAAAATTATTGTGGTGGGCGCATCAAAAGACAATATTACTTATAATGATGCTGAAGATATACCACTAACAGCAATGATTAATCCAAGCTGGAGAAAATTATCAGAAGATACAGATATCCAATATGAAGGATGTATGAGTGTTCCAGAAATACGAGGAAAAGTTGAAAGGTATAAAGAGATAGAATTAACATATTATAATGAAGATGGAAAGAAAATAGTAAAAAATTTAAAAGGATTTTTTTCAAGATTGATACAACACGAATGTGATCATTTAGAGGGAATAACTTTTTTAGAGAAGGTAAAGACGCCAAATGGATTTGCAACAAAGGAAAATATAAAAAAGTATGGATTGAGGAATAACAATATAATAAAAAATATAATATTTGATTTAGGTAATGTTTTACTGGGTTGGAATGAAGATTATATTGTATCAAAATTTGCAGATAATGATGAAGAAAAAGAAATATTGAAAAAAGTCATATTTAAATCAGAAGAATGGTTTAAATTAGATGAAGGTCTTATCAACTATAAAGAAGCTATGATAATATTTAAAGAAAAGTTACCAAGCAACTTACAGAAAAAGCTCGAAAAAATAATGAGCACATGGTATGAATATATGCCTATGAATATGGATATTTGTAACTTAATAAAAAAATTGAAAGAAAATAATTATAATGTTTATGCATTATCTAATACACATATATCAGTATATGAATATGTAAAAAATTCAGAATGTGGCAAATATTTTGATGGATTTTTAATATCAGCGAAAGAGAAAATGATGAAACCAAATGCGAATATATATTATAGATTATTCGAAAAGTTCAAATTAAATCCAGAAGAGAGTTTTTTTATTGATGATAATGAGCAGAATATAATAGCAAGCGAAAAATGTGGAATGAGGGGATATGTATTCGATATAAACAATTTTGAGGGATTGATAAGGGAACTAAAAAAGAATAACATTATTATTAAGTAAAAACATACATAATGGACATTCATAAAATAATACCTTTAATTAAGGGAGATTTACGTTTATAATGAATTCATCCGGACATAAAGCAAACATATTAAGCAGCAATTTTAATTATACTGGAATAGGAGTAGTGAAAAGTCAAAAATATGGAATAATTTATGTTCAAATATTTATAGGAAAATAATAAATAGAAATACTAAAGAAAGAAGGAATGAAAATGAGAAAGAATGAATTTTATTATATGTCGGCAGATGGAAAGACAAAAATACATGCAGTAGAATGGCTACCAGATGGGGAAACAAAGGCTGTTTTGCAGATTGCCCATGGAGTGACGGAATACATTTTAAGGTATGAAGACTTTGCTAAATATTTGACAGACAGAGGCATTGCTGTGGTGGGAAATGATCACTTAGGGCATGGCTTATCTATAGCAGAAGGTGCGCAACCAATGTATTTTGGACCAGTTGGCAGTTGGAATTGGGCAGTAGAGGATTTGAATACATGTAGGACTAAAATAAAAGAAAAATTGCAAGGAATTCCATATATATTATTAGGTTTTTCATTAGGCTCTTTTTTAGCAAGAACATATCTAATAAAATATCCCAATAATGTGGATGCAGCAATATTAGTCGGGACAGGAGAAATTCCTGCACTACAGATTGCAATTGCAAAATTTGCTGTTAAAAATGAAGCAAAAAAAGTTGGAGAAGATCATTCAAGTCCAATGATAAGGAAACTAACATTTGAGACATATAATAAAGTATTTGCTCCCAATAGAACAGATTTTGATTGGCTATGCTCAGATAATAAAAGCCTAGATGAATACATCGCAGACAAAAGACGTGGAGATAATCTTTCAGCAGGACTTTTCAGAGAGATGCTATCAGGGATGTCTTTTACAGGAAAAATAAAAAACATTGAGAAAATGAATAAGAAGATGCCTGTTTTATTTCTATCAGGAGATAAAGATCCAGTAGGGGAATGTGGCAAAGGAGTAATAAGAGCTTATAATGATTTTAAAAAAGCAGGAATGGAAAGTATAGATATTAGATTATATAAAGAATTAAGACACGACATACTACATGAAGGAAATAGAAGATATGAAGTCTATGATTATGTATATGAATGGATAAATAATAGATAATATAAAAGAGCTTAGTTTTAGATGAATGAAACTAAGCTCTTTATAATGTGTATCCTGATACCTTTTTTATGTAACATTTTTAAATGTGAATATAATATCTATCGTCTTTAGATAAATCTCAATTGTTTTCTACTAAATATTTGATAAAATTTCTCATTTCTGATAAAGGATGTTGTGGAAACATTGCGTCATACTCTGGTTTTTCTGATTCATTTCTCAATAATCCTCTTCTATAATTTTCATCATAAGGATCTTTAAACCAACCATCCATATTTGGTGGAGTAATTTTTCCTTCACTAATCATTTTATTCATTATTGTTGCATCCCTTAAGCCAGTCATTCCTACTTCATCAAAATATGATTGAATATTTATAGCATGATCATTCATATCAATGTGCATTGTTAAAACATATTGCATTCCACTTGGATTTAATTTTGTCTTTACAATACTATAGATATATCTTTTTTGATTTTTTGTTGAACCAGATTTGACTTCAACCAATCCTTGAGTTTCAGATAATACACCATGAATACCATCTACTACCACTTTATCATTTCCATAAGGCATTGCAGCTTGATTGCTTATTGGATACATCATCACAAACATAGTTGATGATTGAGTTTGTTTTCCATAAGCAATTGAATTAGCAGGATCTTCTGGTAAGGTATTCATTCTTTGAAAGTCTGATGGCATGTTAATCATTAATTCATTATTCATTTTATATTCCTCCTATAATTTCATTATAACATATAAAATGGACAAATCAATTAAAATTTATTAGATTTAATAACTCTTTATATCATTTACACATGCTATTTCTGCAACTGTTTTTGTATCGCCTTGCCAGGCACTTATATCCATACATTATGGTATCATATTATAAGCATGTAGAAATCTGTTTGACATGTTATGTTAATTATAGTATAATGACATTCGTACCTATAAACAATTTGTTAATAGTATAATTACTTTAACAACATAGAAAGGATGGATTTTGAAATGAAATGGCAGAAAAAACGGACAAAGAGCATAGTAGGGGGTGTTTTAGCTCTAATACTTCTTTTAATCGCGTTTTTGGGAGCACATTACTTTTGTCAGACACATTTCTTAGGAAACACCAAAATAGAAAACGTTGATTGTTCGTATTTAAGCATTGATGAAGCAGTTACAAAGATTAGCAAAGAAAAAGGTGAAAATGCGATATCATTCATTTTTAGTGATGGAGAAGAGTATGTCACACATTTGAGACAGTTTGGAATTAGTATTGACATTTATCAGATTGAGCAGATATTTGAAAAACAGCATGTAAATTGGAGGGAAGAAAGAGACTATAATTTAATTAGTTTTATTTCAGTAGATAGAGCGTTAGTAGAACAATTTCTTAGACAGATACCTGAATTAAAAGAGGAAAACATGGTTGACCCTGAAAATGCGTATCTGACTTGGAATGATACTGAATTTTCAATAAAAAAGGAATGTCTAGGTAGCAAGATTAATTTTGATGAAGCAATGGAACTAGCTATTAAAAAATTGGAAAATCAGGATGAACAAATCGATTTTTCAACAATTACAAAAATAGATCCAGAAATCGTGGAGGAGGACTTGATACCTAAAAGAGATTATCTCAATTCTATATTAGGAAGTTCTATCAATTTTAACCTAAGCAATGGTAACGTTGTGACATTAGACTCTAATACAATTAAGCATTGGGTATACCAAGATAAAAATGGAGAGTTTGTAATAAATACAGATCAAGGAATTTATGACTTTGTGGAAAATCTTGCTGTTATGGTGAATGAAGCTAATTCAAATATGCAGTTCATCGCAGCCGATTCTATGGAAATGGTTACTGTTAATGTACCACAAAAAGTACGGGCGCAACTGGATAAAGAAACCGAAATAGCTATAATAAAAGATATGTTAGGCAATTCTGAACCAATTAACACGATGCCAATTTATGATAGAGAACTTATTTCAGAACATATGACGAGCCATGTGGAGATAGATATTTCTAGGCAACATGTATGGATGTATAAAGATGGAGCGCTTATTGTGGATTCCCCTTGTGTTACAGGGGATGTTGAAGCCGGACATAATACTCCGACAGGAGTGTTCTACTTGACATATAAAGCTAGAAATGTATATCTAAAAGGCTTCAATGATAATGGAACAAGATATTCTTCGTTTGTGCAATATTGGATGCCATTTAACAAAGGAATCGGTATGCATGACGCATCGTGGAGAAAACAGTTTGGAAAAGAAATATACCTGACAAATGGATCTCATGGTTGTGTGAACTTACCGGCAGATAAGGCAAATATAATATATGAAAATATAGACGACACAATGCCAATTATCGTGTATGAATCCTAAGCAAAAAAGGCGGGTTCGATGAACCTGCCTCATATAAATAAAAGTACAATTTAGAATAAATTGATTATATAATAAAATAATTCAAAAGAAAGGAAAAAATATGCCATCAATTACAGAAATAAAAAATAGATTACCGGAAGAATTTGTAGATAATTTATATACAATGTTTTCTCCAGGAGTAGTTGATAATATATTTAGAGGAATAGCTGAAAAAAGATATACAACTATAAGAGTTAACACACTAAAATATAATATACAAGATTTAATGAAATATTTTAAAGAAATTAATATAAAGTTTGAGCGAATATTATGGTATAAAGATGCTCTGATAATAAAAAATGCAAATGAAAAAGAAATACAAAAATTGGACATTTATAAAAATGGATATATATATCTTCAAAGCTTGTCAAGCATGGTACCACCATTAGTGCTTGACCCAAAAGAAGGCGAGTGCATATTGGATGTAACTGCAGCTCCGGGAAGTAAGACCACACAAATGGCTGCACTAATGAACGGAAAAGGCTATATTTTAGCAAATGAATTAGACAAATTAAGATGTGAGAGATTAAAATATAATGTAATTGTGCAAGGAGCCAAAATTGTTGAAGTTATAAATGGACGTGGAGAAAAGTTAGGAGAACAATATAATGAAAAATTTGATAAGGTCTTGCTTGATACTCCATGTAGTGGAGAAGGAAGATTCTCTATTTATAATGTTCAAACTTACAAATCATGGTCTACTAGAACTGTAAAAGAGCTTACAAAGATGCAGAAAAAATTATTTAAAAGTGCTTACAATGCACTAAAGCCTAATGGAACATTAGTGTATTCTACATGTACATTAAATAAAGAAGAAAATGAATGTATACTAGACTGGGCGATTAATAATTTTAATATAAAACTTGTACCATTAAATATAGAAATAAGAGAAGGAATTCCAGCATTTAATAATGGGCTGGATAAATCTATAAATAATGCAATGAGAATATTGCCTTCAAAAAATATGGAGGGATTTTTTGTATCTAAATTTATAAAAAAAGGAGAAGAATAAAATGAAAGATAGAATAATAGATTGTTTAGCATATAATGGTAAAGTAAGTATAAAATGTATATCATCAGCTGAAATTGTAGAAAAAGCAAGGAAAATACATGATTTAAGTCCAACAGCTTCAGCAGCTCTAGGAAGATTGCTAACAATAACTAGTATTATGGGATATGAGTTAAAATCGGATGAAGCGACTGTGACTAATCAAATTAAAGGAGAAGGACCAATAGGAATGCTTACTGCAGTATCAGACAAAAATGGTAATGTTAAAGGATATGTAAGTAATCCTCAAATTGACTTACCATTAAAAGAAAATGGAAAACTAGATGTAGGAAAAGCCGTAGGGACAAAAGGTATGTTATATATTGTAAAAGATCTAGGTGTTGGAAATCCATATGTAGGAATGACTCCAATAGTAAGTGGAGAAATAGCAGAAGACTTTACAAATTATTTTGCTACATCTGAACAAACTCCGACTGTAATCGCATTAGGAGTACTTGTAGATAAAAACGGAATAAAATCAGCAGGCGGATATAAATTATCATTGATGCCAGATGCAACAGAGGAAGAGATATCTATTATTGAGGAACAGGTAAGAAACATAGCTCCAATAAGCAAAATGCTAGATGAGAATAAGACGCTAGAAGAAATTGCAAAATTAGTTACAGGTGATAACAATTTAAAAGTATTAGAGAATGTGAATCCTGAATATAAATGTAACTGCTCAAGAGAAAAATGTGAAAAAGGTTTAATTGCAATTGGTAAAAAAGAATTAGAAAATATAATTAATGAAGAAGAAAAAATAGAAATAGTTTGCAACTTCTGTAATTCAAAACAAGTATTTACTAGAAATGAATTACAAAAAATGGCTGATAATATCTAAATCTTCAATACAAATAATATATTATAAAAAGATTGTAATTACTAGGGAGTATCTAAATGAAAAATTTATTGATCGATGGTAGAATACGTGACGTAGAGATGGATTACTTATCAAAGTATTTTAATGTAAAGAAACTACCTATATCTAACTATGCATATGAGCAAATATCTGCACATAGCGATATATTTTATTGTAGAATAAATGATAAAATTATTTGTGCGCCTAATGCCCCTATAATAGAAAATAATTTTATTATAGGAATGTCAAAAGTAGAGAGAAAATATCCAAAGGATGTTCCATATAATGCGTGCCAGATAGGAAACAGAATAATAGGAAGTAAATATACAGATAAAACAATAAAACCAACTATTACGGTAAAACAAGGATATGTAAAATGCTCAATATGTGTTACCAGTTCGAATTCTTGTATTACCACAGATTACGGTATTTATAATATATTAAAAAAATATGGAATAGATGTTACTTATATAGTTGAAAAAAATATTAAGCTATTAGATAAAGAAGGCAACCCGACAAAGATGCAAGGATTTATAGGAGGTGCAAGCCTTGTCTTTGATCATAATTTTGTGTTATTCGGTGATTTAGAGAAGTTAGAAAGCAAAGATAGAGTATTACAGCATATTGAAAAATATAAATTAAATCTTGTGGATTTTAAAGGCATGGATGTAAACGATTATGGAGGAGGAATTATTTATTAGATAGAATAAATTTAGATAAAATACAAAAAATATTATAAATTTATTTAAGGAGAAAAGAATATGACCATTGTAGATATAGCTAATAAAATAAAAAAATCAGGAGGTACTCTTTATCTAGTTGGAGGAGCTTTACGAAATAGATTATTAGGCAGAGATACTAATGACGAAGATTATTGTATTACTGGAATCACCGCAGATATATTTATTAAAATGTTTCCGGAAGCAAAGATAAGAGGAAAATCATTTGCGGTTTTTTCATTGATGGGAAAAGAATTTGCAATGGCTAGGACAGAAACTAAAAATGGAGTTGGTCATAAAGAATTTAATATAATAACAAATGAAAATATAACAATAGAGGAAGATTTGTCTCGAAGAGATATAACAATCAACTCTATAGCAGAAAATGTGTTAACGAAAGAAATAATAGATCCATTTAATGGAAAAAAAGATTTGAAAGATAAAATTATAAGAGCTACAACGCCAGCATTTAAAGAAGATCCGTTAAGAGTATATAGAGTTGCTAGGTTTGCTACACAACTTGAATTTAAAGTAGAAAAAAAGACCTTAAAAATGATGAATGAAGTAAAAAATGAGTTAAACAGTTTATCCAAAGAAAGAGTATTCGAAGAGTTCAAGAAGGCACTAAATTCAAGAAAGCCTTCTATATTTTTTGAAATATTGAGAAAAGCAAATGTGCTAGATGTTCATTTTGAGGAAATATACAATCTAATAGGTGCATTACAACCAGAACAATATCATCCAGAAGGAGATGCATATGTTCACTCAATAATGGTCTTAGACTATGCTTCTCAAGAAACTACTGATTTAGCAATAAGATTTTCTGCATTAGTACACGATTTAGGAAAAGGTGTGACACCTAAAGAAGAGTATCCTCATCATTATAATCATGAAATAAATGGTGTAGAACTAGTAGAAAAATTAGGAAATAGAATTGGTGTGCCAACCTTATGGATTAAATGTGGGCAAATAGCCTGTAGGGAACATATGAGAGGGGGGATTTTCTATAAAATGAAACCTTCCAAAAAAGTGGATTTTATAGAACGAGTAAATAAATCAAACTTAGGGTTAAATGGATTACAAATAATAGTTAATGCAGATAAATTAAGTAGCAGAAATACCAATGCACAAGATATTAATTTTGCAACTATAGGAAATCAATGTTTGAATACAATAAATGGTGAATACATTTTTAGTAAATATACAAAACTTCAAGGTGTTAAATTTGGTGAGAAATTGAGAGAAGAGAGAATAAAATGGATTCAGAATAATTAAAATCTTATATAAAAGGTTGAAAATTTAGATATAAAGTATTAAAATAGTATATGTAAGGAGAGAATAATATGAAGAAAAAATTTATTTTATTAAGCTTAATTATTACATTAATTATGTCTGTAATTATGACAACATTTGTGTATGCTGCAAATGAAGACGTAACTTTAGAGAAAGTAAAAGATAATGTTTGTACTATAAAATTAGGAGAAGATGGAGAAGTAATAAAACAATTACTTTCTGTGGATAACGAAAAAAAGGAAGTTACATTACAAGTTGATGTAAAAAACCTTAGAAGTGAAGACGAATCGATAAAACCTACAGAAATGTTTTTAGTAATTGATGATTCTAAAAGTATGTCAGATAATACTTTGACGAGTGGAAAAACGAGAAAAGAAGCAGTGTTTACAGCAGCTAAATCCTTAGCAGATGTTATACTAAAAGAGCAACCTACTACTAAAATAGGAGTTGTAAGATTTTCTTCGAATTCAGATACCACTAAAGAAGGAACTTTGGAGGATGCTAATCTTGTAATTGCTCCAACTAATAAAATAGCTGATATTACTACAGCTATAGATGGAATAGAAACCACGGGCGTAAGAACAAATATTGATGCAGGATTACAAATAGCAAAAAGTGGTTTTAGCACAGATGAAGGAGTTAATAGATATCTAATATTGTTAACAGACGGAGTTCCAAATAACTCTGTAGGAACATCTATGACATATTCTGGAGGAACAGCAACCAACACCAAAGCTACTTTAAAATCATTGGTAGATAGTAATATAAATATTATAACTGTTATGACTGGTGTTGATTCGACATATCAGCCAGATCCAGATGGAAATCTATCACCAGATGCTAAAGGAAAAACTTACAAAGACTTAGCAGAAGAAATATTTGGGACACAGGCACAACCTAATTATGGAAAATTCTATTATGTGTCAGATGAATCAGTTGAAGACACAATTACTAAAGACGTATATAATGATGTAAAAGTGGTTATAAAAAATGAAATAAAGGATATTACGGTAGTTGATTATTTCCCACTTGATATAGTAGAAAATTATGACTTTGAAATATTTGAAGAAGCAAATATTGGAACAGTAACTTCAACTGTTAATGAAGAAGATAACAGCATAACATGGACAATTCAAACTCTACAAGCTGGAGAAACGGCATCATTTAAATATAAATTAAAATTAAAAGAAAAATTCAATGAAAAAATTATAAATGTAGAAACTCCAACCAATGAAAAAGTTGATGTAAGCTATACTGGTACAGATGATACTACACAGAAAGAAACCTCAGATGTATCACCTTCTATAATATTGAAAAAAGATCAAACAATAGCACCAGAACCAATACCTCAAACAGGAGACAATGTAATGTTAATATCATTAGCGATTGTAGGATTATTAGCTATTGCAATTATAGGAGTAGTAAAACATCATAATAAATAATAAATAAAAAGTTTGAAGCTAGAGATATGTAATTTCTAGCTTCAATTTTTTAACCTTTTACTCAGTTTTGTAATTCGTGTTCTATATTTAACAATCTGTTATACTTTGCTGTTCTGTCTGTTCTACATGGGGCGCCAGATTTGATTTGTCCAATATTTGTGGCCACTGCAATATCTGCAATAGTAGTATCTTCTGTCTCACCAGATCTATGAGAAATGATGACTTTGTAACCATTAGATTTGGCTAGCTCTATAGCGTCAAGAGTTTCGGTTAGTGTACCAATCTGATTAGGCTTTATCAAAATACTGTTAGCAACTTTTAAGTCAATACCTTTTTTTAATCTGGCTACATTTGTAACAAATAAATCATCTCCAACTAGTTGAATCTTATTTCCAAGTTTTTGAGTTAGAACTTTCCAAGAATCCCAATCTTCTTCTGAAAGACCATCTTCTATTGAAACAATAGGGTATTTATTAGTAAGGTTGCAAAGATAATCAATCATTTCCTCTTTAGTTTTATATTCTCCAGTTTTCCATAACAAATATCCATCTTTATTTTGCTTCTTTGCCTCATTATACATTTCTGTTGCTGCTACATCTAATGCGATTCCAATATCTTGATATAATTTATAGTTTGACTTCTCTATAGCTTCAACAATTAAATCTAGAGCTTCTTCAGTAGATTTTAAATTGGGAGCAAATCCACCTTCGTCCCCAACAGAAGTAGTTAATGTCTTTAATTTTAATAACTTTTTTAAAGTATTATATACAGTAACTCCCATTTCTAGTTTTTCTGCAAATGTCCTGCCACCATAAGGAACAATCATAAACTCTTGTAAACTTAAATTATTATCAGAATGCTTTCCGCCATTTAAAATGTTCATCATAGGAGTAGGAAGTACGTGTGCGTTTACTCCACCGATATATGAATAAAGTGGAGAGCCTAAAGAATTGCTAGCAGCTCTACTACAGGCTAAAGAGATTCCAAGAATTGCATTAGCTCCCAGATTTGATTTGTTTGGTGTGCCATCTAATTCTAAAAGCAAATTGTCGATTTTTCTTTGATCATACACATTCATACCAATTAATTTTTTAGAAATTTTACTAACATTATTAACTGCTTGAGTGACACCTTTGCCATTATATCTACTGTCATCTATATCTCGTAGTTCGACTGCTTCAAAATTTCCAGTAGAAGCTCCAGATGGAACCATACTTATACCGGAGAAGCCACCCTCAGTAACAACTTCGACTTGTACAGTAGGGTTACCTCTAGAATCTAAAACTTCTAAAGCACTAACACTTTGAATTCCTAAATAATCTTTCATAAATTTTACCTCCAATATTAATATTATTTGCAAGATATGGAAATTAATACACTAAAAAATTAATAGTTGATAAAATAAAAAAATAGTGCTATAAATAATATGAAATTTAGAAAGAAGGTATAAAGATGAATAGACAAGAAGCAGTACAATTATTAAAAAAATATAATAAGGAAGAATTTCATTTAATACATGCTTTTACAGTAGAAGGGGTCATGAGATATTTTGCAAGGAAATTAGGAGAAGATGAAGAATATTGGGGAATAGTAGGACTATTACATGATATTGATTTTGAACAATATCCAGAGGAACATTGTCATAAAGCAAGAGAGATATTGAAAGAGGCTGGTGCTGATGAAGATTTTATTTATAGCATTTGTTCACATGGTTATGGATTATGTTCAGAACTAGAGCCAAAGAAAGAAATGGAAAAAATATTATTTGCTACAGATGAACTAACTGGATTAATATGGGCTGCTGCAAAGATGAGACCATCAAAAAGTACTAAAGATATGGAAGTTTCAAGTCTAAAAAAGAAATTTAAAGATAAAAAATTTGCTGCAGGATGTTCTAGAGATGTAATAAAGCAAGGTGCTGAAATGCTTGGATGGGAATTAGACAAATTATTTGAAGATACAATTCTTGCAATGAGAGATTGCGAAGATTATGTACAAGAAGAAATGAATGAAATAAAATAGTAAAAATGTGGTAGAACAAAATTTCTACCACATTCTTGGTTGGGATGGTGTGATTCGAACACACGCATATCGGAGTCAGAGTCCGAGGCCTTACCGCTTGGCGACATCCCAATATATAATTCAAACGACAATATATATAATAGCACAAATAAATATAAAAAGCTAGTCTTTAAAAAAATATTTATATATGATATTATAATTTAAACAATATTAGAAACAGTTGAAAGTGTAAATATAATATAAAAAATATGCATAAAAGGGCAAGATATGAATAAATCAATAGTTTTAGATAGATATTCAAATGAAGAAGATAGACTATTTGTAGCAAAAATTTTAGACAAAGTAACATTGGCAAGAACGAGAAAACAGATTGTTAATACAGACTTTTTAGACATGTATCAAAAAAAGCTTAGTCAAGAGATATTAAACATAGAAAAAGAAAAAAATTATAAATATTATTATGCATGTAGGGATGCAGAAAAAGTTATGCTAATAATATATCCAGAAAAATATAATGAAATATTTGAAAATAATAGATTTGACTATTCTAAGATGGTGGACCTAATAAGGATAACCTTACCTAATGAACTCAAAGGGACATATACACATAAAGATTATCTAAGTGGAGTAATGAAGTTGGGAGTCAAAAGAGAAAAGATTGGAGATATATTAGTGTTTGAAGATGGAGCTGATATAATTGTGAGTAACGAAATATGTCAATATATTTTTAATAATTTATCACAATTAACTAGATTTAGTAAAGCAAATATAGAAACTTTAAATATATCACAAGTGAGAAATCCGGATATAAAAAAACAAGAGATAAGAATTACAATACAATCTTTAAGATTAGATAATGTAGTGTCAGAATTATCTCATTGCTCTAGAAGCTCAGCCAGTGAAATAATTGCTAACCAGAGAGTTTTTATAAATTATGAGAATGAAACGAGAAATTCAAAAATCATAAATGTTGGAGATACGTTAGTCATAAGAGGCAAAGGAAAATTTTACATAGACAAAATTGAAGGGAAAACCAAAAAAGGGAAAACAGCAGTAATTGTTCAACATTATATATAAAGGGGAAAACTAATGAGTAAAAATGATTATTGGAATGAAAAAGATTATGAAAAATATCAAAAGATGAAAGTTGGAATGGAATATAATAATTTAGACTTTTCTAATGTCAAGAAATTTTCGCATATAACAGGAAAAGTTGTGAAAATAATTGCTATTTTATCAGCTGTTATAGGAATATTAGCACTTATATTTATATTTACAGCATTAATCAATTTTTGGAGAAATATAATATGATTATAATAATATCATTTATATATAAAGAGGTTGACATACAAGAACAAATGTTCTATAATAACTTTGGTGGTTATTATGGAACGTTTTATTTTACATGTTGATGTAAATAATGCCTTTTTATCATGGACAGCAGTAGAAAGGTTAAGAAAAGGAGAACAAGTTGATATTAGAACAATTCCTGCTGTGATAGGAGGAGATGAAGCTGAGCGTAGAGGCATAGTTTTGGCTAAAAGCCCAGTGGCAAAGCAATTTGGAATAAAAACAGGGGAACCGTTGTATATGGCAAGAAACAAATGCCCACAAGTACAAGTCTTTGAAAGCGACTTTGCGATTTATAGAAGATATTCAAATAGAATGATAGAAATCTTTAAAAAATATACGGATCAAATAGAACAATTATCAATAGATGAGTGCTCATTAGACTTGACTCATTTTTTATTAAAAAATGAAACAATAGAAGATAAAGCAAAACAAATAAGTACTGAAATAAAAGAAAAACTAGGATTTACAGTAAATATTGGCATAGCTCATAATAAATTATTAGCAAAAATGGCATCAGATTTTGAAAAGCCAGACAAAATACATACATTATATGAATATGAAATTCCAACAAAAATGTGGATATTGCCAATATCAGATTTACTAATGGTTGGTAAAAAAACAATTCCAAAATTACAAAAAATAGGGATAAAAACAATTGGAGATTTAGCACATAGAGATAAGCAAGACATAATAAAACGTTTTGGAAAGCTAGGTAAAACAATATGGGAATATGCAAATGGTATAGATAATAGTCCAGTACAAGTGAATGATGATAAACCAAAAGGAATAGGTAATTCAGTTACAATGCCACAAGATGTTGCGGATATAGTAAAACTAAATGAAGTATTATTGGCTCTTTGTGAACAAGTTTCTTATAGATTAAGAAAGCAAAATATGCTAACCAATGTAGTAAATGTTCAGATAAAAACCAATACATTTGATGTTTATACTCATCAAAAAAAACTAGCAGACGGAACAGATAGCACAAAGTACATATATAGAGAAGCTAAAGAGCTGTTAGAAACATTATATAACTCATTATCAAACAAACAGATAAGACTATTAGGAGTTAGAGTTGATAATTTAATAGACAAAGAAGAAATGCAGATTTCTTTATTTACAGACAAAAATAAAGAAAAAGAGAAACAAAGGAAAGTCGATGACATAATGGATGAATTGAAAGATAAATATGGATATAACATGGTGACAAGAGCAGGAAAAATGAATATAAATAAATTAATTAGGCTTAAAGACTAAAATTTTAATGCTAATAATAAGAAAAATGATAAAAATATGGAAAAAATACTTATATTATAGTATAATAATAAAATAAAATATAAATGCCACAAGAAAGAGGAAAAAATGAAAAATTATTATTTTACATCAGAAAGTGTTACAGAAGGACATCCAGATAAAGTATGTGACAACATATCTGATACAATATTAGATGAATGTCTAAGACAAGATCCAAATTCAAGGGTCGCAATAGAGACATTTGTATCAAGCAATACCATTACGATAGCAGGACAAATAACATCTACTGCAAGAATTAAATTAGGAGAAATAGTAAGAGAAAAATTAAAAGAAATAGGCTATGACAACGAGAAAACGGACATTGATTATAGAACGTGCAAAATAAATGCTGATATAACAAAGCAAAGCCCAGATATAGCTCTTGGCGTTGATGTTGGAGGCGCTGGAGATCAAGGTATAATGTTTGGATATGCTTGTGATGAAACACCAAACTATATGCCTTATGCAATAGATATGGCACATAAACTAGCAAAGAGATTAACTCAAGTTAGAAAAGAAGGAATAGTTCCATATTTAAGACCAGATGGAAAAACTCAAGTAACTGTAGAATACGAAAATGATAAACCAAAAAGAATTGAAACAATATTAGTTTCTACTCAGCACTTAGAAACAGCTTCTTTAGAACAAATAAGAGAAGATGTTATAGAAAAAGTTATAAAGGCTGTTGTTCCGGAAAATATGATGGATAAAAATACAAATATATATGTAAATCCAACAGGCAGATTTGTAATAGGTGGTCCTTTAGGTGATACGGGTTTAACCGGTAGAAAAATAATAGTTGATACATATGGTGGATATGCAAAACATGGAGGAGGAGCTTTTTCAGGAAAAGATGCAAGTAAGGTCGACAGATCAGCAGCTTATATGTTGCGCCATATTGCTAAAAATATAGTCGCTAATGGATACGCCAAAAAGTGTGAAATACAAGTTGCTTATGCAATAGGAATGAAGGAACCTCTTTCAATATATGTAAATACCTTTGGAACTAGTGAAAAAACGGAAGAAGAACTAGTACATTTAATAAAAACTAAATTTGATTTGACACCAGATGGAATAATAGAATATTTACACTTAAAGGAACCAATATATGAAAGAACAACAAATTATGGACACTTTGGAAAAGATGATTTACCATGGGAAAAAATAATTAAAATATAATGAAATGTATAATTGTGAGCTCAAAAATTATTTTTATAATTTTTGAGCTTTCTATTATTTTATTGAAGAATTTTAGACATAAAATTTAATTATATTAATTATAGAAAAATTATTGAAAAATAAAGTTGGGTTTGATATAGTAGAGAAAATTATATTTGGAGGAAATTAAAAAATGAGACTAGTAGAACCATGGATTAAAGTAGAAAATTTTGATGGCGTAAAAATTATGAAAAGAATCGAAAGAGCATGTAGAACTTGCTATCGTTCAGAAGGAAATATAAGTGAAGATAGCTATAAAAACTTATTAAAAAATTGCCTTAATAGAGGACATGAGTCAGTTTTAGAACATGAAAAGATTACGGTTAGAATTTATAGTGACATAGGGTCATATAAGGATTTAACAAGACATAGATTTGCAAGTTTTTCTGTTGAATCAACGAGATATTGTAGTTATGATAAAGATAAATATGGCAATGAAATTGCAGTTATAAATCCTGTATATATTGAAGATAAAGAAGTGTATGAAGCATGGAAGAGTGCGATGGAAGACATGGAAAAACATTATATGAAAATGAAGGAGTTAGGAGCGACTACCGATATGTGTAGAGAAGTTTTACCTCATTCGACTGCTGCAGAATATACAATGACAGCAAATATTAGAGAATGGAAACATATTTTGAGTTTAAGGACTACAAACCATGTTCATCCAGCAATTAGACAAGTTTTAATTCCATTATTGCTATTATTTAAAGAGCAAATGCCAGAAATCTTTGGAGATGTAGAATATGACAAAGATTTTAATCCTGAATATTATGCAAAACTAACAGTAGAAGAGGATGTATAATGATAGACTTACATATTCATAGTACATATTCTGATGGAAGTTATACAGTAGAAGAAATATATTGATAGCTGGATACAAAAGATGGATAATATTATAGATTAAGTTTTAATAGGGGAAAATGAAATGTATCAATTGATTGATGGAAAAGAATTATCTAAAAAGATAAGAGAAGAACTAAAATTAGAAACTGATAAGTTAAAAGAAAAAAAAATAATACCTAAATTAGCAGTTATATTAGTTGGGGATAACAGTGCATCAAAGGTATATATAAAAAACAAAAGCAAAGCTTGTAATGATGTTGGAGTTGAATTTGAAGAAATCATACTAGATAATAATACCTCAATGGAAAAATTATTATCTATAATAGATGAATTAAATGTAAGAAGAGATATCAATGGAATACTATTACAAAGTCCTATTCCGGAAGGATTAAACATTCAAAAAGCCTTTGAAAGAATTAATTATAAAAAAGATGTTGATGGATTTAATCCAATAAATGTTGGAAAATTAATGATTGGACAAGACACATTTATTTCGTGTACACCTTATGGAATTATAAAAATGTTGGAAGCGTATAATATAGAAATACAAGGTAAGCATGCTGTTGTAATTGGAAGGAGCAACATAGTTGGAAAGCCACTTTCACAGTGTCTACTAAATAAAAATGCGACGGTTACAATCTGTCATTCAAAAACAAAAAACATAAAAGAAATTGCTAAGACAGCGGACATACTAATATCAGCTGTTGGTAAGATAAATATGGTAACAGCAGACATGGTAAAAGATGGAGCTGTTGTAATTGATGTAGGCATGAATAGAAATGATGATGGTAAATTAGTTGGTGATGTTGATTTTGAAAAAGTAAAAGAAAGAGCATCGTATATAACTCCTGTTCCAGGCGGAGTTGGACCAATGACAATAGCAATGCTTATGAACAACGTAATAAAAGCTACAAAGTTGCAAAACGATATTAAATATTAAAAAATAAAATAGGGAAAAGGAGATAAAGACTTCTATTTCCCTATTTTCATGTTAAAAGGAGAAAATTTATGAATACAATCATTAAAACAATAAATATGGATGATAAAATATATCCAGAAAGTCTAAAACAAATATATGATCCACCAAGACAACTATACTGTATTGGTAATATAGAATTGCTAGAATCAAATAAAAAAATAGCAATTATTGGATGTAGAGATTATAGTGCTTATGGACATAATATTGCCGAAAAATTTTCGTATGAGCTATCTATGAGGGGAATGATTATTGTTAGTGGAGGAGCAAAAGGAATCGACTCCTTTGCTCATAAAGGGTGTCTTAAGGCTAATAAAGAAACGATTATGGTACTAGGTAATGGATTAGATTATGTATATCCACCTGAAAATAAATTATTAGAACGAGAAATTATAAAAAATAATGGATTATTAATATCTGAATATCCTATTGGTGTAAGACCAAGCAAATATACTTTTCCAGCCAGAAATAGAATTATTAGTGGGCTATCATCAGGAGTTTTAGTTATAGAAGCAAAACAAAAAAGTGGAACATTAATAACAGTAGATTTCGCCTTAGAACAAGGAAAAAATATATATGCCGTTCCAGGTAATATTAATAGTGAAAATGCAATGGGGACAAATGAATTAATAAAACAAGGAGCTAAGATAGTAACAAGTATTTACGATATATTAGAAGATTATATTGATTTTGCTTAAATCTAAAAATGAAATGATATAATTAGTAGAAATTGTGCAAAAATCAGTAGCTAAAGCATAAAATTTTATTATTTTTATAAAAAGCTTTTACTTTTATTTAAATATGTAATATAATTGTTTCATGTAATAAAAAGAATATAAGGAGGAGCATTTTATGAGTAAGTCTGAAAATAAACGTGCTAAATCAAAACATGATATAAATAACAATAAACATACAGAAAACGATAAAAAGGAAAAAGGAAAGAAAAAAGGGTTTTGGAAAAGACATCGTAAACTAGCTCTTTTTCTAAAGATTTGTATTATTCTAATTATACTATTAATTATTATTGGAGCTGGTGCAGTTGTAGCAATATTTGCTAATGATGATTGGTCAATGAGTAAAGATGATTTGACGTTAAAAAGCATTGATACAATTATATATGATAAAGATGGAAATGAAATTGCAAATGTTTCTGGCGAGGAAAAAAGAAGAACAGTATCACTAGGTGAAATACCAAAAACTGTGCAAGATGCATATATATCAATCGAAGATAAAAGATTTTACCAACACAAGGGTGTAGATGTAAAAAGAACTGCTGGAGCTACAGTTACATATATTTTAAATAGAGGACATTCTTCTTATGGAGGAAGTACGATTACTCAACAATTAATAAAAAACTTAAAGGATGATAAAAGCGATTCAGGATTAGCAGGAATTCAAAGAAAGATAAGAGAAATGTCAAGAGCATATAAAGTGGAAAAAATGCTTTCTAAAGACCAAATATTAGAATTATATCTAAATACAATATTTGTAGGAGGAGAAGGTAATTTGCATGGAGTAGAACTTGCTTCAAGATATTATTTTAATAAATCGGTTGGAGAATTAGATTTAGCAGAAAGTGCTTTTTTAGCAGGAATTAATCATGCTCCTAATAGCTATAATCCATTTAATGGATCAGACAACAGTGAATTAATAAAGAAGAGAACGAAAACAGTTTTAGCTGAGATGAAAGACTTAGGTAAGATTACAGAAGAAGAATATAATAATGCAAAGGCAGAAGTTGATGAAGGGTTAAAATTTGAAAAAGGAAATACGGCAACAAATTCGTCTATGTCATATTTAGCTAGAGCAGCGTTAAATCAGGTAATACAACAATATGCAGAGAAAAATGATGTATCAAAAGAAATTGCTCAAACTATGATCGAAGGTGGAGGCTACAAAATATATACAACACAAGACTCTAATATACAATCAAATATGGAAGAAGTATATAGAAGTGGTGATTACATATATGCTGGTGTACAAAAAAAAGATGGAAACAAAATTAATACTCATACACAATCAGCAATGGTAATTATAGACCACAAAAATGGTTATGTAGTTGGATGTATGGGAGGACTTGGAGATGATGTTGACTCAAATGGACAAAATAGAGCAACTCAATCAGTAAGACAGCCGGGATCTTCAATGAAACCAATAGCGTCTATAGCTCCAGCTTTAGAATCTGGAATAATAACAGCAGCAACTATATATGATGAATCATCAACTGACTTTGGCAATTATCACCCAACAAGTTCTGGATTAGGATTGATTACAGTCAGAAAAGCAATAGAAAAATCAGCCAATACGACTGAAGTAAAAATAATGTCTGAATTAGGACCAAGTAATTCAATAGCATTTTTAAGAAAGATGGGAATAACATCATTAGTAACTGCTAAAGAAAACAAAGAACACAATGATGAAAATTTAGCAATGGTATTAGGAGGCTTAACATATGGTATATCTCCACTTGAAATGGCCGGAGCTTATGCAGCAATAGCAAATGGAGGAGTTTATATAACACCAACTTTTTACACAAGAATGGAAGATGCATCTGGGAATATAGTATTAGAGCCAGTACAAGAAAAAACAAGAGTAATGTCTGAAGCAAATGCATATATTGAACAAACAATATTAAGAGGCCCTGTGGGGGCTGGAGGAACAGCTCCATATGCTAAAGTTTCAGGGCAAGATACAGGAGGAAAGACAGGAACAACTACAGATAACAAAGATAGATGGTTCTGCGGATTTACACCTTATTATACTGCTGCAACATGGTATGGATATGATATACCAGAAGACTTATCAACAAGTTCTGCAAATGTTAGTAACAAAGCAGCCAGAATATGGGTAAGAATAATGGATAACATACATAAAGGACTAGAAAGTGCAGAATTTGAAAAACCAAGTAATGTGGTTTCAGCTACAATTTGTTTAGACTCTGGTAAAGTAGCTACAGAAGCATGTAGTAGAACATATACAGAATATTTTGTAAAAGGAACTGTACCAGGAGATTGTGAAGGACATACAAAACTTACAATATGTACAGAAACTGGAAAAATAGCTACAGAGAATTGCCCAAATACAGAAGAAAAGATTTATACTAAAAAGCCAGAAAAAGAAGATACAACATTGTGGCGTACAAATGATGGTGGTAAATATAATATACCAACCGAAACATGTGATGTACATACTAAAAAAGAAGTTACAGTACCAAATGTTATTGGAAAAACTAAAGAAGATGCAATAAAAATATTAAAAGATTTAGGTTTAACAGTTACAGTTGAGACTGAAGAATCATCAAAAGAAGATGGAACAGTAATCAATCAAAGCAAGAAAGAAGGAAGCAAAGCGACAGCAGGAGACAATATAACTATTACTATAAGTAAAAAGAAGGAAGATACTAGCAGTGGCGAGAATGAGATAAAAGATAATGAAATAGAGGATCCTGACAGACCAGGAGATATAGTTAATGACGCTTAATGTAGCTGAAACCAGAAAAGGAGAGCATATGAAATTAACATTTTATAATACGCTTACAAGAAAAAAAGAAGAATTTAAACCTATAGATAATAACAAAGTGAGAATGTATAGTTGTGGACCTACGGTCTACAGCTATGCTCATATAGGAAATTTTAGAACATATATATTTATGGATACATTAAGAAGAGTTTTGAAATATAATGGATATGAGTTAAAGCATGTTATGAACATAACTGATGTAGGACATTTGGAGTCTGATGCTGATGAAGGTGAAGACAAAATGGAAAAAGCTGCTCGAAAGGAGAATAAAGATCCATACGAGATTGCAGAGTTCTATACAGAAATATTTTTTAAAGATATGGAAAAGTTAAATATTGATAAACCTGAAATAATTACAAAAGCAACAGAAAATATTCCACAAATGATAGAATATGTTCAAGAAATTCTAAAAAATGGATATGCATATGAAACAAGCAAAGGAATTTACTTTGATATATCAAAATTAGATAAATATCCAGTATTGTCAAATAGAAATTTAGACGAACAAATGGCAGGTGCTAGAGTGGATGTGGATCCTGAAAAAAGAAATCCATATGATTTTGCTCTTTGGATTAAAGCTCCAGAAAATCATATAATGAAGTGGGAAAGCCCTTGGGGATTATCATATCCAGGATGGCATCTAGAATGTTCTACTATGGGAAGAAGATTTTTAGGAGAAGAATTTGACATTCATACAGGTGGAGTAGATCATATTCCAACTCACCATGAAAATGAAATTGCTCAAGCTAAGGGAGCAACTGGAAAAATGCCAGCGAGGACTTGGATGCATTGTGAATATTTACTAGTAGATGGAGGCAAGATGTCAAAGAGTTTAGGAAACACTTATACCATATCACAACTAAAAGAAAAAGGAATATCTCCACTTGCATATAAATTGTTCTGCTTTACAGCTCATTATAGGAATAAATTAAATTTTACATTTGATGGAGCTCTTGGAGCACAAAAAGCATTAGAAAGATTGTACGACAGCTATGTAAAGAATTTAAATGGAAAAGAAGATATAGATGATTCAGTATTAGAAGAATATAAAGAAAAATTTATATCATACATAAATGATGACATGAATATGCCAGGAGCTATGAGCGTTGTATGGGATATTGCACGAAACTCTAAAAAATCAATTAAATTTGCCGAACTATTATTAGAATTTGATAAAGTATTAGGACTAGATATTAAAAATGCAGAAAGATATTTAGCAGAATTTAATAAAGAAGAAAATAATGAAGATCTACCAGAAGAGATACAAAAACTTATAGAAGAAAGAAAAAAAGCCAGAGAAGATAAGAATTGGTCAAAATCTGATGAATTGAGAGATTTAATAATAAGTAAAGGCTATAGCATAAAAGATACTAAAGATGGAATAATAGTAAAAAAGGAAAAATAAGGATAAATTTTCGGAAGGAGAGTTTTATAATGCCAGAAACAAGTAATAATGAAGATAATATAATAAAAAAAGAAGGTTTTTTTAAAACAGTATTAAAGAGTATAAAAAACTTTGAAAAATATGAAGACTTTGGTCTTGAGGGAATGGGAAAAACGGCCAGTTACCTGTTAAAAATTGTTGCAATATTTACACTTGTTGTTGCTATAATGACAGTATATAAATTCTCCAATTCATTTAATAGTGCATTAGGCTATTTTGATGAAAATGTGAAATCGTTGAAATATGCAGATGGCATTCTAAAAATTAACAATGATGAAAAGCTAGAAGTTAGTAGCCAAAATAATATAACAGGAAAGATAATAATTGATACATCAGATTTAACGGAAGAACAGATTAATGAGTATAGAGATAATATAAAAAATGAAGCAAATGGAATTGTTTTATTAAAGGAAAAGCTAATATTAAAAAATGAAATGTTGTCAGCGGTATCAGAAACTACGTATAAAGATCTTTTAGTTCAGTATAACATAACATCATTAGACAAGCAGGAAATATTAAATTATTTTAATAACAATATAATACAAATATATGCTTCGGTATTCATAACTATATATATGTATATGTTTGCAGTATACATTGCTAGCATTTTAGTAGATGCCTTAGTCTTGGGAGTACTAGGATATCTAACAGCTAGAATTACTGGAATGAAAATTAGATTTAGCGCTGCATTTAGTATGGGAGTACATGCACTTACTCTACCAATAATATTAAATATGTTATATATAATTATCAATGGATTTACGGGATGTACAATAAAATATTTCCAATTCATGTATACAGCAATATCATATATTTATATCATTACTGCTATATTAATAATTAGATCAGATTATATAAAAAGGCAAGTAGAGGTAGAAAAAATAAAAAGCGAGCAACAGCGCATAAGGGAAGAACAAGAAGCTAATAAGCAAAAAGAAGATGACGAAGAAGCCGAAAATCAAGAGAAGAAAGAAAAAGAGAAACAAAAAGAAAAAGAAAAGAAGGAAGAACGAAAAAAAGAAAAATCTCCAGATATTGGAGATAAACCAGAAGAAAGCAATGTATAAATATTTTGGAGGGTAAAATATTGAAAGACAAAGAAAAAGACGACAAAAAAAGAAAAAATAAGAAAGACGAAGAGAAATCTAAAAAAATTATATTATGGATATTAATAGCTTTGCTTACTGTAGTCTTAGCTGGAAGCATAATATTTGCTATAGTGAAACCAAAAGAAGATGAAGATACAATTGGAGAAGATGAAATTTCTTATACAAATTTGATTAAACAAATAGATGATGGCAATGTGGAAAAAATAAAAATGACAGTTGGTAGTACCACTGTGAAAGTTACACTAAAAGGAGAGAAAGAGCCTAGAACAGGTATTGTACCAAGTACGCAAGCTTTTATTGAACTAGTACAGGAAAAAGTGCAAGAGGGTAATGCAATAGAATTAATTCAAGAAAAACCAAACATATTTTTAACTATTGCAGATAAAGCATTTACCATATTACCAACAATTTTAATGGTAGTACTATTTGTTTTATTAATACAAATGCAGGGACTTGGAGATAAAGGAAAAGTATATGAAGCAGATGAGGAAAATGTAAAAACAACATTTGATGATGTAGCAGGACTAGATGAAGAAAAACAAGAAATGATAGAAATTGTTAATTTCTTGAAAAATCCAGAAGAGTTTTATAAAATGGGAGCCAAAATTCCAAAGGGAGTTTTACTATGTGGACAACCTGGAACGGGTAAAACATTAATTGCAAAAGCGATAGCAGGAGAGGCAGATGTGCCATTTATATCAATGAGTGGTTCAGAATTTACAGAAATGTTTGCTGGACTTGGTGCTTCAAGAGTAAGAAAGTTATTTGACAAAGCTAAAAAGATGTCTCCATCAATCATTTTTATAGATGAGATAGATGCTATAGGTTCAAAGAGAACAGATGGTTCTACTGCTGCTGATGCAGATAATAATCAAACTTTAAATCAGTTACTAGTAGAAATGGACGGATTTGATTCAGAACATACTGTTATATTATTAGCTGCTACCAATAGACCAGATATGTTGGATAAAGCCCTATTAAGACCAGGAAGATTTGATAGACAAATAACGATAGGACTTCCAGATATGAATGGAAGAGAGGCAATATTAAAAATACATTCAAAAGATAAAAAGTTAGCGGATGATGTAGACTTAAAAGCAATTGCAGGAGATACAGCAGGTTTTACTGGTGCAGAGTTGGAAAATATCTTAAATGAAGCAGCAATAATTGCAACAATTAACAAAGAAAAAGCTATAACAAATAAAGATATAGATGATGCTCTAAAGAAAGTTACAGTTGGAGTGGAAAAGCATAGTAGAATAATGTCTGATAAAGATAAAAGATTAACAGCATATCATGAGGCAGGACATGCTATAGTAAGCAGATTTTTAGAAACTCAAAAGGATATTAAAGAAGTATCGATAATTCCTAGAGGAATTGCCGGAGGATATACAATGTATAAAACAAATGAAGACAAATACTATATATCGAAAACAGAAATGCTAGAAAAATTAGTTGCTTTATTGGGTGGAAGAGCTTCTGAAAAATTAATACTAAATGATATATCAACAGGAGCAAGTAACGATTTAGAAGTTGCAACAGATATTGCCAAAAATATGGTAACTATCTATGGCATGAGCGATAATATAGGACCATTAAGCATAAACCTAGAGAAAGATCCTTATCAAATGCAATTGTTTGGTGAAAGCATGGAAAATGCAATAGGAAAAGAAGTAAAAACATTAATAGACGATGCATATTCAAAAGCCCAATCAATATTAGTAAAGCATATAGACAAATTACATGAATTAGCTGCTTTATTAATAGAAAAAGAAGTGATATCAGCAGAAGAATTTGAAAAACTATTTGAAGAATAATCTTCAAACTAAAATTGAAATTTAATAAATATGAAAAAAGAATTACTTTTATTATATTTAGCTTGTTCTATGCTAAATGTAATAAAAGTAATTCTTTTTATAAAATTGAATTTATAATTTTATAAAAAGCTGTATCCAGACTTTATTGTACTGTCAACTTCTACATTAAATATACTATTATGATAATTATCAAGCCAATTATATTCTTCCCAAGCTTGAGTGGTTGAAAAATATTTTACGGCATACTTGCCAAAGCCATCTATATCGGAATTGTAGGTCTTGGCCGTTTTATATAAATAATCTTTAATATTTTTTTCTAAATATTCATTACAAGTTGTTTCTATTAATCGCAAGTTTTCTTTTTTGTAATAATTAGTCTCATTAGAAGTGGATTGCTGAGTAGCCGATAAAATTTGAGCCTTAATTTTTATTTTACAAGAAATATGGGGAGTTCCATTAATTAAGTTAACTGATTTTTTGGGAACACAGTCGAGTTTTAGATTTAAATCTATACTTTCTGTATCGCCGAGAGGGTCAGGAATACTTATAGTACAGGATTTCAATTGATTAGAGACAATCATGTGCCAAATTGTTTCTTGAGCACTTAATTCGCCAACTAGTTTGTCATTTTTAAAAATAGCAAGTCCCATATTTTCAATGTTATCATTTGACTTAATAGGCATATCGCCAATAGATCCGAGAATGGCCACAGGATTCGTAAATGTATCTACACAGTCAGAAAAGAATCGTATTAAGGATACATTTGAAGTATAACCTGTATATTTATTGGAAGCAAGAGAAACTTCATAATATCTGGAAGCTAAATCCTCAAGTTCTGGTTGGGAGCTATTTAAAAATTCATCCGCGGGTGTTTTACTAACTATAATACTTGCATGAGGACTCATTTCAACATTATTAAGTAGAGTATATATATAATCTGATACTCCCTGCGTAGCAGCAAGGTTGGCAGATATTACAATTACTTTGCAATGAGATAAGTTAAGTCTTCTGCTAATATAGCTATTAAACAAACTTATGCCAGAATCTATAGAAGAACATTCAACTGTGTCAATTATATTAGTGTAAGAACTACCTGAAGAACCTCCAGAACTTCCTTCTGGCTTGGAAAGTTGAATAGTAAGTCTTAGCTTATCGTTTTGCCCGACATCTAAACCAAGAGCAATCACGTATGCTAATTTATCAATATTATGCGTACTGTAAGGCGCTGATAGAGCAAATAATATTACAAATACAGCTAATAGTATAATAGATATTTTTTTTACATTTGATGCGATACTCATATTATATTTCCTCCTTTCCATTACCTTTTTGTTTTTTGTATTTTAAATTAGCAAAAATCATTATGAGTGGAAAGACTATAAAAGTGATTGGAGTTGCAAAGTATTTTGATAAATAATTTCCAAACTCACGAGCTTGAATCATATTTCTTGGTAATAGAGTTAAAACAATAATTGCGATACATATCGGAAAAATGAATGGTTTGCCATTTTTGACATTTGTTAGCTTCTTTAATATTTGCACTAGCAATAGGCATGCTACATTTATATAACTCATAAATGATAAAATCCAAGTAAAGACAAATAAGGATTCTGGATGTTGAAAATATTTCCCAAATTCATTATTTGATAGTAAAGTATATAATGGTGATATTTTTTCAATATTTGTGCTAAAAGAAAAGGCTAAAAGCATACTAGAAGTTGCTAAAATTATTAATATTGCAGATATACATACAGCTATCATACTGGCTTTTTTAAAATCCTTTTTATCGTTTAACATTGGCGGAACTAAATACAAAATTGACAACCCATTAAAAGCTAAAATATTAGTAAGTCCTGAGAAGAATGTAGTATAACTACCATACCCTAAAATAGGAAATATTCTTTGAATAGTCAAATTAGGAATAACTGAAGAGAAAGCGATTAATAGGCCAATAATCATTATTATACATAGTATTACATTAGTTTTTACAATACTTTTGCTTCCTAATAGGTTCGCAATAATACATACAACAATAAAAAAAGATAACAAATAAACTATTGGAGTATCGGTGTAGTAAAGAACACGTAGTATTTCTATAAAATCTCTCAAAAGAAAAGATAGTATAATAACAATATATATAAAGAAAAGAGTACCAACTACATATTTTAAAAATTTGCCACCTAGAAACTCCGAAACATCAATAATATCTGAATCTGGAAATTTTCTAAATAGTCTTACAATAATATATGTTAACAATATTGCAATTAAACTAACATATATAGTATTCAAAATTGCAGAAGAACCACAAGAAAGCAATATTGCTTGAGGGATACTTATAGCCAATCTGTTAACTGTAACTATTAATATTAATGTGGTTGCTTCTAATAAGCTAATTTTATAAACACTCATATTTATTACTTTCTCCTTTAATATTTCCACTTCATGCTAATTGTATCTTGTAGTTTTGGCCTTTTACTTTTTAGAAAATCAGATCTATCTTCTCTACGATAAGCAGGCGAAAGAACTATTCCATTGCCAGATTTATTTGTATTAAATATGCTTTTTCCTAGATAGTTAACTCCAAATGATTTTAGATTACTTAATATTGATAAGTGGACACAAATCCCTGCGGCAATTCCTACAAAGCCGGCTAATGAGCCTAATAATATATATACAAATCTCATTATTCTAAAGTGAAAACTAAGAGAAAAATCCGGAATCGAGAAAGAGCATATTCCCGTGAATGAAACGATAATTATAAGAATAGGGCTTACTATACTTGCATCAACTGCCGCTTGCCCTAATATCAATGCACCAACAATTCCAATAGTTTGACCAACTGGGGAAGGTACTCTAATACTGGCTTCTCTAATAAGCTCAAAGGATAGTTCCATTATTAAAATTTCAAATAAAATAGGAAATGGTACAGTTTCTCTAGCTGAAATTATAGTGTACAACAATTCGGTTGGAATAATTTCTTGATGAAAATTAGCTATTGCCATATATATACCTGGAAGAAGTAATGCAAATGTAATGGCAACGACTCTTAAAATCCTTAAAAAGTTTGCATACTGATGTTTTAAGTTATAATCTTCCGGAGAAGATAAAAAATCAGAAAATATAGCAGGAACTACTAATACGTATGGACTACCGTTTACTATTATGGCTACTCTTCCATCAAATAATAAATTTGCAGTTTTATCAGGTCTTTCTGTTGATATTAATTGAGGAAGACTAGAATTATCATCATCTTGTATAAGCTGTTCAAGCTGACCCGAAGAAATTAAATAGTCTATAGCTAAATTGCTGACACGATAACGAACCTCTGCAACTAAGTCCGAATTGGCGACATTTTTTAAATAGCATATTGCACAAGAAGTTTTACTCAGTTTCCCAACATTTATAGATTCCACTACTAAATTTTCATTATTAATATATCTCCTTAAAAGAGAGGTGTTTGTACGTAAATTTTCTGTAAATCCTACTTGTGCACCTCTAATGACAGTTTCATTATTTGGCGTATCGAGGCCACGCTGTTTAAAGCCTTTAACTTCAATATCAAAAGCTATATCAAGGGTATCTATAAATAAAGCACAGTTTCCAGAATTTATTCCATCTATTATGTCATCAAACTTAGATAATTTCTCGACTGCATTTTGAGGAAGTAAACAATTAGAAATATATTCTATAATATCAAATTTCTTTATCTTTTTAACAGTAATGTTATTTGTTTTTACTTCAGCTAAAACTCTATTTTGATTACCATCAAAAGAATTGGCGCTATTTTTTAGCATTAGTGGCTTTAGAATGTAATTGTTCATTATATCCTGATCTATCATACCATCTATATATACAAGGAAGGCATTATATTGTTTATTTCTCGCATTTAAAGTAAATTCTCGGATTTTTACATCTGAACTAATCATACTATTGAATCTAACTTTCACATATTCAAGGTTAACATCAATTGCTTGGAAAACAGTATCTTTGCTAGTATCCTGCAAACTCTCATTATTCAAATTAAGGGTTTTGTTGGAATTATCGTAAGATGTTGAACTATCAATGACTACAGAGTTAGTGGTATCGCCTAAAATAAAATCATAATCGTCTTTATTATCACTGAAAAAAATATCATGAAAATACTGTTTTATATTTTTCAAAATATACCTCCACTACAAAATAATTTACATATAGTTTTTACTAAAAATATAAAAATATGTAAAAAATAATTTTCTTTTTATGCATAACTTTTTAAATAACTAATATACATTAAATAAAGTTATTGTACAAACACATTAGAACTTGAATTTAGCATTTGATAATTTAATAGTGTCATGCTATTTCGTTAGTATAAGGAGGTAAAAAAATTAATGAAAGACAATAGGTTATATCAAGACATAGCAAAAAGAACAGATGGCGATATTTATGTTGGTGTTGTTGGACCTGTTAGAACTGGTAAATCTACATTTATAAAAAGATTTATGGATTTATTAGTTATTCCAAACATAGACAATGAATATAAAAAAGAAAGAGCACAAGATGAACTGCCACAAAGTGCTGGTGGAAGAACGATAATGACTACTGAACCAAAGTTTATTCCGAATGAAGCGGTACGGAATTACTGTAGGTGACAATATAAAGTTGAATGTAAGATTAGTTGACTGTGTTGGATATCTAGTAAATAATGCAATTGGATATTTAGAAGATGATATGCCAAGAATGGTAAAAACACCTTGGTCAACAGAAGAAATACCATTTGAACAAGCGGCAGAAATAGGAACAAAAAAAGTAATACAAGAGCATTCAACAATAGGTATATTAGTTACAACTGATGGAAGTGTTACAGACATAAATAGGGAAGATTATATAGAACCAGAAGAGAGAGTAGTAAAAGAACTAAAAGAATTAAATAAACCTTTTGTTATAGTATTAAATTCAAGTCAACCAGACTCTGAGTATACTCAGACTTTAGCACAAAAGCTACAAGAAAAGTATGATGCACAAGTAATCCCTACAGATTGTGAAAATTTAACGACGGATAAAATAGACGAAATATTTGGAAAAGTTTTATATGAGTTCCCAATAGAAAGAGTAAACATAAGTTTTCCTAGATGGGTTGATGGGTTACCAGAAACACACTGGTTAAAAGAAGAACTATATGACGAGATTAAAAATGTGTTTAAGGATGTTAGGATACTAAAGCAGATAGACAATAGAATTACAAAATTACAAAATACTGAAGTAATTTCAAATAGTATCATAAATGAGATACAGCTTGGTATAGGAAGTGTTAATATAACAATAAATTTGTTAGATAACTTGTTTTATAAAGTATTAACAGAGATTTCAGGAGTAACTATTACAAATGAGGGAGAGCTTTTCTCTAGTATGATAAAATTTGCAAATGTAAAGAAAGAATATGACAAAGTGGCCACAGCGATAAAAGAAGTAAATACAAAAGGATATGGAATAGTTAGTCCTTCAATAGATGAATTAATATTAGAAGAACCAGAAATGGTAAAGCAGGGCTCTCGTTATGGAGTTAAATTAAGAGCAAAGGCTCCATCAATACATATGATAAGAGCTGATATAGAAACAGAAGTATCTCCAATAGTTGGTAGTGAAAAACAATCACAAGAATTAGTAGAATCATTACTTTCTGAATTTGAGAATGATCCGAAGAAAATATGGGAATCAAATATATTTGGTAAAAGTTTACATGAGCTAGTAAATGAAGGGTTACAAACAAAACTTATGAAAATGCCGGAAGATGCTCAGGAAAAATTACAAGAAACATTAGAAAGAATAATAAACGAAGGAAGCGGAGGATTAATTTGTATCATTTTATAAACAAAAGCGACAAAAAACGACAAAATACTTTATTTTTGAATGAAAATATGGTAAAGTATATAGTATAGAACATTTAAGGAGGGATTAACCTATGAAGAACAAAGATTACCGGTTGCGTAAGCAACTTTACGAGTTGAGAAGTATGGCAAAGAACGGCACTAAAAGCGTAGTATGGAAACTGTCCAAAGAGCAGATGTCTTTCTTGGAAAAGTACTATGAGATTGAGCCGTATCTCTACACTATCAAGACTAAGAAGTTCGTTCGGATTTACGACATCCACGATTCGTTGCTGAAAGATATCCATTACAACAATAAACGTGGAAAGAAGGAAATGGTGAGAAGGCTCAGCAATGAGCAGAAAGAACTCTTGGACAGATATGATGTACTGTATAAACCGTATAAGTATCGGATTGTTCTGATAAAGCGTTGAATTCCGGCCAGGGGATCTCGTAATGGGATCCCTTGGCTTTTATTGTAAACAATTATTATCATTTGCAGAAGCAATTGTAGATAAATTAGAGCCAAGGCAGAGAAAAAATTGCCAAGAACATCGACTTCATCACAATTAAGATTAGTAGATATGGCAACAGAAAGCAATGCTGCTAATGCTACTAATTCTCATCCTGAAAGAGAAGATAAAAAAGAAGAAAATTCACGATAATCCATACAAATCACCATTATATTTATATGAAATCATAATTTAGAAAATGAATAAAAATAAAGAGATATTTTTTTGAAATTTGAAGTTCGAATACATAGTCATATTTATTGTATATAGATTAAAAATATGATATGCTATAAAAAAATAAAAGGGGAAGAAACACAATAAATACATAAACAATACTTATATTGCCCATTAAGGAAGGAATAGTGTTTAATGAAAAAAGAAAAGTATGAAATCTATGAAACGAAAAACTATAATAATATAATAGAGGTATTAGATAATGCATTTACGAATTATCCGGATAATATAGCATTTAGATTAAAAGAAGAACAAGATAAGAAAATAATATATAAAGATATAACATACAAGCAATTTCAAGAAGAAATAAATGCATTAGGAACAGAGTTAATAAGTATAGGATTAAAAGATAAAAGGATAGCTATAATTAGTAAAAACAGATATGAATGGATTTTATCATATGTTGCAGTTCTAAACGGTACAGGAATAGCAGTACCATTAGATAAAGGACTTCCAGAAGAAGAAACAGAATCTTCACTACAAAGAAGTTATGCAGATTGCATAATATTTGCAAGTGAATATTTAGATTCTATGAAAAAATTTAAAGAAGCAAAATCAACTAATGTAACAAAATTTATTTGTATGGATCCTATAAATGATGAAGAAAAAGCTGAAGGATTCTTATACTTACAAGATCTAATAGAAGAAGGCAAAAAAAAGGTTGCAGATGGAAACAGAGAGTTTATAGATGCTAAAATAGATAATGACAAAATGAGCATTATTTTATTTACATCAGGAACAACTTCTAAATCAAAAGCTGTTATGTTATCTCATAGAAACATCGCGTCAAATATAACTGCAATGAATAAAGTAGAAAAATTTCTTAGCACAGATGTTAATATGGCTTTTTTACCGTTCCATCATACATTTGGGAGTACAGGTATATTAATATTCTTAAATCATGGATGTACTAATGTATTTTGTGATGGCATAAGACATATTCAGGCTAATATGAAAGAATATAAAGTTTCTATATTTGTTTGTGTTCCTCTTCTAATAGAAGCAATGTATAAGAAAATAGAAAAAGAGATACAAAGACAAAGAAAAACAAAATTAATAAAAATAGCTACTCCAATTTGTAATTTCTTATTAAAATTTGGAATAGACATTAGAAGAAACGTATTTAAGGATATAATAAACAATTTAGGTGGCAGTTTAAGAGCAATAATAAGTGGAGCTTCAGCATTAGATCCTAAAGTAGCGAGAGCCTTTAATAATTTTGGAATTTTAACAATCCAAGGATATGGATTAACAGAAACGTCACCAGTATTGGCAGCAGAGAATGAAAATTGTATAAGATATGGCTCTATAGGTTTTCCAATGCCTGGAGTTTCATTAAAGATTGATAATCCAAATGAACAAGGTATAGGTGAGTTGATTGCAAAGGGACCAAATGTAATGCTTGGATACTATGAGAATGAAGAAGCAACAAAAGAGTCAATAATAGATGGTTGGTTCCACACTGGTGACCTAGCAAAGAAAGATAAAGATGGATACTTTTTTATTACAGGAAGAAAGAAAAATGTTATAGTATTAAAGAATGGCAAAAATATTTATCCAGAAGAATTAGAATCTTTAATTGCTAAATTACCATATGTTGATGAAAGTATGGTATTTGGATATCCTAAAGATGACGATTTGGTAGTATCTGTAAAAATAGTTTACAATAAAGATTATGTAAAAGAAAATTTTAAAGATGTTAGCCAAGAGGAATTAAAAACAAAAATTTGGGAAGATATAAAAGAAATAAATAAAGGACTAACAAATTACAAACACATGAAAAAACTAATTATAACAGATGAGCCTATGATAAAAACTTCAACTCAGAAAGTAAAAAGACACGAAGAAATTAAAAAAATATTAGAAAATTGCGAAGACTAATATTAAGGAGGAAAGATGAAAAGAACAAAACTCTCAGAAAGAGTTCTTCCAACTTATACTAAGGGTGAAGAAATATTTAATATGGTTTCTCACATTGTAGGAGGAGCATTTGGTATTGCTGCAACTGTATTATGTGTGATATTTGCAGCATTACATCATAATGTGTATGGTGTGGTTTCTGGAGCTATATATGGAGCTACAATGATTATATTATACACAATGTCTAGTATTTACCATGGATTACATCCTAATAAAGCTAAAAAAGTATTTCAAATACTGGACCATTGCACAATATTTTTATTAATCGCAGGTTCGTATACTCCATTTGCTCTTTGTACCTTTAGAGAGCATAATACAGCGCTTGGCTGGACTTTATTTGGAATTATATGGGGAGTTGCTATATTAGGTATTGTGTTAAATGCAATAGACTTGAAGAAATATAAAAAGTTTTCAATGATATGCTACTTAGCTATGGGATGGTGTATAATAGTAAAGTTGCCATTATTGATAAGTTTGCTAGGAATACCAGGAACTATACTGCTAGTGCTAGGAGGGATAGCATATACGGTTGGAGCTGTATTATATGGAATAGGTAAAAAACATAAATATATACATTCTATATTTCACTTGTTTATTGTTTTAGGTAGTGTGCTACAATTCTTTGCTATTCTTTTATATGTAATGTAAAAAGCGATGTTTTATAAGATATAGCATTCTTGCCATAAATTTATTTCAAAAAGACTACACAAATAAGTAAAAATGTGGTAAAATAGTAAAGTAATTAAATTTTTAAGAAATAAAGGAGAGTGAAAACGATGTCAGGACATTCAAAATGGCATAATATTCAAGCCAAGAAAGGCAAAGCTGATGCAGCAAGAGGAAAAATATTTACAAAATTAGGAAGAGAATTATTAATAGCAGTAAAACAAGGTGGACCTGACCCGAATGGAAACTCTAAATTAAAAGATGTAATAGCAAAATGTAAAGCAGCCAATATGCCAAATGATACAATTAATAATGCAATAAAAAAAGCTTCAGGTGCAGGAAACTCAGAAAATTATGAAGAAGTTATATATGAGGGGTATGGACCAAATGGAGTTGCTGTAATAGTCGAAGCAAGTACAGATAATAGAAACAGAACAGCAGCAGATGTAAGACATGTGTTTGACAGAGCAGGTGGAAATTTAGGAACAACAGGCTGTGTATCTTATATGTTTAATAAAAAAGGTGTTATGGTAGTAGACAAAGCTGAATGTAAACAATCTGAAGATGATTTGATGATGCTTGCATTAGATGCTGGAGCGGAAGATTTTGAATCTGATGAAGAATGTTATACAATAACTACTGCACCAGAGGACTTTTCAAAAGTAAGAGAAGCACTAGAAACAGAAGGTATAGAATTCTTAGAGGCAGAGGTACAAATGGTACCAACAACATATGTTACATTAGATGAAAAAGGCCAAGAAAGAATGGATAAAATGTTAGAAAATCTTGATGAACTAGATGATGTAATGAATGTATACCATAATAGTGAAAACAATTAATATAAAACTGATAGAAGGTAAATAACCTTCTATTTTTTTGTTCTAAAATAAATATTTATGAATATATTGTAATAAGTATGAGAATACAAAGGAATAAATAAAATATGGATATTGATGGAATTTTAAGGTACTTTCCAAAAAAAGTTCAAGAATTAATTAAAGATAATATAAATAATGAGGAATTAGAAGTATTGGAAGAAATGAGGGTAAGAAATAATTTGCCATTGATCTTGAAGATTGGACAAGCTGAAAAGATTATAGATTATCAAATAACTACAGAAGACATTAATTATATATTTCAAAAGATATGTGAAAATTCAATATACTCATATCAGAACCAAATTGCTAATGGATTTATTACCGTGCAGGGAGGGAATAGAGTAGGAATTGTTGGAACTGCAGTACTAGATGGGAATGATAAAGTCATAAATTTTAACTATATATCAGGATTGAATTTTAGAATAAATAGGCAAATTATTGGATGTAGTAACCAAATAGTAGATGAAATTTTTAATGGATGCGGAGGAATATACAATACATTAATTATATCTAAACCCGGAATAGGAAAAACTACTTTATTAAGAGACATTGTCAGAAATATTAGTAATGGAATGCCTAATAAGTTTAAAGGAATGAATGTTACGGTTATAGATGAGAGAGGAGAAATATCAGCAACATATAAAGGAATAATGCAAAATGATTTAGGAATCAGAACAGATGTAATTAATGACATTCCTAAATATATAGGAATGAAAATGGCAATAAGGTCAATGGCTCCTAAGGTGATTGTGGCAGATGAGATAGGAAATAAAAAAGATAGTGAAGCAATAAAATATGCTATGTGTTGTGGAGTGAAAGGAATATTCACTGCACATGCTAGTAGTATAGAAGATATTAGAAAAAATCCTGAATTAATGGATCTGCTAGAAGGTAAAATATTCGAGAAGATTATTTGTATAAAAAATAGGCAAAGAGAAAATTATAGTTGGGATATTTTGAAATAAAAATAGTTCTAAAATTAGAATATAAGCATATACATATATAAAGGTAGATAATAAGGAGACAAGTTATGATATTTATAAAATATATTTTAATATTTTTTATTTTTGCTATATTTTCGTTAATAGGAAATTTATACTCTAAAAAATATTCAAATAGACTATATGAACTGGAAAAAATTAATGGGTTGTTGAACATATTTAAAGCCAAGATAAAATTTACTTGTCTTACAATACAGGAGATTTTTAATCAGATATATGAAGAAAACAAAGACAATATCGGAGAAATCTTCAAGAATGCTAGTGATTATATGAATGAAGAAAGTAGTAAAAAGGCATGGGAAAAATCTTTAGAAAATGCAACGAAAAAAACAAATTTTAATGAGGAAGATATAACAACTTTGAAGACATTAGGAAAAATGTTAGGTAACACAGATATGGCAGGACAAGTTAGCCAAATAGAACTTACGGAACAAATGTTATTAGAAAGAATTGAAAACGCAAAGGTAGAAAAAAAGAAAAATTCAAAGTTGTATAAAACGTTAGGAATTACTGCAGGATTAGCCATCGCAATCATATTGATATAGAGAGGAAGAAAAAATGGATATAAATCTTTTGTTTAAAATTGCAGCTATTGGTATATTAGTGGCTGTACTATATCAGGTTTTAGTAAGAGCCGGGCGAGAAGATCAGGCTATGATGACAACTTTGGCTGGACTCATTATTGTATTAACAATGGTGATAAAGGAAATAAGTACTTTATTTGATACAGTGAGAACAATTTTTAATTTGTGAAATGGAGAAAAACCACATGGATATTATTAAGATTATTGGAATAGGATTCATCGCGGTTATAATAATTATCATAATAAAGCAATATAGGCCAGAATTTGCAATATATGCATCAATTGGAGCAGGAATATTAATATTTTCTATAATAGCAAGCAAAATGTCAGGAATAATAGAGATTTTAAAAAACTTTTCTACTAAAGCTTCAATAAATAATGAATTCTTAGTTTTATTAATTAAAATTACAGGTATTGCTGTTCTAACAGAATTTGCAGTAAGCATATGTAAAGACTCAGGAGAATCAGCCATTGCAAACAAAGTAGATCTTGGAGGGAAGGTAATAATAATGTCAATGTCTATTCCAATAATGTCTAGTTTATTAGAAACGATAATTAGTATTTTGCCATGATTATATTCATAAGATAGAGCAGGAGTAAAAATGAAAGAAAACAAAAGATTGAAAGAAATATTAGTATTTCTCATAATATTGCTGATACCTTTAATATGTTCTAGTTTTTTTTATAATGTATATGCAGAAAACGAAACAGAAGAAATATTAAAAAATCAATCAGATTCAATAGGAATAGCTAGTTTTATAGAAGAGGCAAATAAGTATAAAAATGAGGAATTTGATATAAATGTAGAGCAGATAATTTCTTCAGCAATTAAAGGAAATATAGATAACAAAACATTAGGTAAAGAAATTTTATCCATTTTATTTGGTCAGGTAGAAGAATCAATTTCCACTATACGGTAGCATTATGGTGGTAATTATAATATCAAGTATACTAAGAAGTATAAGTGATAACTTAGAAAATAAAGGAATATCTCAAATTACATATTATATTACATATATTCTAATTGTTTCAATTATTATGAAAAATTTTTCGGATATCATTGTTATGGTTAAAAGTTCTATAGAAAATCTTGTTGGATTTTCCAATAGTCTCATCCCTATTCTGATAACATTAATGATATCTACACGGAAATATAGCATCAGCAAGCATGTTACAACCTATAATATTGTTTATAATAACATTTATAGGTAATTTTATAAATACTATATTAATACCTGTTGCGTTAATATCAGTTACATTAAACATAATTTCAAATGTATCTGATAAAGTACAAATAGATAAATTATCAAAATACATAAACACTACAGTTATTTGGATACTGGGAATTGTACTAACAATATTTGTAGGAGTATCTTCTTTAGAAGGAAGCATAACTAATGGAGTAGATGCGTTAACAGTAAAAACAACAAAGGCGGCAGTATCTAACTTCATTCCAATAGTTGGAAAAATACTACGGAGACGCAGTAGATACAGTAATGAGCTGTACTAATATTTTAAAAAATGCAGTTGGAATAGTTGGAGTTATAGTTATTATAAGCATATGTATAATGCCAATCATAAAACTTGCGACACTAATGGCCGTTTATTATTTGGGAGCTGCAGTATGTCAACCTATTGCAGATGAAAAAATTGTAAAACTATTAGGACAAATTGGTGCAACATTCAAATTGTTATTAGCCATAATGATTAGCATATCAGTCATGCTAATTATAGGAATTACACTAGTGATAAAAATATCTAATAGTGGTGTTATGATGCAATAAGAGGAGAAGAAAAATATGATAAGTTGGTTAAGTAAATGGGCACAAGGAATCATAGTAGCAGTAATTATAGCAACTTTAATAGAATTAATATTACCAAATGGAAGTAGCAAAAAATATGTGAAAGTTGTTATAGGTGTATACATACTATTCACAATAATTTCTCCGGTGATAGAAAAACTTAAAAATGATGATTTTGGTATAAACGAAATATTAAACACGCAGAAGTATGAAGAAGAATTAGCTAAAAGTGACAACACAATCTCGGCAAAATTAGAATCTAATAATAGTAGGACAATAAAAGATATATATATATCAAACCTGACAATAGATATTCAGACTAAATTAAAAGAAAAAGGATATGAAGTGATAAGCGCAAATATCAAGATAAAAGATGACGAAAACTATACGATAGAAAAGATTATTATAAATTTGAATAAAATAGAAAATGAAAAAAATGAGAAAGATAACATAGAAAATGTAAATATAGAAAAAATACAAATTAAAGAAAATAATGCCACTAATAATATAAATGAAAATGCTAAAACTTTAACTGAAAGTCAGAAAAAGGAGATAAAAGATTATCTTAGCAAAACATATGATATAGACGCTAAGAATATAGAAATAAGCTAGAAAGTTATAGTTTATTAAATGAAAAGGGTGGAAAAAATGATTAAAGAAAAACTAGAGAAGTTTAAAGAAAAACTACAAAAAAAAGAGGAAGAAAATAATAAAAAAACAATTGAAAATTTAGTCGTATTTGCGATTATATTAATTGTAACGATAGTTGCAATAAACTATATATGGTCGGGAGAGGAAAACAGAGAAGAGTCAGATAATGAAGAAAATAAAAAGTTAGCTACAGAGACTGATATTCAAAACAATGAGAAAGTTGAAAGTGAGAATACTGAAGAACGTCTAGAAAACATATTATCAAATATAAAAGGAGTTGGGAAAACAAAAGTATTACTTACATATTCTCAAACAAGTCAAATAATGCCTATGTATGACGAAGATTCTACTAAAAGTACAACAGAAGAAAAAGATGCTGGTGGAGGTTCAAGGATAGTTAACGAAACCAGTACAAAAAAAGATATAATATATGAAGATAATAATGGAGTAAAAACGCCAATAACTCAAAGTATAGTAAATCCTAAAATAGAGGGAGCTATAATCACTGCACAAGGGGCAGGTGATGCAAATGTAAAGACTAATATAATTCAAGCGGTAGAGGCAGTTACTGGACTTGCTACATATAAAATACAGGTATTTGAAATGAAAGGAGAAAACTAATATATATGAAGTCAATTTTAAAGAAGAATCAAATTATAATTTCTGCTATCGCAATAATGCTTATTGCTGCGGGATATATGAGCTATACAACAAATACAAAAAACTCATTACAAACTGCAGCATTGGCAGATACAGAACAATATGCAGAGTTGGGAGATGCAACTTTAGTTAGTGCAAATATAACACAAGATGAAAGTCAAAATGTTGAGAATGAAGAACTGGATGAAAATAACATTGTAAATTATATTAATACAAGTAGTTCAGTATCAGAGAATCAATACTTCGTGGAATCGAGATTGGAAAGAGACAAAATGTATTCTCAAATGTTAGAAAGCTATCAAAATATTTTAAGCAATAATCAGATATCAGATGCACAAAAAGAAATATCAGAGAATGAAATAAAAAATATAAATAATACCAGAAATTCAATTATGATTACAGAGAACCTAATAAAAAACAAAGGATTCGAAGATTTGGTGATATTTGTGAATGGAGATAGTATTAATATAATCATAAAAACAAAAGAATTATCAGAAGAGCAAATTGCACAAATTCAAAATATAGTGTCAAGGGAATTGAATGGTGATATAGAAAATATACATATAAGTTGTAAAGAATAAAATTAGGTGCTTAAGGCATCTATTTTTTATTGAGTTTAATATATTTACAGTTGAATTTATAAAAGCAATGTAGTAAAATAATTATTGTAAAAATTAAACAAAAACTATATTTCTTGTTTAGTTTAATATAATATGTAAAGAATATAAGTAACTTAAGAAAATTTTGGAGGTATAAGATATGTTAAAGAAAGTAGCAATATTAGCAAATGGTGGAGATGTATCAGGATTTAATGCAGTTATTAGAGCAATAATAAAGACGGCAGAGAATAATGGAATAGAATGCTATGGATTTATAGATGGATATAGAGGCTTATTAAATAATGATTTTGTAAGATTAAGTACAAATAATAGAGAGAATGCTTCAGGAATATTACCAAAAGGAGGATCTATTATAGGATCTTCAACAAATGCGAATGTATTTAATTATAAAGTAGAATTACCAAATGGAGAAGTAGAATATCAAGATTTATCTGATAAATGCGTTCAAAATGTAAAAGATGACGGTTTTGATTGTGTGTTTACATTAGGAGGAGATGGAACACAAAAATCAGCTAGAGACTTTGCGTTAAAAGGAATGAACGTAATAGGTGTACCAAAGACTATAGACAATGATGTCGCTTGCACAGATATAACGTTTGGATATAATACAGCAGTGTCAGTTGCAGCAGAGGCATTAGATAGATTGCATACAACAGGAGAGACACACCATAGAATAATGGTTCTAGAAGTAATGGGGAGATATGCAGGATGGATTGCCTTAGAATCTGCGATAGCTGGAGGTGCTGATATAGCGTTAATTCCAGAAATACCATATGACATAAATTCAGCTGTAAAGAAAATACAAGCTAGAGCTAAAGTTGGCAAACATTTTAGTATAGTAGTTGTTGCAGAAGGAGCAACTCCAAAAGGTGGAGACTTAACAGTAGAAAATGTAAGAAACAATGGAAAAGGAGTTGACAATAACAAGTTAGGAGGAGCCGGACAAAAGGTTGCAAGACAATTAGAAGAACTAACTGGTTTTGAATCAAGATGTACAGTTTTAGGATATATGCAAAGAGGTGGAACTCCAACAGCATTTGACAGAGTACTATCAACAAAATATGGAGCTAAAGCAATGGAATTAGCAATGGAAGGAAAATTTGGAACAATTGCAGTAATGAAAAATGGTAAATTAGACTATGCAACTCTAGAAGATGTAGTTGGAAACAATAAAGAGATAGGTGCTGTTTCAGGAAATACTCCGGAAAGTAACATAAGAAAAGTATCAATGGATGATGATTTAGTAAAAACCGCCAGACATATTGGAATTTGTCTAGGAGATTAAAATGGAGCTATAGTAAAAAATCTTAGCTTCTATAATTTATAGGAGGAAATATGAAAGATTTTAAACAAATAATTGCAGAAGAAATATCTAAAGCAACGAATATTGACAAGAAAATTATATTAGAAAATGTAGAAGTCCCAAAAGATACCGCTAATGGAGATTATGCTTTTCCTTGTTTTACATTAGCAAAAGAATTAAAGAAATCACCTGCTATGATTGCAACAGATTTGCAGATTAAGATATTAGAAAATTTAAAATCTAGCAATCAAAGTGAAGTACTAGAGGAAGTAACAGCAGTTAATGGCTTTTTGAACTTTAAAATAAATAAAAAAATCATTGCAGCAGAAGTCGTAAAAGAATTTGATATAAAAAAAGAAAAATTTGGAAGTGAAGAACAAGAAGAACAAAAAAATATAGTAATAGATTATTCGTCTCCTAATATTGCGAAACCATTCCATATTGGACATTTACGTTCAACTGTAATTGGAGGAGCATTATATAATGTATATAAATACCTAGGATATAATGTTGTAGGAATAAACCATTTGGGTGATTGGGGAACACAATTTGGAAAATTAATAGAGGGATATAAAAGATGGGGCTCAGAATATAATATTGAAGAAAATCCAATTGACGAGCTAACAAAGATTTATGTAAGAATAAATGCACTTTGCAAGGAAGATGAAAATGTATTAGAAGATTGTAGAAATAATTTTAAAAAGTTGGAAGATGGCGATGAATATTGCAAGAAAATATGGCAAAAATTTAGAGATCTAAGTTTAAAAGAATTTGATAAAGTATATAATATATTAGGAGTTAAATTTGATTCTCTAAACGGAGAGGCATTTTACTCAGATAAAATGCCAGAAATTATAGATATATTAGAAAAATCAGGAAAATTAGTAGACTCAGAAGGAGCTAAAGTTGTTAATTTAGACAGTGAAAATATTCCTCCTTGTTTAATAATTAAATCAAATGGCTCAACTACATATGCAACTAGAGACTTAGCTGCAATATTATATAGAGCGAGAACATACGATTTTGATAAAGCATTATATGTTACTTCATATGAACAAGCTTTACATTTTAAGCAAGTATTTTCTACTGCAAAATATTTAGGAATTGATGAGAAATATACAAAAGGACTAAAGCATGTTCCTTTTGGAATGGTACAATTAAAAACAGGCAAAATGTCAACAAGGGAAGGAAATGTAATAAAGCTAGAGGATTTATTAAATGAAGCTATAGAAAAGAGTAGAGCTATAATTGAAAGCAAGAATCCAAATCTAGAAAATAAAGAAAAAGTAGCAAAAATGGTTGGTGTTGGAGCAGTAATATTTAATGATTTATCGAATGGCAGGATAAAGGATGAAATTTTTGACTGGGATATTATGTTGAACTTTAATGGAGAAACAGGACCTTATGTTCAATATATTTGTGTACGTGCAAAAAGCGTATTAGAAAAAGCAGGATATATTCCTGAAGTTAATTCTGTAGATTTATCTAAACTAGATGATGAAGATTCTAAAAATATTATAAATACGTTATATAATTTCAACCAAACATTAAAAAATGTTACTGAAAAAGAAGAACCTTCAATATTAGCGAGATATTTAATTACATTAGCAGAGGAGTTTAGTAGTTTCTATAATAACTGTCATATATTAGGCGAGGATGATAATATTCAAAACACTCGTTTATATCTAACATATATGGTAAAAACTGTACTAGAAAAAGGTCTAAATTTATTAGGAATAGAAGTACCAGATAAAATGTAAGGAGAATAAATGAATAAAAATATTTTAAAACATGTACTTAGATATGTACTTATAATTTGTATAATAATTTTATGTTGTGTAATATTTAAATTTTCAGCAGCTCAAGGTACGACATCTTCAATAACTAGTGGAAAATTTGCAAATTTCTTAATAGATACTTTTTTTAATGGAAAGCAAATGTCAGGTATAGATAAAATTCAAAAAATTGGAAATATGCAAATACTTGTAAGAAAAAGTGCACATTTTGCTATCTACATGTTCTTAGGAATACTTACAATGTGTTGTGCTCAAACATTTCAATGGTGTAAAGCGTATAAGTTTGATATAAGTGTAATATTTACATTCTTATACGCATGTTCGGATGAGTTTCATCAATTATTTGTACCAGGCAGAAGTGGAGAATTTATAGATATTTGCTTGGATACAGTAGCTGCTACATGTGGAATCGTCTTGGTTATGATAATAATTTTTATAATAAATACGATAAGAAGAAAAAGAGAAAAGAATCCTAAAGCGTTGCTTGAAAAAAATATTGATACTGGAATTAAAAGAAAAGTATTATTTATAGCTAGTACCGGAGGACACTTAAATGAATTAATGCAAATTAAGCCATTATTTAAGAAATATGATTATCAGATAATTACTGAAAAAACAAAAGTAGATGATAGTCTTAAATGTGAATATAAGGACAAAATAAAATTTTTGATATATGGTACAAAAAAATATCCAATAACATATATTTTTAAGTTCTTAGCCAACTGTTTTATAAGCTTATACTATTTCTTTAGGTATCAGCCAGAGGTAGTGGTGACAACAGGAACACATACTGCTGTACCAATGTGCTATATTGCAAAAATTTTTGGAAGTAAAGTAATATTTATAGAAACATTTGCAAATAGAACTACTGGAACCGTTGCTGGAAAATTAGTATACCCAATAGCAGATACATTTGTAGTACAGTGGGAAGAGATGCATAAAGTATATCCAAAATCTGTATGTTGGGGGTGGATTTATTAATGATATTTGTAATACTAGGAACCCAAGATAAGAAATTTACTAGATTATTGGATGCGATACAGAAAAAAATAGATGAGGGTAAAATTAGTAAAAAAGAAAAAATTATAGTGCAAGCAGGATGTACAAGATATAAATCAGAAAATATGCAAATAATTGATTATATGCCTTTAAGAGAATTCGAAGATTATGTTGATAAAGCTGATATAATAATATGTCATGCGGGAGTGGGAACAATATTAACTGCATTAAAAAAGGGAAAGAAAATAATAGCTGCAGCGAGGTTAAAAAAATATGGAGAACATGTTAATGATCATCAGCTACAGATATTAGACAACTTTACAGATGAAGGCTATATTCTTGCTCTAGAGGACTTTGATAAAATAGATTTATTGTTAAAACAAGCTAAGAATTTTACTCCTGCAAAATTTAAATCTAATAAAAAATATTTTTTAAAACAACTAGAAAAAGAAATTAATATATTGGGTTAATAAAGATGAAATCTATACACAAAAAAAGTAAATACTTTTTATAAAGTACTTACTTTTTTTGTGTATATAAAATGTTGGAAATGTCATTTATTATAGTATTTCAAGTTTATTACAAATTGTATGATTAATTGCATTTTATACATTGCTATGATATATTAAAACTAAATATTAAAAGGAGAACTATATATGAAAATAAAAAGAACATTAAAAAAGTTAAGCGTATGTATATTAGTGATTTTTATAATTTTATCATTAGGAAAAGTATATGCAGAAACAAATCTTAATGATGTGTTAAGTATGACAGAATATTCTGATGAATATAAAGAATGGCTAAAACTTAGTGATGAAGAAAAAGAAAATGTAATGCAACCTAAAAAATATAAACATGAAAAAGAAGATAGCAGTACACAAGATGTAAAGAAAATGAATAATTTATTAAAGGCAACGAATATATTGCAAGCGTCAGTGGTTAATAAATATGATTTAAGAGATGTTATACCAGAGAATGTTGCTATAAAGAATCAAATGAAAACATCTTCCTGCTGGATTTTTGCTTCATTGGGAGCACTAGAATCTAATTTAGCAATGATGGATAAAGCGAATTCATCAACAACGACAAAAGTATATGATTTTTCAGAAAGACATATGCAATATGCAACTACTAAAACAGGATTTACGAATAATCAAACAAATGACATGGGATATTCTAAAGAGCTAACTGATGGAGGAAACTTCTATATGGCCATGAGTTACTTAACTAATGGTAGTGGAGCTATACCAGAAGATGAAATGAAGTTTGAAAACAACATGGATAAAATAGACATTTCAGAAATACAAAATAAAACAGTAGTTACGACTGTATATGATGTGAAAGATTTTTCTGTACCAACTACAGATGCAGAAAAACAACAATTAATAATAGAAATGAAAGCATATATACAGAAATATGGAGGAATATATGCTGGCATCCATGGTGATAAATTAGTAGGATCAGACCCACACAATAATTATAATAATGCTACAGGAGCAATATATTGCCCAGATGCTAGTTTAACACCTGCAGATCATGCTGTTGTAATAATTGGATGGGATGATAATTATAGTAAGACAAATTTTAATTCTAAAAATCAACCTCAAAATGATGGAGCATGGATTGTAAAGAATTCATGGGGAGTAGAAATGGATATTGGAACACTAGCCGATTATAAAACAACTACTTATAATTCATATACTGAAGAATGCAATCAGAGAGGATGGAATTCAGCAGAGGAGATAGATGATGAATTTGTCATAAATGTATTAGAATCTATCTGGGGAGAAGGAAAGATTAGTACACAGGAAGGAAATGTAAAAGCAATAGTTGGTGATCAAGGATATATGTACATTTCATATGAAGATGCAATTATATATAGTACTTTATTTGGAATAACAAAAGCAACTCCAACAAAAGATTATGACAATATTTATCAAAATGATATTTTAGGAATGTCATATGAGTTCACTGTTGATAGTGAAGAAAAATTATATCTGGCCAACGTATATACAAGAACGACAACTGAAGAAGAATATATAGATAGAATATCTATTGAGGCTTTTTCTGAAGATGAATATAAAGTATATATAAATCCGAATGGGAGTAGTAAAGCTCCTGAAGATTTAAAACAAGTGGAATTAACAAGTGGCACTACAGCAAAATGTAATGCGGGGTACAGTTCTATAGAATTTGCTGAACCTATAAAAATAACAGGAAATTCTTTTGCTATTGTACTAGAATCACAAGACACAAGCAATGCTAAGCATTTTGGCTTGGAAATGCCAAGAAACGAAGATGAAGGAAAAGTAAAAGGATATTTTAAAGATGTTGAAGTAAATGTAGGCGAAAGTTTCTTTACACTTGGAAATTATTTTGAAAGCAACACGTGGGCAGATTTTGTAGATACTGACTATCCAGGAAATCTTTGCATAAAAGCTTATACTACTAAAAATACATCGGAAATAGTTACTTTAGATTCGATTTATATAAGTAACCCACCAACAAAAACTATTTACAAAGAGGGCGAAACATTAGATTTAAGTGGTGGAACTATCAAGGCAAAATATAGTGATGGAACAGAGAAAATTATTGATATGAATAATTCGGACATAAATGTATCAGGATTCGATAGTTCAACAATAGGAACGAAAACAATAACAATAACCTATAAAGAAAAAAATGCTACATTTACTGTTGATGTAGTAAACAAAGATGAAGAAACTCCAGATAATCCTCAAAATAAAAAAGAACCAGTAGCTTCTAATTTTAAAGAATCAATTGCACAAATTACAGATGCAGAGATACATATGTACACAATAAACGCTGATGCCTCATATATAAAAATGAAAATAAAAGTTACTAATATAAAGTTAGGCGATGAAGAAGATAAATATTCATATTATTACTATTTATCAGGAACTAAAGGGGATAAAAATATTCCAGATACAAATTGGAAAGAAGCTGAAACCGAAAAACAGAGTGATGGAACATATAATCTTATTATAAATATAAATACAAAAGAAATGGAGAACATTAATGAAATTTCAAATTCAGAAAATCTATATTTATATATAAAAGAAATAGCAGAAATAAATGATAAAAAATTAGAAACAATAAACACTCTAGAGATAGAAAACAACAGTGATCCAGTTATATATTTAGATAATAATAAAGTTGGAAGCATTGAAGAACTATTGGGGCAGATTAAAGCAGAAGGAAAAGATCCAACTACAGCACCAGGAACAATTCCACAAACAGGAAAGTTACCTATAATTATATTAATATTTGCAGTATTAACAATTGGAGGCTTTTCATTATATAGATATAAAAATATAGACAGATGAAACTAAATTAAAAAAACTATTGCTTTTTTGCTATAATAAAATATATAATATAATAGTACTAAGAGTACATATTAAATGTTAGACATGAAAGGAAGAGTTTTACAATATGAGAAAATATTTTGGAACAGATGGAATTAGAAGAATTGCAAATAGTGAGCTAACTCCAGAATTAGTTTATAAAGTAGCGAAGGCGGGAGCGTATGTTTTGTCAAAACATACAGAACATACACCAACAATATTTATTGGTAGAGATACTAGAATATCTGGTACGTTAATAGAAGCTGCAATGACAGCAGGATTCTTAAGCTACGGAGCGAATGTTAAACAATTAGGAGTAATACCAACACCAGGAGTTGCATATTTGACAAAGCGTTATAAAGCTGATGCAAGTGTTGTTATTTCTGCTTCGCACAATACATATGAATTTAATGGAATAAAATACTTTAGCAACAAGGGAATGAAAATTCCAGATACATTAGAGGAAGAAATAGAAGAAGTCATGGATTCTGGAAAACTTGATGAATTAACAGCTGTAAATGATAAAATTGGTGTTGCTGAGAATAGACAAGACTTGTTAGAAGAATATGTATACTTTTTTAGAAAAAACTTTGAAGAAGATTTTGAAAATTTAGATAAAGAAAATTTTGTTGTTGCCATAGATACTGCTAATGGAGCAACCTCTGTTGTGGCAGATAAAGTTTTTACAAAATTAGGAATAAAGCATCATATTATTAATAATACTCCAAATGGTATAAATATTAATGATAATTGTGGATCAACTCATATGGAAGGATTACAAAAATTTGTAGTAGAGAATAAATGTAATTTAGGTATAGCATATGATGGTGATGGAGATAGATGTTTGGCAGTAAATGAAAAAGGTGAAATAATTGATGGCGATGGCATAATGGCGGTTATTTCTAATTACCTAAAATCAAAAAATAAACTTAATAAAGATACTTTAGTTGCTACAGTAATGAGTAATTTGGGATTAAGAAAATATGCTGAAAAAAATGATATACATTTTGAAGCAACAAAAGTAGGAGATAGATATGTACTTGAAAATATGTTAGCAAATGGTTATAATCTTGGTGGAGAGCAATCTGGACATGTAATATTGTTAGATTACAACCCAACAGGAGATGGAATTCTAACTTCTCTAATGTTAATAAAGATAATACTAGAACAAGGAGTTTCTGTTTCTAAATTATGTGATATAATAAAAATATATCCACAGGTACTTATTAATGCAAAAGTATCTTCAGACAAGAAATATGATTTTGATAAGGACCCAGAAATAAAGGCAGAAATTGAAAAATTAGAACAAGAATTCTCTGGAAATGGTAGAGTTCTTATAAGACCTTCAGGAACAGAACCTTTAGTAAGGGTGATGATAGAAGGAGAAAATCAAGATTACATTAAAGCCAAAGCAGAAAATTTGGCAAAATTAATAGAACAAAAGTTAAAATAAAGGAGGAAAAACAAATGCCATTTATTAATTTTACTAACACAACAACATTGCTTCTAGCACTTGTACTTTTTGTGCTAACTCTATTTCTAGGAAAGGAAACTCATAAAAGTGAAATACCAGCAATTATGTTATTTGTATTTTTAATATTATTAGTTTGTCATGCAATAGAAATAGGAGCAATACCAAATATATCAGAAGAGACACATTTTGAATTATCTAGATGTATACTTGTAGATTTTATATTCATATTCTTATCTTTTATATCATATCTATGGATAGACGATATTCAATCAAAAGTAGAGAATAAAAAGAGTATAGATAATAGCTTGGATTGGTTTTGGAAAAAAGTTTAGGATATTAATAAATTGAATTTACAGTAAATACACAAGAGCAAAATATGCTTTTGTGTATTTATTCGCGTAAAAAAGATACAATAAATATAGAAAAGAGGAATAATTATGATTGAAAGTAGAAAGTTAGTTTTAGTAGGAACAGGAATGGTTGGAATGAGCATGGCATATGCCTTAGAAAATCAAGGAGGAATTAATGAATTAGTACTAATAGATGTATTAAAAGATAAAGCAACAGGAGAAGCAATGGACTTGAACCATGGACTTGCTTATGCACCAAGTAAGATATCAATTAAATCTGGTGAATATGATGAATGTAAAGATGCTGATATAGTTGTTATAACAGCAGGTCTTGCCCAAAAGCCAGGACAAACTAGACTAGAACTTGCACAAACAAATGCAAAAATAATGAAAGATATAACAGAACAAGTAATTAAATCTGGATTTAATGGAATATTTGTAGTAGCTTCAAATCCAGTAGACTTAATGACATATGTTGTATCAAGAGTATCAGGATTTCCAAAGAATAAAATAATTGGCTCAGGTACTGTATTAGATACCGCCAGATTACGCTACTTAATTGGAGAAAGATTAAATGTATCAGAGAAAAATATACATGCATACATAATGGGTGAACACGGAGATTCATCATTTGTCCCATGGTCACATAGTTATGTTGGATGTAAAAAACTATTTGATATAATGAAAGAAAGAGGAGAAAGCCCAGATGTTTTAAAACAAATATATACAGAAGTTCAACAATCAGCATATGAAATTATAGAAAAAAAGAGAGCAACGTATTATGGAATTGGTATGGGACTTTCTAAGATAGTAAAAACAATATTAAATAATGGTAAAGAAATCCTTACAGTTTCTACAAAGCTAGAAGGGGAATATGGTCATGATGGAATATTTATAGGAGTTCCAGCAATTATTAATAGTGAAGGGGTCCAAGAACTATTAAATTTACCTCTTACAAAAGAAGAACAAGCTAAATTTGATAATAGCTGCAATATCTTAATGGATATGAAAAAAGAAATAGATAATATCATAATGTAATAGTTGATATTTGACAGGAAGGTGCAGAAAACTTTCCATGCCGATGAAGTATTTGCAACAATTATTTTGTCAAAAGTTTTAAAGAAAGTTAGTGTTGCAAGGGTTAGTTCTGTGGATATAAAAAATGTAAATGAAGGTACAATCATATATGATATTGGAGGTGGAAAATTTGATCACCATCAACTTGGAGGAAATGGTCAGCGACCAAATGGTGTAAAATATGCTTCTTGTGGTTTAATATGGATGGAATATGGTAAGCAACTGTTAAAAAAATATAATTTGGAAAATGAGAAAATAGATGAATTATGGAATCAAATAGATAAGAATTTAATTCAATATATTGATGCTAATGACAATGGTCAAGTACCAAATATAGATACAGGTTATAAATTCATTCATTTAGCAAGAATAATCGGGGAATTTAATCCTAGTTGGAACTCTAATGAAGATCCAGATGAATGCTTTATTGAAGCTATAAAAGTAGCAAATATAATTTTTGAAAAGATTATTGATAAAGAAATCGCCAAATTTGAGGCTAAAGAATTAGTGAATAATGCTATTGAAGAAACACAAGATGGCATTATGATATTAAAACAATTTCTACCATGGAAAGAAATACTATTAACATCTGATAACCCAAGAGCGAAAGAGATAAACTTTGTAGTGTTTCCTTCTAATAGAGGGGGATTTAATGCATATACTGTACCAATAGAAATGGGAAGCTTTGAAAGCAAAAAGAAATTTCCAAAAGAATGGGGAGGATTAAAAGACGACAATTTACAAAATGTAACAGGAGTAAAAACTGCAAGATTTTGTCACAATGCATGTTTTATGTGTGTAGCAGATACAAAAGAGGATGCAGTTAGACTAGCTGAGATAGCAAATAAAAACTAGTATCAAAAATAAAGCTTCTTTCATATTATAAAACAGTAATGAAAGGAGTTTTTGTTATGGACTATGAATTAATGATGAATGGTAATGTGAAAATAGGTCAACCAGCGCCAAATTTTAATGCGATTACTACAATGGGAAATATATCTTTAGAAAACTATAAAGGCAAATGGGTAGTATTGTTCTCTCATCCTGGTGACTTTACCCCCGTATGTTCCTACAATTTGGGGAAATATAAAAAAGCTTGATATTGCTTAATTTTTTGGTATCGATAAGTTTAATCCAATTTTATATTTAAAGGGCACAGAATCGATTGTGGAGCAATTGGTTAGAAAGAAAACAGAAGTATTGAAAGAATTTAAAGGAATATGGATACCTTATGAGGTATTAGTCGACAAGAATTTAAATGATAAAGAAAAAATGATATATTCTATGATTTTATATTTAAGCAAAGAAAATGATTGCACGATGTCAAACACATATATTAGTAATTTACTAAATATTTGTAATGTACAAGCATCAAGAATTATTAATTCATTAAAGAAAAAAGAATATATAAAAATTGAAATTGTATATAAACAAAATTCAAAAGAAATAGCATTAAGAAAAATTATACCTATTGGCAAATATGTTAATACCTCTAAACGAATGAGTAATGAACCTATTAACAAAGATGTTAAAGATATAATAAATAATAATAAAATATATAATAACAATAGTTGTAGATTAAAAGATGGTAGGGATTATAGTAATTTCGATTGGACTAGCTTATATGCAAATAATTTTTGAGAAAGGACTTGCATAAAATTTCAAACAGAGTTAATATCACACACCAAGTGGAGGTGATATTATATTGGATAGAAAAAGAAGAAAAATGTTAGAAATAATATTTAAAGCAAGAGAAGAAAAATTAGCAAGTCTTACAGTTGAAGATAAAAATTACTTTAAAGTACATAACATTGATAGAGGTGCAAGACGTGATTCTTTAGAGGCAGAGTTAGAAAAAATGCCAAAAGACTTTAGACAGTTAAAAGAGACTATCAAAACAAAATTAGAGGACTATATAGAAACAGTTAATCGTGAAAGTTGGTACTTATGCAAAAAATACTATCTGGCAGGACTAAATGACGGAATTAATTTAAAAGAAGAAATTAAATAAGATTGAAAACAAGTATAGAATGAACTAAAATCAAAAAGTTAGACATTTTATGCTTGTTTTTTAGTAAAAAAGAGTCGTCTGATAGTCTACTCTAAAACAAAAGAGTCCACCGCTAAAAGCCACGCTTCTAGGCAGTTATCGGGAGTCGAGTAGACTCCCTGATCCTGCAAAAGAATTAAAATATTAATGTTGAACTTGTTGTAAAAATTTACTGTAACGGTTGTAAAAAGTAATTTGTATTGATATAATATAAATTATAAAAAAGAGAAAAGAAGTTACGGAAAATGTTAGATACTATAGTTTATTTAATTAGGCATGCTGAAACGGTTGATGAAAACGGAATTAGAAATACAAATGAAGATTCACAAATGATTAATGAAAAGGAAATTCTATCTGTATATGGAGAAGAACAATCTAAAAGATTAAGTGTAAATGAAGAATTAACTAATATTGATGTTATTTGGTCGAGTAGTTATACTAGAGCAAAAGCTACTGCTAAATATATTGCTGAGTTTAACAAACTACCTATTAATTTAGATAGTAATTTAAGTGAAAGAAAACTAGGAAATTTAAAAGAACTAGGAGAATTTATGAAAGACAAAAAAACAAGAGACCCTTCTCAAGAACAATTATTGGATAGAAATTTTAGAACTTCTGATGGAGAAAGTGCGGAAGAAACAAAAAAACGAATGACAGAGTTCTTCGATAGAATATTAAAAGAGTATGAAGGAAAGAAAATTGCCGTTGTAAGTCATCGGTGGCTCAATAAAATTTTTCCTATTAAACTGGTGTGAAGTAAATGAAGATGTAAAATTAGTATATAATAATACAGTTTTAGATATAACATCTCCTTGTTTACTAAAAATGACTTTTAGAAAAGAGAAATTAATCAATTTAGAACAAATAGAATAATAATTATAAAATGTTTTAAAAAAGTAAATAAACAATTGAAAGAAAGTATAGAGTTGAAAAAATATTAATTTTATTAATGTTTCTTAAATTCATAGATTTTAAAAAGAGAAAATGATATAATAATAACATAAATATATTATGGAGGTAATTAAATATGTCTATAGAAAAACAAAAATTATATAATGAAATTGAAACACTACCAGAGGAACTTACAAATCAAGTTATCAATTTTATTGAATATTTAAAATTATCGTATTTAGATACAGAAGCACCAGATAGTGTAACAATAAAAAATAAAAAAGATTTAAAAGAAAAGTTACAGAAAGGATTAGATGATATAAAGGCAAATAAAGTATATTCATTAGATGAAGTTTTTACTAAAATAGATAACATATAGAAGATTGGAGCTAATATTATGAAAAAATATATAGTTGAGATTTCTGAAACTGCCGAGCAAGACTTGAAAGATATTATTTCATATTTAAAATATAGTTTAGCAGGAGATATTATAGCAGATAAATACAAGATATTATTTAAACAAGAATTGAAAGATTTAGAAAACATAGCAGGAAGCATGCCAGTTTTAAGTGAAGATTTAACAGGGCATAAAAACATCAGGAAAGTCAATGTAAGAAATTATATAATATTTTATACAGTTGATGAAGAAAATTTTAGAGCACTAGTATTAAGAATAGGTCATGCTTTTATGGATTGGGAAAAATATCTAAAAGAGGAATAATTAACAAAAATATAATCTTTATTAATTAGATATATTTTTGAAAGTCTAATAGTAAGTTGTAGAAAGTAATAGATAAAAAAGGGGGGCAACACAATGAAAGATAAAGCGATTGGAATAATTATAGAAATAATATCTGGAATTATAATTTTTGTATCAATCATAAACTTATTGTTCTTATATGCAGGTATAAATAATACTACATCAAGTGAAAAATTATATGCGTGGATAGGCCTTTTAATACAGATAATTATAATAATATTAATGATAGCTATATGGCTTAACTACAAAAAATGGAATAAAAGCCTAATAATACCAATAATATTGATTTCGGTATTATCATTTATCATACCAGTTAGAAAAGAAGAAGGTTGGATGACAATATATGATCCAAATCCTCCTGGCTTTTATGGAGCAGGTTCTGCTACACTTGAAAAGTATGAAGTATACTATAACATATATGGTTTTCCTATAAAGCGAAATGCAACAGGAGAAATTACAAAAGGTCCTTCTTAAATTACAATAAGTATGAATAATGTAATGAGAGTATTACTTGAATTTTAAGAAAGATTTTTTGAGAGTGAATAATTAATGAAAGATAAAAGTGAAGAAATAAAGAGACGTTAATATTTTATTAATGCCTTTTTATTTTTTATTAAAAATCTAAATTTTTTCTTAAAAATGAGAAAATTTCATAACATCTTGGACTTATATAAATAGAGATGTCTAAGACAAGCTCTATTATGAATAACATTTATTAGAAATGTTATGAAGGAGTCCAAGAATAATGCAAAGTAAAGTTTCGGAAGTTCAAAGATATAATTATATACAAATTTATTTGACAGAGGAAGAATTAGAAAAGCAAGAAACAAAAGAACTAATTGATAAATATAAAGAACAAAAATACAAGGTAGGTATATTTGTAACTGGCAAAGAGGATTATCCCGAAATTCTTAATAAAATTGTTGCAAAACAAGTGGAATTATCAGGCAATGTATGCTAACATAGACGGTAAGCAATATCAGGCAAAAGGAGGAAAAATTACAGTTGTAGGATATTGTAGGTTGTCTAGAGATGAAGATAAAGAAAATTACTCAAGTATAGAAGAACAAAAAAGAATTATTAAAGATTATGCTTCTACTCGTAATTGGATTATCGAAGATAAAGACTTCTACATAGATGACAATGTTTCGGGATATACCTTTAATAGACCTGAATTCACAAAAATGTTAGAAAAAGTCAAAGGAGGAAAAATTGATGTAGTTATAGCAAAAGACTTATCAAGAATAGGAAGAAACAATGGAAAAGTTTTGGTGCTTATTGATCAATTTAAGAATATGCAAAAAAATTTAATTTTAGTTTCTGAAATGGGTGGAACTTATGATGTTTTAAATGATAGAGATGACACCATTGGAATTACAACTTGGTTTAATGAAAGATATGTAAAAGACTGTTCAAGAAAAACAAGAGATCATATGTATTCTAAACAAAAAACTGGAAGATTAGTAATGGGTAATTATTATGGCTATGTAAAAGATAAAGAAGATATTACAAAACTATATGTAGATGAAGAAATTAGACCAGTTATAAAACTAATATACAAATTATATGTTGAAGACGGATTAGGTAGAAAAAAGATTTGTGATATTTTAAATAGTAAATATAATTATCCAACTCCATCAGTATATTACAGACAAAAACATTTAGAAAGAGGAAGAATTTATAAACATCCAGTGCAAGAGCTATGGTCTACATATATGATAAGTAATATTTTAAGCAATGACGTATATACAGGGGCTTTAAGAACTCATAAAAAGAAAACAATTTCTATACGAGGCAGAGCAATAAAACTTCCTGAAGAAGAACATTTTGTATTTGAAAACCATCATGAAGCAATTATTTCAAAAGAAACTTTTGAACTGGCACAAAATATACGAAAAAGAAAAGCAAGGTCAAAATCCACATCAGGAACGAGAAAAAGAAATTATGCTTTTTCAGGTTTAATTAGATGTGGTGACTGTGGTTTTGGAGTAAGTGGAATTACAATGAATAGAAAACAAAAGCAGAAAGGATATGAATGTTCGCAGTATAGAACCTATGGAAAAGCAAGATGTAAATGCCATGAAATAAAAGAAAGTGATATAATCATTCATTTAAAAGAATTTCTAAAATTTACTAAACAAAAATATCAAAATGAGATAAATAAAATAGAGATTGATGTTAAAACTAATAAAGAGCAAACCAATAAAGAAAAAATTAAATTTGAAATTGAAACTTTAAAAGCAGAATATAAAGTGTTATTAAATCAAAAAATAAAGGATTTAGCAGGAAATAACAATGAGTATCAAAAACAGATGATAGAAACTTCATACAAGGGATTAGAGTTAGAGAAGACAAGTAGAATAGAAAAACTACAAGAAATTTTGCAGAAAGCAGAGCAAGACATATCAAAAGAAAAAATAAAAAAATTAAAAACTGCAATGGAATATTTTAATGAGATTATATCTGCAGAAGTTCCTAGTAGATATGTTTTAGAAAATATAATTGACACTATATGGATTTATAGTGATAAAACAGTAAAATTTGATTTAAAAGTAGATACCCATAAGTTAATTTAACTATCCCCACATTTAAAGATTTTACCCCAGTATGTACTACTGAAATGATAGCATTCTCAAAAGCAAATTCATATTTTGAAAGAT
>CAMEWM010000002.1 GCA_945946655.1 uncultured Clostridium sp. | reverse complement strand
CAAACACTGTATTTATCAATAAAGTGTGACATATGTTTGACAAACCTACATTATTTTAGATAAAATTTTTAAAAATATTGTAATTTTTTGATATTATTGTTAGAATTATATCGAAAGCGAGGGTGTATTATGGAAGAAGAGAAAAAAATAACAGAAAAAGAAACGAAAAAAGAGGTTAAAGAGGAACCTAAAAAAGACGAGAAAAAAGTTGAAGAGAAAGTAAAAACTGATGAAAAGAAAGAAAGCAAAACAAAAAAAGATGAGAAAAAGAAAAATAAGAAAAGTAAAAAAGGTTTAGTAGTATTTCTAGTAATATTAGTAGTTATTATTGCTCTAGCAGTTATTGGATATTTTGTAGCATTAAAATATCAAGAGAAAACAGCAAATGAATATGTTGACGAATTGTTTATAGGATTAAAGTCAGATGATTATTCTGAACAAGAAAAATATATAGAATTTAATGAATTATTAGGAAGCGGTGCAAATACAGATGAGGCTGATTCTGCCGAAGAAATAAGTGTATTCTTTGATAAATTGGATTATAAAATATTAGATACTAAAGCAGATTTTCAAAAAGCAACTATAGAAGTAGAAGTTTCTAATAAAGATATGGGAACAGTTATAACAAATTATTTTAGCAAAGTAATTCAACTAGCATTTGCTTCAGCCTTTTCAGAAGATTATACTGAAGAAATGGTAGATGCAGAACTAACAAAGTATTTACAAGAGCAAGTTAATTCAGAAGAGATACAAACAGTTACAAACACAATAACTATTGAGTTAGGTAAAAAAGATGGACAATGGGATATAACAAGTGACAAAGATGAACTTACTAATGTAATATTACCAGGATTTATGGAAAAATTAGAATCAATAGGAAATTCTTTTAGTGATCTTGCAGAAGAAGAATAGGATAATAAATAACACTTACTAAAAAGTAGGTGTTATTTTTATTGGAAGAAATACATATTTTCAATCAATTGACATAGAAAATAAAGATGGTATAATATATGTTAAATTAGAGAAAGTATTATATGAACCCTTTTTGTAGCCATAGACTTGTGAAAAAAAGATTGAAAAAAGTGTGGGAGGAACTTATGGACGTAAAATTAAATAATGGATTTACAGAATTTAAATTTGATATTAATAGAATTGTAAATAAAGAATCAGAAGAATGGTGTAGCATGCAGATTAGTGTAAAAAATGAGTTCTTTAACTATAAAAATGAAGGAGAATTACTACTGTTTAGCGAAGTAGAGGAAATAAAAAACTATTTAGAACAATTACTAAATGGAAAATTAGAAGAAGAAGAGCAACTAGATTTTACAGAACCTGATTTAGAACTTAATTTATATCCAAGTGATAATGTAGAATACATATTATTAGATATAAAATTTAACCTAATAGAGCAAGGAGAGCTTTCAGCTGATTACTATAATTTATGCTTGGACAAGAAGGAAATAGATGAGTTATATAGTTACTTAAAAGAATGGATTGACGAAAATAAGAAATAATATAAATCAGGAGGAAATAATGGTTATTTTTGGTTATGATATTAGAATATATTTTTTATTGTTTATTATATATTCTGTAGCTGGATGGTGTATGGAAGTAATATGCAAATTAATACAATATAAACGATTTATTAACAGAGGTTTCTTAATTGGACCATGGTGTTCAATTTATGGATATGGTGCATTATTAATTACTTTTTTATTGCAAAAATATACGGATGACGCACTAGTATTATTTGTAATGGCTATTGTTGTTTGTGGAACGTTAGAATATTTAACAAGCTATTTTATGGAAAAAATATTTAAAGCAAGATGGTGGGATTATAGCCAAAGAAAATTTAATTTAAATGGACGAATTTGTTTAGGAACAATTATTCCATTTGGATTACTTGGTTTGTTTATAATGTATGTGTCTAATCCATTTTTAATTGAAAAGTTGGAATTATTGCCTGAATTATGGTTAAATATAATTTTCTGGACAATATTAACTATGTATATAGTGGATAATATTGTTTCAGGAGTTGTTGTGCGTTCAATTAAGACTGCAGATATAAGTGCAAGTAAAGAAACAGACAATACAGAAGAAATAACCAAGAGGGTAAAAGAAATATTACAGACAAAGTCTATGTTACATAGAAGATTAATAAATGCTTACCCAAAATTGCAGGCTGTTAAAATTAAAATAAAAGATCAAACTGAAAAAATAAAAAAACAGAAAGAAGAAATAGAAGCAAAGGTGGAAAATAAAAAACGAGAAATTGCTAAAAAAGTGAATAGTGTCAATAAAAATAAATAATATAACAAGTTAAATAACAGAAAGAAAACTAATAAAGTAAATAATAGTATATTTTCTTTGTTAGTTTTCCTTTTTGTATTGATTCATTTGCAGTATTAAAATATGTATGATATAATAAAAAAGTTGCACAAATATTACATATAAGATTAAGGAGGAAAGATTGTGGAAAAAGAAGAAAACAGTTTAGGATATGAGAAAATTGGAAAACTTATGAAAAAATTTTCTATTCCATGTATCATATCATTAGTAGTAAATTCATTGTACAATATAGTTGACCAAATTTTTATTGGCTGGGGTGTTGGATATTTAGGTAATGGTGCTACGAATGTAGTGTTTCCTTTTACGATGATTGCACTTGCTTGTGCTTTGATGTTTGGAGATGGAAGTTCTGCTTTTCTAAGTTTGAAATTAGGAGAGAAAAAAGAAAAAGAAGCGGGTAAAGGTGTAGGAAATGGAATATTTTTATCAGTTACTGTCGCTATTATATTGTACATTATAGGTTTAGCATTTTTACCACAAATAACTAATATATTTGGATGCACAGATGCTCTAAGAGAATTTGCATTAAGTTATGGATATGTTATTGTTATGGGTATACCATTTATGATAATAGGAACTACTTTGAATTCTATAATAAGGGCTGATGGAAATCCAAGATATGCTATGCTCTCAATGGTAGCAGGAGCAGTACTAAATATTATATTAGATCCAATTTTTATATTTGTATTTCATATGGGTGTAAGAGGTGCCGCTATAGCAACAGTAATTAGCCAAATTGTTACAGCTGTTATGAATATTTTGTATATAAAGAAATTTAAAACTATAAAAATAAATAAAGATGCAATAAAGCCTGATGCAAAAATTTGTGGAAAAATTTCAATGTTGGGAATTAGTAGTTTTATTACACAAATGAGCTTTGTATTTGTAATAGCCGTTGAAAACAATTTGCTAAGTAAATATGGAGCTGAATCGGAATATGGAGCAGAAATACCAATTACAGTATTAGGAATTGTAATGAAGATTAACCAAATATTAAATAGTATTATCATTGGAATTGCAGCTGGTTCGCAACCAATTATAGGATATAATTATGGGGCTCGAAAGTATGATAGAGTAAAACAAACATTAAAAAATGTATTAGGAATAAGTGTAATTGTAAGTACAATAGCTTTCATTTTATTCCAAACGATTCCAGATAAATTGATTGCTATATTTGGAAGTGGAAATGATACATATATAAAATTTGCATGTTTAGCTTTTAGAATATATTTAATGTTTTGCATTTTTAATGGTGTTCAAATACCATCAGGCATATTTTTCCAAGCAATTGGAAAAAGCTCAAAAAGTGCAATTTTATCTTTGTCAAGACAGATATTGTTTTTAATACCAGCAATGATTATTTTAGGCAAAATATTTGGAATAATGGGAGTATTATATGCAGGACCTGTTGCAGATGGAATTGCTTTTATAGTTGCATTAATTTTACTTATAATAGAAATTAAACATCTAGGAAAATCTAAGACTAATGATAGTAGTCTAATTGATGATACAAGTACAGATAGTATAGTAAAAAATCATACTGTAATTACAATATCTAGAGAGTATGGCTCAGGTGGTAGATATATTGGAAGACTAATTGCAGACAAATTAGGAATCAAATTGTATGACAAAGATTTGATAGAAAAATTAGCTGAGCAAACAGGTTTGTCGCCAGAATATATTGGAGAAAATGAGCAAAAAAGAAGTAGACTAGATAGCTTAAATGATGGATATTATTCGGGCTTAAATAATGCTGATAAACTATTTATAGATGAATCTAATTTGATAAAAGAAGTTGCAAATAAAGAGTCTTGTGTAATAATTGGAAGATGTGCTGATTTTATATTAAAAGATAATAAAAATGTATTAAAAATTTTCATATATAGTGATATGAAAGATAAGATAGAAAGAGCTACTAAGTTTTATAAGTTAAGCAATAAAGAAGCTGAGAAAGAAATTAAAAGAATTAATAAATTAAGAGAAAATCATTATAAATATTATACAGGTAATGAATGGAAAAATCCTGAAAATTATGATTTGTGTATAAATAGTGATGTATTAGGAGTTGAAAGAACTGCAGATTTGATTTGTAGTATGATAGAAATAAAATAATAGAAATTTCCTCTTTTTATTTATATTGTTAAAAATAATTAAATGTGGTAAAATAACAAAAGAGATTTTATAAGGAGGAAAAAATTTATGAAGAATGAATTAATAATAAAAAAGTGTGAAAAATGTGGAGCAATGGTAAAAGTATTAGAAGATTGCAATTGTGAAGGATGCGGAATAAAATGCTGTGGCGAGGAAATGAAGGTACTAGTGCCAAATTCAGTGGATGCAGCTGTAGAAAAACATATTCCAACATATGAAAAAGTTGAAGATGAAATATTTGTAAAAGTTAATCATGTAATGGAAAAAGAGCATTATATAGAGTGGATTGCACTTGTTGCAGATAATAAGGAATATACTATTAATTTATATCCTGAACAAAATGCAGAAGCTAGATTCCCATATATACCAGGAGCTACATTATATGCATATTGCAATAAACATGGTCTATGGAAAACTGAAGTAAAATAATTTTATAAAGGATTAGCTATGAAGTATTTAATAAAAGAAACAACTAAAGAAGAAAGAGAGAAAATTGTGAAAAAAGCTCTTGCTATTGCGAATGCTGATGGAAGAGTTCCAACTGATGATGCTATCCAATTAGCAAAGAAATATATAGATGGAGAAATGGAACTTGACCAAATTAAAAATGAAATAATAAAATTATATAATGAAAATATATGAAAGGAAATATGTTAGAAATATCTTAACATATATAGTTGAATATGAAAGATCCATATACATTAGAAGATGGAACACTAAAAAATAAATTAGGCATAACTGATTATAAAAAATTAAAAAAGGCAGAATGTGATATAGGGTTTATAAAATTAATGTCTTTAGATTCCATTGACACCGATTGTGAGCCTACTACCTTGATAAAAAGAATGCACCAACATATTTTTGGAGATATTTTTGACTGGGCAGGGGAATATAGAACTGTACCAATATATAAAGAAGAAGTGGTAATCCCAGGAATAAGTCTAGACTATGGTGCTCCAAAAGAGATTATGAAAAGTATGAAAACAAGAACATCCGATATGTATGCAGATAATTGGAATCCTAATGATTTGGATGACTTTGCTAAGAAGATGACTAAGCATTTAGCAAAAATATGGAGAGTACATCCATTTAGAGATGGAAATACTAGAACAACATTAGCTTTTGCAGAAATATTTGCAAAACAGCATGGTGTTGATTTTGATATGGGAAGGGTTTTAGAAAATTTATTAAGAAAAAAGGATGAAGAAACAGGTAAAATAATTAGATATAGTATTAGGGATAAATTTGTATTAGCAGCATTAGATGAAAAAGATTATCCAGAACCAGAAGCATTACAAGCTTTAATAAGAGATACAATATCTACAAGTGTAGTTGAAAAGGATGTAGAAAGATAAACTTATAAAATGAATACTAAAAATTACTCTTAATTGCGATTAAGAGTAATTTTTTGCATAACTTTTCTAATTTTAGAAAAAATAAGAGTAATAGAAAGGAAGAGAATTATGCAGTCATATTGGGAAGAAGAAAGAAAAAATCATAAAGAATATGAAAGTTTGAACAATAATTTAAATGTTTCTGTCTGTGTGATAGGAGGAGGCCTTACAGGGTTAAGTACGGCGTATTATTTAAGTAATAATACTAGTGTTGCTGTAATAGAAAGAAATAAAATCTGTGGTAGTACTAGTGGAAAAAACACTGGAAAGATTACAAGTCAGCATGGTATATTTTATAAGTATCTAATAGATTCACAAGGAAAAGAATATGCAAAAAAATATTTAGAGGCAAATGAAAAAGCAATTAATAATATAGAAAGAATAGTAGATAAAGAGAAAATAGATTGTGATTTTGAAAGAGAAAATGCCTATGTTTTTACTAAAAAAGAAACAGAAGTAGATAAATTAAAAGATGAACAAAAAGCAGTGGATAAGATTAATAGAGGGTTATGCAAGTTTGTAAAAATAACAGAATTACCAATGGAGATATCTGGTGCTATAGAATTTGAAAATCAAGCTAAGTTTCACCCTTTAAAATATGGTTATGGCTTAGCAGACTGTATATTAAAGAACAATGGAAGAATATTTGAGAATTCTCAAGTAACTGATATTAAAAAAGAAAATGGAAAATATGCAGTTTATGCTAATAAAAATAAAATAGTAGCTGATTATGTAGTAATTACCACGAGGTATCCATTTATGAAAGTACCAGGGTATTATTTTTTAAAGATGTATCAATCAACTTCTTATGCTATTATAGTAGACCCAAAAAAAGAATTATTTTCAGGAATGTATATAAATTATGAGGTACCAAATATATCTTTTAGAACAATAAATGATGGGCATCGTAAACTTCTATTAGCTGTGGGATATGATTATAAAACTGGCACTGAGAATTTAAAGGATGGATATTCAAGATTAGAATCAACTGTTAGAAAAATGTATCCAGATGCAGATGTTTTATATAAATGGTCAGCAGAAGATTGTATTACATTAGACAAGATTCCATATATAGGAGAATATTCTACAATGATGCCAAATGTATATGTAGCAACAGGTTTTAATAAGTGGGGATTAACATCTTCAAACGTGGCAGCCAATATAATATCAGACGAAATATTAGGTATTAATAATGAATATATAGATGTATTTAGAGCAAAAAGAGTAGAGCCAATTAAAAATAGAGAAGAGATAGGAAATATGTTGAAAGAAGCTAATAAATCTATTTTGCTAAGTAAATTTAAAATACCACAGGTAGAACTAGATGATATAAAAATGGGAGAGGGAAAAATAATAGAAGTAAACAAGAAGAAAGTAGGAGTATATAAAGCAAACAATGGACAGATATTTAAGGTAAAACCCATATGTACTCATTTAGGATGTGAACGATATTTCAACAATATTGATAAAGTTTGGGAATGCCCATGTCATGGTTCAAAATTCACATATGATGGTAAGTCAATAGAAGTACCAAGTAATAAGAATTTACAAAATAGAATGTTTTAGATAATATGATTGACTTAAATAGTTTTCAAGAGTTATAATATGCGTATGATTGGAGATACGTATGGAAGAAAATCAAAAGAGAAGCACTAGAAGAAAAAATGCTGAAAGAAAACGACAAATTATATTAATTGTAATTATTATTATTTTGATTATATTGCTTTCAACGATTATCGTTAATGCTGTTTCTAATAATAAAACAAAAGAGGCAGCATATGTCAGCAATGAAAATATAATAGAAAACAATGAAAATATAGAAAAAGTAAACAACATAGTTGTCGAAAATGAAATAAATGCTATAGAAGAAAATCTAATAATTGAAAAAGTTAATAACATCGAAGCGCCACCAGTTAAAAATGATAAAGGTACAAGGTATAGATTAGAAGTAAATTGTGAGCAAAATGTTGTTAATGTATATGAAAAAGATGAAAATGGCGAATATACAAATTGCATAAAAGCAATGCTTTGTTCAGTAGGACCAGCGACACCTTCAAGTGGAACATATAGTTTGAAAAAATATGGCGGATGGGAATGGAAAGCTTTATTTGGAGATGTTTATGGACAATATGCGACTCAAATAACAGGTAATATTTTATTCCACTCTGTACCATATACAGAAAAATATAATAAATCAAGTTTGGAATATTGGGAATATGACAAATTAGGTACTCCTGCTTCAATGGGATGTGTTAGACTAACAGTACGTAATGCTAAATGGATATATGATAATTGTGCAACAGGTACCAAGGTTATGTTTTATTCTGACTCTAATCCAGGTCCTCTTGGCAAACCGTCTGAACAAAAGATTTCTTCTGAAGTCAATTATAACAGTTGGGATCCAACAGATCCAGATTCTGAAAATCCATGGAGAAATTATGGAAAAGAAGCTCCTCCTGTTTCGGAAAAAGAAAATAAAATATTGGAGAATATTGAAGCAGATGATGACAATGATGAATATGTAAATGATGAGATAAATGATATATTCATAAATGATATAAACAATAATATAATGGATAATGTTGATAGTTCTAATAACGGTGAAAGCAGTTATTAAACATATAAAAATATAAAAAAGGAGGCGATATTATGTCAAAATATAGATGTACTTTATGTGGATACATATATGACGATGAAGTAGAATCAGTTAAGTTTGAGGATTTACCAGACGATTGGACATGTCCTTTATGCGGAGCTGGAAAATCTGACTTCGAAAAAGTAGAAGAATAATTGTATATGAATTAAAATAAATGTATTTTACATTTCAAAAAAAGAGATACCATATTTTATAAATTTGAATATGCCGTTCTAGCTCGTGGCTATGCCACTTGAAAAACGAACTTCCAATTCTTATTTATAAAATAAGATATCTTTTTTTGTGTGATATCTTAGTAAAGTAACTTAATTTTATTTCCTTTTCTTTCAATAAAACCTTCATCTACTAAATATTTTAATTCTCTTGTCATAGCACTTCTATCAACGCTTAAATAGTCTGCAAGGCTAGTCATGGATATAGGAAGAGTTATATTCTTATTAAAGCTCTTACTTGATAAAATAGAAAAATAAGTAAGTAATTTATCACGTATGGTTCTCTTGGAAAGAATTTCGATTCTAGTATTTTGATGAACAGCTTGAGCTAGTACTAATTCCAAAAGGCTAGATACTAATGTAGAATGATACTTGCAGTTACTTTTACATTTTTCATGTATATCATCATATAAAAACAAAAGAACTTCGCATTTGTCCATAGCTAGGACAAAAAGCTCGTGATTTGTGTGAACAGGGTAAAAGGCCTCACCGAAAATATCGTTTGTAATGAAGCTTTCTATAATATCTTTATTTCCATTTAAATCATATCTAATTAAATCAGCTTTTCCTGAAAGTAAAATACAAATTTGTTTCCTCTTCTCTATATAAGTAGTAATGATACTACCCTTAGTAAAGGTTTTTCGTTGCATTTTTAAACAATTACAGGAAATATTTTTTATTGTATCTAAAACATCCATTAACATGTAGTCTCCTAAAATTTATTATGATTATACTGCAAAAACGTTGCATATGCAACAGAAAAAATAAAATGATTGGATATAATTAAATAGGAAAATTTTAAATCCAAGGAGGATTTTTTATGAAAGTAATCAAAAGAGATGGAAGAGTTGTAGACTTTGATAGAGAGAAAATTTCAGTGGCTATTGAAAAAGCAAATAAAGAAGTTACAGCTAAGGAGAGAGCCAATAAACAAGATATAAAAGATATTATTAAATATATAGAAGAATTAGATAAAAAGAGAATACTTGTTGAAGATATTCAAGATGTTATAGAAGAACAACTAATGGATAAAAAGAAGTTTAAATTGGCAAAAAAATATATGATTTACCGTTACAATAGAGCCTTAGTTAGGAAGAAGAATACAACTGATGAATCTATTTTGGGGTTAATAAAAAATCATACTAGTTTAGGCATAGAGGATAATAAAAATCAAGATGCAGTACTTGCTTCAGCACAAAGAGATTACATAGCAGGAGAAGTCTCAAAAGATTTAACAAAAAGAATTTTATTACCAGAGAAAATAGTAAAAGCACATGAAGAAGGAATTCTATATTTTCATGATATGGAATACTTTTTGCAACCAATATTTAATTCATGTCTAATAAATATTGGAGACATGTTAGATAATGGGACTGTTATAAATGGAAAATTAATAGATAGTCCAAAAAGTTTTAGAGTGGCATGTACAATTGTTACGCAAATAATTGCAACAGTAGCTTCTACACAATATGGAGGACAAGCTGTTGATATAAGCAATCTAGGTAAATACTTAAGAAAAAGCTATGAAAAATTCAAGAAAGAATTAGAAGATAATTTTTTAGGAAAAATACCAACAGATGTATTAGAAGAAATTTTAAATCAAAAAGTGAAAGAGGAATTAAGTAGCGGAGTACAGACAATACAATATCAAATTAATACATTAATGACTACAAATGGGCATTGCCCTCTAGTTTCGTTATTTTTGTATCTAAAAAATGATGATCCATACATAAAAGAAAATGCAATGATAATAGAGGAAATATTAAAGCAAAGATATGATGGGCTAAGAGATGAAAATGGAGAATATATAAACCCTGAATTTCCAAAATTAATATATGTATTAGATGAAAATAATAGTCTAAAAGGTGGAGAATATGACTATTTAACAAAGCTAGCACTAAAATGTGCTAAAAAGACTTTAGTTCCAAGTTTTATTTCAGCTAAGAAAATGCGCGAAAATTATAGTGGTAATGTTTTTAGTCCTATGGGATGTAGCAACTTTTTATCTCCTTGGAAAGATGAAAATGGGGAGTATAAATTTGAAGGTAGATTTAATCAAGGTATTGTTAGTATAAATTTACCTCAAATTGCTATTACTTCAGAAGGTGATGAAAATAGATTCTTTGAACTTTTAGAAGAAAGATTAGAACTATGCTATGAAGCACTAATGTGCAGGCATTATGCATTACTAGGAACAGTTAGTGATACAAGCCCTATACATTGGAAACATGGAGCAATAGCTCATTTAAAGACAGGAGAAAAAATTGATAAATATTTAAAAGATGGATATTCTACTATATCACTTGGATACGTTGGAATATATGAAGCTACTAAATATATGAAGGGAGTTTCTAATACTGATCCAGAAGGAAAAGAGTTTGCACTAAAAATAGTAAAAACACTAAAAGAAGCTGTAGAAAGATGGAAAAAGACAACAGGAATAGGATTTTGTCTATATGGTGGAACAAATGAGATAGTATGTAAAAGCTTTGCAAAAATAGACAAAGAGAAGTTTGGAACTATACAAGATATAACAGATAAAGAATCTTATACCAGCTCTTATCATGTTAATAAAAACGAAGATATAGAACTACAAAAAAAGTTATTATTTGAAGGTGAATTCCAAAAATTATCCTTAGGTGGAGGAGTATCACAAGTAAGTGCATCTAGTATTAAAAATGATGATGAAGCTGAAGATTTAGTTAGGTTTATATATAATAATGTGCAATGTTTAGAATACATAGGATAAAGGATAGGAGAAAAAAATGAAATATGAATTTGAAGTACCAGGAGAAATAGTGGGCAAAGAAAGACCACGTGTTAATATGTATACAGGAAGAGTATATACTCCGAATAAAACTAAAGATTATGAGTTCTTAGTACAACAATATTTTAAAATAAAATATCCGAACTATAAAATGCTAGAAGGAAGAATATCAATAGATATAATTGCTTATTTAAAAATTCCAAAGAGTACTAATAAAGCGAAGACTCAAGAAATGCTAGAAAATAAATTAAGTCCTACAAAAAAGCCAGATGTAGACAATATTGCTAAATCTATTTTAGATGCAATGAATGGATTTGTATTTAAAGATGATAATCAAGTTAGTAAAATATCGGTGGAAAAGAGATTTGCATTAGAAGAAAAGGCTGTTATCACAGTGGAAGAATATTAAATTGAACTTTATCATATCTGGTTTTATTATCGGCTTATCAGCCTATTGTCGACGGAATGATGAATATAGAAAAAGCAATAGATAATTATATTATAAAATTTGAGAGGTGATTTAAGTTGAGTAATATAGAAAATTTGAAAGATTTAATTATATACCAAAGCCAAAATAATGAAAACATATCAGTAGAAGTTTTATATAATGAAGAAGATTTTTGGCTAACTCAAAAGTCAATGGCTAAATTATTTAATGTTGCAGAAAATAACATCACATATCATTTACAAAATATTTTTAAAGCGAAAGAATTAGAGGAAATTCGAACTACTCAAAAAATTAGAGTAGTTCAAAATGAAGGAAACAGGAAGGTTTCAAGAGAAGTAACATTCTATAGTTTAGATGCTATCATAGCTGTAGGATATAGAGTAAATTCAAAAGAAGCCACTGATTTTAGAATTTGGGCAACAAATACATTAAAAGAATATATAAAAAAAGGGTTTGTCGTTAATAGCGAAATGTTAAAAAATGGACCTAAATTCGGAAAAGATTACTTTGATGAATTATTAGTTAAGATAAAAGAAATTAGAGCAAGTGAGAGAAGATTTTATCAAAAGATAACCGATATATACAAAGAGTGTAGCTATGATTATGATAAAAATAGTGAAATAACACAAGAATTTTATAAAAATGTTCAAAACAAGTTACATTATGCAATTACAGGCATGACTGCTCCAGAGATAATTTATAACAGAGTAGATAGTAAAAAGAAAAACATGGGACTAACAACTTGGAAAAATGCACCAGACGGAAAAATACTTGAAACAGATGTCACAGTAGCAAAAAACTATTTATCACAAGAAGAGATTACAGAATTAAACAATCTAGTGTCAATGTATCTTGATTATGCAGAACGTCAAGTAAAACTAGGTAAAATTATTTCAATGCAAGAGTGGAAAGAAAAGTTAGAAGTATTTTTAAAAGTAAACGAGTATAATATTTTAAGGGATAATGGAAAAATAAAAAAAGAAATAGCAGACAAATTAGCCTTAGATGAATATAAAAAATATAGGATAGTACAAGACAAAAACTATATTTCAGACTTTGATGAACTTATTGCAGAAACTAAGAATTTAAATAGTATATGAGCAGGCACTGGTTAATGATTTGATATTTAAAATTTAATCAAATATTGTTTTTTGGAGCTTGCAAGTATGTTTTTATCAAATTCAACATTTATAAATAATTTTAAATATCAAACCATTAACTAGTAACATTAGCTTATAGAAAAAATATATATAACAACTTGATAATTATGTAAAATAGTTGTATACTAATATAGCAAAAATGTGACTAAATAAGAAGGAGAAATGTATGTTATTAGAGCTAAAGGATATATGTTTTACAAGAGATAATAGAAAAATTTTAGACCATATAAATTTAGATATAGATATAGAGAAATTTGTAGCTATAACAGGACCAAATGGTTCAGGTAAATCAACTTTAGTGAAAATTATAATGGGAATAGAAAAGCCAGATTCAGGAAGAGTTATATTTGATGGAAAAGATATAACAGATATGCCAATAAATGAAAGGGCTAAGCTTGGAATGAGCTTTGCGTTCCAGCAACCAGTTAAGTTTAAAGGGATAACTGTGTATGATTTGTTGAAAATAGCAGCTAAAAAAGAAATAAATAAAGCTCAAGCTTGTGAAGTTTTGTCAAAAGTAGGCTTATGTGCAAAAGAATATGTTGATAGAGAAGTAAATGGTTCTTTATCTGGTGGAGAACTAAAAAGAATAGAAATTGCAACTGTAGTATTAAGAGGATCTAAACTTACAATATTCGATGAACCAGAAGCGGGAATAGATTTATGGAGCTTTAATAATTTAATAGAAATATTTGAAAAATTAAGTGAAGAAATAAAAGGATCAACAATTATAATTTCACATCAAGAAAGAATCTTAAAAATAGCTGATGAAATTGTTCTAATGAAGGCTGGAAAGATAGAAAAAGTTGGTACAAGCTCTGAAATATTAGAAAAAGAAATACTAAATAAGGAGTGTTGCAAATTAAATAAAAATTGTTAAAGGAAGGAGGAAAACATATGGAAGATAAAGAGACTCAAATAGATAAAGAACTGCTAAGTGAAATATCAGATTATGATGGTATTCGTAAAGGTGCATATAATATAAGAAAAAACGGGCAAGGGATAGAAAGAAAAGTTACGGAAAACATTAATATAGTTACAAAAACAGATAAACCGGGAATAGATATATATGTAAAAGAAAATACTAAATTTGACTATGTTCATATTCCAGTAATATTAACACAGGGTGGATTGAAAGATGTTGTATATAATGACTTTTATATAGGAAAGAATGCAAATGTGGTAATAATTGCAGGATGTGGAATTCATAATGACCATCATAAAGATAGTCAACATGATGGAATTCATAGATTTTTCTTAGAAGAGGGAGCAAAAGTTAAATATATAGAAAAACACTATGGAGAGGGAGCTGGAGATGGAAAGAGAATATTAAATCCAGTGACAGAGGTTTATTTAAAACCTGGAAGTAGCATGGAAATGGAATCTAGCCAAATAAAAGGAGTAGACTCAACAGTAAGAGAGACTAAGGGAATATTAGAAGCAAATACAAATTTTGTAGTAACAGAAAAGATAATGACACATGGTATTCAAAAGGCAGAAACGTTATTTGACGTACAATTAAACGGAGAAAATGCAAGTACTCATGTAACATCAAGATCTGTTGCAACAGAAGATTCTTATCAGCATTTTACTTCTAAAATATATGGAAACACAAAATGTTTTGCTCATAGTGAATGTGATGCAATTATAAAAGATAATGCAAAAGTAAAAGCAACTCCTGAAATAACTGCCGATAACGTAGAAGCCAATCTGATACATGAAGCTGCTATTGGTAAGATTGCGGGAGAGCAATTAATAAAACTTATGACATTAGGACTATCTGAAAAAGAAGCGGAAGAGCAGATAATCAATGGATTCTTAAGATAAAATAAAGTTATGTGAATTGTTTGTGAAAATTAGCACTCTAACATTGACTTTGCTAAAAATAAGAACTATAATACCTGTTAGTTATTAAGAGGCATTATAGTTCTTTTATTTTTTATAATACCTTAAATATAAGAAAGGAATGAAATAAAAATGGAGAATAAACAATTTAAAGCAGAATCTAAAAGATTACTAGATTTAATGATTAATTCAATCTATACTAATAAGGAGATATTTTTAAGAGAACTTATATCAAACGCAAGTGATGCAATAGATAAGTTATATTATCGTTCACTAACTGATAAAAATGTAAAAGTTAATAAAGAAGATTTGAATATAAGAATTACGCCTGATAAGGAAGCCCATACTTTAACAATAGAAGATAATGGTTGTGGTATGAATAAAAAAGAGCTTGAGGACAATCTTGGAACTATTGCAAAGAGTGGCTCTTTAGCATTTAAAGAAGCAGCTGCTGCAAAAGAGAGTAAGGCAGAAGGAAAGGATGCTACAATTAACAATGATGATGTAAATATTATAGGACAATTTGGTGTTGGTTTCTATTCTGCATTTATGGTGGCATCAAAAGTAAGAGTTGAAAGTAGAAGTTATGGAGCAGATAAAGCATATGTATGGGAATCATCAGGAGCTGATGGATATACTATAGAAGAATGTGATAAACCAGATTTTGGAACAAAGATAATCTTAACATTAAAGCCAGATACTGACGACGAAAAATATAGTGATTTCTTAGCTGAATATAAAATAGAAGAGTTAATAAGAAAATATTCTGATTATATTCGTTATCCAATAAAAATGGAAGTAGAACATGAAAAAGAAGTTGAACAAGATAACAAAGATGAAAAGAAAGAACCTAAATATGAAAAAGTAAAATATGATGAAACATTAAATAGTATGATTCCTATATGGAAAAAGAATAAATCAGAAGTAACGGATGAAGATTATAACAATTTCTATCAGGAAAAATTTGGTGACTTCCAAAAACCTTTAAAGGTAATACGTACATCTGTTGAGGGAGATGTAAGTTATACTGCCCTTCTATACATTCCATCACATTTGCCATACGATTATTATACAAAGGACTTTAAGAGGGGGCTACAATTATACTCAAATGGAGTATTAATAATGGACAAGTGTGAAGACTTGCTACCAGATACTTATGGATTTGTAAGAGGATTGGTAGATAGCCCAGATTTATCATTAAATATTTCAAGAGAAATGTTACAACATGATAGACAATTAAAAATAATAGCAAAAAATTTGGATAAAAAGATAAAGTCTGAACTATTAGATATGCTTCATAAAGATCGTGAAAACTATGATAAATTCTTTGAAACATTTGGAACAACATTGAAATTTGGTGTATATAATGATTATGGATTGAATAAAGATAATTACAAAGATTTATTAATGTTTCACTCTTCAACAGAAAATAAATTAGTAACCCTAGATGAATATGTTGATAGAATGAAAGAGGGACAAGATAAAATATATTATGCATGTGGCGAAACAATAGACAAAATAGAAATGTTACCTCAAGTAGAAGCTGTAAAAGAAAAAGGTTATGAGATATTATACTTAACAGAGAATGTAGATGAATTTGTAGTACAAGTTTTACTAGAGCATAAAGAAAAGAAGTTTGTGAATGTTTGTGCAAATGATGTTGACCTTGATACTGCAGAAGAAAAAGAAGCGTTGAAAAAAGAAAATGAAGAAAATAAAGATATGTTTGCGCTAATGAAGGAAGCAATAGGCGCAGGAATCCAAGAAGTAAGATTTACACACAGATTAAAGAATCATCCTGTATGTTTGACAAGTGAAGGAGCTTTATCTGTAGAGATGGAGAAAGTTATAAATTCTATGCCAAATGATCAAAAAGTAAAAGCCCAAACGGCATTAGAAATAAATGATTCACATCCAATTGCACAAAAAATTAAAGATTTATATGCAAATGATAAGGAAGAATTAAAAAAATATACTAAAGTACTTTATTCACAAGCAAGATTAATAGAAGGATTACCAGTAGAAAATCCTACAGAGATAAGCAACTTAATATGTGAAATAATAGCAAAATAATATGATAACACCTAGAAAAAAACTAGGTGTTATACTTTTAAAGATTTACATTTTATACAATATATGTTATAATAAACAATACGGTAGTGATGAGCTACTGCAAATATTTTTTTGTGAATAGGGCTTGTAAGCCCGGAAAGGATTACCAAAATGACAGGCAGAAACATGGTATGTATGGAAGATTCCTTACATAATCTCAGTGCTGCATTGCGGGATTTACTCGCAATCGACGTAAAAGAAATGTCAAATGAGGAGAGAAAGGCGCTTATGGACATCAAAATCTATATGCGCGATGCCGAAGACATTCTGAGAACGATGGTTAAAACAAGTGGGCAGACCGTAGTGTCTGAGAGGTAAACCTTAAATAAAAAAGAGTAATGTCTTTTTCCGCATCCTGTGTGTACTACGCACTGGATGCGGTTTTCTTTTTTAAAAAATCAAGAGCAAAGGGCAGTAGCCCAATGCTCTATTTTTTGAATTGTGAATTATATAAATCTGCATAAAATCCGTTTTTTGCCATTAGTTCCTCATGATTTCCTTGTTCTATAATATTTCCTTCATTCATAACTAATATCATGTCTGCATTTTTTATGGTTGATAATCTGTGAGCTATGATAAATGAAGTTCTACCTTCAGTAAGTTTATCCATAGCTTTTTGTACTAATTCTTCGGTACGAGTATCAACACTGCTTGTTGCTTCATCTAAGATTAAAAATGGTGCATTTTTTATCATACCACGAGCAATTGTCAATAATTGTTTTTGACCTGCTGAGATGCTATCTGTATCTGTTAACTTATAATTAAGACCACCTGGAAGTGATTTTATAAATTTTTCAATTCCAACTGTTTTACATGCTTCCATAATTTGTTCATCTGTAACATCATCTTTATTATATTTTATATTATCTCTAATAGTACCATTAAATAACCAAGTATCTTGTAATACCATTATAAATAAATCATGTATATTCTTTCTGGATAATTCTTTTGTAGATATGCCATCGATTCTTATGTCTCCGTCTTTTATGTTATAGAATTTCATAAGTAAATTTACCATTGTAGTTTTTCCTGCACCTGTTGGTCCAACAATAGCAACCTTTTCACCTTTCTTTACATCACAGCTAAAGTCCTTTATGACATTTTTTTCACCATCATAAGAAAACTTTATATGATCGAATATTATATTACCTTCTACTTTAGATGTATCAAGATATTTTGTTATTTCTTTTTGGTCATCCATTTCTGGTTCTTCTAAAAATTCAACTACTCTCTCTGAAGCGGCTGCTGTTGATTGTAAGTTCGTCATTCCTTGAGCTATTTGTGATAAAGGTCCAGTAAATAATCTTACATAAATCATAAATGCAACTATAACTCCAAATGAGATTTGTCCATTCATAGTTAAAAGAGCACCAACAACGCATACTGCTACATAACTAAAGTTACCAATAAAGCTCATTATAGGCTGATTTAAGCCAGATAAGAATCTACTTTTTTTATTACATTCATATACACTTTGATTTAATTTGTCAAATGTATCAGAGGCTTCTTTAAAGCCGTTATAAGCCTTAACTACATTATGATTAGAATAAATTTCTTCAATATGTCCATTTAATTTACCTAATTCAACTTGTCTTGCAGTGAAGTATTTTTGCGATTTATGCATAATTATAAACATTGCAACAAATCCAGCAAGGGAAGAAAGGATACCTGTTATTGCTAAAATCCAGTTTGTATAGAACATCATTACAACAGAGCCTATAAATAAAGTGACTGCTCCAACTAATGATCCTAAACTTTGGCTTAAAGACATTGCTATTGTATCAACATCGTTAGTTACTCTGGACAAAATATCACCATAACTGTGTGTGTCAAAATATTTAAGAGGTAGTTTGTTTATCTTTTCTGATATTTGTGTACGCAAGCTTTTTGCAAATTTATTTGCAGCGGTTGCCATAATAAATCCTTGGAAAAAGTCCAATAAAGTGCTTACAAGGTATATAACAACTAAGAAAATTGTTATAGATGTAATAGCATCAAAATTCATACCATTAATTAAACCTTTTGTAATCTCATCTGTTAAATCGCTTAGCTTATTAGGACCAATTATTGTTAGAACCGAGCTAAAACTTGATAATATTAAAGCAACTACAATTAGAGGAAACAATTTATTCAAATAATGAACTAAATTACGTATAGCTGTTTTAAAATCCTTGGGCTTTTCAGCTATTTTATTAGGACCCATATTACGTGGCTTTCTCTTGTAATTTTCATCATTACCCATTTTCCAATTCCTCCTTTGACAATTGTGAGTATGCTATTTCTTGATATACTTTGCAATTTTGTAATAACTCTTTATGAGTTCCCATACCAACACACTCTCCATTTTCTAATACAATTATTTTATCAGCATTTAAAATAGTACCAATTCTCTGAGCAACAATTATATTTGTTGAATCTTTAGTATATTGTTTTAATTGCTCTCTTAAGGTAAAATCAGTTTTATAATCTAAAGCACTGAATGAATCATCAAATATGTATATTTCTGGATCTCTAGCAATAGCTCTAGCAATGGCTAATCTTTGCTTCTGACCACCTGAAATATTAGTTCCACCTCTAGAAATATAAGAATCATAAGTTTCAGGCATTTTTTCAACGAATTCTTTTGATTGAGAAATTTCAACAGCTTTTTCTATTTTATCATCAGATATTTTACCTTTTCCGTTTTCACCATATGCAACATTGTAATTTACAGAACCACTAAACATTACAGCTTTTTGTGGGACATAGCCTAATTTGTTGTTTAAAATTTCTTGCTTATAGTCTTTTACATTAACTCCGTCAACCAAAACTTCGCCTTCAGTTGCATCATAAAATCTTGGAATTAAATTAACTAAAGTTGTTTTACCAGAACCAGTAGAACCTATAATGGCAACAGTTTCACCTTTTTTAGCTGTGAATGATATATTTTTTAAAATATATTCATCACCATCAGGATATTTAAATGAAACATTTTTGAATTCTACTTCACCTTTTACGTTTGATGGAGCTTGAATTAAATCTCCGTCTTTAATTGAAAAATCTGTATCTAAAACTTCGTTAATTCTTCCTGCAGACACTTGTGCTCTAGGTAACATTATAAATATCATAGCAAGCATTAAGAATGACATTATAACTTGCATTGCATAGCTTGAGAAAACAACCATATCTGAGAATAAAGGAAGTTTATCCATCATACTAGCAGACTCTATTAAGTGACTACCAACAAAGTAAATAGCAAGTGTTAATGTATTCATTACAAGATACATAACAGGAGACATTGCAGACATAGCTCTTTGATTAAACATTTGAGTGTTTGTTAATTCTTCATTGCCACCTTCAAATTTATTTTCTTGATAATTTTCTGCATTAAAAGCTCTCACAACTCTAATTCCAGTTAAATTTTCACGTGTTAAATCGTTAATATTATCAATTAGCTTTTGAACTCGTTTAAATCTAGGCATTACGACAATCATTAAAGTAATTACGCAGCTAAGCAAAATAAGTACAGCAACACCTGTAAGAGCACTCCATTGCCAGCTCTTATTTAGTATTTTTAGCACAGCCCACACTGCAGTAATAGGAGCTTTTATCATCATTTGCATTCCCATGGCAATAACCATTTGAATATTTGTTATATCATTTGTGGTTCTAGTTATCAAACTACTTGTAGAAAATTTCTTTATTTCCTCCATGCCGAAATTTTCAACTTTCTCAAATATTTTTTTTCTTAAATGCAAAGAAATTGAAGCTGAAACTAAGGATGATAAATAGCCAACCAAAACAGCAGAAGCTAAACTTGCTCCAGCACAAGCTAACATATAACCACCTTGCTTTAGAACATCAGACATCGTACTTCCTTCAGTTTGAACAAGTTTTGTTATTTCAGACATATAATCTGGAATTTTTAAATCAAGCCAAACTTGAAAGCATATTAGTATTATAGAAACTAATATTAATAACCAGTCTTTTTTTGTAAGATTTTTTAATATTTTAAACATTGTACTTTCCTTCTTTATGTATTTAGATTTTTATAAATAAATTATTAGGGAGTATCTATAAACCTAATCATCATTTCTTCTATTTAGCATTAATATTAATCTAAGTAAGTTTAATATAGAAGATAGTAAGCTTGCTACGTATGTCATTGCTGCTGCACCAAGAACTTTAGTGATGCCTTTTTCTTCATCTTCATATACAAGATTCAATTCTTCTAATTGTTTATGTGCTCGTTTAGATGCATTTAGTTCAACAGGAAGAGTTACTAGTTGGAATAGCACTGTAGCCAATAAAATTAAAATAGATAACTTCAAGTAACCAGTTAATCCACCTATTAAAGATACTATTAAGCCAAAGTATCCTAAATAAGATATGAAGTTAACAACAGGAACTAATGCTGACCTTATTTTAAAGAATAAATAACCATCTTTATCTTGAATAGCATGACCACATTCATGTGCTGCAACTGCTGCTGATGCAATAGAATTACCATTATAAATATCTGTAGATAAATTTATAAGCTTTTTTGATGGGTCGTAATGATCTGTTAGATTGCCTGAAGTTTCATATATTTGTATTTGAGATAAGCCATTGGCATCCAATATTTTGCGAGCAATATCCTTACCTGTATATCCAGTAGAGTTTTTTACCTTTCTATATTTAGAATATGCTGTATTTATTTTTAGTTGAGCAAAGATTACTAAGATAAAACCAATTAGTACTAATAATACTGTAATTGGAGTGTCATATCTAATAAGCCAATAATCCATAAATTTTCCTCCTTAAATTTTTTTTTGATTTAAATAATTATCTGCAATTTTATCTATAACTTTAATGAAAGTTTTAAAATCTTCATCAGATATGCCAGTCTTAAGTGAATTTATATAATCCATTTGACAATCTTGCAATTTCTCTAAAGTTTGCTTAGCACAATCATTTATTGATATTTGCTGATATCTTCTATCATTAGAATTGGCTGTAATTGTAATAAAGTCACGCTTAGATAGGGAAGATAAAGCTTTCGATACATATGCTTTTGAAAATCTTCTATAATTTACAGCGTCACAAGCATTTGTAAATTGCGGATTATTTCCAAAAAATAGTAACACATCAGCTTCAGCTCTACTAATTCCGCAAGAATTGGCACATGAGCCGATTACATCTGAATATAAGTTATGAAATTTACTAGATAGATAAAGCAATTTTCTAAATATCTGATTATTCATGAATTCACATCCATTTCTTAAAGTATAAATAGTTTACAAATAAACTGTTTTTGCATAAACTATTATAATTGGAAAAACATGTATAGTCAATAAAATAAATGTGAAAGTTTTGTGAAAGTTAATGTGAAAAATGTATCTTTATAAAGGTGTAGAATAGATGCTTATTCAAATTAAGAATCTGATTTTAAATTATAGAAGCAATAGAGAAAGTAGGTGTTTAATTATAAAATTAAGATGAATATAAAAAATAAATGAGCAAGCGTGAGGAGCTTAAAACTCCTCACACTTGCTTTCTGTGAAAAAAGTGTTATCTCATGAATTTCCACAGTTCAGAAATCTTTTTATTTACTCGAAGTATCACCTCATTAATTTTTGTATTTGCAATATTCTCTTCCAACCCGGTTATAGAGAAAATATACTGTTTGTTTTTCTGGGAATAGTGGATGCTAATACATTCGGAATGAAAATCCCAACAGCCGTCACTAAAGAGATGGAAAACTTCTCCGTCGTCTAGAACAGCGTATTCTTGCATTTTTCCATCAGTGATGAAAATTTTGCTCAAGACAATCTCTTTGTAGCCAACTTTTTTAACGTATGAAATGAGAATTTTTCTACTCTTGGTAATATCATCTTCAGAGAAACCTAACAATTGCATTACAGTATCATACACCTGAGACGAAACGATGGGACCATTCAGCCCTAATAAATAATTCTCAACATCTGCACAATTACGTAATACCAAAATTTCAGATTTTTCATTGCACTTATCCGGCTCATCGATTTCAACCGTCAGAATGTGCGTGGCATCAAGATATAATGTTCTCTGACAGAAGTATTGACTGTAATAGCTGATTAACTTCTTGCCATCTCGAGTAATAATTCTGCCCTCCAAAGTGACTGCAGGAATGGTTTCTTCACCCGAAAAGTGAGTATTAGGAACATAGATTTTTGTTTCTTCTCCAGAAGTTATGCGGATCTCTGGACTGTAATCGAGAAAATCCCCAAATTTAAGAGAAAGCAAAACTTCTTTATTGAGTGCGTCGCAGCACTGAAAAGAGTGGTTCTCTTGGTCCAAATTGCTCAGTTTGACTGGGGTCTGTAATCCAATGAGGTTAACAAAATCAGCGAAGTTTTCGAAGCGCCATCCTTCATTATTGAGCCACTCCGTTATCAGGTCTCTGATTGTTGAGGTATCGCAAGTGACTTGGTGTTTTGATTTGTCTGTGGATGCTAAATCGCTAGTGACGTTCCGAGAAAAAAGATTTCTTAAGTTCATCGTTTTACCTCCATAGTAATTACTAATACGAAGTTGTATTATGTAGCGTGTACCGTTTATTACTCCTGGTACAAAGGATAAAGTAATTATATTATACAACAATCTTAAATAATTTACAAATTTTAGAATATTATATATGAAATAATAATTAAAAATATAAAATAAAAACTCGAGATTATATGTATCTCGAGTTTTGCTTGGTGCAGATGGCCGGAATCGAACCGGCACGGTTTATTCAACCGCAGGATTTTAAGTCCTGTGCGTCTACCAGTTCCGCCACATCTGCATGTTAGTAACTTTACTGGCTAACAAAATGTATTGTACTACAAAATACAAATAATTGTCAATAGAAAAGATGAAAAAAATTAAATTTTTCATCTTTTCTAATCTTTTATATAGGATTTACATGGATAATAGATAAATAAACCGGTTCTAAAGAATTTAGTTCTTTTTCTAACTTATCAGCTATTTCATGACTATCGTATGTAGACATATTTCCATCAATATATATAGAAACGGAAATTAAATATTTATATCCAACAGGAGTTGAAGAAAAATGATCAACTTTCTTTATATCGTCATATTTTTTTATTATCTCAAGAATCTCCTGTTTCGTGGAATTATCTATAGAGGAGTCCATTAATACATTATAACTTTCAATAAAAATTTTTATACCACTTATACAAATAAGTATAGAAATTCCTATACCCACAACTCCATCGAACCAATAGATACCATAAATATTTAATATAACAGAGATTAATGTACAAGAAGTAACCAGTGAATCATTTCTGTGATCCTTTTTTAATGAATTTATAAGTATACTGTTAGTTCTTTTTGACAAAAAGTTTGTGTATATAAACAAAGAGATTTTTACTGCAATTGTTATTATACAAACTATTATTAGCAAATAAGGATATGCAACTTCTGAAGGATTAAGAAGAGAAACAACAGAGTCATATACCAATTTAAAAGCAACAATTATCATTGAAAGACCAATAAATAATGAAAAAATATATTCGGCTTTTCCATGACCGAAATTATGTGTTTCATCTTCAGGATTATTGGCAATTTTACTTCCAATACTGCTCATTAATGAAGCAAAAATATCACCTGCACTATTTGCAGCATCTGCAATCATTGCTTGACTCTTGCTAAGGAATCCTACAATAAATTTTATAATAAGTAAAAAAACATTTCCTAAAATACCAGCTATATTAGCTTTATTCATATCTGAATATCTGTCCATAATAAAACCTTCTTTAATTAATTATATGTAAATACATATATAATAGCATAAAATGGAGGATCATTCAATACAGAAAATAATATTATAAATAATTTGTAAAAAAATGGAATAATTTGAATCACGAAAAAAAGTTAATTACTATATAAATATGGTAAAATTAATTAAGCAAAACATAATTGAATTAAGAATAGACACTGATTCTAAAACGTTAAATCAACGCCAAGGTAAAATTAAATAAAAAAGTAATAATATTCGCCATAGCGAAAGATATATATGTTTTAATACAAAAAATAATCAATAAAGAATCGGTGAAAATAGAATGCATATAGAAATTTTAGTAAAAGATGTTCGACGACAAAAAGGCATGACTATAGCTGGTTTATCTAGAAAGAGTGGCGTTTCTGCAGCGCATTTGAGCGATATAGAGAAAAATTTTAAAAGTCCAAGCTTATTAGTGATGGTTAGAATAGCTAAAGCTCTTAATGTAGATATTACAGAACTATACAAGGTTAGATGGTGATTAAATGGATGAGGAATATGAAAAAAGTATAAAGGCATTGCAACTGTACATAAAGGTAATAAAAAATGTACCATCAGGAGAACAATGGAATAATTATGCAGTACAAGAGAGATTATTAAGTAGTAAATCAATGGAATACTATAGTGGCATAAAATTTAATAAATTGTGTAGAAAAATAATGAAAAGGAAAAAGTAAGTGAACAAAATCACTTACTTTTTATCGTAAAAAACACTAAAATACTAGACTTTTTTTTGCAAATGCCTTAAAATAAAACATGATAAAAAAAGAAAGAAGGAATAAATATGAATATATGGCATGATATTAATGAAGATAGAATAAAGAAAGATGATTTTGCAGCTGTTATAGAGATACCAAAAGGAAGTAAGAACAAATACGAGTTAGATAAAGATACAGGCTTCTTAAAATTAGATAGAATTTTATATACTGCAACTCATTACCCTGCTAACTATGGATTTATACCAAGGACATATGCTGGAGATAAAGATCCATTAGATGTATTAGTACTTTGCCAAGAAGAAATATATCCATTAACACTTGTAGAGTGTTATCCAATTGGAGTATTAAGAATGACGGATAATGGTGAAGATGATGAAAAAATAATTGCGATAGCTAAAAAAGATCCTTTTTTAAATGAGTATAAGGATATAAGCGAAATTCCAGCTCAAACATCGGCTGAAATAATGCACTTTTTTGAGGTATATAAACAACTAGAAGGAAAGAAAACAACTGTAGATAAAATTATGGGAAGAAAAGAAGCTGAAGAAATAATTCAAGAGGCTATAGATAATTATAATGAAAAATTCTTAAAAAAATAACTAATAGAGGAGATACTAATGTTTGAAAAAATAATATTTAATCTATTTGCGTTTTCGCTATTTATATTAATATTCTTAAAATTGATAAGAAAGAATGATACAAGTTATGTTTATTTATTAGTTTTACAATTTATAGGTATAGCAATAAATTTTATAGAACTAAGCTTGGGAAAAAGTTTTGGATTAATTATTAAGCTAATTATGTATATACTATCAGTATTCATTCCTATATTCTTTATATGGTTAGAGTACGCTAAAAAGATTGAGTTCGCAGAAGTATTTTATTTGATGGTGGCCAAAATATCACTTTTAATAGGAAAAGAAGAAATATCAAAAAAATATTTATTACAACTTATAAGTAAGTATCCTAATTCGTATAAAGGACATAAAATGTTAGCTGAACTATACGAAGAAAATGAAAAGTATGAGTTAGCTTTAGAAGAATATGAAAAGGTATATGAATTTAATCAAAAAGATCAAGATATATATATAAAAATAGGTAAATTATATGGAAATGTAGGAAGAGAAAACGAAGCTATAGAAATATTTTCTGATCTATTAAAGAAGAGACCGGATTATTATGAAGCAAGTATGATTCTAGCAGATATTTTGAATAGTAAGCAAGAATATAAAGAGGCTGTACAAGTATATATGGCTGCACTAAAATATAGACCTGCTGACTATGATTTATATTATAATCTTGGTATGACATATACAATGATAAATGATTTTGCAAAAGCAAAAGAATGTTATGAAAAAGCTGCACAAATAAATAGTATTTTATATCATGCTAGATACAGTCTTGGACAACTAAATTTATTATATGGAGACTTAGAAGAAGCAGAGAAATACTTCATGGAATGTATTGACGCAGAAGAGGTAGAAGCTGGTGCATATTATTATTTAGCACGAATAGCTATGATTAAAGGTGAAACTGATAAAGCAAAAAATTATGCTAATATAGCTATAGAAGAGAATCCAACGATATATGAAAAAATGGCAGAAGAGAATATATTTATGCCAATAATAGATGAGGTTAATAAACCTAAAATAAATGTGGAAGGTAAAAAGAAAAATAAAAAGAAATTACTAAGCAAGAAAGAAATATTGATTGATATGCATTTGGATAATACCTGTAAATTGGTTGGAAAATTAAACAACAATGACATTGAAATGATAGAAAATGTAAAAAGAACTAAAAAACAAGAAATAAATTATGACCAAGATAGACAGATTGGAGAATAAATATTCATATTATAATTATATAGAAAATATAATTATAGAAAACAAAAGGAGAAAAATATGGAAATATATCAAGCTTTAATTTTAGGAATTATACAAGGAATAACAGAACTATTACCAATATCTAGTTCCGCTCATTTAAATATAATACCATGGATGTTTGGATGGATGTCACAACCAGGGTTCACGGAAGCTTTTGAAGGTTTTGACGTGGCACTACATTTTGGCACATTGTTAGCTATTGTTATAGTGTTTTTTGAAGATTGGATACAATTAATAAAAGGCGGATTCTGCTATGTTGTAAAAAAAGAAAAAACTGTTCAAGGAAGAATGTTTTGGTATATTGTTTTAGCTACTATACCTGGTGGTATAATAGGATTCTTATTAGATCATTTTTGTGAGGACTTTTTAACTAGACCTATAATAATTGCAATTGCTTTAATTGTAATGGGTATAGTGCTATATGTTGTAGATAAAAATGCAAAAAATAAAACAAAATATGAAGAAATGACATTAAAGCAAACTTTTTTAATAGGATTATCTCAAGCCTTAGCTTTTATACCAGGAGTTTCACGTTCTGGAATAACAATGACTACTGCAAGAGCAATGGGGGTTACAAGAGAAGCAGCTGCTAAATATTCATTTTTATTGTCTACGCCAATCGTATTTGCTGCGACTTTACTTAAATTTAAAGATTTTGTTTTTAGCATTCCATTTATTATAGGTGTTGTTACTAGCTTTTTAGTAGGATTGTTAGTAATAAAATTCTTATTGAAGTATCTAAAAAAGGGAAGTTTTAAAGTTTTTGCAATATATAGAATTATATTTGGAATATTGATTATTGCAATAGCTTTTATAAAAAGTTTAGCAATATAAAAAATAAAAAATAATACTTTGCTATAATAAGACAGAGTATTATTTTTTTACAAAAAATAACTATTTCAAAAATGTTACAATATTACATTTGAATTACTATTCTGACATATCTGTTGACTTTTTTGCAAAAAAAGATAAAATAATATTGTGTAAAATATACAAAAATATGTATTTGTTATTTTTATTGTATTTTTTTATTTGAATTTGTAAAACATAAATAAAGAAAGAATAATGAAAGGAATTAATATGGCTAGCTGTTTAGGTGTATATATAGACAAAAATATAATTAAATATGCAAAAATATCTAGAGAAAAAGATGACTTAAAAGTTGATGCCTTTGGAATAAAGATATATTCAAATTTTCAAGAAACTATAAATCAGATTATATCAGAGACTTTTAGCTTTAAAGATCCAATTAGCGTTAACATTTCAGATGAGATGTATAATTACTTTTATATGTCAGATTTACTAAACAAAAAAGATTTGGCTAAAGCTATAGATACTGAATTTGAATCTTTATGTGTTGAAAAACAATATAATCCAAATGCATTAGAATCAAGATATGTTTTGGTTAATGACCAGAATGATAAGGAAAAAATCAAAGTAATACACGTATCTGAGAATAAAATGAAGATAACGAAAATATTGCAAGACTTTGAAGGAAAAAAACTTGAAGCAGTAACGCCTATTTCTTTAAGTATACCTAATATTGCAAACTTGAATTCAAAAGAAAACGCAATAATAGTGAACATAGAAGATACAACAGTAGTAACTACTTTAGTAGGAGAAAAAATATATGACATTCAAAATATTCCAGCTGGAGCTAGTCAAATTTTGGATGCAATTAATTCAAAAGAAAATTCATATTTAAAAGCTTATGAAATTTGCAAAAACACAACAATTTATACAATGGAAGGAAGAGATTTACAGGAACAAGAAAGCTCATATCTTGAAGATATAATTCCAACACTGTATACAATTGCATCACAAGTAAAGGACATAATCAATGCTTCATTATTTAAGATAAATAAAGTTTATATTACAGGTACAGCATCTGTAATAAATAATATAGATTTGTATTTTGAAGAGATTTTGAATGGTATAGATTGTCAAATATTAAAACCATTTTTTATAGAAGATACTCCAAAGATAAATATGAAAGATTACATCGAAGTAAACTCAGCAATATCTTTAGCGCTACAAGGACTAGGATATGGATTAAAAAATGTAAACTTTAATAAAAAAAGCTTTGGAGAGCAATTACGTATAGCTTTAACATCAGATGTTACTATAGGAAAATCAAAAGGCAAAAGCAATGGAAAAAATAAGATTAATTTTAGCTTAGACACTCCAAAGGTAAAACAGTGGATTATGCGTGAATTTGCTGGAGTATTAATTTTAACTGTTTTATATATAGGAATAGTAGAATATATAAATTTTGAATTAAAAAATAAAGAAGACAGCATAGAAGCAACTAGAACAGATATAAATAAACAAATCAGCTTAATAGATAAAGATAAAGAAAAAGTAGATGCAAAGACATCAGAATATACAACGCTTACAACAAATTTACAAAATGCTACTGATGCACTTAATGATAAAAATATATATAAAAATTCAATAACTACACTATTAAGTGAAATTATGTATGTTATTCCGAAGGAAGTACAATTAACTTCAATAGAAAATCCGAGTGGAAAGAAAATTGTTATTAATGCTCAATCTAGCAAATACGAACAATTGGCATATTTTAAAGCTTTATTAAAATCAAAAGGTGTATTAGAACCAACATCAGTAGTATCTTCTGAAGCTGTAAAAGAAAGTAGCCTTGTAAAAATTGTAATAGAAGGAGATTTGCCATGAAAAATGTATTGATTTCCGTATTTTCTATACTTTTGACAGCATTAATAATAATTTGTATGATTAGGGGAGCTTCAATTGGTCAATTTCAAATATTGAGTATTGCAGAAATCAAAACTAGTAGTTTGAAGTTAGACTCTGAAATAGAAGAATTGAACAATTTGAAGAATGTAACATATAAAAAGAAATTAAATGATTTACAAAACTCTATTAAAAATTTAACAACAGCTAAGCAAAATTATTTAGATTTAGCAAGTATAAGTACAGATACAGAGATTCAACAAGCTAACCAAGAACAATCATATGCTATGGAATTTCTATGGGATAAAGTTGGTACTTACGCTACTCAAGAAGGATTGGGCTTGACTTGGAATGTTGTATCAACAGGAGTAAATAATAAGTATACCTTAAACTTTACTATTACAGGAAATTATATTGGAATTATAAATTATATATATTCATTAGAAAATGATTCAGAGCTTGCTTTTAGAATAGAAAACTTTAAAATTGTGTCAGCTGGAGCTGCAACTGCAAGTAGCGGAAGCAATAATACTGCTACACAAAATGATGTTAGAGTAACTGCTACATTTTCAGTATCAAATATAGGTATAAAAGAAGAAAGTATAACTTCATCTAATTCAAGTAATTCTAATACGAATACATTTAAAGGAAATTCTCAAAATAATGAAAATAATAGTCAAGAAAAAAATAATCAAACTACAGATTAATAATTTATTGGAAGGAGTAAATTCATGAAATCAATTATAAAAGAAATATTTATAATATTACTTTTATGCGTAGCTATATGCCTAGTATTGGGAGTAATATTTTATGACTATATACCAACCAATAAAGTAGTTCCAAGTACTGTTGAAGCTTATAAAACATCAAATACAATAAAGGATGAAATAAGCCAAGAAATTGTAGACTATCCAAAACAGAATATAACATTAGAAATAACTGATTCAGATTTAACTATGTATAGGCAAGATCATAGCTATGATTCAGGAAAAGCTAATCCTTTTGCTCCAGCTTCTGCTGGTGTAACAGGAAATACTACAACGAATGTTCCTGCAGGTGGCACATCAGGAGGAACTACAAATACAAATCCAGACTCGACAGATCATTTCTTTAATAGTACTGGAGGAATAAAATAAATTAGGTTATATTTTAAAATAAATATATACAAAAATAATCAAAGGAGGAATTTTATATGTTTAAGAAAGAAAGAGGTATAACATTAGTAGCTTTAGTTGTAACTATAGTTGTTTTATTAATATTAGCTGGCGTTAGTATCAGCTTAGTTGTGGGACAAAATGGTATTGTTACAAAATCACAAGCAGCAAAAACTAATTATACAGCAGCTGCAAAAGAAGAAAATAGTATGATGCAAAATGCAATTGAATATATGAATCATATCAATGATTAGATGGCATAAGAAAAATAAATTAAGATTATATTAATGTAAAGCAAGGTTACCTAAAACTATTTATAAAGAAGGGATATTGGGTAACCTTTTTTACATAAGGAGAAAAATGAATATAATAATTTACATATATATTTTTTTAATAGGAATAGCTTTTGGAAGTTTCTTTACTTTAGCTGTTTATAGAATTCCTAGAGGAGAAGATATAACTCACACAAGATCGTACTGTCCACATTGTAATCATAAATTATCATTTTGGGATATGATTCCATTGTTTAGTTATATTTTTTTAAGGGGAAAATGTAGATATTGTAAAAAGAAAATACGACCAAGATATTTTATTTTGGAATTATGTTCTGGTTTAGTATTTGTATTATTTGCATTATCAATAAAGCTAGGAATACAAACTTTAAATATTTCTATAATTTCATATTTTATATTTGGCTTGCTTTATATAGCTGGTCTATTTATCATGTCAGGAATTGACAACGAAAAAGTACAAATACAGAGTGAAATTATTTTATACTTAGTAATAGTGGAATCTATATATATAATATATCTATGCATAGTAGAAAATGCTAATATCTATAGATATGTCATATATTTGGTTTTATTAGTGATATTAACTACTATAAACACTGTATATTATAAGAAAAAGTTAAAGAATAATTACACTATAGATTGTTTAATATTATTAACACTAATGCTTATGTTTACATATGAATATTGTTCTATTTTAACAGTTATTTTTACATTATTAGCTATTGCAATAAAATTATTAATTGATAAGATTCAAGAAAAAAGGGCAAAATATGTAAAGAAAACAAAGAAAAAAGAAATACCAGCAGGATTTTATTTATGCGTAACAAATATAATTACATTGATAGCAACTAATTTTATGATTTTTTATAGGTGATAAACATGAAAAAAAGGAATATGAAAATTTTAGACAATAAAGGTGTTACTGGAATTGATTTAACTATATCAATTGTTGTATTATCTATCTTTTCTGGATTAATAATTACCTTAATGTCAAGTATATATAAGAATTCTATTGAAATACAAAAAAGTGCAAATGCAATGGCATATGCAACTATTGTATTAGAAAAAGTGGATGAAAAATCTTTTAATGAAATAGATGAAAATTTTGTAAATACCTTAAAAACTAATGGAGAAATAGATGTTGCTAACGACTATGCTATCAATTTTTCAACAGATGTTCTTGAGGAAAATCTAATAAAGAAAGTAGTTGTAAAGGTTGTTTACGACATAAATGGAGAACAGAAGTCTATAACAATAAATAAATTAAAGATAAAGGAAATATATAAAGAATGAATAAAAAGTATTTTAAATCTGAAAAGGGTATAACATTAATGGCTCTTACTACCTATATAATTGTTATGCTAATTGTTGTTGGAATTGTTGCTACGGTAAGCACATTCTTTTATGGAAATCTAAATATAGTAAAAGATTCTGCAAAATATTCATGTGAATTTGATAAATTTAATAGTAGCATTATATCTGATGTAAAATCAAATAAACATGTAAATGTAGATAATGACAATAAGACGATTATTTTTGAAGATGGTACTACGTACAAATACAATGATTCTGATGATGGAATATATAGAGGACAAAATAAAATTGCAAGTCATGTAAAGTATTTTACCATAAGTAAAAAGATGATAGTAATAGATAATGTAGATAAGGAAATACTTACAATTAATATAATAATTGGAGATTCAAATAAAAACTTAATAAACAAACAAATTGATTATACTTTGAAATACTGGTAATTTTTTATATAAAATCTAAACATTTATATATAAGGAGATAAAAAATATGGATAACAGAAGAACACAACCAATAGGTATAGAACTTGTAAGAAAAGGTGTTGTAACAGAAGATGATATAAATAAGGCTTTAGATTATCAAAAAAATCATCCTAGTAAAAAAATAGGAGATATTTTATATGAGCAACATTTAGGAGACCCTTATGCCTTAATTACTGCAATGGGTGAAATATTAGGCGAAAAACCTATGCTATTAATGGCTGATGATATAAAAATAAATATCACAGATTATTTGCCATTAGATATTGCAAAGAAGAATAAAGCTATCCCATTTGAAGTTGGAGGGGGAAAAATTAAAGTATGTTTTTCTAATACAGCCAACCAAAAAATGTTAGATGCAATGAGATTATTGTTCCTAAATAAAGGATTAATAATGGATAGATATATAACTTTTGATAGTAGTGTTCAAAACATTATAGATTCTATGGAAATGGCTTCAACCGAAAGTATAGATGTAAATGCTGATATATCTGAATTAGTAAACTCTATTATAAAAAATGGAATGGAAAAAAGAGCTAGTGATATTCATATAGAACCAGAAGAGGATTCTATAAGAGTAAGATATAGAATCGATGGAGAGTTAGTAACTGCAGCAACAATTGAAAAAGAAAAACAATCACAATTAATAGGAAGACTTAAAGCAATTTCTAATATGCACCAAGAAAAGCAAGAGTCTCAAGATGGTAGAATCTTATTATATAATGATTATAATATTCGTGTATCTTCTCAGAAGAATGTATATGGAGAAAAATTTGTTTTAAGATTATTAAAGAAAAATGCAGATGTACAACAAATATTCGAACTAGGATTCCCAAATGATCCTGAATTAGTAAAAAAATGTTTTAATAAGAAAAATAGTATAGTTCTTGTTGCGGCTCCTACTGGAGAAGGAAAAACAACAACATTATACAGTATCATAGATTTTTTGAATAGACCAGAGATAAATGTTACGACAATTGAAGACCCCGTAGAAATTAGAATTCCAGGTTTAAATCAGATAGAAGTTGATGCTAAAGCTAGTTTCTCAGATTCATTAAGAACTGTATTAAGACAAGACCCAGATATAATTCTTGTAGGAGAAATTCGTGATAGAGAAACAGCTGAAATAGCTATGCAAGCAGGTCAAACAGGTCATTATGTTTTATCAACAATTCATACAATTGATAGTATTGAAGTTATAACAAGGTTAAGAAAAATTGGTGTTTCAAATTATGATATAGCAAGTACTTTAGCAACATCTTTGTCTCAAAGATTGGTAAGAAGAGTTTGCCCTAAATGTGCAAGAGAAAGAGAATATACACAAGAAGAAAAAGACATTATTAATGGAATAGCTAAAAAATACGGACTAGAATATGATTTTACAGGAAAACACACATATGATACTGTAGGATGTAGCTATTGTAATAATAGTGGATTTTATGGAAGAATTGGTATATTTGAAATATTAAATATTACAGAAGAGATTAAAGAATTAATAATAAAAGATGAATCCAGTCTAGAAATAAGAAGAGAAGCTCTAAAACAAGGATATAAACCTTTAGTGATAGACGGATTCAATAAGATATTGGATGGATATACGACTTTAAAAGAATTAAATTCTAAATTAGTTATATATTAAATTTAACTGGTAATATACCAAAGAAGGAGAATAACATGGTAGATGTAGAGAATATTTTAAAATCAGCAATAGATAAAGACGCATCAGATATTCATTTAATAAGTGGAATAAAGCCAATGCTAAGAATTGCAAGAAATTTATTACCTTATGATGGTTGTGATGCTTTAACAGTAGAAGACATGGCTGATATCTATGATTATTTTATAAGAGGAAATGTTGAAAAGGATAATGTATTCAAAGAGACTAAAAAACTTGATTCTTCATTTGAGTTTGCAGGATTACGTTTCAGGGTGAATATATCATTATCAAATGAAGTACCTGTATTTACATTAAGAATTATAAAAAATACATTGCCAACATTTGAAGAATTAGGAGTACCAGACATTGTAAGAAGAATGATGTATCAACCACAAGGTTTAGTATTAGTAACAGGAAAAACAAACTCTGGTAAAACAACAACTTTAAATGCATTAATAAATGATATCAACGAAAATCAGAATAAAAAGATATTAACTCTTGAGAGCCCAATAGAATACAAACATACATCTAAAAAGTCTATAATAGTACAAAAAGAAGTTGGAGTTGGACAAGATGTACTTAGATATAAAGATGGTGTTAAGAACTGTTTAAGAGAGGATTGCGATATCTTAGTAATAGGAGAGATTCGTGATAGAGAAACTATGGATGCAGCTATAGAAACTGCAGAAGCAGGACACTTAGTAATAGGTACACTTCATACTAAATCTTGTGCAGAGACCATAGATAGAATGATAAATTTCTATGATATCTCAGATCAACAAAGTATTAAATATATGATAGCTTCACTATTAAAATTAGTTACATCACAAAGATTAATAAGAGGGAAAGATGGAAAGTTAGTTTTATTACCAGAGGTTATGGTAGTAGATAATATTGTTCAAGGATTAATAAGAAAAGAAAAATTTAGCGTATCTGAAGTTGAAGATGCTATACAAAGTGCTTCTGCCAACGGAAGTATAGGGCTTATAAACTCTATTGCAAAATTATTTGTTGATGATGTTATAACCCTAGAACAAGCAAAATCACAAATAGAAGAAAAAAATATAGAAACATTAAATAGAACAATAATGCAGATGAAAATCAAAAAAGGTAACAACGATAATCATTTAGGATATTAAAGTCTTGAAAGATAGGAGGAAAAAATGCCGGAATATGTATATAGGGCTATTACTAAAGAAGGCGTAATAGTAAAAAATAAAGTAGAGAGTGCAAGTAAACAAAATTTAGTTAAAAGACTAAAAGATGGAAACTTATTACCTATAGATATAGTACAAGTAGGATATGGAAGAAAAAGTAAAAAAGTTAATACAAAAAGAAAAAATGTAACAGATATTGATGAAATGTTAAAAAATGCGAATTCCTCAAGTATAGTACAAGGAAGAGGAAGAAAAAAGCAAAGTGTTACAGAAAAAATTAATTTAGCCATATCAAAACAAGAGAAAATTACGACAAGAGATATAATGGTTTTTACACAAAATTTTTATTTACTAAAAAAAGCAGATTTTAATAATATACATGCTTTGAGCACAATCATACAGAGCACTGAAAACCTAACTTTTAGAGGAATATTAGAAGATATTTTAGCTGGGCTAGAAGCTGGAGAATATATGTATACAACAATGGAATATTATTCAAATGTTTTTCCGTATATATATATAAACATGATTAAAGTTGGTGAATTATCAGGATCTTTGACACAATCATTACAGCAAGCTGTTAAATACTTAGATAGTAATACAGATACAATAAAAAAATTAAAAGGAATAATAATCCCAAATTTAATACAATTAGTTGCTTTGATAGTATTATTATTTATAGGAAGTTTATATACTGTTCCTACAATTCAAGCAGTATATGATGAAGTTGGAACAGAAGATACACTACCAGCTATAACTATAGCCTTTTCAAATGTAATACAATGGATTGCAGACCACTGGTATGTACCAGTTGGCATAATAGCTATAATAGCTGCTTTAATAGTTTCTTATATAAATACTCCAAAAGGAAAGTATAATTTTGATTACTTTAAATATACCATGCCGATATTTGGAAAGCTATTTTATTCAATGGATTTTTCAAGATTAATGAGAGCTATGTTACTAAATATAGAAAATGGAATGAGAATTCAGGATGCTTTAGAGGTAAGTAAAAATGTTGTTAACAACTATGTTATGCGAGCAATGGTTGAGACATCCATAAATAACATATTGGTTGGTAATTCTTGGATTGAACCTTTTGAAAAAGCCGGACTAGGCTCTACCATGATTACAGAAATGCTTAAAGTAGGTATGCAAACTGATTTATCTGAAATGATGGAAAAATTACTAGAATATATGGACATAGATATAAAAAATACTATGGACAAGATAATGGCTGTGTTACCACAGGTTGTTTATTCGATAGTTGGTATTCTATTAATATTTGTTGTTTTAGTAGTTCTTGTACCTTGTATCCAAGTTTATATGGGTAACTTCTTATTCTCTGCAGCTGGAGTATAATTAAATTTTATATTTAGAATAAAACAAGTATCAGTTTTTTGATATAATAAGATTAAGATAAAGAGATAATCATATCTCTTTATTTTTTTTCTTATATATGATAGTATATAAGAAAAAATATTAGGAGCAAATTATGAAAATAGGAATAGATTTAGGTGGAAGTCATGTTGCTATAGGGCTAGTAGATGACAATCATGAAATTATAGAGAAAAGAACTTATTATATGAATGATAAAGGAACTGGAACTTTAGAAAATTATATATTAAGCTCTATTGTGCATGGAGTGAACGAAATACTTGATAGTACAGGATACAGATTAAGTCAGATTGATAGTATTGGAATTGCCACCCCAGGAAACCCAAAAGATGGATGTATAAGAAATGTGGTTAATTTAGGAATAAAAGAGTTTGACATTGCAAATAAACTAACAGAAGCTCTAGGTGGTAATACTTTAAATATAAATATTAAATTAGAGAATGATGGAAAGTGTGCTGCTTTAGCAGAAAAATTTAATGGTTCATTGAAAGAATATGATGACTGTGTATTTTTATGTATTGGAACTGGAATAGGTGGAGCTGCATTTTTGAATGGAAAATTTTTGAAACCAAAAAGAAATTCTGGATTTGAATTTGGACATATGATAATAAAAAAAGATGGAGAAAGATGCAATTGCGGAAATAATGGATGTTTTGAAGCATATTGCTCAAAAAGAAAGTTTAAAGACCAGATGCAAAAAATATTAGGAATAAATGAATATATTGGTGCTAGCGAATTAACTAAAATCATAAATGAAAATATGAAAAATGAACAAGTAACGAAATTACTTGAAGAATATGTAGACAATCTTGCAATAGGAATATCTAACATAATTAATATACTAGAGCCGGAAGCAATAAGCATAGGTGGAAGTATGTCACATTATGAAAATTTAATATTTAATAGATTAAGAGAAAAAATTTATAGTGGAGAATATTTGTTTAACAAAGAAAATCCGCCTAAAATATTAGCGGCACAATCAGGAAATGATGCTGGAATCATCGGAGCAACTTTATTATAAAATGGAGAAAAGAGAATGAATGTATATGAAGAAACGCAATATATATTGCATAAATACAAAATTCAAGCAAATAAAAGTTTAGGACAAAACTTCTTAATAGATGATAATGTGGTTGAAGAAATCATAAATAGCTCAAGAATAAGCAAAGAAGATTTGATAATAGAAATAGGACCAGGTTTAGGGGTATTAACTAATAGACTATTACAAGAAGCCAAATACATAATAGCTGTGGAACTAGACAAAAGGATGGTAAATATATTACAAGATAGGTTTGCTAATAATATAGATAACAAACAATTAGAGATTATAAATGATGACATTTTAAAAGTAGACTTAGAAAAAATGATAGAAGAAAAAAAGCCTAACATAAAACATGTTAAAATAGTTGCTAATTTGCCATATTATATTAGTACACCAATAATCATGAAATTACTTGAAAATAGATTGTCTATAGATGAAATAATAGTAATGGTACAAAAAGAAGTGGCGGAAAGGCTAACCGCAAAAACTGGTTCACGAACTGCAGGAGCTATAACATATGCAGTAGAATATTATGCACAAGCGGAAAGTATAATAGAGGTACCGAAAGAGTCATTCATACCAAGTCCAAAAGTTGAATCAGAGGTAATTAGACTAAAGGTAAGGCAGCAACCTCAAATAATAGTGAAAGACGAAAAATTATTGTTTAACATAATACAAAAAAGTTTTATGCAACGTAGAAAAACATTATCAAATGCACTAATAAATAATCAGGTTATACACGATAAATCAAAAATAGAAGAAATGTGGAATGTATTAGGTTTAAACAATAATATAAGAGGAGAAAGCTTAACATTAGAACAATTTGGGAAAATTGCAGATTATATATACGATTTTAAAATTTAGCACTTTAAAAATCTTCTAAAAGATGATATAATATTTTTATGGATTATCAAATACTAGGAAAGGATAAGTATGAATCAAATTTTAGTTACAGAAAAATTATATATTACACCAGAAATAAAACGAAAAAAAAGAATGTACAAAATAAGATTCTTTTTATCCGTTTTCTTAATTTGCATTTTATGTTCATATTATATATATGCAGAAAATGATAGAAATAAGAGCGAAGAAGTAGCGCATAAACTTTTAGGACAATTAGAGAATAAAGAAAATAATACAGTAAACGATACAACTACTAAAAATATAATAAATGATGTAATAATAGTGGCTTTAGATGAAAATGAATCAGAACATATGCAAGAACCAATGCAAGAGGAAAATATACCTGATCAACAGGAAAAGACAAGTGATGGCGAAACATACACAGCAGATAATGGGGAATCTTATCAAATAGATTCAAGGCTTACAATTCCAAGCTTAGGAATAGATTATCCGGTTCTTTCTGAAACATCAGAAGAATTATTAAAAATATCACTAAATAAATATTGGGGGCATGGTGCTAATCAAGTTGGAAATTATTGTATAGTAGGACATAATTATGCAAATGGAAAATTATTTGGAAAGCTATCACAAATGGAAATAGGAGACACTGCCATATTACAAGATATGGCTACAGGGAAATCAGTTACATATGAAGCATATAATAAATATATAGTAGATCCTACAGATGTTAGCTGTACTAGTCAGTTAACGAATGGAAAAAGAGAAATAACTTTAATAACATGTAAAGAATATGGAACTAAAAGATTAATAATAAAGTGTAGAGAAATATAAATACAATATTGACTTTTATATTTTTATTAAATATAATGTAAAAAGAATTAACGAAGGAGGAATAATAAATGGCTAAGAAAAAAGAAGAAGTAAAGACAATAGTATGGGTATTCTGGATACTAATGGCAATAATTGGTGTTAGTATGTTATTTGCAGGTATACAAAGTAGCGTTATAGGAGATAATATAGTAACATCTATAATGTTAGTAATAGTTGGAATAATCTTATTATTTATAGGATTAATAATGGTTATTGGAAAAGCAAATATAATTGCTAATGACTTAGAAATGCCAAAGTCAACTAAAGCAGAAAAAAAAGAAGAGAAAAAATAATAATATAAAATTTATAGGATGTCTAATATAGACATCCTATTTTTTTATTAATGATATATGTTAATGTAGTTAAAACTATTGAAAAAAGCAAAAAAAGTTGTTAAAATATTATTCATAATAACATGTAAAGGAGGAGAGATTATGGAAAATAAAACATTTTTTGTTACAACACCTATTTATTATCCAAGTGGTAAGTTTCATTTAGGAACTGCTTATACGACTGTGCTTGCAGACACTGTAAAGAAATATAAACAGCAAAGAGGATATGATGCACGAATGTTAACAGGACTTGATGAACATGGACAAAAAGTTGAACAAGTTGCTATAAAAAGAGGACTAACTCCACAACAACATGTTGACGACATTGCAGAACAAGCTAAAACTTTATGGAAACTAATGGATGTACAATATGATGATTTTATAAGAACTACTGAAGAAAGACATACTAAAATTGTAGAAAAAATATTCGACAGATTCATGGAACAAGGTGATATTTACAAAGGGGAATATGAAGGATGGTATTGTATGCCATGTGAAACATACTTTACAGAAACGCAACTAGTAGATGGTAAATGTCCTGATTGTGGTAGAGAAGTTAAAAAAATGAAAGAAGAAGCATATTTCTTCAATATGAAAAAATACCAAAAAAGACTAGAAAAATTCTATGAAGAAAATCCAGATTTTATACAGCCAGAGTCAAGAAAGAATGAATTATTTAATAATTTTATAAAGCCTGGATTAGAAGATTTATGTGTCACAAGAACTACTTTTGATTGGGGAATAAAAGTACCAAAAGATCCTAAACACGTAATATATGTATGGTTAGATGCTTTAACAAACTATTTAACAGCATTAGGATATATGTCTGATGATGATACCCTATTTAAAAAATATTGGCCTGCAGATCTTCAAATAGTTGGTAAAGATATAATTAGATTTCATGGAATTTATTGGCCGATATTCTTAATGGCATTAGATTTACCATTACCTAAAAAACTATATGCTCATGGATTTTTAATGATGAAAGATGGAAAAATGTCTAAATCAAAAGGAAATGTAGTATATCCCGAAATGTTAGTAGAGAGATATGGATTAGATCCTACGAGGTATTTTCTATTGAAAGAATTTCCGTTTGGTCAAGATGCTATTTTTACACCAGAAGATTTTGTAAACAGATACAACTTCGATTTATGTAATGATTTAGGCAATCTTTTAAATAGAACAATAGGGATGATAAATAAATACTTTGAAGGCAATGTTCCAAATTATATAGGACAAATAAATGATGTCGATAAGGATTTAGAAGAAACAGTTGCACAAAAAATACAAGAATATGAAGATAATATGGATAATCTACATTTTTCAAATGCCATGGACTCGATATGGGAAATAATTGCAAGGACAAATAAATATATAGATGAAACAGCACCATGGGTTCTTGCGAAAGAAGAGAGTAAAGAAAAGTTAGAATCTGTAATGAGCCATTTAGTAGAAAACTTAAGGATTGTAGCAATATTAATAGAACCAATAATGACAGATACATCAAATAAGATATTAAGTCAATTAGGAATAAATGAATCAAAATACAAAGAATATGATTCGATTAAAGAATATGGAAGAATAACACAAAACATTAAAGTAATAGAAAAAGGAGAGCCAATATTCTTAAGATTAGATCCACAAGAAGAGATTGAATATATTCAAAATAAAATGAAGTCATAGGAAAACTATGACTTCTATAAATATAGGAATAAAAGTAAATTTTAAACATATATATTGATTAACAAATACGGTTATTTGGGAGGAATATATATGTTTTTTGTTTTTAATAAAAGAAAAATAAATTCATATTTAATATCAATAGGTACAGTAATAATGTTATTAGCAGTATCAATGTTTGTAAATAATAAGATGAATTCAACAATAGAGACATCTGCAGAAGCTATAAGTTCACATCCAATATATAAGGTAGAGACAGAAATAAAAAAGGTTGCAATTAGTATAAATTGTAGTGAAAATGCAGAAAATATAGAAAGTATAATCGATTCTTTATCTAAAATGAAAGCAAAAGCTACTTTTTATGTAACAGGGGAAGTTGTTGCTAAATATCCAGAAAAAATAAAAAAAATTGTTAATAATGGTAATGAAGTTGGAAACCTCTCATATCATTATATAAATTTAAAGAACAAAAAGACAGATGAAGTAAAAGAAGAGATTGCTAATTGTACAGCAGAAATTGAAAAGTTAACAAATGTAAAACCCAAAACTTTCAGAGCACCATATGGAGAGTGTAGTAATGCAATAGCTGAAGAAGCAAAAAAACAGAATCTTTATACAGTACAGTGGAATTTGGATTCATTAGATTATAATGGTTTAAATAGTGAAGAAATGTGTGAGAGAATAAATGAAGGACTAGTACCAGGGAGTATTATCCTGCTACATAATACTGGTAAATATACTGCTGATAGTATTGAAAATATAATTAACAATATTCAAAAGCAAGAATATGAGATATGTACTGTAAGTGATTTAATAACATTACAAAAATAGAACTAAAGTTAATTAATAAAGGAGAGAAATATGCCTTTTATTGAAATAATAACTGATTCAAAGAGTCAAGCACAGTTAAATAAAGTTATTACAAAAAGTATGGTAAATAATTGTGATATTTTGTATATAAAAGATAAGAACATTGAAAATACAAAAAATATAAAATTAGAAACTCTTATTTTAAATAGAAGCATAGAAAATGTTGATATAAGAAAAAAAATCTTAGAAAATTCAAAAAATATTATATTAAATTTAGATTTAAATACAGGTATAGAGCAAAACTTAAAGACAAATATAATTTCCTATGGATACAATTCTAAAAGCGATATAACTGTATCAAGTGTTGAAGATGACCAAATACTTATATGTATACAGCACACAATAACAAGTATTTATAATAGAAAAATAGAACCACAAGAAATAAAAGTAAACATAAAATCGGATATTAACGTATATAATATCATGATAATTATTGCATTAACTAGCTTATATGCTAGTTAGTAAGGCATTTTCTATAAAAAAATAAAAAAAAATTAACATTTTATGTAGACAAAACCAAAAAATGGTAGTATAATAAGTATTGTAGGTTAGATAAAAATAAAAAATACAAGTACTTTAAAAAAGTAAGAGGAGGAAATTAAAGTTGGATACAGTTTATTCAGAGAATAACCACATTGTATTAGTGGGTAAGGTAACAAGCGAAAAAAAGTTTAGTCATGAAATATATGGAGAGAAATTTTATATATTTGACTTAAGTGTGCCACGTTTAAGTGGAAATTCTGATATAATACCAATTACAATATCAGAAAGATTAATGGTAGATGGGGATTTGCCAGTTGGAACAAAAATAACAGTTGAAGGTCAATTTAGATCTTATAATAGTTATGGAGAAGGAAAAAACAAATTAGTATTGACAGTATTTGCTAAAAATGTAGAATTGTTAGAAGATCAAGAAAGTGAAGTTGAAGCAAGAAAAGATTTTGTATCAAATGAAGTTACATTAATTGGTTATATATGTAAAAAACCAATTTACAGACAAACACCATTTGGTAGAGAGATAGCAGATATATTATTAGCAGTAAATAGAGCATATAGTAAATCAGATTACATACCATGTATAGCATGGGGAAGAACAGCTAGATTCTGTGAGAACATGGAAGTCGGAACAGAAGTAAAGGTTATTGGTAGAGTTCAATCAAGACAATATGAGAAGAAATATGAAGATGGAACAGTTGAAAACAAAGTTGCATATGAAGTTTCAGTTGGAAGCTTAGAAGTAATAAATCAAGAAGATGATGATAAAAAAGATGAGCAACCTGCTGAAGAAGAAAATAAAGAGGCTATATAAATAGATAAATTGAACATAAATAAATTCCTTTAAGATAAGAAAGAAGTGTTTTACGAAAGTAAAGCACTTTTTTCTTTTATAACAAATGTTAACATAAAACTGTTGAAAAAAAGTAATAACTATGATAGAATACTATCAAATATTATATAGATAGGAGTTAATATGGAAATAGAAGGAATTAAAAATATAATTAAAGAACCAGTACACGGAAGTGAATTTTATACAAAAGAAACATTAAAAGAATTAGTAAATAAATTGGCTCAAATATTTGGACAATTGGAAATAACGGATCAAACTGATCCTGAAAACGCAATAGCAATTGTACAAAATTACATCAAATATAATGTTAATTTAAGAAGTTCATATTTTGATGCTTTCTGTGAAAGAAGTGAAACGTTTGATAAAAATGAATTAGTTTATAGAACTGCTTATGGAGCTTTAGTAAAAGGAGAAGCAATGTGCGCAGGTTGTGCAGAAGCGGTAAGAATGTTACTAGAGATGTATGGTATAAAAAGTTATACTTTGTTATCTAAGTTACCAGGAAGTAACAAAAGATTATTGCATTATGTTGTTGCTGCAGAGTATGAAAAAGATGGAGAGACACATTATGAGATACTAGATCCTGAGAGACAAGCAAATTGTGAGAGAAAAGGAATGGATTATGAAAGATATAAATCAAATATGATATATGCTATACCAGATCCAATATTTACAAATGATGTTGTTGGAGATACAGGACTAGGAATGGAAGCTGAAGAATATTTAAGCCACGAATCAATTCCAAGAGTATATGGAACTAAAAATATTGGAGAATTGGTAGAAATTATTAAAGGTGAAAGGAAAAAAACTAATGGAGAACAAGAATCAGATGAAATTGATAGAGGTTAATGGTAAATCTTATAAAATAGATACAAAGATATATATACCAGCAGGAGAAATGAAAGAAATAATAATAGCATGCCATGGCTTTGCAGGAGATAAGGAAAGCTCAGCAATAGAAGCATTGGCAGATGAAATGAATAGAAATAATGTAGGAGTTATTTGTTTTGATTTTCCTGGACATGGAAAAAGTGAAGTTGATGCAGATAAATTAACTATTGATAATTGTATACAAGACATAAATGATATAGAAAAATTTGTAATAGATACATATGGAAATATTCCAGTAAGTATTTTTGCGACAAGCTTCGGAGCATATATTACATTAATTAATATTGCTAGAAATGATAAAAAATATAAAAATATAATATTACGTTCTCCAGCCATAAGAATGGGTGAAATATATAAAAATACATTATTGAGAGAGAGCCTAGATGAATATAAAAAAAGAGGATATACAAAACTTGGTTTTGAAAGAGAAATGCTAGTACCATATAGTTTCTTAGAAGAACTAGAAGAGAATGATATATTTAAAATATTCGAGAATAAAGAGACTCCAAATATGTATATTATACAAGGGGACCAAGATGATATTGCTCCAATATTAGATACAAAAGAATTTATAGAACAACATAAACAAAATATAAAATTATTTATAATACCTGGTGCTGATCATAGAATGAAAGGACCTGGTGAATTGGAAAAAGCTATAAAATATAGTAAAGAAATTATTTTAAGGTAGGAAAAAGGTATGATAGATTTACATGTACATACAACTGCGTCTGATGGAGAGTATAATCCGAAAGATGTTATAAAAATGGCGAAAGAGAATAATGTAGAGACAATTGCCATAGCGGACCATGATACTGTTGCTGGACTAGAAGAGGCTATTGAAGAAGGAGAGAAAATAGGTGTCGAGGTAATACCTGCAATAGAATTAAATGCTAAAGTTGAAAAGGGGAAAATGCATATATTAGGTTATTACATGGATTATAAAGATAAAGACTTTATGCAAGCAATGGAGACTTTGCGAAAAGATAGAGATGATAGAAACATGGAATTCATAGAAGAATTTCATAAACAAAACGTAAAAATTACATTAGAACAGGTAAAAAAATATGCAATTGGTAGTATAATAGCAAAACCACACTTTGCAAGAGCTCTATATGATAATGGATATATAAATGATATAGAAGAGGCATATACAAATTATTTTAATGTCCCTCCAATGAAAAATATTAAAAGACAATCAATTACTCCTAAGCAAGCTATTGATTTAATAAAAAATGCAGGAGGAATTGCAGTAATTGCACATCCAGTGACTTTAAAATTAAATGATGATGAATTAAATAAAGAAATAAAAGAATTAAAATCATATGGTCTTGATGGTATAGAATGTTATAATAATATTCATACAAAAGAAGACATAAATAAGTTAAAGAAAATTGCTAATGAAAATGATATGTTAATAACTGCAGGCAGTGATTTTCATGGACCAATAACTACTCCGGGAGTAATCATTGGAAGAGGAAAAGATGATAATATAATTACAGATATTCCTGATATGTTAGATAAGATAAAAAACTATAAAAAATAAAAGTATCGTAAATTACGATACTTTTATTTTTCAATATCTCCTGCATCTTGATGAGGAGTAGGTTTTAATTCTGGAAATTGATCATATATAATATCTAAAGAAGAACTAATAACTCCTTCTCTTGATAATTGAGTGGTATCTAATGTTGATTTTGGCCCCTTATAAGATCTGTAAAAAGAATCAAATAAAGCGTTGTGATTTTCAACCCAATCAGCTTTTTGTGCCAAAGATGGATTTCTTCTGATTGCTTCTTCTAAAGAAACTGTTACGGCAAGAAATAAATCTGGGACTAAAGCTTTATCATTAAATTCAGGTTTTGCTTGTAAAGCTTGTACTTCATCATGAGTAGCTTTTCCATTTTGCTCATAGAAATAATTCCAGAATCTAAAATCTAATAATCCTCTATCTACTAACAGTAAATCCGGATTTTTTTTCAATGCTTCCATAATACCATTACAAGCATTTCTACCAACCCACTCATTATATGCAAGAGTACCTCTTAAATTATGAGGTGGCAATTTTTCCCCATTAGCTTCACCTAAAAGAATAACATGTTTACCTTGCTTTTTAAATTCAGAATATAAAGAATTTAAAACTGTTGTTTTTCCTGCATCTGGTGTTCCAGAGAATTCAACTACTATTGACATAAAAAACCTCCATTCATATATTTTTACTTAACATAATTATATGATACCATATTTTTACTAATATTGCAAGTTTTGGGTGATAAGCAAGAATAAAGACCATAATGTAACATTATGATCTTTATTTTTTTACGTCTGGTATTATAACATTCTTTTTAGTATTTGTATCTTCATCAGGTTTTGCAATATCAAGATTATCGTAAACAGGAGATATGTTTAAATCTGTTCCATCCCCAGAAACTACTTCAATATCTTTTTTCTCTTCTTTATCCATATTATACACCCCACTATCAAAACTATTGATATCATACCATATTTTTGCTAATATTTCAAGGGAATATTTACATAACAGTAAAACAAAGAAGTAGTAAAGGATTGACCAATTTTAGTTTACAGTGTATAATAAATGCATATAAAATTTTCTTCAAGGAAGGAAAATGCTGTAAAATGGAATTAGAGAAACAAAAAGCAATAGTGGAAGCAATACTTTTTTCTGCTGGAAGAGTAATAAAAATAAATGAATTAATGGCAATCTTAGAAGTAACTTCAGATGAAGTTATTTCTATAATAAATGATATGCAGGCTGACTATGCTAAAAACGATAGAGGAATTGAGATAATTAAGGTTGAAGATGGATACCAACTAGCTACCAAGAAAGAAATGTATGAGTACCTATATCCAATATTTGATAAAAGAAGTAAACCAAACTTATCTCAGGCATCAATGGAAACGTTAGCAATAATTGCATATAATCCTAAAATTACAAGAGCAGAAATTGAGGCTATAAGAGGTGTTAATTCTGATGGTACTATATATAAATTATTGGAGTATAATCTAATAGAAAATGTAGGAAAAGCGGATTTACCTGGTAGACCTACTATGTATGGAGTAACAGAGAATTTTTTGAAAATGTTTGGAATTACATCATTAGAAGAATTGCCAGATTTACCTAGATATAAATTAGATGAAAATGAACAAATAGTAATCGACGATATCATGGAGGCTCCAATGCCCCGAGAGGGAGAGTGTGAAATTAATAATAAGGAATCAACAAATAATTTATGAAGGGATTGAAGAATATGGAAAAAAATAATGATTTTGTAAAGGAAATTACAAATATAGAAGATGACTTTGCACAATGGTATACAGATATCGTAAAAAAAGCAGAACTTGCTGACTATACAGCAGTTAAAGGATTTATATCAATACGTCCTTATGGATATGCAATATGGGAAAATATACAAAAATATGCAGATAATAAATTTAAGGAGCATGGAGTTGAAAACTTATCAATGCCTTTATTAATTCCAGAAAGTTTATTAAATAAAGAGAAAGATCACGTAGAGGGATTTGCACCAGAAGTAGCATGGGTTACTACAGGAGGAGGTCAAGAACTAGACGAAAGGCTTTGTATAAGACCTACATCAGAAACAATTTTTGATACCATGTATTCAAAATGGTTAAGCTCTTGGAGAGATTTACCATATATATATAATCAATGGTGTAATGTCGTAAGATGGGAAAAAGAAACAAGGCCATTCTTACGTTCTAGAGAATTTCTATGGCAAGAAGGACATACGATACATGAGACTGCAGAAGAAGCAGAAAAATTTACTTTGGAAATGCTAGATGTATATCAAGATGTAATAGAAAATCTTCTAGCGATTCCAGTATTAAAAGGAAGAAAAACAGAAACAGAAAAATTTGCCGGAGCAGAAGCAACATATACGGTTGAAACATTAATGTTAGATGGTAGAGCCCTACAAGGAGGAACTTCACATTATTTTGGTCAGAATTTTACAAAACCTTTTGATGTAAAATTCCAAAATAGAGAAGGAAAGCAGGAATATGCATATCAAACTTCATGGGGTATATCTACAAGATTAATAGGTGCAGTTATAATGGCTCATGGAGATAATAGAGGATTAAAACTACCACCAAAAGTCGCACCAATACAAGTTGTTATTGTACCAGTTGCTGCAAACAAAGCAGGAGTTATAGAAAAAGCAACCGAGTTAGAGGCAAAGCTAAAGAAAAGTTTTAGAACTAAATTAGATTCAAGAGAACAATATACTCCAGGATACAAGTTTAATTATTGGGAAATGAAAGGTGTTCCAGTTAGAATAGAAATAGGACCAAGGGATATAGAGAATAATCAATGCATTGTAGTAAGAAGAGACACATTAGAAAAATCTACGATTAGTTTAGATAATATAGAAGAAGAAATTACAAAATTATTGGAAGATATTCATACTAATATGTACAATATGGCAAAAGAAGTAAGAGAAAAAAGAACAAATATAGCTATAAACATGGATGAATTCACTGAAAAAATTAATGAAAATCAGGGGTATATCAAAACCATGTGGTGCGGCAGTGCTGAATGTGAAGAGAAGATACATGAGCTAACAGGAGCTAAATCAAGATGTATACCATTTGAGCAAGAACATATTGGTGAAAAGTGCGTATATTGTGGAAAGCCAGCTGATACAATGGTAGTATGGGGAAGACAATATTAAAATAAAAAAGATAAATCAAATAATTCATATTGAAAATAAATATTTAAATGGATTAAGAGATTTATCTTTTTTTTATTGCTTTTTCGTTAAAATATCCAATATTTTAGGATATATACTGTCCGCATTATTTTGCCAATTATCTACAATTTCTTTAGCTTGTTCGCGAGAGCCAGCAAAAGTTTTTACTTCAAAAACAGTTTCGTTATTTTCAACAACTTTACAAATAATGGTGTAATGATTCTCACTAAGAGGTGTATATTCTGCGACAATAGATTGTTCTTCTTCAGAGCTATCCAATATTGGCTTTAAATTAGTATCTGCTTTTAATTTTATAATTCCTGGTAGTAAATCTAAAGTTAAATCTAGTGTTGTTTTACCATTATCAGTTATCTGGTACAATGTCTGATCTTCTTTTTGAAAAGAAAAAATGTATCCTACATTTATCAAATCTAGCATAAACTGTTGAAAGTAAAAATAATTCATATCAACTGCTGCTAATACTATTTTATACAATACATCATTTGTTAGTGGTTTATTAGCTTTTTCTAAAACGTAAAGAATTAGAACCTTGTTTTCAGCTAATGTTTCATCATCTGACGCTAATTTCAAATTACTTCACTCCATATATGTAAATTCAATGCCTAAAAACATTGAATTCATTATAACATAAAAATTGGAAAAATACTATTATTTTTAAAATTTTAATGTTATACTAATAGTAATTATGAAATAAGAGGTAAGTGATGGAAACATTATATGATATATTAGAGGTAAGTAGAAAGGCGTCAAAAGAAGTAATAGATAAAGCATATAGAACCCTTGCAAAGAAATATCACCCCGATTTACAGACTCCAGAAAATAGAGCATATGCAGAAGAAATGATGAAAAAAATAAATGAAGCATATGACATATTAAGTAATGAAGAAAAAAGAAGTGAATATGATAGAAAATTAGAAGAACAAGAAGCACAAAATATTCATAATGATGATTCATATACAAGTAATTCAGAAAACATAAATTATCATAGTCAAAGTCAGACTAAAGATTATAGAGAATCAACGAATATGAATGATACAGCAAAACAAAATGATCCGAATGATTGGCGAAGTCAATTTGCAAAATTGAGTCCTAAAGAGCAAAAAAAGGTTATAAAGAAAATAGAAAAAGAGGCAAATGAAGAATATAGAAGGCAATATGAGAATTATTTTAGAAGTTTAGGATTTAAAATAAAACATAGATGGACATTTAAAGATTTCTTATTGATTGGTTTAGTAATATTAATCTTGATATTTATATTCTTTTTATTATGGGTAATACCGTCAACACATGAATGGCTAATTAATTTATATAATGATAATTTTTTAATACGAATATTAGTTAATATATTTATAGGAATATTCCAAGGAATAATCAAGTTTTTTCAAAATATAACGAAATTTTAAAATGTATATAATATTTATATTAAGTTATAATATTTATATAAAAAGCTAATTATAGCTAATATTAAGGAGGTTTTATATGGAAAGAAAAGTAAGAGTAGTACAATTTGGAACTGGAAAAATGGCTGTTTATACAATGCGCTATGTATTAGAAAAAGGAGGAGAAGTTGTTGGAGCAATAGATGTAAATCCAAATGTTATAGGAAAAGATATAGGTGCTGTAATGGGAAATGCCGACATAGGAGTAAAAGTCACAGCTCTAGAAGAGGCAGAAGAAATGCTAAAGACAACAAAGCCAGATATTGCGATAGTAACAACTATGAGTTTATTAAAAGATGTAAGAGAAGCACTAATGTTATGTGCAAGACTAGGAATTAATGCAATAACTACATGTGAAGAAGCATTCTTCCCATGGAATTCAAATCCAGCAGTAACAAAAGAAATTGATGAAATGGCGAAACAAACTGGTTGTACAATAACAGGAAGCGGATATCAAGATATTTATTGGGGACAATTAATTACAGCAATAGCTGCATCAACACACAAAATAACTAAAATAAAAGGAAGTTCAAGCTATAATGTAGAAGATTATGGAATTGCACTTGCAAGAGCACATGGTTCAGGACTAACTCTTGATGAATTTGATAAACAAGTAGCTTCTGTAGATAGAATCAGCGATGAAGAAAGACAAAAAATTATAGAATCAGGAGAATATTTACCATCATATATGTGGAATGTAAATGGATGGCTATGCTCTAAATTAGGTTTAACTATAAAATCACAAACACAAGTAACAATTCCTACAACATATAAAGAGGATATATATTCAACAACATTAGGTGCAACAGTAAAAGCTGGTGATGCAACAGGCATGAGTGCTGTTGTAACTACTCAGACAGAAGAGGGAATAACAATAGAAAGCGAATGTATAGGAAAAGTATATTCTCCAGAAGAGTATGACAAGAATGAGTGGACAGTATACGGAGAACCAGATACGACAATTACAGTAGCAAAACCTGCAACAGTAGAACTTACATGTGCGACGGTAGTAAATAGAATTCCTGATGTAATAAATGCTGTTCCGGGATATGTAACAACTGAAAAAATGGGAGACCTACAATATAGAACTAAACCTTTAAATGAATATGTAAAATAAAACTTAATATATTAACAGTATAATTGTAAAATGTGAAAGGACTCGCACTGCTATGCAGTACGAGCCCTTTCTTAATACTGAATCACTGAGTTACTTAGAAACCAAAATCAAATTCCTTGTTGGAAAAATTAGAATCGATTCTGCGTGCCTTTAACTTCTGATAAACGCCCTTGTTCACCAGTTTGACGTTGTTGCCATAAGGTACATTCGGATCAGAGCTGCAATTTGCACCACCGTGGTACATATAGAGATATGACCCATCCAGACGGTACTCATGGCAGTCATGCTTTAGGAAGAATTCCCAATTTCTCCAGATATCCTGGGTCTTTGGGTTAGTAGTGATTGTTTCAACTCCGGATGCAGCGGCAATGGCGTGAAAACCAAAGCTATAACCTTCTGCAAAGCCTAAGACGAACTCATGCATTCCATCAGGGAAGAAACGTTCAAACCGTTCTTTGATGAAGTACATGTTGTAGCCAAAGCCACAGATGGTTTCGGAAAGTCTGCGATATTTGGACCAGTACTCTTTTTCGATGGTCATATCGCTAACTCGTTTTTCCTCCCGAGGGATTAAAACGAACTCGTCAACCTTGAGCTTGACCAAAAGGTCCAGCGGAACGCCACCCAGCTTCTGCTGAGACGCCAATGCATCAGGAAGAGTATCATAGTTGGCTTTGATGAGCCCTAATATATACCCCATCTGGTGCTTCTGGATGAGCTTCTGCTCGTTCAGCATAGCATCAAGTGTCTGATTATTGCTGGTACCAGAGATGTTGGAGAGGCTTGTGATAACCTCACCAGTTTCGGTTAATTTCCGCATTGCTGTCTCCAGTTCTGATTTGAATGCTCCGCCGTTGTAAATAGTTAATTCACTCATGTTTTTGTCTCCTTTTGTTTTGATTGATTTTTTAAAATTCAGTATTAGCGAATCCTCCCAAATGTGGGGTGATATGATTCTTAATACAAAACTTCTATCTATATTATAGCATAAAAAGTGGAAAAAGGCAATTTTATGTTTACTTACACTAATGCTATAGTATTTACGAAGTATTTGGTATTTAGTTTTTTTGAACATCTTTTAGGATTATGAGTTGAAATATTAATACTTTTTAGGTATAATATCATAAGTAAAATAAAGGATGGAATCAGAATGAGAATACGTTTTAAAAAGTGGGCAAGACCTGAATTGGAAGCAAGCAAATTTTATATAGATGAACCAGAAAAATATAAGGGAAAGTGGAGAAGTTTATTTAATAATTCGAATCCGATACATTTAGAACTAGGATGTGGAAAAGGGAGCTTTATATCACAGCTTGCTTGTAAGAGAGCTAATATAAATTATATAGCCATAGATTTAGTAGATGCAATGTTAGGATTAGCTAAGAGAAATATAGAAAGTGTTTATAAAGAAGAAAATAAAGAAATAAACAATGTTTATATAACAAGGTATGATATTGATAGAATATTAAATATCTTTGATGAGAATGACGAAATCGGAAGAATATATATAAACTTTTGTAATCCATGGCCAAGGGGAAAACATCATAAGAAGAGACTGACCCATTCAAGACAGCTAGATAAGTATAGAACTTTTTTAACAAATGAAGGAGAAATTTATTTTAAGACAGATGATGATAATCTATTCAATGATAGCATTTTATATTTTAAAGATGCTGGATTTAAAGTTGAAAAGATAACATACAATTTAGCGGGAGAGAAAGATTTTTGGAATGGTGAAAGTAATATAGAAACAGAGCATGAAAAAATGTTTAAAGAACAGGGAATAAAAATTAAAGCTTTAATTGCAAAAAAGTAATAAAAAAAAACCAGAATTTAGTTCTGGTCTTTTTTTACCCATATAGAAACACTTCCACCATTAACATAGAAAATACCATTTCCTTCTTGATCCACATATACTTGCTCTTGCAAATTGCCAGTAAAATCATATAAAACTGAATTAGCTAAGTGTTTACCAACATTCATTTGCAAACATCCGCCATTAGAATTTGTCATTATAACTACCATACCAGAATTATAACGTTCTGAGTCACCTTCGCGAACCCATGCTATAATATGTGGGTCATTAAAGTAATCTGTTTGTACTCCGTATGCAAAATGAGTTCTTGCATAAAGCAATTTTTCTAAAATATCTTTTTTGGAAGAAACATTTTTACTTGGGATTCCATATAAATCACCATAGAATATACAAGGTAAACCGTCTTTGCGTAGAAGAATTAACGAATATGCAAGAGGTTTAAACCAATCGTCTATCCAAGACTCTAATGCTTGTCCAGGTTCTGTATCATGGTTGTCAACAAAAGTTACAGCTTTTTCTGGAACTGTTCCAACCAAGGTATTACTAAAAATAGTTCTCATATCAAAAGTTCCATTACTATGACATGCATTATAGAAATTATAATGTAAAGGAACATCAAAAAGAGATAACATATTATTAGTGTTATTTAAATAGTTTTTTAAGGCGTCTATATTTCCACTCCAGTATTCACCTACTGTAAATAGATCTTTTTGTGTTGTTTCTCTTAGAGTCTTTAACCAATCCTCAAAGAAAGAAGCTCGTATGTGTTTTACAGCGTCCATTCTAAAGCCGTCAACATTGGTTGTTTCTAGGTACCATTTTCCCCAATTGATTAATTCCTCTACAACATCTACATTATTTAAATCGACATCACATCCCATTAAATAATCAAAATTACCATTCTCTTTATCCACAGATTCATCCCAATGTTTTCCATAGAATCGGAATATAGAAGATTTTTGAGTTTCATCATCCCAATCAATTCCATGAAAATGAGTCCAGTTCCATTTAAAAGAAGAGTATGTATCATGCCTTCCGGGAAATGTAAATTTAGTCCATGCAGTAATTTCTTTAGGGTCACCGATTTGTTCTGTTCTATTCTGAGGATTATCCTCTAGAGCAATAACTTTTTCTGTCTCATCTGCTCCCATTTTTTGATTAAAAACAATATCAGCTAAAACTTTTATGTTGTTTTCGTGCAGTATTTTTATGGCATTTAAATATTCATCTTTTGTGCCATATTTTGTCCTAATAGATCCTTTTTGATCAAATTCTCCTAAATCATATAAATCGTATACTCCGTAACCGACATCATCTATACCACCAGACCCTTTATATGCGGGAGGTAACCAAATACTACTTATACCTATTTCAGAAAGATACTTAGCTTCATTTGCAACAGTTTGCCAAAACAAACCATCAGAAGGAAGATACCATTCGAAAAATTGAACCATTGTTTCATTTGTATTACTCAAAAGAATCACTCCTAATATTAATTTACAATTAATTATAACATAAAAATAAAAAAATCATAGAAAAAAGTGGAAAAAATAAAAAAATATTGTATAATATATATAGCATAATAAAATATGTTAAAACGAAAGGAATAACATCTAATATGTTTAATTATGAAACTGAAAATAATGAGTATGATAATTTAGAAGAATGTGTAAATATGGTGTATGAACTTGCTGCAAAATATGCTGTCGATGGAGTAAAAAATAATATAGGTGGCCCTTTTGGAGCCGGAATTATATATAAGAAAGACAATGGAAGATATATTATATTACTAATAGAAAGAAATACTGTAATTAGGTCAAAAGATCCAATAGCTCATGCAGAAGTAAATGCGATAAGAAGTGCATGCAAGGCATTAAATACAAGGTCATTAGAAAATTGTATACTAGTGACAACGGCTAAATGTTGTCCTATGTGTTTAGCGGCTGCTTGTTGGGCGAATATTAGAACAATTTACTATTCGCAGGAATATGATAGTGCTGCAAATAGCGGATTTAGAGATGAAAAAATAGAAGAATATATTAAAGGAAACAATCAAATAGTAGAAGAAAAAATATTAAACAATCCTTGTTGCGAATATCCATTTATCGAATGGAATAAGAAAGAAGAAAAAGAAGAATATTAGATAGAAGGAAGAAAAATATGAATATAATTGAAAATTTTATAAATGGAATAAAAAGTATTACAATGGAAAATATTATAGATGTGTTAATTTCTCTGATAGTTGTAATATTATTTTTTATGGTTAGCCGTTTTATAAGTTATTTAATAATAAAAATATTTAATTTTAAAGTAAAAGATAAAAAGAAAATAAAAGCAAATGCTTTTTATAAACCAATAAGTACGTTTATACGAATAACAGGTATATATATTGCAATTATGTTATTAAATGTATCAGATGCAGCAAAAGTAAATATTATCAAGTTATATAAAATATTGACTATAATATGCTTTGCAAATGGATTGGCAAATTCTTTTCATCCAAAGTCCATTATATTTGATAAATTGGAAGAGAAGACTAATTATAGTGGTGATAAACAACTAAATAGTTTTATAAGTAAATTAATAAAAGCAGTAGTGTATGTTATTGCTGGATATTTAGTTTTATTAGAATTAGGATATAATATAGGAGGATTAGTTACTGGGCTTGGAATATCAAGTGTTATTATAGCTTTTGCTGCTCAAGACATTGCTAAAAATTTATTTGGAGGATTTGCAATAATAACAGACAAACCTTTTAAAGTTGGAGATTGGATAGAAGTAGGAAATTATTCAGGAACTGTTGTTGATATGACTTACAGGAGTACAAAAATAAAGGCCGTAGATAATACAATTATTACTATAAATAATTCTACAATTGCAGAAAGCTATGTAAAAAATTGGGGAAATATCGATAGAAGAAGATATTCGGTAACATTAAATTTACCTTTACATACATCGGAAGAAAAAATAAACAAATTGTTAAATAAAATTAGATTTGTTTTAAAAACTAATCCAGATATATTAGAAGATACATTAGAAGTTCATTTTGATAATATTGATACCGAAGGTATAAAATTATTTATATACATGAATACTTCAAAAACCGATTATACTGAATATTTAGTATTTAAGGACACTATTAATTTGGAGCTTATTAAAATTCTTGAGTCAGAAAATGTAAAATTAGCATATCCTGGAAAAAATATATACATCAATGCTATAGATGAAATAAAAAATACAGAAAATATGGAAAAATTGGAAAAAGATGCTAAAAAAGAAGTAAAAGCTTTAAATGAAAAAAATAAATAGCAAATTTTGACAAAAGGACATATGAAAGACACAAAAATATTTTAAAATCTTACATATAAAACATATTTTAAGAAAGGATGTATAAAAGTGGAAAGCGAATTTATTCTTATAGTTGATGATGAAGAAAGAATGAGAAAATTAATAAAAGATTTCCTAAAGCAAAAAAATTATAATACAATAGAAGCAGCAGATGGAGAGGAAGCATTAAAAATATTTACTGAAAATGAAAATAAGATAAGATTAATTTTGTTAGATGTAATGATGCCAAAGTTAGATGGTTGGTCAGTTCTAAGACAGATAAGACAAACCTCAAAAGTACCAATAATAATGCTTACTGCTAGAGGTGAAGAGCAAGATGAGCTATTTGGATTTGAATTAGGAGTAGATGAATATATATCAAAACCATTTAGTCCTAAAATATTAGTTGCAAGGGTAGAAGCAATTTTAAAAAGAACATCAGGAGATAGCAAAGAAGTTAAGGATTATGGAGGAATAAAAATAGATAACCAGGGAAGAACAGTATCTGTTGATGGAAAAAATATAGAATTGAGTTTGAGAGAATATGAACTACTTGTATATTTAGTGGAAAACCAAGGAATAGCACTATCAAGAGACAAAATACTAAATAATGTATGGAATTACGATTATTATGGGGATTCAAGGACTATTGATAGTCACATAAAAAAGATACGACACAAACTAGGGAAAAAAGGAAAATATATAGAAACGATTAGAGGAATAGGATATAAATTTGAAGTAAAATAATAGAGGATAATATGAATAAAATAAGCGAAAAATTTAAATCTGTTCGAGTTAAGTTATTTTTTACGCTAAGTATAATAGTTATATTAATAATAGCATTGCTTATTATAATGAACAGCATTGTACTAGAAACTTTTTATACAGTATCAAAAATATCTGCAGTAAAAAAAGAATATAATATCATAAATGATTTGTATAATATAGGAGATCCATCTGTACTTAATCAAATAAAAAGAGATGCTTTAGCTAACAATTTTGATATATTAGTAGAAGACGAGAATTATATGTTTATTTTTTCTACAAACGAAAATTTTGCTAGTATGATTAATCAAAATAGCAATATTACAAATCGCTTTAGAGTGATTGAAAAAAATAGACAAAGAATATTATATTCAGAAGAAAATATGGTAATAAAAAAGATTGTATTCAATGGTTTAAATTGCATATTATTATCAGGAGAATTAGATAATGGCTATAAATTATATATACAAATACCAATATCAGCAATAGAAGAGAGTGTCAGAATATCTAATAACTTGTTACTGATAATAGGAATGATTGCAATCATCATTGCAGGTATTGTTGCTTCATATGTTTCGAAGAAGTTTACAAATCCAATTTTAGAATTAAATGTTATAGCTAATAAAATGTCCAAACTAGATTTCAGTCAAAGATATGAATTAACAGATTCTGATGATGAAATAAATGAACTAGGCAATAGTATTAATATAATGTCTGAGAAACTAGAAAAGACAATTGGACAATTGAGAAGTAGTAATTTGGCTTTGGAAAGAGACATAGAAGAAAAATCAAAAATTGATGAAATGAGAAAACAATTTATCTCGGATGTATCACATGAATTGAAAACTCCAATTGCTCTAATTCAAGGATATGCAGAAGGATTATTAGAGAACGTTAATGTAGATGATGAATCTAGAAAATATTATGCTGAAGTAATACTAGATGAATCAAATAAAATGGATAAGCTAGTTAGACAATTATTAGAGTTAATGAAATTAGAATATGGAAAACGAGAATTTAATAATGAACAATTTAATATTTGTGAGTTGATAAATGAAGTAATAAGAAAATGTAATGTAATGCTTGAAGAAAAAGGAATAAAAGAAGTAAAATTTAATGAGGACAAGCCTGTAATGATATATGCCGATGAGTTTTATATAGAGCAAGCTTTTACTAATTATTTTACTAATGCTATAAAACATACAAAGGATGTTAATGGTGAAAAATATATTGAAATTAAAATTAAAGAAAATAAAAACAATGATACTGTGAGGATATCTGTCTTTAATACAGGAGACACCCTATCTGATGAAGATCTGGAGAGAATATGGGGAAGATTTTACAAAGTAGATGGGTCTAGAAATAGATCTGATGGAGGAAGCGGAATAGGACTAGCTCTTGTTAAGGCTATAATGAATAACTACAATTCAAAATATGGTGCGATAAATAAAGAAAATGGTATTGAATTCTATTTTGATATTCAAACTATCAATAAAAAAACTAATGAGGAAAAATGAAAGGATGATGTTTAAATGAGTAGAAACCAAGTTGGCAATACAGATGATTTAAGAAAAAGTGTAAAAAATGGTAGCAAAAAAAAGAATAAGAGAAATGTTAAAAAATTAATAAGATTACTTTTATTAATCATCTTAGTAGTAATTGTTGCATTAATAATTACGAGATTATTAAAGAACAAGAAGATAACTCCTCAAGAAATAACGGAATATAACTATTTTATTACTTCTATAAATGGAAAGTCTGGAGTAATAGATAAAACAGGAAAAACAATAATTGAGCCACAGTATGAATATATACAAATTCCTAACCCAGAACAAGCGGTGTTTGTGTGCTATGAATCTAATAACACATCTAAAGTTTTAAACGGCAATAATAAAGAAATTCTTACTAAATATAAAAACATACAAGCAATATCAAACAACAATACTTCAATAAATAATACTTATCAGACGCAAGTTCTAAGATATTGTGTAGATGGAAAATATGGATTAATAAGTATTAGCGGAAAGGAAATAGTTCCAGCTATTTATGAAAGTATTGAAACACTAGAATATAAAGATGGAATATTAAAAGTAAAAAAAGATGGAAAATATGGATTAATTGACATAAATGGTAATGAAATAGTTAAAACTGAATTTAATTCTATTGCTACAGATGGTTATTATAACATTGATTCAAAATATGATAAAGCTGGATATATAATAAATATAAGGACTGATGAAGGATACAGATATGGGTATATAAATTACAAAGGAAGACAAATCTTAGACACTATGTATACTAATATTAAAAGGATAACTGAATTAAAAGATGATAATCTTATATACCTAATCACATATAACAATGGAAAAGCAGGAGTCTTAAAGAATGGGCAAACATTAATAGAAAACGAATATGAAAATATTGAATTTGATTCAGTAAATAATATTTTTGTTTTACAAAAAAATGCAAAGCAAGGAGTATATGATTTGGAAGGAAATATGATACTTCCTATACAATATGAAAATATAACTTTTGCAGGTAAATATCTAAATGCTAATAAAGATGGAAAATTATTAGTATTTGATGTTACAGGAACGTTGCAAAATGAAGACAGCTATAAAAGCTTAGATACAGTGGCAGATGGAAAATATAGTATAACGATAAATAGAAGCAATCAATATGGAGTAATAGACTCAAATAAAACAAATATATTGGAAAATAAATATTCATATATAGAGTATACTTTTGATAACTATTTTATAGTATCATTAGAGGGAAAATCAGGAGTATTAGATGCAAATAACAATATAATTATTCCAGTAGAAAAAGATATAATACAAAATATAAGAGGAACAAACATGATACAGGTAATTGATTCTGCTACAAATACCTCTGAATTTTATAATAAAAAAATGGAAAAAGTAGCAACGCAAAATGATGCTAGAATATATATAAAAGATAATTATATAGAAGTTGCAAGTGCCAATAATATAGAATATTTTGATTTTGATGGTAATAAACAAGAAGCGAATAAAATATTTAATGGAAATAAAATATTTGCAAAACAACAAGATGGAAAATGGGGATATGTTGATAAAGATGGAAATACGGTTGTAGAGTTTAAATATGAAATGGCAACGAATATTAATGAATATGGATTTGGAGCAATTAAACTAAATGGTAAATGGGGAGTAATAGATAAGGATGCAAATATAATTAAGGAACCAACATATGAATTAAGTGATTATGACCCTAAATTTATAGGTGAATATTATGAAGTTAGCAGTATTTACCAAATATCATATTATTCAAATGAATTATAAAATTATTAAACAAATGATAGCTCAATTTTAAACATTATAATAAAATTGAGCTATTTTACTTAGAGGTTATGAAAGGAAAATTAGTAAAAATGGAAGATATAAAAAATAAAGTAAGAGAGCTAGTAAATAAAGCAGAATCAGAGTTAAAAGAACAATATAAAATTGTAGATGAAATATGTGAATTTAATAGTGAAAAAGTATTAACAGCGTTTCAAAAAAATAGAGTAACGGAAACTGACTTTGGAAGCACAACCGGATATGGATATGATGATATAGGAAGGGAAAAAATAGAAAAAGTTTTTGCAGAAGTTTTTCACGCAGAAGATTGTATTGTTAGAGGTCAATTTATATCTGGTACGCATGCTCTAACTGTAGCACTATTTGCTTTTTTAAGGCCAGGAGATACTATGCTTAGTATTAATGGAAAACCATATGACACACTAGATGAGGTAATAGGAATTGCAGAAAATGCTAGTTCTTTAAAATCTTTTGGAATAAAATATGAGCAAATAGATTTAATAAATGATGATTTTGACTATGAAAAAATAGTAGAAAGACTAAAAAAATCTAAGGTAAAATTAATTGAGATACAAAGATCAAAAGGATATGCATTAAGAAAAAGCATTTCATTAAATAAAGTAGAGAATGTTATAAAAAGAATAAGAGAAGTAGATAAAGATGTAATAATTATGATAGACAACTGTTATTGTGAATTTGTTGGCAAAAAAGAGCCATTAGAAGTAGGAGCAGATGTAATAGTTGGGTCTTTAATAAAAAACTTAGGTGGAGGAATTGCACCAAATGGAGCTTACATTGCAGGAAGAAAGGATTTAGTGAAACTTGCTGCAGAAAGACTAACTGTTCCGGGAGAAGGAAAAGGAGTTGGACCTACATTAGGAATAAATAGAAGTTTTTTACAAGGATTGTTTTTTGCTCCAAGTGTGGTTAGATCAAGTGTAAAAACAGCTATATTAACTAGTAAGGTAATGGATAGTTTGGGATATAAAGTAGAACCAAAATATAATGAAGAAAGAGTAGATATTGTACAAACAATAGAATTTGGTGATAGAGATAAATTAATAAAATATTGTCAAGGTATACAAACAGGTTCGCCAATAGATTCAGATTCTTTACCAGAGCCATGTGAAACACCAGGATATATAGATCCTATCATAATGGCTTCAGGAAGTTTTACACAAGGTTCTTCAATAGAACTTTCTTGTGATGGTCCATTAAGAGAACCATTCGTTGGATTCCAACAAGGAGCATTAACATATGAATATGGCAAACTAGGCTTAATTAATGCAGTAGAATATATGTTAAAAATATAAATGGAGGAATAAATATGAGAGTTACTGTAATAGGTGGTGGCCCAGCTGGAATGATGGCTGCTATATCAGCTAGCAAAAATAACAATGAGGTTTACTTATTAGAAAAAAATAGTAAGCTTGGAAAAAAATTGCTAATAACAGGCAAGGGAAGATGCAATATTACAAGTAGTTTGGACATAAAAGACTTTATATCAAATATTCCCGGAAATGGAAGATTCCTATATAGTGTTTTTGATAATTATACTAATATAGACATAATAAATTTCTTAAAAGAACAAGGAGTAAGGGTTAAAGAAGAAAGGGGAAATAGAATATTTCCAGTATCGGATAAGTCTTCTGATGTATTAAATGCTTTTGAAAAAGAATTAAAAAACAAACAAGTTAAAATTAAATTTAATGCAAGAGTTACAAATATAGAAACACAGGAGAATGAAGTAAAGTATGTACACTATATAGATAAAAATGGACAATCAAAAAAGATAGAGACAGATAAAGTAATATTAGCAACAGGAGGAAAAACTTATCCAGAAACGGGATCTACTGGAGATGGATATGAAATAGCAAAAAAATTAGGACATACTATAACTGAAATCAAGCCATCTTTGGTACCATTAACAACAAATGGTATATCACTAAATATATGCAAGGAACTACAGGGATTAAGTCTAAAAAACATATCTATTAAAATAATGGACACCAGTAAAAGCAAAGTTATATATGAAGATTTTGGAGAAATGATATTTACACATTTTGGAGTATCTGGGCCAACCATTTTAAGTGCTTCCGCACATTTACTAAGGTACAAAAATATAGATAATGTGATAAAAGAGCAAAATATAAAACTAATAATAGATTTAAAACCAGCTTTATCAATAGAAAAGTTAGATACAAGAATTCAAAGAGATTTTTTTGAAAATAAAAATAAAGAGTTTAAAAATAGCTTAAATGATCTATTACCACAAAAACTTATATATCCAGTTATTCAACTTTCTGCAATAGATGCCAATAAAAAGGTTAATGAAATCACAAAAGAAGAAAGGCTAAGATTAGTAAAATTATTGAAGAATTTTTCTATCGTGATATCAGGATTTAGACCATTAGAGGAAGGAATAGTAACTTCAGGGGGAATAAGTATAAAAGAGATAAATCCAAAAACTATGGAATCAAAAATGATAAAAGGATTATTTTTTGCAGGAGAAATAATAGATGTGGATGCATATACTGGAGGATTTAATTTACAAATTGCATATTCCACAGGATATACAGCTGGATGTGAAATACAGTAAATTTTAAAATTTACTTTTGGAAGGAAAAATACAATGAGTAGTAATAAAGAATTTTATACTTTAGAAGAGCAGTCTATAGCTGAAATTATTGAAAAAAAATCAAGATTTATTGCAAATGCATATCATATTAATAATAAAGATGAAGCGGAGAATATAATAAATAATCTAAAGAAAAAGTATTATGATGCAAAACATAATTGCTTTGCATTTTGTGTTTTGGACGAGAATGACAATCTTATAGAAAAATGCAGTGATGATGGAGAACCATCAGGAACTGCAGGGGCCCCAATACTAAATGTTATTAAAAAAAATAACTTGAATAATGTTTTAATAGTTGTAACAAGATACTTTGGAGGAATATTATTAGGCACAGGTGGACTAACGAGAGTATATTCAGCTACAGCAAATAAGGCTATAGAGGATGGAATAATAGTAAAACAGGAGAAAGGATTAGAGTTACTTGTTGAAATAGAATATGCTGATAATGAAAAATTTAAGTATTATTGTGAAAAAAATAAAATAAATATAATAGATACACAATATGGAGAAACTATTTTTTATAAAATAGAAATAAATGATGAAGAATACAAAAATATGATTCAAAATAATAACTCGGATAATTGCAGTTTATCATTTAATATAAAGTCAAATAATATTATATGTCGAAAATTCGTAAAAAAAGCAATATAATGTATGGTAAAAAATGGAAAAAACCTCTCTAAACTATTGCAAAAAAACACATATGCATATATAATACAAATTGTAAAAATTTTACAGTAGTATTATTAAGAATAGGGGGAACGAAAGAGTGAAGGATAAGATAACCGTTTTAATCTCAGATGACAACAATGAATTTGCAACAACTTTATCAAATTATTTAGAAAATGACGATACTATACAGGTAGTTGGTATGGCAAAAGATGGAGAAGAGGCATTGAGTATAATATCAACTATAAAGCCGGATGTGGTACTACTAGATGTAATTATGCCACATTTAGATGGGCTAGGTGTACTAGAGAGATTAAATACAATGAGATTAGAAAATCCACCGATATGTATCATGCTTTCAGCAGTAGGGCAAGACAAAATTACGCAAAAGGCAATTGCTTTAGGAGCACAGTATTATGTAGTAAAACCATTTGATATAGAAGTATTAATAAAAAGAATAAAAGAACTAAAATATTATCAACCATCAAATAATAAAGGAAGTTTTATAGTAAAGGAGAGTAAAACACAATACATAGACATACCTCAGAGTGAAAAGAAAAATGAGGATAGTTTGGAGGCTTTGGTAACAAATGTTATTCATGAAGTAGGGGTTCCAGCACATATAAAAGGATATCAATACTTAAGAGAAGCTATAATGATGGTTGTAAACGATATAGATATTATAAATCAAATAACAAAGCAGTTATATCCAGATATTGCTCAAAAATATCATACAACGCCATCAAGAGTTGAACGTGCTATACGTCATGCAATTGAAGTTGCTTGGGGAAGAGGACAGCCAGATGTTGTAGAGAATATATTTGGGTATACAGTTTCGGCTGCAAAAGGGAAACCAACCAATAGCGAATTTATTGCAATGATTGCAGATAAATTAAGACTTGAAATAAAAACAGCATAAAAAATAGATATAGAGTTTAATACTCTATATCTATTTTTTCTTTTCGTTAGGAAGATGACTATATTTCATTTTTGTTGCCTGACCACCTCGGATATGTCGTTCTGCTTTATTTTCATCAAGCACTACTCTTACTTCAGAAGCGAGAGCAGGATTTATTTTTAATAATCTTTCACTGACATCTTTATGCACTGTAGATTTAGAAATACCATATTTTTTAGCGGTACCTCTGACTGTATCTTTTGAATCTATTATATATCGAGCCAACATAATGGCTCTTTCTTCAATTGAGAAACCAATCATTAGGAAACAACCCCCATAGAATCTTTTTGTTTAATCTTATTCAAGAAATATAAATAATAGAACAGCATAATAAATATAAAAATAATTAAAGTTTTTGTATGAAATCTATTGAATCAAAAATTTTTTTAATATATGATTATAAAGTAAAAAAAGAATATGGAAAAAATATAGCAAGAAAGTGATAATAAATTTGAATTTAAAAGAGGAAAAAATATGGCAAAACAAGACCAAGAATTGAATGTGTATGAGCATTTTAAACATAAAACAACTACAGGCGAATATTACTTCTTGACAATTATAGATGATAATGGAGTACAAACCATTAATCTTTCAACAGAAGATAAAGACATATTTTATTTTGGAACTAGTATAGATAATGATATATTAATTGTGTCTGATGCCGTTGATTACTTACAAGGTTATTTAAAATTAACAGAGTATGGTGTACTTGCTGTTAATACAAGTAATAAAAATGCAATGATTGGTAACAATAATAAAGAATATAAAGATATATATTTGTCTGATGGTAGTTTTGTAAAGATGATTGACTCTAATGACTCTACTAGACAAGGTGTAATTATGATAATGTCAATTGGAAAGAGGCTAAATGAATGGAAATTACAACATTTACAAAGTGGTAAAATTTCGATAGGGAGTAGTGAAGGTTGTACAATAGTACTTCCCCCTAATGGAACAGCAAAGAAACACGCTACCATAAACTATGCACAAGGAAAGATTTCAATACAAGATGAAGGAAGTCTGAATGGCGTATATATAAATGGAGAAAAGATACAAGGACAAAGAAAATATGAGTTAAACAATTTAGATGTTATTTATATTGCAAATACAAAGTTGATAGTACATAAAGACACAATAGTTTATCAGATTAGGCAAAATGGTGTTCAATTAGATGCTGTAGATATTGTTAAAAAAGTTCGTATAAAATTTAAAGTTAAAGAGATTTGTTCCCATGTAAATCTTAGTATACATCCTTCTGAATTTGTTGCTTTTATCGGAGGGTCAGGAGCAGGAAAATCTACGTGCATGAAATGTATAAGCGGTGTTGACAAGCCAACGTCGGGAATTGTACTGGTAAATGGTGAAGATTTATATGAAAATTACGATATAATAAAATATAATATTGGTTATGTACCACAAGAAGATATTGTTTTTTCAAATTTAACGTTGAAAGATATGTTACAATATGCTGCTAAATTAAGGATGCCAGATAATACTACTAGAAAAGAACGTAATGAAAGAATAAAAGAAGTTTTAGAAATTGTACAATTAAGTGATTTTGAAAATTCTTATATTAGGCAACTAAGTGGAGGCCAGAGAAAAAGAGCAAGTATTGCAGTGGAATTAATTGCAGATCCAAACTTATTCTTCTTAGATGAACCGACTAGTGGATTAGATCCCGGAACGGAAAGAAGTATAATGAAAACACTGCAATCAATGGCTAAAATGGGCAAGACTATTATTCTTGTCACACATAATACACTAAATTTACATTTGTGCGATAAAGTAGCATTTTTCGGAGCTGATGGCAAATTATGTTTTTATGGAAGACCAAAAGAGGCCCTAGATTTTTTTGAAGTAGATGATTTTGTTGATATATATACATTAATAAGTGAAAATGTGGAATTATGGCATGATAAATTTGAAAATTCAGAATATGCAATTGTACCAGAACCTGTAAGCAAAGAAACAAACAAAGCGAAAGTAAAGAAAAAATCATTTTGGAAACAATTAATAAATTTAATACTAAGATATATAAAATTAATCTCTAATGATATACAACAATTAGTACTTTTATTTGCACAAGCGCCAATAGTTGCAATATTGTTAGCAATAGTATCTAGTGACGAAATGTATTCAGGATATGAAGATACAAAAGCAATATTATTTTCAATTGGATGTGCATGTATTTGGCTAGGACTATTAAATTCAATACAAGAAATATGCAAGGAAAAAGTAATATTACAGAAGGAATATATGGCTGATTTAAAGCTTTCTGCATATTTGCTGTCAAAATTTATTGTGCAAGGTATATTAGCTTTTATACAGTCCTTTATAGTAGTTTATATATTCCAAGAATTAGTGGGGAAGCCAGAAGATAGTATACTAATAAACTCATTTTGGGATACACAGATAATTTGCTTTATCTCAATTTTATCCGCAGCTTCATTAGGACTATTTATATCATCATTAGTGAAAAATTCAAATATAGCAATGACAATAATTCCGTTAGTATTAGTGCCACAATTGTTATTTTCAGGTATGCTATTTAAACTTGATGGAGTAGCTGATTTTATTTCGAATTTTGTTTTATGTAGATGGACGGTTGAGGGATTGGGAACAACAGCTAATCTAAATAGTTTAACTCATATTGTACAAACAATAAATCCATTAATAGAGGTGGAAGCAGAAGATTATTTTATTTTTTCGGCTGAACATATGCTAAAAGTTATTGGTGTTATAAGTTTAATGACAGTTATATTAATGTTAGCAAGTTATATAACATTAAAGAAAAATGTTAATAAAAACATGTAATAAAAAAGTGGCTTAATGCCACTTTTTTATATTTGTTTATATTTTTTATATTGCTTTATACAAATGATTATATTGACTAGTAAGAATAATACAACTAAAACAATAACTATACTTTTTCCTGTTTGTGGTAGTTTAGAATCTTTTACTACTGATGAATCCACGGGCTTATCTGATGTATCAGGTGTATTAGGAGTATCTGGAGCTTCTGGAATATCAGGAGTAGTAGGTGTTTCAGAAACTTGAGAATCAATCCATCCTTTAATCACAGCTAATTCTTGTTTTACTTCATCCAAATTATCGTTTGTAAGATTAGCTATATGTGAAGATAATTCTACTTCTAGTACATTTAAAACCAAAGGGTTAATACCATTTATATTTTCTAATTCAGCAATATCTGCTGCAAGTTTTGCCTTTAAGGCATCGTCAACAGTAGTTGCGTCATTTATATCGTTATACATTTTATCTATTACTTCTTTAAATTGATTTAAATCTCCTAGCTCATTTTTATATTCAGTTAATATTTGTACTAATTCTGCTTCTGAATCTGTTAAAGCATACACATTTGTAACTAAGAAACTCATCATTATTAACACAACTGCTAATAATATATAAATTATTTTTTTACTAATTTTATTCATCCTTAATAATATCTCCAATCTTTTGTTATTTGATTATTTGATTTTTTATTAATTTTAGAGCCTTGATAAGACTATCTATAACTGAAGTTTTTTCTTCTTTCTCCTCAACATAATCTGATTGCTTTTGAACAGATTTACCAGAATTTATTTCTTCAGATTGTTTAATAAAGTTTTGAACATGTCCCTCATAAACATTGTATTTGCTACCCATAACGATAAATGCATGAGTTTCACCCTCTACAGAATATCTTTGAACATATGGTATATTTGTATTAGCCATGGCATTTGCATAAATAGTATCACTATTTTTAAAAGGTACCATTGGATCTTTTGTGCCATGTATTATTAATAATGGTAAATTACAATTGGTTAAACTATTTAATGCATTTTGCTTTTCATCAAAATTACTCTCAGTCAAACCTGTTGTGTTAGAAGCAAGTAGAAGTTGTTTTACTAAAGTCTCTGATAAATTATCAATATTTAAACTTGATAAATCTATTTTACTAGATAAACCAAGACTTTTTAGGGCAAATTGGATACTTGAGTTAGTATCACTTGAAGAAGAGGAACCTCCTAAGATAGAACCTAAAAGATCCGTAACAATTCCTGTTAAAGAGGTATAACCACAATCCTCTACTAGTCCAATTACTTTTTGATCTTTTAAAGTTTTTCCATCAATTTCTAAACCAGAAAGAAATAATGTAGTAGCTCCACCTAAAGATACACCATGTACAAATATTTCATCGCATTTTCCTGAATAATTTGTATTTAGATATGTTAGCCAATCCCAAATATCAAGACTTTCTAAGTAGCCCATTCCACAACTACCTTCGCTATTTCCACATCCTCTTAAGTCTGGAGCCAAAACGTTAATATTTTGATCTAAATACATTTGACCAATAGCATCAGCAATTGATTGACCATCCATATTATTTCCGTGAACTAATATAGCCCATTTATTAGATGTAGGTTTACCTGAAGAATCAGTATTTGCATAATATATTTTTCCTGCTAATTTAACTTGATAGTCAGAGCCAGATAATTTACCAGCTGTTGTTGCAACCATGTTATCTATTTCGACATCAGGAGTTAAACTCTCAATCGCTAAATTCTTACTATTTAAAAGAAGATTTAGATCAATAGAATTTAATAAATCAGAAATGTTGGTTGATGATGATGTCGTTATTGTATTTAAAAGTTGGCTTGAAACACTAGAAACTATAGGAGAACTACTGTATTTATTTCTAAGTGCTAATATTTCATCAATTAATTGAATTTTAGATTTGCTTAGATTTAAGGAATTATCCATTCCTTTTGTGAAAGTACTTAGTTCATTCACGAAACTTCCATATTGTTTAATATTATTTTGTCTATTTGCGACAATGTCTAATATAGTGCTAGAATTAGATTGTGAAGAAGTAAATGCATTACTTACAATAGCGGGAGCAAGTAATGTTAAAATCATTAATACAATTACTACTCCCTTTAATAATCGTGATGTTTTTTTGTTCATATAAAATCCCCCTTAATATTTACTTTTTGTAATAATAGATTTGAAATTTTTTATGCTTATGCTTTTGTACATTATTCTTAAAATAATAAATCTCATATCTTATTTCGTATTTTATCATTACTACTAAAAATAGTCAAAAGAAAATGATATTATTTTTTTGTTTTTCATTTTTTTGTAATAACGTTTTACAAAATACGACATATAATGTAATAGGTGAAATATTATGAAATTTAAAAAAGGTGATATTGTAGGTAGGCTGTCTTATAATAAAGATATTGTCTTTACGATAAGCAGAATAATTAAATATAAAAATCAAGAAGTTGCTATATTGAAGGGACTTATAACAAGAATCGAAGCTGATAGTCCTATTTATGATTTAGAATTGATAGAGAGTAGTAGAGTTACAGAATTATTAGATAAGTTTGATAGAGAGATAGATAATAGAAAAAAAAATATATTAAAAAATCAAGATTATGGGCTCAAAAGAAATAGTGAATTTTATGGAAAAATACTCCATCTAGATGGAGATAAAAAATATAGCGAAAAATCTCAAAGATTTTATAAAAGTATGGGGTTGAATGTTGTTGTTAAAAATATACCGGAGAACAGACAACCTCAAATGATAAATATGCTATTAAATAAATATAATCCCGATATATTAGTAGTCACAGGACATGATGGAATGATAAAAAAGGGATATAACTATAATGATATTTACAATTATAGAAATTCAAAATATTTTGTAGAAACTGTAATAAGAGCAAGAATATGGGAACAAGGAGCCAATAAATTATCAATATTTGCAGGTGCTTGTCAAAGCTATTATGAAGCTATTATGGAAGCAGGAGCAAATTTTGCATCTTCTCCTGCTAGGATTCTAATAGATTTTAAAGATCCATTGATAGTAGCAGAAAAAATAGCAGTAACAGATTCTAACAAATATTTAACAATAGAGGATATAAAAGATGAGCTAAGAGACGGAGAAAATGGGGTTAGCGGAATAGGCTCAAAAGGAAAAAAAAGATGTCCATAAAATTGTTATAAATTTCCACAAAAAAGCAGACAAAAATAATAGACATTTATTTCTGATTGTGATAGTATTAACACAATGGGAGGATTGTATATAAATGAATTCTAATCAAGTAGAAACAAAAGAATTAGTTGAATTATATGACAAAATAAATGCATTTATAAAATTCTTAGATAAAGAAGAAAAAGATGCTGAAAAAATAGGAGAATCAAATGAATAAAATATTAGAGAAGATTGATATGGATAAAGAAGTTTTATCTACTATGCCAAAAAATAATAAGAAGAATATATCAAAATATATCCAATACGTGCAAGAACTAAAGAAAGAATATGAAACAATAGAGAATGATATATATGATGAAATGACTAAAAGATACAAAAAAATATTGGCTGTAAAAAAGAATAAAGAAATAGACATAGAAAAAAGGGAAATAGATGAAATAAGTAATCTTTTGGACATAATTGGAACAACAAAAACATCATATGAAAAAATGGGGATAGATAAAAAAATCTATAAATTAGGAAGATTTTACAAAGAAAATCTAGAAAATATAAATATAGAAATTCTAGAATGTATTAAAAAATTTAAAGAAGTAGGAATAGATCTAACAAGTGAAGACTTTGATTATAGCATTTATGTTCATGAATATATGAATACCTTTTTCGATGAATTAGACCATATAAATTCAAAAGTAGTAAAAAACAAATTTGAGGAAATATATTGGAAATGTCCAGATTTAATAATACACATAGAATTGAATCTTAGATATATCTATATAAAAAATCAGAAAAATATTGACAAATATTATGAAAACAGAAAAAATGAATTGTTAAAAAATATAGATATAGAGAATGACAAAATAGAAGAAAAATATAATAATTTGCAGAAACAATATGAAGAAGACAAATGCATGGATAATTATTTGTTAATCCATAGCTTTTTAGATGGAAAATTAAATAGTAAAGACTATGAGCCAGATAAAATAAAAGATGAGTATCTAAAATTAATTCCTCAAGAATCTCTAGATGATACATCAGAAAAAAACGTAGAAGAAATAAATCAAAATTCAATAAAGTTTTTAAATAGTTTGTGCGAATATAAGAATTATTTAAAATTTCAATATATATTTGAAGATATAAAGAAAAAGTATCAAGAAAGAGAACAATATAAAGATGCTTATAACACTACCAAAAAGGAAATAAATGCAAAAGAAAAGAAACTAGAAAAGTTGAATAATAAAATTAATGGTAAAGGTCTATTTTCTAAGATGGACAAGAAAGAACAACAAATAGCTGAATATAATTCTATAATATTAGAAATAAAAGAACTATATAAGAAATTAGATAATAACAAAATATATACTAAAATAATAGATTGTTTATCAGATAATTCGACTATATATGATGTATTAAAATTTGCTAGTCAATTTAACAACTATTTGGTTGATTGTATTATTGCAAATAATAGTACAATCACGCAAGAAGAAATTGAAAAGTTAATACTAGAATTAAAAGATTTTTTAAATGATCCATACAACATAATCATAAAGAATATTACCATGTTAGAAGAAAAAAATATTGCCATAATGATATCAGATAGATATAAATTGTTAAACTTTGCAATAGAAAAAGAGGACATAACACCAGATAATTTGGATAATTTGATTGACACGTTACAAAAAATAAAAAATTATTACTATATACAAAAAAGTGGTATTAACTTAGAAGAAATGGAATTTATTTGTGAATTTAAAAAATTAGCAAATATAAAATAATATATGGAGAAAAACATATAAATGAGAAAAACAACTAGAAAAAAATATAATAGAATAAATAAAAAAAGAGTGTTTATTTTAATATGCTTAATAATGCTGGTAATCTTTGAGATTGTAGCCTTTAGAAATTCTAGAGCCAACAAAATTATAGATATAGCTGCCAGCATTATTGACGATGAAAAAAATATAGATACAGAACACATTAGTCTAGAAGCAATAAACTCTGGAGAAAGCGGATATGCTTTAATCTTACCAGAATATGTAAACAATAAAAAAATAGATAGTTATATTATTACTGAAAAAGAAATACATATTCAGGAAACTAAGCCTGAAGAAACTATAGAAGATAATAATATGGAATTCAATAACATACAAGAATCAAAAACTGATGCAGAAAACGTTATTGAAAACGAAGAAATACAGGAAAACGTACAAACATTAGATTTGACTCAAGAAATAGAAAGTGAAACAATTATTACTTCTTCGGAATCTACAACAATTAAAACGCCTGGAGATACTTTGTATTTAACAGAGGAAGAAGTAGATACAAAGCAGATAGAATTAAGAGTGGTGTATTGTACATCACAAAAAAAGGATCAAATTTTATATGACCAAATAATACAAACAGATGTTGATGATAATAATGATGGAACAATTGATAGTACTATAATAATAGAAGGATATATGCCACTTAATTCATCGGTACAAGCCAGAATTGTTACAATTGATGAGATTGAAAAACCAATAGTAAATGTGCTTTCAAATAAAATTTCGTTTAAGAAAGCTTATGATATAAAAATAATTTATAATGAAAATGAATATGAACCAACAGATTTTGATACAAATGTTAGAGTAACAATTTCTGGTTTAGACTCGATAAATGAAGAAAAACAGAGATACAAAGTTGTACATATAGATAATGAAGAACAGGCAACAGAAGTGCAAGGGGTACAAACAAAAAATGATACTGTAAGTTTTCCAGCAGAAAGTTTCTCAACATATTCAGTATTATTAGAGGATGGAATTAATACTGCTTCTACATATTCTTTGAATTTAGATAATGCCAGTATATGGGATGGAAGCACTGCTACTGGCTTCAGATTCGGTAATGGAACTGAAGCATCACCATATTTAATTACAAGTGCTGAAGAATTAGCATATATTGCGAGTCAAGTAAATGGTGGTACAAGCTATGATGGCACATATTTTGAATTAATAGCTGATATTGATCTAAATGGGCAAGAATGGACTCCTATAGGAAATCTAACGCAATCTTTTAAGGGAGTATTTAATGGTGCTGGACATACTATAGCAAATGCAAAAATATCTTTACCATCAGAGCTTCCAACATCAGTAACAACATATGGAATTTTTGGAAGTATAGGAGATAGTGATAATAAAACAATTATAAAAAATTTACAAATTGATAATGTAAATATAGAAATTAATGCAAGGGGAACAACTAGGAACAACTCGACTCCTAAAGGTTATAATATTGGAATTGTAGCCGGAACAATGTATAATAATGCGGAAATTAAGAATGTAATTGCAAATAATAGCAGTGTTATTGACAATTATACAATGACGATTAGAACCAATAGTGTTCAGATTTTTGTTGGGGGAATAGTTGGAACAGCAACTAATTCTAGTTCTTCCTCAAGCGATCCAGGAAATGGAAAAAGATATGCAATAGAAAATTGCTATTCAAACTTGAATGTAGATTTAGATATGCGATTGTATTACTCATATAGATACGGTACATATTATTACGTTGCAGGACAATATGCTGTTGGAGGAATTATAGGCTCAATCATGCATCAATCTGTATGGCCTGAAAACTGCTTGTTTAAAGGAGAATTAAATGCAACTAATGGCTTTACAGGACCAATATTTGGATATTCTAGAGGAAATACAGGTATTGGAGATTCGAACAACTATGAAGACCAATTTAATACTTTATGGCAAGGTAATGATAATGGAAACTTAAGCATGAACAGCTACTTTACAAGTTACAGTACAAATTATATGGCTTTTTCAAATGATGAGCAATCTGGAACATCATCATCTCGTGTTACGTCAAATATTTATTGGGAGTTTGACATGGGGTATGTTCAAGGTGTTAATAAAGGTCTATATACAAGTAGCACATCAGATAGGCTAACTAGTTTTAATGAATATGTTACAAATAATTCAAGTGGAAAATATATGAAATGGTATTATGATAGTTCTTCAGATGCATATTACTTTACTCCAGAACTAAGTGGAAGTGTAGAGAAAGATAGTCCTAGATATATAATAACTGTAAATGATTTAGCTCAGACAGGGAACTACACATATAATTGGTACATTGATGATAACTTAGATCAAAGCCTTACAGAAAATATTGCAACAATAGAGTCGAGCTGGACTGAAGGACATTCTGTAGATGTTTTAATAAGCAATGGACGTTCGTATGCAGTAATTAGCTTTGATGTTCCAAAACTAGAAATTCATGTATCTTTTGAAATGAACAATCAGACTAATGTATTAACAGCTGGGTTAGAAGGAACTGGTACAGTAGATCAGAACTTTAATTTAAATGACTATACATATACATGGTATAAGCTTGATATAGCAGATGCGGAAGAAGAAATTGAAGGCGCAACTACAAACCAAATAACTGATTTAGAAAATGGAATGCAGTACAAAGTTGTTGCAACAAATACAAAATATTCGTATATGAGTGCAGAGGGAATATACACTTATGGTACGAGAACCGTAATTTATTGCAGTTACAACAACGGAAATGATAATAACGATGGATTTACACCAAATACCCCAGTAAGAACTTTATCAACTGCTTACGGAAAATTTAGTAGTGAAACTACTAGAAATGAAAATGTAATTGTAATAATGGGTACTTATTCAAGTACAAGTTTTATGAATTCTGCAACTTCTACAACTTATAGAAAAAATGTAACGCTTACAGGTAAATATCAAGGTGCAGACTATAATGGAGCTTTATATTTTAATGCGTACGATACATATAAATATTTAAATGGAAACACAACATTTATGTATTTAACGCTTAATGGCAGAAATGACCAGACATATTTCTATTTACAAGGTTACAGTCTAACTATGGGCGAAGGTGTTGTAATGACGAACTATGCAACATCAAATCCAAACCAAGGATTAATATCTGGTAATGCGCCAGCGTTCCACATATTTGCAGGATGGCTTCAATATGATGAAACAAGACTTCCTAGAACAGATGCTAAGATAATGATAAAAAGTGGTACATATGGAAGAATTCTGTTAGGAGGAAGTTCAGGTAACAGTGATGTAAGTAGTATTACTAAATATAATTCTCACAACTTTATGGGAACATCATTAACAGACGATTTATATAAGTCTGAAATAACAATAGATATTCAAAATAGCACAACATCATCAAATTATGCATATGATGTAAACTTATTAGGTGGAGGAAGTACATGTGGTAATATTTACGGAGATGTTAAGCTAAATATAAAAAATGGGAATATTGGTAGATTATTAGGTGCAAGTATAGGTGACTCGAGTTATAGACCAAACAACTGGCAATATCCAATAAATACTTTTATAGGAACTGCAACAATAAATATGACTGGTGGAAATGTTACAGAAATGTATGGTGGTTGTTTAGGAAGAAATATGAGAGCAATAGGAGGATATGATAATAACCCAATAAAATGTGATTCATATTTCTATGGAACCGTTAATGTCAATATATCTGGCGGAACTGTAAGCCAAACAATATATGGTGCAGGAGCAGGTGGTGTTTCTGGATATAGCGAGAATTCAACAGATGCGTATAAAAGTTATGGACAAGGAATAGATACAGTTGTAAATATAAACATATCTGGTGGAACCATTGATGCTGATATATATGGTGGAGGCTATGGATATACAAACTACTTAACAGCAAATTCAACTCAAACAGATGGAGGAACTTTATATGGAAGTAGCAATATTAACATATCTGGTTCACCAACCATAAACGGAAGTATTTATGGAGGAGGAAGAGGACATAACTTAGCGTCAAACAAACCAAATTTAGCGCAAATGGAAGGTTCATCAACAATAAATATAACTGGAACTCCAACAATAACAGGTAATATATATGGCGCAGGAATGGGACTTTCTCAGTATGAAAATATGGCAAAGTTTACAGGAACAGTAAATGTAAATGTTGGTGCAGATTTATCAACTAACGTATTTGGAGGAGGAAACATTGCAAAGACTGTTGGAACGACAAACATAAACATAAATAGTGGAACACATACAGCTGACATTTATGGAGGTGGAAATGTAGGAATACTAGAGGGTACGTCAAATGTAACAATAAATGGCGGAAACTCAAGTGATGTTTATGGCGGAGGAAAATCTGCAGATGTAACAAATTCTAACGTTTATATAAAAGATGGAGAGACTACAAAGGTATATGGTGGTGGAAACCAAGCAGGTAGCCAGTCAACATATATAGAAATTACAGGTGGAACGACAACAGCAGTATATGGTGGCTCAAACCAATCTGGAACAGTAAACACTACAACAATTAATGCAAATGGTGGAACTACAGGAGATATATTTGGAGGGAACAATGAAGGTGGAACATGCCCAGAAACAAATGTTGCAATAAATGGCTCAAGCGTAACAGATGCAGTATATGGTGGTGGAAACCAAGTTGCAACGCAAAATACTACAGTTACATTAAATAATAGCGGAAATGAAATTCCATACATATTTGGTGGTGGAAAATCTGCAGACGCTACTACTACAAATGTTACAATAAATGGGGGAACAGCAACTAGCGTATTTGGAGGCTCAAACACAAGCGGAACTGTTACAACAAGTAATGTAAGTATGGTTGGTGGCACAATGGGTAATGTTTACGGTGGTAACAATGCTGGTGGAACCACAGTTACATCAAACGTTATAGTTAGTGGTGGAACAACCAATAATGTGTTTGGCGGAGGAAACCAAGCAAACACAACAACATCAAATGTAACAATAAATAATGGAAAAATGACAAATGTGTTTGGAGGAGCAAACCGAGCAGATGTTACAACAACGTATGTAACAGTTAAAGGTGGAAACATAGAAAATGCATTTGGTGGTTCAAACCAAAGTGGTACAGTAAATGAAAGTAATGTTTCATTAGAAAGCGACACAAACGCACCAAGCGGCGGAATAAAAATGAAAGTAGATTATACCGCTGTTGAAGCTGAAGACTGGAGAAAGCAACAAAATCCAGGATATGAAACATACATAACAGTAAATATTAAATATACAAACAATACAGATACAACGATAGACCAGTGGAGTTCATTTATTCAAGCATCAGGTTCTAAATTGTTAGATAACTGGAGCTCGGATAGCTTAATAACAGAAGATAATGGAAAATATACCATAACACAGGATAGTAGATGGACTACAGGTACAATACATTCACTTCCTGCAAATGGAACCTATGAAGTAAAAGATGTACATTTAATGTCATCGGTTCCAGCTAGTGAATTTGGACTAACATATAATTTTGAAGGACAAGGAAATGACGGAAACAGCTACCAAGACACTAATACAGGATTTACAATCTTTGGAGGAAACAACAAAGGTGGACAAACCACAACAAGTAATATAACTATAAAATCTGGTTATGCATATGCTGTATATGGTGGCAACAATGAAGGAGGCCAAAACATTACAAGTAATGTAAATGTAAATGGCGGAGAAGTAAAAGAAATATATGGTGGCAACAATTTAGGTGGAACAAATACAACAAGTAATGTAATAATAAGTGACGGAATCGTAACAGATGTATACGGAGGAGGAAATAAAGCAGTAACAAATACTCCAAATGTTACAATAAATAACAATGCTAATATTTCTGGCTCGGTATATGGTGGTGGTAACCAAGCAGGTATCGAAACTAATACAAAGGTGGAAATATTAGGTGGCACTATAGTTGGAAATGTATATGGTGGAGGAAACGAAGGAACAGTTACAGGAAGTACATATGTACATGTAAAAGATGCTACGTTAAAAGATTCTCTATATGCAGGTGGAAATGGTACTACAGCTATAGTATATACAAATGTAAATGTGACAGTTGAAGGAACATCAACAAATATAACAGGAAGTGTATTTGGAGGAGGAAACCAAGCAGCAACAGGAACACAGGAAAACAACAATTCACTAAGTACAGTTAATATAGTTGGTGGAAGTATTGGAAAAAACGTGTATGGAGGAGCAAATACTTCAGTTGTTTATGGAAATACACTTACAAATATAGGACTTGATGCAGTAGGAGATGCCAGTCTTACTATGGGAGACATAGTAATTGGTGGTACAGTATTTGGTGGAGGAGAAGCAAATGCTTCAGGTTCAGAAATTTACGATTTCTCTTTCATAAGTGTCACAGTAGGAATAGACATAAACATAAATGGAAATGGACATGATAAATGCCAGATAAAGGGTAGTATATTTGGATCTGGAAATGCTTCTAGTACGAGTGGGTATAGTTACATAAATGTTAAGAATTATGGTTCAGTATATTCTCCACAAAAGAATGTATCAATACAAAGGGCAGACGTAGTAACGTTAGATAATTCTGCTATAGCATTATCTGGAACTAAAGATAGAACAAATGAATATTCAGACGTAGATTTTACATTAAGTAGAATAGATGAACTAAAAATAAAGAATAATTCAATACTATACTTAGATTGTGGGGCAAACTTACTTAAAAAATTCACAAGCTGTGTGGATCAAAATGGACAAGAAGTTAAGGCACAAGTTACAATAGATGAAAATGGAAATACAACCAGAAATGTAGACAATAGAATTTATATGCTAGAAGGTAAGAACCTAAATATAGCTACAAACGAGCAAGTTACAGCTTATGGTGAAGTGAACGGCATGACCTTCTTTGGACTATACACAAACTCAACCAGTCCAAGTACAAGTACAGGTTTATATAATGTTGAATACAATAATGGAGACCAAATAACAAATGCTGGAACATTTTCAACAAATTCTTATGTAAGAGGATTGCACAAAACAGACCATGATATAACTATAGATGGATTCTATTCAAACTATGATGATGAAGAGAATCAAGGTTATATAAAGACAAAATACATAGACACAACACCGAAAGATGATGTTTATTACATTTGGTTAGTTGGACTTGATATGGATGTTACAACTTTTGAAGTTTCGCTTACTGCTTCAAAATATGCAACATTAGGAACATATGAGTTAGGTTTAACAGGATTCTCTGATCCAAACATAAAATTTGTATTAACAGGTTTTTCAGCAGGATTAATAGATGGAGTATCGTTAGTACAACCTAGCGAAATAGAAAGTGTTGCTTTAGATCCAGATGATGCAAACTCAATTTTTGGATTAACTATGAAAACAGGTAACAATGGTTGGATGAGTAATAGTTCAACAAGTTTCCTAACAGCTAATGGAGGTACATATACAGGTGCTACAACCTATAATGGAGATAACTCATCATTTACACCAGCGTTAAATCTTTGCTTATATCACTCTGAGAATATATCTATCGCGCAAAAACTAGGAAGTGTAAAGATTAGATTACAGGCACAAATACCGAAAGATGATTTAAATGTTAGAATAGCATATATTGATATAATAATAACAATGTCTACAGCACTTTATCAAAATGATTTTTATGAAGCGGCTATTACCCCAGGTGAAGAATTTGGATTATTTACAACTACAGAGACCAATATAACAGATTCGAGTGTGTTTTCAACATATTATTCACTATACATACCAGATTTTTCTGAAAGCGATTATTATGAAAAATATAATTCGGATAAACATGTACTAGTATCTAGAAAATCAACTGGAGAAGGATATGTATTTCCTCAAAAAACCAAAATAACAATGATAGATATGATAACAAATAAATATTACTATTATGTTGTTACTGCAAATGATGAAACTACAAACAAATATGTGTACAATTTATCAGACTTTGTTGTAATGGGAAGCGATAGCAGTTATTATAATGAAGTAGAAGCTTGTAAACAATATTACAACCAAGATCAGGACTTGATATATGAGAACTTTATATTCCATATAGACTTTAGTGAGAATCAAATTGAATATGATTTAGATCAAAATTCGTTACTTATGGAGTTAAGAGACGAAGAAGATCAGACACTTCTTGGAGTTCTAGGTATACAAAGAGACTCAATGGTGTATAGTGTATATACAAATAAAGATGCAAAAATAAATGTGACTGCTTCTACTAATAAAGATGTCGTGTACCTAGGAAATAAATTTACATTAACGGTAGAGACTGATTTTAAACAAGATGTTGTATCATCAAAAACTGTATATGACACTCAATTCTTTGATGATAAAATGGGTATTAAAATATCTATATACGACAATAATGGAAATAGACTAAATAGCGATTCGCTTCTTGGTGTATCGTTTGAATTAGATGGTATAAAATACTACCCAAGAATAGATGGAACAGTAAGAATATGCACAGCAGAAAAAGTATCAAACGTACTTTCAAAAATAATAGTAGATACAGCAAATAATACAGTACTAGCAACAGGTGATTATACAATAAAAGTAGAAACATTTGGCTCACCAGATGGTATATATTATGGAATAGAATCTTCTGATACTGCAGAAGTGAAAATTACTATAATAGAATCAACATATGGACTTAAAGTATATACAGATGATGAATCTAAAATGGTAGAAAAGGATACAGGATATACATCGCATGGAAATAATGATGTAGTAGTCAACATAGAATATTCGTCAGGTCTTGATAATCCTAATTTAGCGATATCTTTATATAGAAGAGATTATTCAAACATATACTCTCAAGCATATGAATTGGTTGATTTAGCAGATTATGTTACAATTGCACCAACTAATACTAAGAATGAAAAAGAGTATATTGTAAGTAATAGTCCTACGGCTAATATGACATATTCAATTGATTTAGGAACTAATTTAAAAACAGGAACATACAAAATAGTAGTAAAATTATATGATAATGATGAATATATAGGAGAGGCTTACGAATATTTGATAATTAAGTAAAATAGATATAAAAGAAAGGAAAACAAATGAAGTACGACGCAGATTCAATAAAAAGACGAAAAGAGATTAATAACAGAATAAAAAAGATTGTATTCATCTTTTTAGTAATAATATTGTACAATATAGTTTTATTATATATGTCTTATATAGACAAATTTGATACTCCTAGCTTTTATATCTATAAAGCTTATCTAATTTCAACAGAGAGTATGGAACCAGAGATAAAAAAAGGAGATGCAATAATAATTAAAAAAGTAGATGAAGAACAATTAAAAGTAAATGATATTATAACTTTTAAGATAGATGAAGAAGTAATTACACATAGAATAGTGCAAATAAATGATAATGGAACAGAAAAGACATATGTCACAAAAGGTGATAACAATAATGTTGAAGATCATGAAATTTTAACATTTGATGATATCGAAGGAAAGCAGGTCATGAAAATTCCGTATTTAGGAAAAGTAATATCAGGGCTAAAGAATGGAATTGTTATAATTTTAGTAGTATTAATATCATTAATAATTTACTTAAATAGAATCGAAATGAAAGAAAAAAGCGAAACTAGGAGAGAAAAGAAAAGGATTGAAGACGAAAAATTCATGGGCAAAAAATAAAATAAAAAAAGTTATAGCAATATTATTAAGAAAAATGCTAAAATGTATTAGCATTTTTCTTGCTTGCTGTTTGATAATATATAATATTTTATATTTATGTAACAATGTATTTAGAAATAAAAAATATGCACAAATATTTAATATATATATTTCTACTGAAAAAGAGGATTCAATGTCTCCTGAAATTAAAAAGAATAGTTTGTTAATTGGCTGTAAAGTAAAAAATGTTAATGAAGGTGAAATCATAGGCTATGATATAGATAATTCAATAAGATACCACAGGTTATTCAAGATAAAAAATAATGATGGAAAATTTACATATATGACAAAAGCAGATAATAATTATCAAGAGGATTTAGAAGAAAAAAAATTATCAGATATAAAAGCAAGAATAGTAATAAAAATTCCAGTAGTAGGCTGGTTGTTTAGAATCTTTGAAAGCAAAGTAACTACTGTTATAATAATAATCTTATTATGCTTGAGATTTAGTTACAATAGTTATAAAATACAATTAACTAAAAAAAGAAAAAGTGAAAAAGAAAAAAATAAATAAAGTATAAAAATAAGAGTAGCTAGAAAGCTACTCTTATTTTATGCTATTACTTCTTTATCATGTTTACTTTTTTTTATAGGGACTGGTAAAGCTTCATAAACTATTTTGAAGAAGTGAAAATCTTCTAATTCATTAAATTCCAAACAAGATAGGTAAACATCTAATTCGTTTAAATTTTTACAAGCTGTAATTATGGCTGGATGTAAATTGTAATTAGTAAATAACTCTGTTGCTAAGTTTAATGCTTCTCTTTTTGTTCCATGTTCTTTATCTATTATTAATTTATATGCCTCTTTAAATCTAGAAATTGCAGAAAATCTATAATTTCTAAGCGGTATACTATATTGTGATAATATAACATCTGATAGAGAACCATATTTTTCTGGTTCATTACGTAATGACTTTTTTAAATCCGAAATTTTATAAGGTAGAGTTACTAATCCAGTAGTCTCAGAAATTGTTAAAGTATTTTCAACTAATGAAACTGAATTTTTTCTCTTTCTAGCAGGAGCTGGTTTAGAAGCAGAATCATCATTTGTAGTGTCATCAGAGCCAGCTAAACTTTCTATCTTATCAATGTTATCAACTGAAATATATTCAGAAATATCTATAGTAGACATAGAATGTATAAACTTCTCAATATCTGAATTATTTTTCAGTATTTCTTCAGTTGAAGATGCAAATTTTTTGTTGTATTGAGTTATTTTATTAACAGTAGTACTATATTCAATAGAAGGACAATTAAATTTTATATTGTCTAATATTTCTAACAAATTATTGTATAAAGCAATATTAGAATTTATTTTAGACAAATAATAGCTAGTATCAGAAATAAACTTATTAACGTTATCAGCAAAAATAGAGTCAACTTCAACATTACCAATAAAACTCTTTAAAAACACTAGTATTTGTTTACTAAATGCTTTTTGAGAGTCTAATGATGCATTAACAGAAGCGACTTCTATATTTATAAGTTTTATGACATTGCCTTTGTTCGTTTTTGAATTTAGTTTAATCATTTGTGTCCTCCAAAAATACTAATTATATTATAAACATTTTTAAGAAAAATAGCAATAATAAATAAGAGTTATTTTATTACATTTATATTACAATTTACACATATAATATTAAAAATGTTGTTTATTTTCTCGATAGAGCTTAGAGAAGGAGTCGAATTAAATGTTTCTGAAGCTAGAAAAAATATTATAAAAAACTGTAACCTTTTTTAAGAAAATGTTAATATATAAGTAGATATATCTAAAGAATAAAAGGAGATTTGTATACAAATTGGAAAAGAATTTAATACGTACTTATAAATATGAAAATAAATTTGAAATTGAAGAAATAGTCAAGAAATACAGTAATTATGTATATAAAATAATTACGAATATGTCTAGCAAATTATCGGATGAGGATATTGAGGAAATTGCTTCAGATGTGTTTTTAGCTGTGTGGAATAATAGAGATAAAATGAAAATAGAAATGCCGATTGAGCCATATATAGCTAAAATAACAAGAAATTTGGTAAAAAATAAATTTAGAAATCAATATCTGAATGACAACATAGAAAAATATGTAGATATAATTAGCGAATCGAAAGATATAGAATTATTAGTTGAGCAAAAAGAAAAGAATAAGATTATAAAGAAAGCTTTAGATGCAATGAAAGAAGATGATAGAAATATTTTTATATTATTTTATTATTATTCTAAAACGATAAGTGAAATTGCCAAAGAGATGCAAATTACAGAGGTAAATGCAAAAACTAAACTACACAGAATAAGGAAAAAGATAAAGAAATTTTTAGAAGAAGGAGGATATAGTTATGGAGAATAAAGATTTTACAGATAAAATTCTAGAGAACACAAAATTAAATATCGCTATGTCTGAATTTGGAAAGGAGTATCAAATGAAAAATAAAGATGAAAAGGTAAAAAAATATTCTTATATGAAAAGAGTAGCTGCTGCAATGCTAGTTATATGTTTATTAGTAGTAGGTGGCGTGCAAGCAAAAAATGCAATAGTAGAATATGAAAATAGAAATGTAGTATATGGTTCAAAAAGCATATCAGACGCGATCACTAATGGATATGTAGAAAATCTAGATATGGATTATATATATTCTGATGGAGTTGGATTAAAAATAGATTCATTCTTTATGTCAGATAATGATATTAGCATAGAATTTAATTTTAAAATGTCTGATGGTATTGAAATAGATGAAGAGGGAATGAGTTTTGCATATGTGCTATATAATGAAAATAATGAAGTGTACTATATAGATCCATTAGGAACTAATAGAAATATAGTAAGAGAATTTGCAAAAGAGAAGAAAATAAAATTGGAAAATGGAGAAATTCCAGAGTATTGGTCATCATCTAATGCTCAATATATAACATATAAGAAAGATAATGTGATTATTAATAACATGATTAAAGCAAAAGAAAATTTCCCAAGAGCTAAAAAGCTACATTTGAAAGTGTATGGAATTGGATATGGACAAGGAAATAAGATGTTGGGGGGAGACTATGAAAAAATTTCAAACAGTATATGGAATATAGAGTTAGATGTTCCAGATAAGTTCTATTCGTCAATAGGAAATGAATATTTAGTCTCTAAAAATGTAGAGAACTTTCAGCTAGAAAGATTTTATGTAACAGATACAAGTACGATTTTCATAGCTAATATAAAAGGTATAAATGGCAAAAAAGTTACTTTATATGATGAGAATGGAAATGAATATAAATCGAGTGATGGATATTACTATACTGGAACAAATGGAGATAGAATAAGAGTAGAATTTCCTGTTAATAAGAGGATGACAACAGAAAAAATGTATATAAAATACGAAATTGAAGGAGAAGAAAAGATTGTAGAATTAACAAAAAAATAGAATAAGACAAAGCAAAAAAATGGCTTGAACAAACAAGCCATTTTTATCTATTAGCTGGAAAAATATACACTAAGAAAAATGTCAAAATATATTGAAAAAAATAAATCGGTATGATATAGTTATTAAAAATCTAATAATTTTTAGTCGATAAAAGAATTGTCGAGGGAGGAAAAAATGAAAAGAATTATTGTTAATATACTCGTTATAATTTATGCTATAATAGCAGTTCTTACAACGATATGTTTATTATCATACAATGAGTATAAAATAAGTGAATTTGGTGACAATTCTATAATTTTAGTTACCAATGAGGATCTAACTCCAGATTTCAACAAAGGAGATTTAATAATAGTAAATTCAGGAAATAAAAGTAAAATAGATATAGGCGATAAAGTTTTTTTCTATAATTCACAAGATAAAAAGGTAGAAGTTGCTTTAGCACAAGTTACTAATAAAGAAATTATAACATCTAAAGAGATAACATTTACGGTTGGTAAAGATCATGAAGTCTCTAGTCAATATGTTTTAGGAGCAACAAAAAATGCAACAGTTATTCCTGTTGTTGGTGGAATATTAGGTGTTTTAGAGTCAAAATGGGGATTCTTATTTTTGATAGTATTTCCATCATTAATAGCATTCCTTTATGAATTAACAGTTGTATTTTCAGAAATTAAAGAAGAAAGAAAACAGTCAAAAGAAAATTCTAAATAAGGAAGTATAATGAATAAAAAAATATTAAAGAAAATCTTAATTATAGTAATATTATTTATGATTTTAGTTGTGGCATATAGATTAATCAATACATATGCCCTTTTTTATAGTGAAGGGCAAGGAGTTGTAAAACAAGATAATGCAACATGGCTAATATATGTTAATAACAATAATATAACTTCTGAGAATAGTAACAAATTTACGATAGATACTTTTGAAATCGAAGAAAATAGTCATGTGGCACCAGGAAAAGCAGCACCAGGAGTTTCAGGAAGTTTTTATATAATAATAGACCCTAAAAATACCAATGTATCTATAAAATATTCTGTAAACTTAGATAAATCGTATTTAATTAATGATAGAATAAACATAGTATCTGTAGAAGAAATTGAAAATAACAACACATTAATAAGAACTGATGAGAACACATATACAGGAGTTATACCACTTAGTGATATAAAAAATGGAAAAACAAATAAAATTAAAGTAAAAATAAACTGGGAAAATGATGAAAATAACAATAAAATGGATACTACAATAGGAACACTAAAGAGTTATACAATAAACATACCAATTAATGTTACAGCAACTCAATATCTTGGTGAAGAAATAAAAGAATATGTACCATAGGAGAGATAATGAAAATATTGCAAAAAATTTTATCTATAATATTAGATATAGTAATTGTAATTATATCTATATTAGTTATAATTGCGGTAGGTTATGTAATACAGACAAAAGTTCAACATAAACAAAATGCTAATATTTTTGGATATACAGCATTTGAGGTAGCAACTGGAAGTATGTCTGGGACAATAGAAATAGGAGATTTGGTTATTGTAAAGATAACAGATAAAATTAAAAAAAATGATATAGTGGTTTACCAAGAAAATGAGCATTTTGTGACGCATAGAGTTTTAGAAATAAGTGGAACACAAATAATAACAAAAGGAGATGCAAATAGTAGTCAAGATTTGCCAATATCGTATAGTCAAATATTAGGAAAGGTTGTTGCTGTAATTCCACATGTAGGAATTTGGAAAAAAGTATTAACGACGCCGTCAGTTTTAATAGGAATTGTAATTACTGTAATATTAATCACTGCTGTTGTTTATTATAAGCCTCATAAAAAAGAATAAAGTTCACAAAGGAGAAGTAAAAGAATGAAAAACAAAAAATTAGCAAAAAAAATTGTTAAAATATTAATACTTTTACTAAGCTTAATTCTTTTAATTAAGTTGATTTCTTTTACTTTGTCTAGATATGAGAGTGGAGCAAATGCAAATCCAAATATACAGGTAGCTTTTTATGTAATAAATAAGGACTATCAGAATATGAATTTAAATTTGGATTCATTATTTCCAAGTGATGATCCATATGTGTATAATTTTTCTATATCAAATACAGAAGGAACAAATACGTGTGAGACTGATATGGAATATGACTTAACAATTAGAGCTACTACCAACTTACCAATAGAATATGAACTATATATGAATGAAAATTATAATGATGCAGGAGCAACTAATATAATAAAAACTAATGATATCATACAAGATAATGATAGCACATATTTTAGAAAAATGACGACAGATACAGAAACATTTACATATACAAAAAAAGAAACAAATGTGTATCAATTAGTATTATATTTTCCTAAAAAATATAATACTATCAATTATCAAGACATAATTGAGGGGATAGAAATATCAGTGAATTCAAGACAGGTAATATAAACTAAGGAAGGTAACATATATGCAAAAAGGAAGTAAAACAAAAAGCATTTATAAAAAACAACAAGTAATAATACTACTTGTTTTAGCTTTATGTTTTATAACATTAATTTCTGCTTTTGGTAGATATGTTTTAAATGGAATAAATAACTTTTTTGTCAGGACAAAAGAATTTTATTTCTATAGTGATAAGTTAAAAGAAAGTCTAGCAATTTATCAAATTGATAACTGGACAGGTGTAGATCCTTATACAATTACAGTAAATATGAACAGTATGGAAAATAACTTAAAAAAGGCTACATACGATATAGGATATGACATTGCATATGAATGTACGTCAAATGCAACCTGCCAATTAAGTAAAACAAGTGGAGTTATTTCGGCAGATACTAATAGTGATTATTTTAACTTGATAATAACTCCAAATACAGGATTGCAAACAGGAGATAAAGTAACAGTACAGATAACAGCTACATCAACTGCACAATATACAAAAACATTAAAGGCTAGATTTACATTAGTAGTTGGAAAAGAAAGCCTATCGTATGAAATTGTAGATTCATCATCAAGTCAGTATTTGGACTTAAATATAACAAATACCCTATCATATTATAAGGTGCAAACAGCATTTGACTCATATAATGTGGGTGATAAAATAGATGTAGATACTTTTTTGAATTTATCAAATGAAAATAAAGAAAAATGTTATTCAGCTTTAATTACACTAGAGTTTGATCCTAAAGAGATATTGCTAGATATGACGAATACCAATTATTTAAATGCTATTAACACAACTACTACAAATATAGATGGGAGTAATTATATAAACAGTATGACTTTTAAAGTAGAGCCAATATCTAGTGCTGTTGTAAGATTTTATAAAGTAGATGTAAATAAAGATTATACTTATCCTATAATAAATTCTAAATCAATAATAAAAGTTACTACAAAATAGTTTGGAGGTTATAAAATATGACAAGCAATGTAATGCAAGAGTATACAAAAATTACACAAGAGGAAGTGTTTTCATACATTAAGCTGATTTTTGAAAATTCATACAGCAAAAAAATAGCATTAAGGTATATGGACGCATATTTGAATGTTAGATTTTATAACTTCTATCCTAAAGATGATAATCTAACCTTTAGAAAAAACTATTTGAATGCAATAAAAGAAGCGGAAGCTAGTATTGTAAGAGATATGCCCGAAAAAAGAAAATTAATAGAAAATATGGGATTATTTTTCTATTACATATTATATTTTGATAAGATTTCTTATAGGGTTGATATAGATGAAATTATAGAAAAATTATATAAAATAAGAAAGAAACTCTTAAAAAAAGATAATGAAGATTTTAAAAAAAATTTTTATAATATATTTATAGAGTATTCAAATAAAAAAGAAAAATTTTTAAAAAAATTTGAGACAGAAGAGTTTGTACTAAAAATTTCAGATTATGAAGGTGCAAATAATGCAAATAGAGTAAATTTAAAATACAATATTAAATTCCCAATGATATATAGTAATCAAGCTATAGAGAATGTTTTTAATTCAGGATTAATATCAGAGGACAAACTATTTGTAGAATATAACTTAATATCAGTAGAAGTTATTCAAGATATATTAAGAGGTAATTTTAAAAGGCAATACATAATAGAATTTAACACAAACTTATTTAACAAAAGCAGAAAATTAGCAAGTTTATTAAAAATTATAAATAATTCTGCTGTTCAAGACAAAATAAATTTTAAAATAACATATAAAGAATTTTTAAAAAATAAAGAAAATATTTATGAATTGATGAGAAATGGATTTAAATTTGCAGTTATATTAGATGACTCATTTGAGCCACAATATGCTAATTTTGAAAGATTAAATGCATTTTATTATACAATAGCTAGTAGAAAACTAGAATATTATAATACAATAATTGCAAATGAATCTATTATAAAGAGATTAATAAAAATATAATATCAAAAGAAAATATAATGAGGTAAAAAATGGAAACTTTTACAAAATTTTTGTATGAATTTCTAGGACAGTTCTTTTCTGGAATAGGAATGATGTTTAGTGGAATATGGAAAGGACTAAAAGTACTTGTAGATGTAAAGTCATATTCAAGCATAATTGATAATTATAAAGGTGATTTTTCTATGCCAGAGTGGATTTTAGTTGTAATTGCTATAGGATTAATTGTGCTAATATTTGTGCTAGTGGGACTCCTTATATTTTTTACTATACGAAAATATGGTAAGATACGTAAGAAAACAATTGACCAAGATGCTTTATTGCAAGAAATTTCTTCTTTAAATGGACAAGTAGCTAAACTTGTAAAAGAAAAAGATGAGATTTTAGCAATGAAGGTTTCACAACTAGGATTAAAGCCTGGAGAAAGTCCAGAAGAAGAACAGAGCGACGAAAAAGAAGAGGAGGATCCAACACAACAAGGTACTAGATTTGCTAAACTTATAGCTATAGATGAACAGTTTGCTAATTATAAGATTAAGAATTATGGTAATGCATTTACACTTCCTGAACTATGTGATCACTTTAGAAATTTTGCTGCATCAAGACTTCATCTATATTATACAATAGATATGATGAGACTATTTATATCTGCATTGGCATCAACAAAACTTGTTATATTACAAGGTATATCAGGAACTGGTAAAACATCTCTAGCATATGCATGGGGAAAATTTTTAAAACATGATTCATGTGTTGCATCTGTACAACCTTCTTGGAGAGATAGAACTGAGTTGTTTGGGTATTTTAATGAATTTACAAAAAAGTTTAATGAAACTGAAGTTTTAAAAGAAATGTATAAAGCAGGATATACAGATGATGTATATACAATAATTCTAGATGAGATGAACATTGCACGTGTTGAGTATTATTTTGCTGAAATGTTATCAATTCTAGAAATGCCAAATAAAAATGAGTGGGTTATAGAAATCGTTCCAAGTAGTTGGAAGACAGACCCTAAAAGATTAATAGATGGAAAGTTGAAAATACCGCCAAATATGTGGTATATAGGAACAATCAATAACGATGACTCTACATTTATGGTTACAGATAAGGTTTATGATAGAGCAATGCCAATAGATATTAACGATAAGGGTAAAGTATTTGAACCAATAGATATGCCACCAATGGATATAAATTATACATATTTAGATCAGTTATTTACAACAGCAATGCAGGAACATCAGGTTTCTGAAGATACTCTTGCTAAAATAGAACAAATGGATGACTATACAATAAAACATTTCCGTATAGCATTTGGTAACCGTATTGTTTCTCATATGAAGAAATTTGTACCTGTATATGTAGCATGCGGAGGAGACGAAATTGCAGGTGTTGACTACTTCATGGCTAAAAAAGTATTGAGAAAATTTGAACAGTTAAATATTTCGTATATAAGAGATGAAATAACACCATATATAGAATTCTTAGATAAAACATTTGGAAAAGGAAAAATGAAAGAATGTATAGATTATATGATGAGACTAAAGAAGCTTACATAGTTTGTAAAAAGCTAATCAGTAAATAATAAATTATAGGAGGAAAGATGGAAGATTCACGAATAATTGATATATATCAAAGTGCAAGTAAGCAAAAAGAAGAAACATTTAAAAAAAATCTGGATTCAAAATTGCATGTGCAGACAGATTATGAAAAAGTAATAAAAGATACTGAGTGGATAGAGATAATGGAAGAAACAGTTCCTTATATAGATAATATCTTTCGTAGTCCAAATAGGTTTATTATTAATGAAGAAGAAGTAGTAAAAATAGAGCGTGCAAGAAGAATAACAGTTGAAAGTATAAAAAATCTATCTAAAAATACTAATTTCATTCAGGAAGTAGATAAGAAAACAGGAGATGTAAAACCATCTAAAATTTTAAATATAGATAAAGAAGAAAGTTATGACACTTATGAAAATAGACTCATTTATACTCTTATTCAGAATATGAAATTCTTTTTAAGTCAAAAGAAAAAAACACTAGAACAATTTCAAAATGAAGGTTCAAAGAATGATAAATTTTTTGGATATACCGGAACGTCAAAAATTGGTGATGAAAAAGTGGATTTAAATTTATCTCTAAGTGCAAAAATTGATGATGAAGATTCGAAAGGAGAATCAGGTAATCCAGACGATTTGCTTGAAAGAATTGCAAAACTAGAAGTAAAGATATCAGATTTAACAAATGCAGAAGTATACAAAGTTATAGATAAAAAGCATATAACATTGGTTAGAGAACCAATTAAAAAGACAAATGTTGTTTTAAAAAACGTTAATTTCCAGTATGCAATGAAATTATGGTCATATTTAAGAGAAAACATGGATGACAAAACTAAAAAGATGGATGAAAAAAAGGACTATAATGATGATGGTGACTTAAAGAGTCTAATGGATGATTCATTCTTTTTAAATTATCTAATAATGAGTACCATTGATAAAGACAAAGAAGATGAATTAGAAAATGAAGAAAAACAAAAAGAAGTACAAGATATTGTAATTAGCAAGATGCTAGAGAAAGTTATAGATATGAATACCGACATATCAATGAAAGATTTAAAAGATATGATTGGAGAAAAATATGCAGTTATAAAATATAGAAGTCAAGCAACTTTACAAGAAATACAAAATATATTTAATAAACATATTAATAAATACTTAGCGCAAATAAAAAAGTAGAACGAAAGGAAAATAAAATGGCAAAGAAAATAAGTGAAAATAAAGCATTAAAAATAATAGGAAATATTTTATATTACTTATTAGTGATTTTAGTAGTATTAATATTAATAGTTGTTTTATTTCAGAGATTTACAAACAACAATGCTAGTATTGGTGGTATAAGAGTATTCAATATTGTAACAGAAAGTATGGTACCAGAATATAAAGTTGGAGATATATTAATATCAAAAGAGATTGATCCAAGTAAAATAAAAATTGGAGATGACATAGTATACTTAGGAGAAAAAGGTTCTTTTCAAGACAAAATAATTACTCATAGAGTTATAGACGTAGAAAGAGATGGAGATAGTTATAAGTTCCATACCAAAGGAATCGCAAATACTGAAGAAGATCCTGTTGTATCGGAGAGTCAAGTTTATGGAGTCGTAATATATAAAACACATATTTTAAGTTTCATAAGTAAGATAATAAATAATTTATATGGATTTTATTTCTTGATTTTTATACCACTTACAGTTTTAATAATAATAAAAATTATTAAAATACGTAAAGAAAAAGATGACGAAGATCAAGAAGAAAATGATAAAGATGAAAAAGAGGAACGTAGTGAAGAAGATAAAAAATGATACTTCAAAAGATAATAAAAAAGGTTTTATAAAAAAATATGTTAAATTAAGAACCTTAATAATTTTGGTTGTACTCTTAGTATTTAATTCATATGCATGGTTTGTTTTTGCTACTAGAGTATCAGGCGGATTATCTGCACATGTTACATCTTGGAATGTTACATTTAAAGTTGGAGATGATGAGGCTGTTACAAATATTGAAATAGATGTTAGTACTATATATCCTGGAATGCAAACATATACAAAGGAAATTAAAGTACAAAATGCAGGAGAATCAGTAGCAGACTTAACATATAAATATCAATCTCTAACTGTACTAGGTGAAAGATATACAGTTGGAGAAAATTGTACAGAAGAAGAACTAAATGATAGAATTAATAACAATTATCCTTTCAAAATAACGGTGACAGTAGATAAAACTCAACTTGAGAACACAAATGGAGAAGGACTATTTATAATATCTGTAGAGTGGCCATATGAATCAGGAGATGATGAAGCTGATACTTATTGGGGAGAAAAAGCTTATGAGTTTAATCAGAACTATCCTGATGAAAGTAGCTTACATCTATCTTTATTCTTAATTGCTGAGCAAAAAAAATAATATTAGGAAATATTAGATAAATAAAAGCAAGACATTGAATTACAAAAAAGGTTAAAACTATTAAAATTATAGTTTTAACCGCTTTTTATTAAATCTAATTTATTCTGCCACTTGAGTAAAACCAATAGAAACTTTTAAAATAGCTGAACTATCGGACTTTAAAGTGGATGCTGTATCATCAATGTTGTTCATAGAAGAAGTATCTGGATCGTCGTTCCACATAACATATACACGAATAGTTCTTGAATTTACATTATCAGATAATTTTATTGTATCACTGATAGGAGAATTAAAGTCTGTAAAAGTTACTTTATTACCTCCATCTATAGAATATCCGGTTGCAACTATATCAGATACGGCACTACTGTCATCTGCTGTAATATTAATATCATATTTAAAAGAAACGTCAACGTCTGTAAAATCAAATACTAAATCGAAATATCCTTCCGCTGTAGGAGCTATTATATTACTTGCAATATTGTCATTTCCTGGAAATACAGGAACGATTTTAGAAGAAATATCCGAATTGTTTTTTATAGACAAATCATTAACTTTTATATTCCATCTAGATATTGTTATAGAAGCATTTCCAGATACAGAAGTTATATATTTCGCATAAACCTGAGAAATTAGAAACATTAATAAAACTAACAAAATACAAGTAAGAACTATTAACATAAACTTTTTAGAAATTTTCATATGTTTACCTCATTAAAATATTGATTTATTATATTTAAATATATTATAATAATTGTACTATAAAATGAAAACTAAATCAATGATTTATAAAAAGAAGAGAGGAGATTATTTTTTCTTTAATAATATGTAATGCAAAAGAGGAGAATGAAGAATGTTTAAGAAAAAAGAGAAAAATGATGCAGATGAACAAGTAAAAAATATTATTGAAAAAAATAAAATATTATCTAAAGAAGATAAAGGCAGAGTTGAACTTGATTCAGAAAAGCTAAAAAGAAGAGAAAAGAATATAAGGATAATAAAGTTAGGACTTTTAATTATAGCATTATTTTTAATTATAATATATTTCTTGTTAAGATTATTTTATGAAGGAGGAGCTTTCACAGTTGCTCTAGATGATGAACTTGCAAGAAAGAGTGGACTTGTAATGTATGAGAGATTGTCAGAAAAAGATGAGAAGAAAATATTAAAAGTGGAACAGTTAGAATTCGTAGATAACATATCAATTAATTGGCTTCCAACTGACATAGATACACAAGGAGAAGGAACTCATAATGGAGATAATTATATAGCATATACTTTTTATATAGAAAATAAAGGTGCAGATACCATAAATTATTGGTATACAATATTAGTTGATGACGTTGTAAAAAATGTAGATAGAGCAATAAGAGTCATGGTGTTTAGAAATGGAGAAAAAGAAGTGTATGCAAAGGCAAATGAAAGAACAGGGCAAGCAGAAACAGGAACTATTGCATTTAAAAATGATTTAACTGTATTGGAAAAACAAAGGAAAGATTTTAAATCTGGTGATATAGACAGATTTACAATAGTAATTTGGATTGAAGGAGATGATCCAGATTGTGTTGATGCCTTAATTGGCGGAATGATGAAAATGCATATGGATATAACAGAAGAACATATTAAACAAGAATAAATTAAAAATGATATTTTATCAAAGGTTAAGAGTGTTATTTATAAAAAATGACACTTTTTTCTTTTTGATAGTAAAATGTTACAAAATATACATTTGTATTACATAATATTACATAAAATTACAATTAAATTACAAATATAGAGCAAATATTGACTTGAAATTTATAGTGTGGTATCTTTAATATACATAGAAAATAAGGAGAGAGAGGAATTATATAAAATGAGTAAAAAGAAGCAAAAGAAAACAAGTTTAAAATCAGCAATATTGCTACTATTATTAATGGCATTATTACTAATCACATCATCTTATGCATGGTTTACAGCTAACCAAACAGTAACTGTAAGTACATTGCAAGTAAATGTTAAGGCATCTAATGGTTTACAGATTTCAGCAGATGCAACAAATTGGAAAACTGTACTAGAAAAAAAAGATTTGTCAACAGCTGCAGGAACTTATACAGATTTAGTAAATCAATTGCCTGAAACAAATCTAGAGCCAGTATCAAGTGCCGGAAATGTAACCGATGGAAAAATGGATATATTCTATGGCGTTGTTGAGGCAGATGATACTAAAGGTGGAGAGTATTATTTATCAGCAACAAAACAAACAGACACAACAGGAACAAATGGAAGATACATTGCATTTGATTTATTCTTAAAAGTTGATACAGATACAACTATATATATGACGCCTAATTCAAAGGTTACATTTGCTGGAGATAAGGATCAAGGATTAAAAAATGCGGCACGTGTAGCTTTTATAACAGAGGGAAATACTACTGCAGATACAGATCCTTCTACTATGAGAAAACTATCTTTAACTGGTGGAACAGCAGATATATGGGAACCAAACTATAATACACATACATCATTAGGTGTGGCAGCTGCTCGTGATTATTACCAAGTAACGACAACTACTACAGGAGGTTCATTAATACCTTATTATGGAATAAAAGCTAATATACCAGCAAGCACTATACCAATGAAACAAGTAACAACTGCAAATCCAAGTGATACATATTTCTCTGCTATAACTCCTGCATACAAAACAGTTGATAGCAGTACATCAACTATAGAGTTTAAGCAATTAAAAGCAGGAGTAACAAAGATAAGAGTATATATGTGGGTTGAAGGACAAGATGTTGACTGTGAAAATGGTGCATCAGGTTCAAATATTAAATTTGATTTACAATTTACAGCAACAGCTCCATAGTGATACAAAAATAAACAAAACAATAAAAATAGATATACTATAGATTAGTATATCTATTTTTATATATTTAGATACTAGAGCAGATAAGCAATTTATAAAAATGTAATACAATTGTAATAAAAGACGATGAAAACGTTAAAAGACTTGTAAATAGCTAGTTACAGAAGAATAAACTGTAATGACGCTTTTTGACTTATTTTGTAAAAAATGGTATAATAAGCACATCTTAAAGGAGTGGTGATATATCATGATTTATCCAAATGACATTACAAATCTAAAGACAGATATTAGTGAAAAGATTGGACAAAAGATAATTGTGAAAGGTTCTCTAGGAAGAAACAGACCATTTGAAAAAGAGGCAACGTTAGAAAAAGTATATCCAAGTATTTTTATAGTTAAATATGATGAAAATCAAAGAAATGTAACATATAGTTACACTGATATACTAACAAGAACTGTTGAACTTCAAGTGTTTGATGGACAAACTTATAGTCCGATAATACCACCAGAAGATGAATCTAAGAAGAAAAGAAAAGAATATAATATAAGATAATAATGAAAAAATTCCTAAAAAATAGGAATTTTTTTTTTTGCTTAATAATATACATAAATTAAGATTGATAGGAGGTAAAAATATGGCTATGAAATTATCCAAAAATAATTTATGCATAAATCAAATAGTTGGACAAAAGAATGAAAAAATAACAGTAGAAGGTGATGAGATTGTTCCAGATGTAAAACCAGATGTTTTAAGTATAGTATCGGCAAACGGAAATATATGTATGTATAAAAAAGAAATTCAAGATGGAAAAATTAAACTAGATGGAAGTATAAATTCTTATGTTATTTATATTGCAGATGATGAAAATTCAAGTATGAGAGCATTGAATACAAGTATTGATTTTTCTAGGACTATAGATATGAAAGAAATAAAGAGCAATATGCAACTAGAATGTAGATCGGAATTAACAAATATAGAATGCAAAATACTTAATGGCAGAAAAGTGAGCCTAAAAGCTAATGTACAATTGGCAGTAACTGCATATTCAAATGAAAATGTTGAATATATAGATTCAATAGAAGATAGATCAGATATGCAATTATTAAATGAAAAAGTTAATATAAATTCACTAATCGGGAATGGATCGACTAAAGTATATGCTAAAGATACAGTCGCTATAGATAATGTTGATAACTTATCAGAAATAATAAAAGTAGGGATATCCCTAGAAAATAAGGAAAATAAAATTAGTTATAATAAAGTACTAACAAAAGCAGATGCAGTATTTAAAATAATGTATTTAACCGACGATGGAAGAATAAATACAGTAAACGCAACTATTCCTGTTATGGGCTTTATAGATATGCAGGATGTAAACGAAGAAAACTTATGTGACGTGTCATATGAATTAAAAAATATTCTAGTAAAGCCTAATAATGTAGAAGAGCATTCTATGCATGTAGAGGCGGAGATAGAAGTGTTTTGCTTTGTATATAAACAGCATGAAATTAATATGATACAAGACCTTTATAGTAAAACGGCAGAAATTAAATATACTAAAAAGACCATGAAAGTAATTATAGATAAAAATGAAATAAATGAAACTTTTAATATGAGAAAGCAAGAAAAAATAGAAGAAATAAGACAAAACAAAATATATGATGTTGAGGTTAGAACAACAATAATAAACAATCAAGTAGAGGATGGTAGAGTTAATTATCAAGGAGAATTAAACCTGACATTTATATATGAGGAAGAACATTCGTCAAGAATAAATGTAAAAAATGTAATAGAACCATTTGAATTTGCAGTAACTTCATCTAATATAACTAATAAATCTAAAATAGAGACGAATATCAATTTGGTAAAGAAAGACTTTGTAGTGATGTCAGACAATACAATAGATATTAAAATAGATTTAAATTTTAAACTAAATGTAATAAAAGAGGGCGAGATAAGCTTAATAGAGAGTATAAATGAAACTGAAGTAAAAAATAGAGAAAGCTTTAGCATAGTAATATATTACACTAAAGTAGGGGATACATTGTGGAAAATAGCAAAACGTTTTGGAAGTACTGTTGATGAAATTGTTAAGGTTAATAGCATAGAAAATCCAGATGTAATAATGCCAGGAGAGCAGTTATTTATACCAAGATAAGCGATAGGGAGTGAAACTATTCACTCCTTTTATTGAAAGGAATAAACATGCAAGAAAGTAAAATATATTCGAGACCAAGGTTATGCTTCTCAAAAAACAATTATCTGACAAATAAAAGTGGAAATAATAAAGAAAATTCTATAATTAGTATTATTGCTATAATTTTAATTGCCATATTAACATTTTGTAGTATCACGAAAGCAATTAATCCAATAATAAACGATTTGTGTATTGATAAAGCAAAAAATATAGCAACACAAATATCTAATGAAGAAGCTACTGTAATTATGGATAAGTATTCATATGATGACTTGATTACAATAATAAGGGATAATGAAGGAAATATAAAAATGTTACAAACAAATACAAAAAATATAAATCAAATAATGTCAGATATTCCAGTAAACATTATTAATAGATTTAGAAAAGAAGAGAATACTGATATATACATATACTCTGGAAGCATTTTAGGAATAAAGCTTTTTTCTGCATCAGGACCTAAAATTCATATTAAGATAACAAATGTGGGAAATGTAGATACTAAATTAGAATCTGAATTTAAAGCACAGGGGATAAACCAGACTTTACATAGGATTTATTTGTTGCTAACATGCGAGGCTACAATATTGACTCCATATAATACAATTAAGCAAAAAATTGATAATCAGGTTTTAATTGCAGAATCTGTTATAGTGGGGAATGTTCCGGATTTCTACTATAATGGGGAATAAAGATCTATGATAATATCTAAATTTGAAAAAATAGCTAAAATATGCTATAATAAAGTTAGCAATCCGAATTGGATTTTTTGAAAAAATGAAAGAGGTGTACAGTATGGAGTATCTGGCAATTGTAGTTCTTTTCATCCTGGGATTCGTGGCTGTCGCAGTTGACATCACGAGCTCGATCTTCTGGGTTATCCTGGTAGGCACGGTGCTTTCTTGGATTCTCAGCTTGATTTTCCAGCTGACAAAGAAACTCAAACCCTTCAAGGTCTGTTACAACATCTTCTTTGTTGGACGGATTCTGACGATTGTGATATTCTTATCACTTCTCCTCATCAGATGGCTGCTGCCTTGGCTGGTGATGTGAGACGAGATGGCATGGTGGAGAGTACAATTAAGCTCTCCACCATGTCATATTTTATGATAATAATTACTTGTAAACTGAAAGATTTTATGATATATATAAAGCAGTACGCAACTGCAAACGTTTCTCATGAGTGAGGTGGAATATCATGATTATGGACCTGCCAGAAAAATTTGAAACACCATTTGCAAAAGTCCTAAACGGGATGCTATATATATACAGAATGGTATCATATGAAAGTCTTATGTATGACTTAACATATGCTTGCAAAAGAAAGAAGTGTATATACTGTAATAAACGAATAAAACGTGGAAAAGCAAGTACGCTTGACCATCGGTATCCCAGAGATACTGGCGGTGTAAGTATCACGAATAATCTATTTCCTTGTTGTCCAAAATGCAATTCTAGCAAGAGCAACTTAACCCATGAAGAATTTTTGATATGGAGGGAACTTCCTAAGAAAGAAGCTAAGCAATATTTAGCTGAAATTAAAGAGGAAAGAGAATCTATATTTAAAACTATTGGTTTTATACTTCCAGAAGAATGGATAGAGTATGAAGAAAGGGATAAGGTGATCTGCGAAGATAATGGACAATACACAAGAGGAAAAAGATATTACAAGATACAAGAGTTTTATGAAAAATACCAGCATTTTCCGCGACCAGCTGTGGTAGATAAAAATGGGCGGTTGTTGGATGGATATAACACGGTATTGTTTGCGAGAGATTTTGATATAGCGTATATTCCGGTAATAAGGCTTGAAAATGTTGTTAGAGTGTAGGAAAGAGGGGCTAATAATAGCCCCTCTTTCCATTATAACATTTCTAGGAGTTTTTTACTTACCATTCTTTTTTTGCATTTATTAATTCTGAAATATAACCAATTAAACAGTAAAGAGCCAAAGTAAATGCATATAATAAAACATAAAATATAAAAGCTAATATACTTCTTTTTTCTAATTTACAGCCAATTTCTTTTAACATATTTTTTCTTTTAATTTCAACAACTAAACAAAGTAACATTCCAAGAAGGATAACAAGTAAAGATAGCCATCCTATTAGTAATTGATTTCCAAATGCTAATAAGATTAAACCTAATGGAATAAATATTAAAAGAGCAAGGTCTATAAAAGGGAAAAATATATTTAAGCACATTAAGAATTTTGATTTAAAGTTCATGTTTTTAGAAGTTATTATTTTTGTCTTTTTAAAAGCTTCTATCATTCCTGTAGCCCATCTTTTTCTTTGTTTTCCTAGAGCAGATAACTTTTCTGGAACTTCAGTAAAAGCAATTGCGTTTTTAGCAAAATTAGTTTCGTATCCTTTACTTAATAAGTCCCAAGTTAAAACAATATCTTCTCCTACGCAATTTTGCCATCCACCTATTTCTTTTAAAAGTTTTGTTTTATAAGCACTAAATGCACCTTGAGCGACTAAAGTTGAATTATAATTTCCTTGATACAATTTTACACCAAATATTCCTAAGGTATAATCCCATTCCTGTAACTTTGTAATAAAACTTTTTTTAGCATTTTTTACAAATATGCATCCAGCTGTAGCTGCAGTTTTTTTACTTGAGTTTAGCAATTTATTCATGATATTTCTTACAGCTAATGGATGAAGAATTGTATCGCTATCTACTGTGATTGTATAATCCGTTTTGACATGCTGTAATCCCTTATTCAGAGCAAATGCTTTGCCCATATGAGGGGATTCAAATAGCGTTATTTTTGAATCTAAATCCATAGACTTTAACAATTCTAATGAACCATCAGTAGAACCATCATCAATTATATTGATATAAATATCTCCACAATATTTTTGAGATCTAATAGATTTAATTGTTTCCTCGATACAGTTTTTGGCATTATAAACTGGTATTAATATAGTAACATCATCTTCTTTGTGAATACATTGTTTTCTCTCTTTTTTGCTAAACAATAAACTAATGAACATAAAAACAAAATTAAAACCAGGAATTAATGCTATAAAGGTTACCAGATATATTGCTAAGAAATATCCAAAATAGCATGCTATTTCAGTAATCCAACTAATATTTATAAAAATAGAAAATATAAGATAGAAAAATGCAGTCATAGTTGATATTAAAAACATTTTTATCACCTCATAATATCGTATGAAAGATGTAGAGAAATTGTGAAAAATGTAAAAAAATATCAAAAAAAACGATAAAGTGAATAAAATATATAGAGGTGACCTAAAATTAAAATAAGATATTTAATTATTACATTGATATTAGTCATAATAATAGCAAGTATAATTATTGCTTTTTGGCAATATAAGAATAATAAAAGATCAGATGTAAAAATACCAATATTACTTTATCATGATTTTACGACCGTAGTTCCTGAGAATGATCCAGAAAATTTCAATTATATTAATACACCTCAAAGTTTTGAGGAAAATATAAAAGTTCTTTTAGAAAATGGGTATACATTTATATCCATGGAAGAACTTAACGAAGCTTATAATGGAAAAATAGAGCTTCCAAACAAGCCCATATTAATTAATATGGATGATGGGTATTATAGCAATTATGAGTATATTTATCCTATTTTAAATAAGTACAATATCAAGGCATCTATTTTCATAGTTACAGATAAAATAGGAAAGGAAATAAATGGAAAAAGATATCTAGGATGGAAAGAATGTTTAGAAATGCAAAATAGTGGGATTGTAGAAATATGCAGTCACAGTAAAAGACATGTGTTTTACGATAAGCTTGATGTCAAAGAGATTAGAGACGATGTATTAGAATCTTATAGAATCATAGAAAAAACTTAGGTAAGAAATATGTAAAAATATTTTCATATCCATATGGAGCATATACAAAGGCTACTGTATGGGTTTTGAAACTAAATGGAATTGATATGCAAGTGTATGATATAGGGGTAAATTATTTTAATAAATTTAATAAAGATTATATAAAAAGAATAAATGTTCCTTGTGAAATGACAGGAAAGGAAATTATAGAAGAAATTAATAATTCTAATTAAAATTACTAAAAACATAAAACAAAAAGCCTTGAAGTATAAATACTTTCAAGGCTTTTAAACAATACAATCGATAAGATATTATCTCTTTGAGAATTGAGGTGCTTTTCTAGCTTTCTTAAGACCATATTTCTTTCTTTCTTTTGAACGAGAATCTCTTGTTAAGAAACCATTTGCTTTTAAAGCTGGTCTATATTCTAAATTAGCTGCATTTAATGCTCTAGCTATACCATGACGAATTGCTCCAGCTTGACCAGAGAATCCACCACCTTTTACTGTACAAATAACGTCAAATTTATCTAATGTATTTGTAACTGTTAAAGGTTGTCTAACTATAACTTTTAGTGTTTCTTCTCCGAAATATTCATCTAATGGTTTTCCATTAACTGTAATATCTCCTTTTCCACTCATAATTCTAACTCTAGCGATTGAACTTTTTCTTCTTCCTGTACCATTAAAAACTACTTGTTCTTTTTTTGTTCTAGGCATTTCTTTATTTCCCTCCTAATTAAAAATTCCATACTTCTGGTTTTTGAGCCATATTTTCATGCTCTGCTCCAGCATATACTCTTAACTTTTTAGCCATTTGTCTTCCTAAACTATTATGTGGAAGCATTCCTGTTACTGCTAAAGTCATCATCTTTTCTGGATTATTAGCTAACATATCTTTAGCTTGAACTTCTTTCATTCCACCAATATATGAAGAATGATGTCTATAGATTTTTTGTGTTAATTTGTGTCCTGTTAAAACTACTTTTGAACAATTTATGATAATAACATGATCGCCAGCGTCCATATTAGGGGTGTAAGTTGGTTTGTGTTTTCCTCTTAATAATTTTGCAGCTTCTGCAGCAACTCTTCCTAATGGCTTGTTAGCAGCATCAATTATATACCATTTTCTTTCTATTTCTTCTTTTTTAATACTGTATGTTGTATTATTCATGGTAAAAAATACCCTCCATTTCAATAATTATTAAATTTTCTATATATGAAATCATAATATAAAAACTACCGGGGAGAAGTTCTTATATATGCCATATTCAATTACGCTTTAATATTTTATTACAAAATAAGGAAAAAGTCAAGACTAATAGAAAAAATCGTAAATATTAAAATAATACATATATTTGCAAATATTATGTAAATGTGATATAATCATGGACGTAAAGTGATTTTACAAAGGTAACTTATAGTAAGGTTGTCTAAAGAAAGGAAGAGGTAAATAAAACATGATTTATTACAGTATTATCACGTACACGTACATTTCTGCATTTATTCAGCTGTTTTTAATTACATACATTATTAACAGCAATGATTTAGAAAGGAAAGAAAAACGGAAACTTATAGGAATTTCTGCATTGGTTATCTTAGGAACTATTTTTGAGTTACTAGATAAAATATTAAACGGAATGCATATTAATTTAATAGAAGATTTCAATGTTATTGAATTAATTATTGCACTTTTAGTTATCGTTATGTTCGCGAGAATGCTTAAAATTGAAGACGTACATCAGGGGCGGAACAAGTCAATCTTGATTGAAATGTTATTTTTTATAGTATCAGTAATAATAATCCAATTAGTAGGTAATACAACAGAGTTTTTAACTATTTCAGTAGGTAACTTAATGTTTGTGTTATATTATGGAACATTGAAACATGAAACTGATTGCCTTACTGGTTTGCTAAATAGAGCCTCATATGAAGCTGAGTTGAAAAAATTGGATTATGAAACTATCATTTTGATTTTGGATTTAAATGATTTCAAAAAAATCAATGATAACTATGGACATCAAGCAGGAGACATTATACTCCAGAAGATTGGAAAAGTCATAAAACGCACCTATCAGAGAGTTGGAAATTGCTATCGTATTGGTGGTGATGAATTTGCAGTTATTCTCAAGAGAGGGGAAAAGCTGAAGTTAATTAGAGAGTGTGAAAACTATGATGATTCAAAAGTTTTAGAACGATTGAAGTCTATGTTACAAGCTGAAGTGAATGAAGAGCATAAGAGCGAACCACTTTTTCCAAACGTAGCTGTTGGAGGAGCAACTTATATTCCTGGAAGAAAAAGCGTTACAGAAGCTGTAAAAGAAGCTATTAAGACAGCTGATGAAGATATGTATAATGAAAAAACGAAAATGAAACAATAATCTTCCTAACCCCGCCATATGTACTGGCGGGTATAATAATTTATAAAAAATACTTGACTAATTTTAAAAAATGTAGTAAAATAAATAATGTTCAAGAAGAAGCAATCCACTTCTCACCTTCGCAATGTAGCAAAAGGTAAGATAAATATTGTATCTCTGTAAATCTTATATTTACAGGCTGTGAAATGTGGGTTGGCTTTTTGAAAGTCAATCTTATTTTTTTGGAGGTGTTTTTTATAAAACAAGAATTACTAATTAATGAAAAAATTAGAGCAAAAGAAGTTCAATTAATTGGAGCAAATGGAGAAAAATTAGGAGTTGTTTCATTAGATGAAGCTTTAGATAAAGCGGCAGATGCTAAGTTAGATTTAGCCTTAGTTTCACCAAATGCACAACCACCAGTTTGCAAACTTATGAATTATGGAAAGTATAAGTTCGAACAAGCTAAAAGAGAGAAAGAATCAAGAAAAAATCAAAAAACATTCGAATTAAAAGAACTTAGAGTGACTCCAAACATAGAACAACATGATTTTGAATTTAAAGCAAAAAATGCAAGAAGATTTTTGGAAGATGGAAACAAAGTAAAGATAACTGTTAGATTCAGAGGAAGAGAATTAAACTATGTTAAAGCTGGAGAAGAAACTTTAAATGAGTTTATAGAAAACTTATCTGATATTGCTACTGTTGAAAAGAAGCCTTTATTAGAAGGAAAGAACATGTTTGTAATATTAGCTAAGAAAGTAGAAAAATAAAAATATTGATAGTTAAATAAACTATTTATATATAAGGGAAAAATCCCAAAACATTTAAGGAGGAAAAAATTATGCCAAAATTAAAAACAAATAAAGCTGCTAAAAAAAGATATTCATATACAGCAACTGGAAAAGTAAAAAGAACAAAATCAAACAGAAGACACTTATTAGCAAATAAGACACCAAGAGCTAAAGCTAGAGGAAAAGTTCAAGATGCTTATGCAGACAAAACATGCGAAGCAGGAATCAAAAAATTATTACCATATGGTAACAAATAGTAAGAATTAAGGAAGGTGAATAGAAAATGGCAAGAGTTAAAACAGCAATAATTACTCGTAAAAAACATAACAAAATATTAAAAAGAGCAAAAGGATATTATGGAGCAAAACACTACAGATTTAGAATGGCTAAACAACAAGTCATGAAATCTGGAAATTATGCTTTTGTTGGAAGAAAAGATAAAAAATCTAATTTCAGAAAATTATGGATAGCTAGAATAAATGCAGCTGCAAGAATGAATGGATTAACATATAGCCAATTAATAAATGGATTAAAAAAGGCAAATGTTGTTATCAATAGAAAAATGTTAGCTGAAATGGCTGTATCTGATCCAAAAGCTTTTGCAAAAGTTGCAGAAGTAGCTAAAAAAGCAAAATAATTAGTATAAATAAGAAGATGAAACATTGAAGGTGATACGTCTGAATGTTTCATTTTTTTTGTTTAAAATGTTGAAAAGATTGGAATGTTATGTTAGTATAAATTTATAAAAGAGGACAATGAAATGGAAAGTTGGTTAGAACGTGAAGAACTACTAATAGGGGCAGATAATATAGAAAAATTAAAAAATGCAACTGTTGCAGTTTTTGGCTGTGGAGGAGTTGGCTCATATGCAGTAGAAGCATTGGCAAGAGCTGGAATTGGAAGGTTTGTGTTAGTGGATAAAGATAGTGTAGATGTGACAAATATAAATAGACAATTAATTGCAGATACAACTACTGTCGGAAAAGATAAAGTGGAAGTGGAAAAATATAGAATTCTAAAAATAAATCCAAATGCAAATGTTGAAATTTATAAAGAATTTTACAATGAACAAAATGCTGATAAATTAATAAGACAAGACTATACGTACATAGTTGATGCAATAGATTCTGTATCATCAAAACTTTCTTTAATAAGACAAGCACATGATAAAGGCATAAAAATAATCTCTGCGATGGGAATGGGAAATAAATTAAATCCGACGATGATAGAAGTTGCAGATATCAGTAAAACATCAGTATGCCCACTTGCAAAAGTAATAAGAAAAAAGTTGAAAGAAAGTGGAATATACCATACAAAAGTTGTATATTCAAAAGAAAATCCAACAAGATTTGATAATAGCGAGGAAAACAAGAGAACTACTGCAAGCATAAGCTTTGTGCCTTCAGTTTGTGGTTTAATAATAGCAAGTGAAATTGTGAAAGATATTATAAAATATTAGATGTAAAATAAGAGGTTATCCTCTTATTTTTTTGTGAAAATTATATATTTTGCATAATTTTATAAAAAAAGGAAAAGCTATTTTTAATAAAAAATGGAGGTTAATATATGGAAAAGCATTTAATGATAACAGGAACATCAACAGTATCTTGGAAAGATGCAATATTACAAACGATTGCGGAAGCATCTAAAACGATAGATTATCTAACAGGAGTGACAATTATTAGTCAAAAGGCCAAAATTAGTGGTAAGAAAATAACAGAGTATTATGCGGATGTAGATTTAACTTTTATGATTGATAGAGATAGAAAATAGGAGGTAATTTTATGGAAAAAATAAATACACAAAAAGAATATAGTGAGTATGTAAATAAAAAATCCCCAAATTCTCCCATATTAAAAGATTGTTTTAATGCATTTTGGGTTGGAGGGCTAATATGCTCAATAGGTCAAATCATAATGGACTTTTGTATGTATAAAGGAATGGATAATACTCTAGCGTCAACGGTAGTATCTATTTCACTTATTGCGATATCAGCTATTTTAACGGCATTAAATGTGTTTAATAGAATTGGAAAATTTGCAGGTGCAGGATCATTAGTACCAATAACGGGTTTTGCAAATTCAATTGTATCTCCTGCCATCGAATACAAATCTGAGGGATATGTTATGGGTGTTGGAGGAAAAATGTTTACTGTTGCGGGTCCAGTATTAGTATTTGGAATATCTGCATCAGTAATAATTGGAATAATAGCATCAATGTTTTAGAAAGGAGCAAATTTTATGCATAAAATAGGTAAACAAACTATATGTTTTGATAACCCACCAACTATACTGCAAACAGCATCAATTGTTGGACCAAAAGAAGCAGATGGACCTATGGCGGGATATTTTGATAAATGTTTAGAGGATGAGTTTTGGGGAGAAAAATCGTGGGAAAAGGCGGAAAGTAAGATAATAAAGGAAACTGTTAATTTAGCTATTTCGAAATCTAATTTAGCGAATACAGATATTGATTATTGCTTTGCAGGAGATTTATTAAACCAATGTATATCATCTGATTTTGGATTAAGAGATGCAAATATACCATTCTTTGGGGTATTTGGAGCATGTTCTACATTTGTAGAAAGTATGTGCTTAGGTTCTGTGTTTATAGAAGGAAATGCTGCTAACAATGTGATTTGTGCTACATCAAGTCACTTTTGTAGTGCTGAAAAACAATTTAGATTTCCTTTAGAGTTAGGGACACAAAGACCACCAACAGCGCAATGGACTGTAACTGGAGCAGGGGCTGCTATTCTATCTTCTACTGGTGATGGACCATATATAACAAATATTACACCAGGCAAAATAGTAGATATGGGAATAAAAGATGCTAATAATATGGGAGCTGCAATGGCACCAGCTGCTCTAGATACACTAATTACACATTTTCAAGATACAGGAAGAAAGCCAAGTTTTTATGATGCTATTATAACAGGAGATCTAGGACATATAGGTAAGGAAATTCTAAAGGAAATGGCTCAAAGTAAAGGCTATAATATAAATTCAAAGTATAATGATTGTGGAGTTTTAATGTTTGACAAAGAAAAACAAGATACGCACTCTGGTGGTAGTGGATGTGCATGTATTGCAACAGTATTCTCAGGGTACTTTTTTAAACAATTGAAGGAAAAGAAAATAAAAAGATTGTTATTAATGGCTACTGGTGCACTTATGAATTCGACAAGTATGCAACAGGGAGAGTCCATTCCAGGAATAGCGCATGCTATATCTATAGAAATATAAAAGGAAGGAAAGTTTATTATGGAATTTATACAAAGTATTGATTGGATGCAGTTACTACGATGTTTTGTAACAGGAGGAGCTATTTGTATAATTGGTCAAATACTGCTAGATAAGACAAAGCTAACGCCAGCTAGAATATTAGTAATTTTTGTTACTGTAGGAGCTATACTTGGAGGATTAGGCATATATAAATATTTAATAGATTTTGCAGGTGCAGGAGCCACGGTACCGCTTACAGGATTTGGAGCAAATTTGGCAAAAGGAGCAATAGAATCTGTAAAAGAGATTGGACTATTAGGAGCATTTATCGGAGGAGTAAAAGCAAATGCAGGAGGAATTGCTGCTGCAATATTCTTTGGATACTTAGCTTCACTAATAGCAAAACCAAAAATAAAAAAACAATAAAAAATTGTTGATTGTAAAAGATAATCTATGATTAGATTATCTTTTATTAATACTTTTACATAAAAAATATAATAATTATTGAAAATGTTTTTAAACTTGTGTTATATTATTAAATATAAGGAAAGAGGAAGGAATTGATTATGGAGGATAGAATCGAAAGAAAAAAAAATTATTTTTTAGGAATAATAGGGGGAATAATAGGAGGAATAATTGCAGCAATTCCATTAGCTTTTTGCTATGTATATAGCGAATGGTTATTCTTGCTAGCACTAACAATACTAATTCCAATTTTTGAATTTTACGGATATAAGTGGCTGAAAGGAAAAGTAAATAGTAAATTGCCAATTATATTATTAATTTTAACATTTATTACGGTTTCAATAATGGTACTGCTTCTAATTCCTTTAGGATTGTTGATTAAATCAAATTTACCAATTAGTGTAGCAACAATAAAAAATTTATATGCAAATAGGAGTATTTTACTTAATATATTGCAAGACTACTTATTTTCATTAGTGTTTGGAACATTAGGAGTATATATTGTAGGAACAATAATAAAGAGAAAATTATTACTAAATATATCTAATATAAATTTATTTTCATCAGATAATAAAGAAAAACAAGAATTTAAAGAAAAATCTATAGATGAATTAAAACCGGTTTTTGAAAAATATGGTGCTATTCAGAAAGAGAAAACTATTACTAAAGAAGAAATATTAGCGGATTTCAAAGAAAACAAATATAATGATTACTTTGAATATTTAAAACAGTTAGATATAATAAGAAAATACAAAGGAAAATATTATTATAGTTCTGATGATGAAAAAAACATCAAGATACATTATTCAGTAAGTAAAATTGTAGTAACAGCATGTACAGCTATTATATTAATAGTAGCAATTATGCTTTCATTTGGAGGCATAATGAATAAAGAGGTAAAGAAAGTATATAATGATGATGTAAGCTTTAATATAGATACATCTTGGAATTTATTTGAAGACTATACAGAAGATGCTGGTTGGATATATTATAAATATTTAGATACAGATGGAGAAAAAAATAGTGAGCATTCATATCCTGCAACCATAGGTATTGTTTATGATAAAAGTGCATCTGGCAATTACAATTCGATAAATGATTTAAGGTCAATATTAGAAATATATATTAATGAATATTTAGATTATGATGGATATAATATTAATGTATTTACTACCTCAAACGGTTATGATGCTATAGAATTAATGATGAAATATGAGACTACAATGGAATTTGATTATTATATATATCAAGATGGAAAAATAGCGTATATAACTGCAATATCATATACAAATAGTGAGGATATATTAGATGAATTAGAAGAGTATACAAAAGATGTAGTAAATAGTTTTGAATGGAATAAGTAAAAAGTATTGCAAAAATAATATATATTTGTTAAAATAATTATTAGTTAATGAAAAACAAAAAATAGGCTAAAAAAAAACACCTTTTTTGGGTGTTTAGCCTATTTTCTTTTGTTTTTATGATAAAAAATAAGTTATAAGAGGAGGAGAAAATGAACACAAAATATGTATTTGTAACTGGAGGAGTAGTATCAGGACTAGGAAAAGGAATAACTGCAGCATCTTTAGGAAGATTACTAAAAAATAGGGGTTATAAGGTTGCAAACCAAAAATTTGATCCATATATAAATGTGGATCCTGGAACAATGAGTCCATATGAACATGGAGAAGTTTTTGTTACAGATGATGGCGCTGAAACTGATTTGGATTTAGGACATTATGAAAGATTTACAGATGAAAATCTAACAAAAAATTCAAGTATAACAACTGGAAGAATATATCAACAAGTAATTGAAAAAGAAAGAAAAGGAGATTACTTAGGAAAAACAGTTCAAGTAATTCCTCATATAACGAATGAAATAAAGGATAAAGTATACTCTTTAGGAAAAACTGGAGCTGATATAGTAATAACAGAAATAGGAGGAACAGTTGGAGATATAGAGAGCTTACCTTTCCTAGAAGCTATTAGACAGGTTGGGCTAGAGAATGATCCTGAAGATGTAGTATACATACATGTAACACTATTGCCATATATATCTGGGTCAAATGAATTAAAATCAAAGCCAACTCAACACTCTGTAAAAGAATTACAATCTTTAGGAATAAAACCAGATATTCTAGTATGCAGAACTGAACTTCCAATAACAGAAAGTATAAGAAATAAAATTGCTCTATTTTGTAATGTGAGACCGGAAAACGTAATAGCTAATTTAACAGCATCAAATTTGTACGAGGTTCCTCTAATGCTAGAAAAAGAGGGATTAGCTACAGGAATTTGCAAACATCTTAAATTAACAAACGTAGAACCTAAAAATGAAGCATGGGAAAAAATGATAGAACATTTTAAGGATATAGATAAAAAATATAAAAATCCAGAAATTAATAAAATAAAAATAGCTATAGTTGGTAAATACATAAAACTAGAAGACTCGTATTTATCGGTAGTAGAAAGCATTAAACATGCTGCATATGCAAATGGTGTAGGAGTGGAAATTGGATTTGTAGACTCAGAAACAATAACAGAGAATAATGCAAAAGAAAAACTAAGTAAATTTAATGGAATAATAGTGCCAGGAGGATTTGGAAATAGAGGAATAGAAGGGAAAATACAAACTGTAAAATATGCGAGGGAAAATAATATTCCATTTCTAGGAATTTGCTTAGGAATGCAAATGGCGGTGATAGAGTTTGCAAGAGACGTATTAAAATTAAAAGATGCAGATTCTCTAGAATTTAATGAGAAGACATTAAATCCTGTAATTCATATAATGGAAAATCAGAAAAAAATCACAAAGAAAGGTGGAACAATGAGATTAGGTGCATACCCATGTATTCTTAAAAAAGACTCTTTAGCAAGCAGTTTATATAAATCTGAAGAAATATCCGAAAGACATAGACATAGATATGAATTTAATAATGATTATAGAGAAGCAATGCAAGAAAAAGGCATGATTTTTTCAGGAACTTCTCCTGATGGACAATTAGTAGAAATAATAGAATTAAAAGAACATCCATATTTTATAGCTTCACAGTTTCATCCGGAATTCAAATCTAGACCAGATAGACCACAGCCACTATTTGTTGGATTATTAGCGGCAGCAAAGAAAAAAATATAAAAAAAAAAGGGGATCCCGAATTACTCGGGGTCCTCTTCGGCCTCAGAATCATCACGTGGATGGTATGCCTCGACAAATTCGCCGAAGGTTAAACTCTCATTATACATGGAGTCATAGAATGCGAGTTGTCTCGCAATTTCCAGATTCTTTTCTAATTGAGAGCCAGTGCATGTCCGCCGGATTTCGGAAACGAGGGCATCGCCAGGTAACATGTTATAAAATTCAAAAGCCATAATAAATCCCTCCTATAGATTTATAATATATATTATACACGAAATATGCTGAAAAATCAATGTTTGTAATAAATTCAAATTGCCAGAATAGAATGTAATGTGAAAGTTTTGTGAAAATTAGCAATCTCTATTGACTTTTGCTAATAAAAGGTATAGATTATTAGCAGTCACGAAGAAAGAGTGCTAAAACGCAAAAGGTGACTATCGACAGAAAATGTTTTATATAAATATAAAAATTTAAGGAGGTAATTTTATATGTTAAAACCATTAGCAGACAGAGTTGTTTTAAAAATGACAAAAGCAGAGGAAACTACAAAAAGTGGAATAATACTTTCAGAAGGAAGCAAAGAAAAACCACAAATAGCAGAGGTAATTGCTGTAGGCCCTGGCGGAAATGTAGATGGAAATGAAATAAAAATGTATGTAAAAGTTGGAGATAAAGTTGTATTTAGCAAATATGCTGGGACAGAAATAAAGTATGAAGGAGAAGATTATATTATAGTAAAACAAAGTGATATATTAGCTATTGCTGAATAGATTTATTAATTCAATTTATTATTAGGAGGTAATTTAAAATGTCAAAAGAAATTAAATTTGGAGAAGATGCTAGAAAATCTTTATTAGATGGTGTAAATAAATTGGCTGATACAGTAAAGGTAACACTTGGACCTAAAGGAAGAAATGTTGTATTAGATAAACAATTTGGTGCTCCATTAATTACAAATGATGGTGTAACAATAGCAAAAGAAATTGAATTAGATGATCCATTTGAAAATATGGGAGCAAGACTTGTAAAGGAAGTATCGACAAAAACAAACGATATAGCCGGAGATGGTACTACTACAGCAACAGTTTTAGCTCAAAGCATGATAAAAGAAGGAGTTAAGAATGTTGCAGCTGGTGGAGATCCAATGGCAATAAAAAGAGGAATGGGCAAGACTGTAGATGTAGCAGTAGAAGAGCTTAAAAAAGTAAGTTCAAAAGTAGCTGGAAAAGAAGATATAGCTAGAGTTGCTAGTATATCTGCAAATGATAAAGAGATTGGTAAACTAATTTCAGAAGCTATGGAAAAAGTTTCAAATGATGGAGTTATTACAATAGAAGAATCTAAGACATCAAATACAGAACTTAATGTTGTTGAAGGTATGCAATTCGATAAAGGATATGTTTCTCCATATATGGCAACAGATACAGAAAAAATGGAAGCTATCGTAGATAATCCATATATTTTAATAACAGATAAGAAAATAAGCAATATTCAAGAAATATTACCTTTACTAGAAACATTAATGCAACAATCAGGTAAATTGGTAATAATTTGTGATGATATAGAACAAGAAGCTTTATCAACACTTATTCTAAACAAATTAAGAGGTGTTATAAATGTATTAGCTGTTAAAGCTCCTGGTTATGGAGACAAGAGAAAAGAAATGCTTCAAGATATTGCAACTCTAACAGGTGGTGAAGTTATAACATCAGACCTAGGATTAGAATTAAAAGATACACAAATTAATCAATTAGGTAGAGCAAGACAAATAAAAGCTGATAAAGAACATACAATTATAGTTGATGGAAGCGGCGATAAGAAAGAAATAGCAGAAAGAGTTGCTCAGTTAAAAGCTCAGATAGAAGATGAAAAGAGTAGTTATGATAAAGAACAACTACAAGAAAGATTAGCAAAACTTGCTGGAGGAGTTGCAGTAATTGGTGTTGGAGCAGCAACAGAAGTAGAAATGAAAGATAAAAAATTAAGAATAGAAGATGCTCTATCTGCAACAAGAGCAGCAGTAGAAGAAGGAATTGTTGCTGGTGGTGGAACAGCATTTATAAATATTTTACCAGAAGTAGAAAAATATGTAGATACTTTGCCACAGGAAGAACAACTTGGAGGAAAAATAATCATTAAAGCTTTACAAGAGCCTGTAAGACAAATAGCTGTAAATGCAGGATTAGAACCAGCTGTTATATTAGAAAAAGTAAAGGCTTCTCCTGTAGGAGTTGGATTTGATGCTGGAAAAGAAGAATATGTTGACATGAAGAAGGCTGGAATTGTAGATCCAACTAAAGTATCAAGAAGTGCACTACAAAATGCAGCATCAGTAGCATCAATGATACTAACAACAGAGAGTATAGTAACAGATAAGAAAGAAGAGAAAAATTGCAACTGTGGTGGACACGAAAACCAAGATATGGGTGGAATGTACTAAAATAAAAAACATACAAGCGCACAGATTATTTTGTGTGCTTGTTATGCGTATATAAAAGGAAGAAAAAACAATGGAAGAAATATATAAAGATAGAGCATGGATAGAGATAGATATGCAAAATTTGCAAAATAATATTGAACAAATAAAAAAATTAATTTCAAAAGATTGCAAAATTATGGCAGTAGTAAAAGCAAATGCATATGGACATGGAATGATAAATGTAGCAAAAAAATTAAGTAAAATTGGGATAGAAGATTTTGCTGTTGCTACTTTATCTGAGGCAATAGAATTACGAAAACATGACATAAGAGGTAATATCCTGATATTAGGATACACGAATATTGAAGATATTAAGTATGTTCAAAAATATGATTTAATACAGACGATAGTAGATTATGACTATGCAAAAAAACTAAATGAAAAAGTAAATGAAATAGTAAATAATGGGAAAATAAAAACTCATATAAAATTAAATACAGGAATGAATCGTATAGGAGAAAACTGTAAGGATATTGGAAAAATTATTTCAATATTTAAACTAAATAATATCGATATATTAGGAATGTATACGCATTTAAGCTCAGCAGATAGTTTGAAAGTTGCAGACATTGATTTTACCAATAAACAAATAAACAACTTTTTTGATTGTGTAAAAGAAATAAAAAGATTAGGATATAATCCGGGAAAATTGCATATACAAAGCAGTTATGGAATTTTAAACTATTCTGAAATTAAATGTGATTATGTTAGACCAGGTATTATAATGTATGGAATCTACTGTACAAAAGAACATAATGCTAAAATAGAGCCAAATTTAAAGCCTGTTTTAGAGCTAAAAGCGAGAATAACCAGTGTGAAGTATATAGATAAAGATGAGGCAGTGAGTTATGGAAGAACATACATTGCAAAAGAGAAAATGAAAATAGCAACAGTATCTATTGGATATGCAGATGGCTATCCGAGAAATCTATCAGGAAAGAATGCTAAAGTATATGTAAATGGAAAATATGCAACAATAATAGGTAGAGTATGCATGGATCAATTAATGATAGATGTATCTGCAATAAATGATATTAAAGAGGGAGATGTTGTTACTTTAATAGGAGCTCAAACAGAAATAAGTGCTGAAGAAATAGCAACTCAAGCAGATACAATTACAGATGAATTACTATGCAGATTAGGACAAAGACTACCAAGAATAGAAAAATAAGGTATAGCGGATTTTATTTATAAGTGTAAATAAAATCCGTTTATAATACAAAAAAATTATAAAAAATTAAAAATTAGTATTGACAAAAATGTAAAAGTCTAGTATACTAAGAAAGTCGAAAGAAATGGTCGCTTAGCTCAGCTGGGAGAGCATCTGCCTTACAAGCAGGGGGTCATAGGTTCGAGCCCTATAGCGACCACCATTCTTTATAAGAAAATTTAGAATATTCTAAATTTTTTTATTTACGGCCTGGTAGTTCAGTTGGTTAGAACGCTAGCCTGTCACGCTAGAGGTCGACGGTTCGAGCCCGTTCCAGGTCGCCATTTTTTTATTTAAAAGTTGCCTTGATAGCTCAGTTGGTAGAGCAAAGGACTGAAAATCCTTGTGTCACTGGTTCGATTCCAGTTCAAGGCACCAAAGAAATAGAGACGGATTTGTAGTAGCAAATTCGTCTCTTTAATTTGAGTAATTACAAAAACTTCTTCATTTGTTCAATATCATTTTTTTGCATATTCATAAAATCATTAAGAATATCTTTTACTTCTTGATCAGCGTATGGATTATGATTTAATAATTTTTGACATTCAATTATGCCCATATCTCCACCTTGAATCATCATCTCTGCAATATGAGAATTGCTTTTGTCTGTAATAGTATTTAATTGTACTCCCGTCCAGCCCATCATTTTGTCAGTAATTGGAGTTTCGTCAGGAACTTCGCCATAGTGATCAAATTGAGTATTGACCTTATCAACTATTTTTCCATATTCGGAAAATTGAGTAGATAAGTTTTCTTTCATATTTTCATCATCCACTTTTTTTATAACATATGAAATTGAATCCATGCCCATTTTAGCAGCTTTGTTAATCTCATTTAAAATTGTTAAATTAATGTTGTTATCTTTTTCTTTATTAGAAACCTTATTATCCATTATTATCCTCCTATTAAATTATTAAATATAGTATAACCAGAATATAGACAAATAATCATTTTTAAGCCTTGATTAACGTTATAAATTAATATATACTAAGAAAAAGTATTTATGGGAGGGCAGAAATGTCAGAAGTAAAATGGACAGAGGAACAACAAAATGCAATAAGTAAAAAAGGGTCAAATATATTAGTAGCTGCAGCTGCACGGAAGTGGAAAAACTGCAGTTTTAGTTGAGCGTATAATAAGAAAAATAATAGATGACAAAGTGGATATAGATAAAATTTTGGTAGTAACATTTACAAATGCTGCTGCAAGCGAAATGAGAGAAAGAATTTTAGATGCAATCTATAAAAAAATAGAAGAAAGCCCAGATGATGCCAATTTACAAAAACAAATAATACTTTTGAACAAGGCAAGTATATGTACAATAGATTCTTTTTGTTTAGATGTAATAAAAAACAATTTTTATGAAATAGATGTATCTGCTAATACAAGAATAGCTGATGGAACAGAAATTTTACTGTTAAAGCAAGAAGTATTGGATGATATATTTGAAGAAAAATACATTGAAAACGATAAAGATTTTTTAGATTTAATAGATACGTATACAAAATATAATAGAGATGAAGATTTGAAGGATTTAATATTGAATATTTATACATACATACAAGCTTCACCATTTCCAGAAGAATGGCTTGAAGAAAAAGTAAAAATGTTTGATATTAAAGAAAATGCTGAATATAGTAATTTTTCAAATACACCATGGGGAAAGATTATAATACAAAATGTTGATGAGATACTAGAGAATGGAATTTTAAAATTACAAAATCTAAAAAGAAAAATGGAACGATTTCCAGAACTTGAAAAGTATACAAATGTAATAAACGAAGATATTAATAATTATTTATATATAAAAGAGAATCTAAAAGATTGGGACAAAAGTGCAACAATAATATCTGAATTTAAGAATAAAACATGGCCAACTGATAAAAAAATTACAAATGATTTAAAGGATGAAGCAAAAGACATAAGGGATAGTGTAAAAGATGAATTTAAGAAAGTAAAAGATTTAATTAATTGTTTATCTCAAGAGGCTAATGATGATATTGAATATATGTATACAATATTAGAAAAACTAAAAAAATTAATATTAGAATTCTCAGATAGATTTTATCAGAAAAAAAGAGAAAAAAATATTATGGATTTTAATGACATGGAGCATTTAGCTCTAAAAATGCTTGTAAAAAAAGATGAATTAGGGAATGTTGTTAAAACAGATATTGCAAAAAGATATGAAGAAAAATTTGAAGAGATTGATATAGATGAATATCAAGATAGTAACTTAGTGCAAGAATATATTTTAACTAGTGTTTCAAAAGGCAATAATATATTTATGGTTGGAGATGTAAAACAAAGTATTTATAAATTCAGGCAGGCAAGGCCTCAGCTATTTATAGAGAAGTATAATAAATATAAATTATATCCAGGAGATAGTGAAGATAGAAAAATTCAACTATTTAAAAACTTTAGAAGTAGAAAAAATATATTAGATTTTACAAATTTAGTATTTGAAAATATCATGAGCAAGGAACTTGGAGATATTGACTATAATCAAGATGAATATTTAAATTTAGGTGCATCATATGTGGATATTTCAGAGCAAAATTTGAAAACAGAAATAGAAATTATAGATACCAGTGATGAAGATAATGATATATGGAAAACAGAGCAAGAATTAGACAATAACATAGAAAATACCGAAGGAGATAATCAGACAGAAGAAAGAGTTGAAGACGTTGTCTTAGAGGCTAGATTTGTTGCTAAAAAAATAAAAGAATTGATAGACAGTAAATATCAAGTAGTAGATAAAAAATTAGGAAAAAGAGATATAAAATATAAAGACATATCAATATTATTAAGAAGTATGACTGGAGTAGCTAATATATATGAGAAAGAAATATCTGAATTAGGAATTCCAGTATATAGTGACAGCTCTGGAGAATACTTACAATCAACAGAAATAGAGACAATAATGTCTTTATTAAGAATTATAAATAATCCAATGCAGGATATTCCGTTAGTTACAGTTATGCGTTCGCCAATAGGCAATTTTACAGATAATGAGCTTATTGAAATACGAATGAATGATAGAAACTCTAATTTTTATGATGCCCTTACAAAAACAGATACACCAAAAGTAAAAAAATTTTTAGGATTGCTAGAAGAGTTAAGAGAAGATGAACAATATATGGCATTGGATGAATGGATTTGGAACATTTATATAAAAACTGGTTATATGAATTATGTAAGTTTAATGCCAAATGGAAATTTGAGAGTATCTAATTTAAAAATGTTGTTCGAAAGAGCAAAACAATATGAATCTGCCAGCTTTAAAGGATTATTTAACTTTATTAATTTTATAGATAAAATTAAATTTAATAGTGAAGATCTAACATCTGCAAAAATAATAGGAGAAAATGAAAATGTTGTAAGGATAATGAGTATTCACAAAAGTAAAGGACTAGAATTTCCAGTAGTAATTTTGGCTGGAACGGGAAAACAATTTAATTTTCAAGATTTAAATGAAAAAATTTTGCTAGACCAAGACTTGGGAATAGGACCACAATATATAAATTCAGAAAGACATATAGAATTTAAAACTTTAGCTAAAAAAGCTCTTTCTATAAAGGCAAAAAATGAAGCAATATCAGAGGAGATGAGAGTGCTATATGTAGCTTTAACAAGAGCAAAAGAAAAATTAATTGTTGTTGGAAGGCAAAAAGATGTAAATAAAAAAATGTCTGACAAGCAGAAAGTTTTAGAAATATACTCTGAAGATAATAAGAAAATCAATCCATATCTATTACAAAAATACAAAACATATTTAGACTGGATTGAATTAATTTACTTAAAAGAAGGAACAGCTAGTACAAAAGATGTATTTAGTGTAAATATAAACAAAAAAGCGGATTTAATAAAAAATTCGAAGCAAGAAGATAATGAAATAGAAGATATATATGCAAAAATAAAAAATAATGCAGAAAGCCATAATAATGTAGAGAATCAAGAAACCAAAGATAAGATAAAACAATTATTAAATTGGAAGTATCCATATACAGAAGTTTCAGAAATACCAACCAAAACATCAGTAACAAAGATAAAAGAATTAGCAAATGCAGAGCAAATTCAAGAAAGAACGAAAGATTTAAAAATTGATATTCAAGAAGATAGCACTCAAACATCAATAAGTGCAAAACCTAAATTCTTAAAAGATAGTAAAGACAACAAAATCACCAATGCACAAAAAGGTACAGTGATGCATTTATGTGTGCAAAAAATGAATGAAAAAGAGGAGTATGATTTACTAAAAATACAGAATTTAATAGAAGAACTAAGGACGAAAGAAATAATTAGCAGTACTGAAGCTGATTGTATAGATGCTAATAGACTGTTAGGATACACTAGATCTAATTTATGGCAAGAATTAAAAGAAGCAAAAGAGATTAATAAAGAAAAAGCTTTTTACATAAATGTAAAAGCAAGTAAATTATACAATAATATAAGTAAGGAAATGGATGAAGACATTCTAGTACAAGGTATTATAGACTTATATTATATAGATAAAAATGACAACATTGTTCTTGTAGACTACAAAACAGATTATGTAGAAAAAGGTAAGGAAGAACTACTAGTAGAAAAATATAAAGAACAACTAAATTTATATAAAGAAGCACTGGAGAAGTCACTAAATACAAAAGTGAAAAATATGGGAATATATAGCTTATACTTAAACCAATTTATACAAATAGAAATATAAAAGGAGAAAATCAACATGAGGTTAGATAAATTTTTAAAAGTTTCTAGAATAATAAAAAGGAGAACTGTTGCTAATGAGGCTGCTGATGGAGGAAGAATAATTGTAAATGGAAGACCAGCAAAGCCAAGTTATGAAGTTAAAGTTAATGATATAATAGAAATTAAATTTGGAGATAAAACATCAAAATTTAGAATAATAAATATACCAATGGTTCAAGGTAAAAACATGCCACAGATGGTAGAAGAGATACAATAATGTTATTAGATAATGGTTTTGTGTTTAAAATTTAATACAATATTGTGTTTTAGCTTGCGAAGATAAATATATTTATATATAATGTGAAGGTAAAAGTTATAAAGGAAGGAATGAGTGCTAATGAATGAGAAATATGATGTATTAGTAGTTGGCATGGGACCAAGTGCTATTTTTACCGCATATGAATTAACACAATTAAATTCTAACAAAAGAATATTACTAATAGACCAAGGGAAAAAAGTAGAAAATAGGTTTTGCCCATTAGAAGAGAAAAAACAATGTATAAAATGCAAACCTTTTTGCAATATAACAAGTGGGTTCTCTGGAGCAGGAGCTTTTTCAGATGGAAAGTTGTCTTTATATAACCCAGAAGATGATGATATATATGTGGGTGGAAATTTACAAGATTATATAGGAGTTGAAGAAACAAAAAAATTAATAGATTATACAGATAAGATATATCTAAAATTTGGAGCAGATGAAAAACTTGAAGGATTGGAATTTAAAGATGAAGTTAGTAAGCTACAAGAAAAATCAAAAAAAGCTGGACTAAATTTAATAAGTATTCCAATTAGGCATTTAGGAACAGAAAAAGCACATGAATTGTATAAAAGGTTGGAAGATTATCTAGCAAACCATAAAGTGGACATGTTATTTGAAACTATAGTAGAGGACTTGATAATTTCAGATGGAGAAGTAAAAGGAGTAAAAGTAAGAAAATCAAAATATAAACAGTATGATAGAGATGAAGATATAGAAACAATATATGCAGATAAAGTTGTTGTTGCAGTAGGCAGAAAAGGTGCAAACTGGTTAGTTGATATGTGCGAAAAACACAAAATAAAAACAAAACCGGGGATTGTTGATATAGGTGTAAGATATGAATTACCAGATGAGGTAATGAAGGAAGTAAATAAATATATGTATGAAGGAAAATTCGTGGGTAGACCAGCACCGTTTAAAGATAAAGTAAGAACTTTCTGCCAGAATCCAAGTGGATTTGTATCAGAAGAAGTGTATGATGAAGGAATTAGCCTTGTTAATGGACATTCATATAAAGAAAGAAAAAGCACAAATACGAACTTAGCATTGCTCGTATCACATCATTTTACATATCCTTTCCATAAACCAATTGATTATGGAAGAAATGTTGCTAAAAATGTTAATGAATTAGGTAATGGTAATGTGCTTGTTCAAAGACTAGGAGATATACTAAAAGGAAAGAGAACGTGGGAACAGGAATTAAAATCTAATAGTGTAAAACCAACTTTATCCTCAGCAGTTGCAGGAGATATAACATTTGCAATTGGATATAGAACAATGACTGATATATTGGAATTTATTAAACAAATAGATACAGTTGTTCCAGGATTTGCAAATGAAGACAATTTATTATATGCACCAGAAATAAAATTTTATAGTAATCAAGTAGAGATAAATAACCATTTTGAGACCAATATTAAAGGTCTATATTCAATAGGGGACGGCGGAGGAATGACAAGAGGATTAATGATGGCTTCTTGTTCAGGAGTTCAAATGGCCAGATTTCTATAAATTTAGAAATGATGGTAGTGGAGAAAAGGAGAGTAAACTTATGAAGAAAGATGAGAACGGAATAACACTAGTTGCACTAGTGATAACAATAATTGTTCTGATTATATTGACAGGAATATCAATAGGAGCGATTGTTGGAGACAATGGCATGATATCCAAAAGTAAAGAAGCAAAAGATGAAGTAGGAAAGATGCAAAACAGCACAACTCAGAATAGGGATGCCTTATATGGTGAAGTGATTGAAGACAAGACACAGTATGGAGAAGCTGGAATAATAGGCATAAACTTAGAGTTAGAAAAGAAGACAGATACAAGTATTATGGCGACAGCAAGTGCAACAGATACCAAGAGTGAGATAATAAGTTATACATTTTATATAAGAAAAATAACAGAAGACGATAGTGCGTATGTAATGATAAAAAAGAATGATATATTAACAGATACAGTAATATGTGAAAATTTAGAAAAAGATATGGGTTATAAAGTAAAAGTTGTTGCAATGGATAAGGATGGAGT
>CAMEWM010000001.1 GCA_945946655.1 uncultured Clostridium sp. | reverse complement strand
TGAATTAGCTGACTTAGTATACGGTAGTGAAATTGAAATTACAGTACATGATAATTTAACAGTTAATACAAATGTCAATACAGATACGTATACAAAGAAAACAAAAGTTATAACAGACAATGTAAAAGTAAAGGTAGAGTATAGTGATACATCAACAAGTTATGATAATTGGGATACAGAACATGAACATCCATATACTACTACAATGAAAGGCTCTGCAACAGAAGTAGGAGGACCATTTGAAAAAGAGAGTGAAGCATCATATAAAACAGTACACACAGTTGTAACAAAGACAAATACATTGGAAACTAAGTTAACAAAAGCAAACGTATGGATTGTAGAGTACACACAAGATTTCACATATCAAACACCGGACAACGTAGTAACAAATTCTTCAATACCATATGATGATGAAGAGTATCCAGAAACTCCAAATAAGACAGATGGTAATGATGCAGCAGGATTGGGAGAAGAGTATAGACAAACTATACAATCAGAATATGAAGAAGAACATACAACAGTTAGTACAACAGTAGAAAGCTTAAATAGTGAATATTATTATAAAACAGTTAATAGAAATGTAGATATTACAAATACAATGGAAAGCAAAAAATATGTATCATCTCCTGCAAACATCAGAGAAAAAACAGACCCAGATTCGGATGAAGCAAATTTTGTAACAATATATTTGAAGAAAGAACATTATAAAAATGCAAGCAATGTAAATAGTGCTACTGCATGGCTATTTGAAATTCTAGGGAAAAATGAAACTACAAAAGATATGGTAGATTTAACAAAATATCTACTATATAAGGCAACTGGTAAAGATTATGGAGTAACAGAGTTTGACTTTAGCATATTTGATCCTGCAAACTTCCAGTCGCTAAGTGATCAATATGGAGGAGTAAGCAATATAGGTGGTATACCAGGACAGATATACGATTTCTTACTTGCAAAAGGAGTTCCGCCAGTTGGAGCAGCCGCAATTTTAGGAAATATAGAAGGAGAGAGCAGTTTCAATCCTGCAGTTGTTAATTCTATAGGATGCTCTGGTCTATGCCAGTGGAAAGATGGAAGATTTGATAAATTAAAATCTTTAGCAAATAGTAAAGGAGTTTCATGGACTGATGTAGATACACAATTGGAGCACATGTGGAATGAATTAGAAACTTCATATCAAAGTGTTAAAAATGTTATTATGAGTGCTACAGAAGAATCTGATATGGAATATGCAACATGGTACTGGGGAAGATATTATGAAGTATTCTTCGTAGGAAATGACTATAATGCAACAAAACATCATACTCAAAAGAGATATGAATATGCTCAAAAGTGGTATAAAGAGTGGAAGACTAACCATACAGGAAGTAGTTCAGTTAATATTCAAGCAGGAGAAGCTGCTAGAATTCAGGGAACTGAAGAAAGAATTGCATGGCTTTATGATGGTAATGGACTTCCAACATCAGAAGCAGAGAATAATAGGTATTTAGAAACATTCCCAGTTGAATATCTTGATAAAAATGGTAATCGTAAGACAATGAATGTTACAATGCACAGAAAATTAAAAACTGAAGTGCAAGCAATATTTAAAGAAATGGCAGATGCTGGATTTAAAGTTATTGGTGGAGATATTAGTTATCGTCAATGGGGCAGTGATGCTGGATTCAAAGGCAGATTTCCTCAATCAGCCCATACTTATGGACATGCATTTGACGTTAATCCAACACAGAATTACTGTATTTATGCAAATGGAAATATTGTAGGGGATCATTATAGCCCAGGTTCAGATCCTTATTCTGTAACGGAACCGATAATTAACATTTGGAAGAGCCACGGATTTTATTGGGGTGGAGATTGGACATCATTAAAAGATTATATGCATTTCTCTTACTTTAATCATTAATATAAAGTAATATAATAATAAATAGTAACTGAGGAGGAATCAATAATGGATAAATCAAAGAGAATAATATTAGTGCTGATTGTACTTCTTCTTATAATTGGATTACTTGTAATTGTTTTAGTGAATCATCAAGGTAAAATTAACAAGCAAACTAACAGTGATATTGAACAAACAGCTACAATAACAGGTTTTACAGAGATAAAAGACCATAAGACATATTATACTATAAGAGAAATTATTAACAATTACATAGTATACATGAAGCAAATCAATGGTGATGAATACGTCGATGCCTCAAGGCTTAATATGACAAAAGAAGAATTAAAAGAAGTAATGCAAAATGATGGGACAACTGCAATAAAAGAAATATTAGATGAACAATATATAGATGATTTAAATATAACAGATGATCAAATACAAAAAATGCAAAATAAATATATGAAAAATGGTACATATAGTCAAGAAGTTATATATAATTTGAATGTTGATGACGTTTTCACATATAATCTAACAGAAAATATAACGATAGCTTTAGTTGATGCTAGAATAAATGATGAGGAATTTGATTTATTAATAAAATTGGATAAAGAGAATGGTACATATTCATTATTTCTAGAAGATTATATAACAAAATATAAATATGACAAAAATATGAGCAAAAAAGATATTAATATTGATAATAAACGAATACAGAAAAATAGTTACAATAGTAATATCAATATGAATCCAACAGATAGTTATATAGTATCCCAATATTTTTCAGAATATAGAATGAAAATGTTAAATGATACTATAGAAGCATATAAACTATTAGATACGGAATATAGTCAAAAGAAATATAGTAGCTATGAAAATTTTGAAAATTATGTTAATTCTAATAGAAAAAAAATCGAATATGCAAGTATAAATAAGTATCAAGTAACAGAACATGATGGAACAAAAGAATATGTTTGCATAGACAATAATGGAAAGTATTACATATTTATAGAAGAAACTGCTGCAAAGTATAAAGTTGTTCTTGATGTATATACCACAGACCTACCAGAGTTTTTAGAGAAATATAAAACTAATGATGGTAAAATAAAGGTAGGAATGAATATACAAAAGATTTTTGAGGCAATCAATGATGAAGATTATAGGTATGTATATAATAAACTAGACAATACATTTAAACAAAATAATTTCCCTGATGAAGCATCATTTGAAGAATATGTTAAACAAAATTTCGCACATAATCAATTAGAGTATGAAAATTGCAAAGAAGAAGGAAATTTATATATGTTTGATGTTACTGTAACAGAGGGAACAGAAAGTAGTAAAGAGGCAGTAAGAAAGACCTTTGTTATGAAATTATTAGAAGGAACAGATTTTGTAATGTCATTCAATGTAAATTAAAATAGATAGAAAAATCACTTTTAAAATATTTTAAAAGTGATTTTTTATTTAATTTAATGTTAAGAATTGACATTATAATATAAAGATATATATAATTAAATAAAATTTATAATTAGGGGATGTATTATGGAAGGATTAAAAAAACTAAGGAATAAGCTTGTTTTAGCGATTATTATGATTATTCTAGGTTGTTTCGTGTTGGCAAAACCAGTCGAAGCAAAATCATTTCTAAAAACAGTAGGAGGTAAACTACTAGAGCCTATTTGCGATCTTATGGTATTTCTAGGAGATTGTACAATTGATGCATTACAGACAAATTTTTTAACAGATCAGAGAGCTATTGTACAAGCTAATAGTGCAGAAGAAAGAAGCGGAATAAGTGGATGGACAATAGTAAAATATGTAGGAGGAGCTTTGGCAATTGTAGCAGGAGTTGCGATTACTGTCCTATCTTTTGGAACGTTGACTGCTGCTGGAGTTGCTGCAATAGCTGGAGGTGTAGCACTGGCCGCAGCTGGAACAGCGTCTGTTGTATGGGGCATAGATGATACTGTAGAAGCACTGAGTGGAGAATTTGATCTACCAATGATTGCATATACACCATTTGCTATATTTTCTAACAGTATTCCAATATTTGATATTAATTTCTTTTCTCCTAAAACAGAAACAAGTGGGAATGTAGACATGGGAGAAGAGAATGCACAAATAGAATATACCAGTGAATCTTCTGCCAAAATATTACAACCAACTGTAGCATCTTGGTATTTGGCATTAAGAAATATAGCTTTTGTTGCACTATTATCTATATTATTATACATAGGAATCAGAATAGTAATTACAGCGTCAAGTAATGAAAAGGCAAAATATAAACAAATGCTACTTGATTGGCTTGTTGCAATGTGCCTATTATTTGGAATGCATTATATTATGGCTTTTACGATAACTTTTGCAGAAAATATTAGTTCTGTTCTAGCTGGAGCATGTACAGAAACAATTCTAGTAGCATTACCGGATGATACTAAAGTAGATGGAGAACAACTTGAAGCTGACCCAGAAACAGGACATCCAATATGGGCATGTAGCTTTACTGGATATGCAAGATTAATAGCAGGGGGATTTATGGAATATGATACGATGAAAGCAGTAGAATTTACAGTTATCTATGTAGTTCTAGTAATATACACTGTTGTCTTTAGTATCATATATTTAAAAAGGGTACTTTATATGGCGTTTCTTACAATTATCGCTCCATTAGTAGCCATGACTTATCCAATAGACAAAATTAATGATGGAAAAGCTCAAGGATTTAATTCATGGTTTAGAGAGTATATATTTAATGCATTATTGCAACCTTTCCACTTATTAATATATAGTGTAGTAATTGGAACTGTAATGAATATAGCCATCGACTATCCAATATATGCACTTGTTGCATTAGGTTTCTTAATACCAGCAGAAAAGATGTTAAGAAAAATGTTTGGCTTTGAAAAAGCACAGTCACCTGCAACTATGGGAGCAATGGGAGCTGCAGGCGCCGGATTAATTATGTCTGGAATAAAGAAATTAACTCACAAACCAAAGAGAATGGATAATGGAGATAACAAGTCAAACGTAGAAAAAGACAGTAAAATAAGAATGAAATATAATGAAAAAGATGAATTGGATACATATGCTAATGAAAATGCAAGTATTGGAGATGTAGGAGCCCTAGGGCTTGGAATTTCTTCAGGATTAAAAGGACTAGAAGGCAATAAAGAATCTGAAGAGAATAATAAAAAGAAAAATGAAAAAGCACCATTAACTGGAACGCTAGATATTGATAATAATTTCTCATCTGGATATATGGAAAGAAATGGTTATGGTGTACCAAAAAATTTGACAGCATCAAATGTACCAACAATGGAAGTATCTAGACCGAAGAAAACTATAAAAAATAGAATAGGAAATGGAATAATGTCAGTCGGTGCTAGATATAGTAGAAAGATATCCAAGGCACATCCGATAAAAGCGTTAAGAAGAGGAGTTGCTTATGGCTTTGGCGCAGCATCCTTAGGACTAGTAGGATTGACTGCAGGAATAGCTTCAGGAGATGCTGGAAAAGCTGCCCAATATATGACTGGAGCAGCTTATGTAGGAGGAAATTTATCTAAGAACATAAGTGATTCAATAGCTAACGAAGGGAATGATAATATAGAAGCATTTAAAGCAGGATATTATGGAGAGGATTATGATGGTAAAATGCTGGAAGAGCAAATTAAGAAGATGCAAGCAGATCCATCGAATAGATTATTTTTAAAAGAAAGAGGAGAAGATTATAATAAAATATTAAAAGAAGTATATCCAGATTATGCACGTAATGGATGTATGAACATGGATGATTTCTATGCAGCATACAAACTAGAAGAATCTGGACTAAGTAGAGATTCTGCTATATTTACATATAAGCTGGCTCAAAAAGTCGGAGACGTAAGTGCAAGCCCAGATGCTGAAGCAAAATGGCAGAAAAGATTACAAGAAGAGTTTTCACAAACTCCAGCTATTAAAGCTAGACAGGAAGCAACATTTAGAACAATGGAAGAAAAATATAAGCAAGAGATAGAAAAAACTCAACAAGAATATGAGGAAAGTCGTAGAAAGTTAGAAGCAAGTGAGAGAACTGACATTGAGGATGTTGTATCAAAATTGGAAGAAAAAAGGAAAGAACAACTTGAGTATATCAAGAGAAGACAAAAAGAAGAACAAGAGGATATATCAAAGAGAATGTCTGAAGATTTAGCTAAATCAGCAATGAAAAATATAAAGCAATTCTATAAAAATAAATAGGATAAGGAGAACATATGAATAATGTAGTTAGATATTATAATCAAAATAGGAGAGAAATCTTTATAATAATCGTTATTATATTACTCATTATAGTTCTCCTTCGTGCTGTTGATTATAAGTTGGCGCAGAATAAGAAGAAAGAAGTAAATAATGAACAAGTTAATGTAATGACGGAAGATATAAATAAAAACGATAAAAAATCTATAATTAGTGGAAAGAAAAATGAAGTTAGTGGAAATGAAGATATAAAAATTATTAAAAAATTTATACAGTACTGTAATGATGGGGATACGCAATGCGCATATGATCTTTTGAGTGATGATTGCAAAAAAGAGGTATTTCCAACAATAGAATATTTTGTAAACAATTATTATAACAATAACTTCAAAATGAGTCAAATTGCCAATATTAAGAATTGGATAAATACGACATATAAAGTTGATTTAAAAGAAAATAATATATATACAGGAAATACAGATGGAGCAAGTATACAAGATTTTATAACAGTAGTAAAACAAGCAAATGAAAACAAATTAAATATTAATAATTATATTGGAAAACAAAGTATAAATAAAGAAAATAATATCCACAACATGGATATAAAAGTCACAGAAAAGAATATATACATGTCAGACGAAGTATATACATTTGAAATTAAGAACAATAATAATTATAAAGTAATATTAGATAACTTAGATACAACAGATGGCATATACATATCGGATGAAAATAAAATGAAATATATGGCATATACACACGAATTGTCTAAAGAAAGATTAACTCTTAATAGCAAATCTGTTATAACAATAAAAATAAAATTTGCAAATTCATATATATCAAATAGAAAAATTAGTAGGGTAACATTTTCAAAGGTAATTATTAATGATGATAAAAATAATCCAATAAGTATTACTGTAGACCTATAAATAGAATAATGTAGGACGGTGATGAGATATGGATGATTTAAAAGAGAAAATAATACAAAAAATTAAGGCAGTAGTGAAAAAAGTAGTAAAAATAGCTATGGCGAAGTTAATGCCTATATTCTTAATATGTTTTTTAGTTTTAGTGCTAATAACTGGTATCACATATATAATAACCATCGATGATGGAACCTATAAAGAAGATGACTGGAGTAATACGCCATTTGCTGTGTCGGAACTAGCTTTATCGGAATTTGCAAGTCAAAAAATTGTTAAGAAAGATGATGGATACGGGTTTGACATTGATTTAGATACGAAGGTAGATGAAATAATAAAAAAATTAGAAGAAAAAGATGGTGTCTTAGATCAGTATATAAGTACTAAAAATCAGAAAGAATATTTAAAAGCTTTCATAAGAGCTGAAATAATTACTCAATATCCAGACTTAAGAAATGCTGATAAAATAGGAACGCCAGTTGAAGATGGTGAAGTACAAGGATGTATTCAGATACACAGAGCATTGTCAGATTCTACAAATGGAGAGACCCAATTATTAACATATGTAGATTATGAAATCTTTTCTTCATATGTAGCTAATGGGGATAGTAAAGCAACGCAACACTTTACACTAGATGAGAATGAAAATTTAGTAGTTGCAGGATGGACAAGAGTAACAACCAATGTAAAATCCAACATACCAGGAGTAGAAAATATATCAGACAGAGTAGAATATACATTAACGACCAATTCAATTAACTATAAGCCGCTATTACAACGATACTCAATGCCATTTGACTTTTTATGGGCATTAACAGTCATGGGAGACGATGAAGAATTTTCTTATAAAGTTGCTCAATTGGCGTTAAATAGTAAAATTATTATAACAGTACAAGACAATTTAAATACAGTGATAACAGAAGATATAGAAGAATATAACATTCAAACTAAAACAGAAAAGTCAGCCAAAATAACAGCAAATGTAAATGGCTCAAGTTATTCTAAAGATATAGAAAAACAAAAAGAAGAAGATCCAGTACAATATAAAACAGAGAGTACTATAAAAACAGAAAATTGTAGGACTAATTTACAAATTACATATGCAGATACATGGATTGCAAAATATGAAAATGTATATACAAATGTTATTCCTAGCGATAGTGTGAACGAAAATACATCAACAGAACCTAACACAGAGTATGTTTTAAAAGAACAAGGAAATTTAAAATCAGATTCAGAAATTTCTACAGAATTACATAATTTTGAGGTAGAAAAATGTGGAGGAGAAAAGAAGTATAAAGAATTACTTTCTAAAAATAGAGTTTCTGGAACAATAGGCGTTATTTCATATAAGAAATATGAAAGAATTATAGATAGAAAAAAGAATGCAAAAATTACGACATCATCTAATATGTATACTAGTGGAACTCAAAGTGTAACAGAGAAAACTGATAAAAACTCAACAGAAGATAATTTCGTTACATTATTTGTTAAATCAGATAAAGCAAAACCAAATATATTAAGTGCAACTGAATGGCTTTTTGAAATGTTAGAAGAAGGCCCCAAAACAGCTAATATGGTAGATATAGTAAAATATTTATTATATAAGGCTACTGGAGAAGACTATGGAGTAACAACATTTGATACTTCGATATTTGATTTAAGTAAATTTGAAAATATATCAGGTGGTGTATCTTCACTAAGCCTTTTAAAAGAATATATACATACTTGGGAACATTCAACACCACCTCCAACTAATGCAGACGGAACTAAATATATAATAGAAACTGATGGAAATGGGCATCCAACAGTTGGCTATGGAGTGGATATTGAAAATAGTGGTTATAAGCAAGTGTTTATAAATGCAGGATATCCAACTAATGTGGGAGGAGAAGTTGATAAAGAATTTGTTGATTCTATAGAAGACGAAATAATTTCAAATAGTATAGAACAAGTAAAAAGTAAAACTTCAGGCTTGAACCTTACAGGATATCAAATTAATGCATTAGTATCTAGAGCATACAATTGTGGTGTTGGTGGAGCTATTGATACACAAAGAGGATCTCCTAGTTTGAACTTTTTATCATCATTCCAAAATTATTGGAAGCAAGAACGAGATGATAAATTTGAAGATAAAGATAATAAGGCAGATTTCAATCATAGTTTATATACTCAATATATGTCAAAGCCAGTAACGTCAGATGGTACATATATGGCAGGACTAGAGCGAAGAAGAAAATCTGAGTGGACATTATTCCAAACAGGATATTATGATGTACTAGATAAATGGCATACTTCTGCAAGTGCGGAAAGTTTCTTAGCAGCAGCAGATGAGGTTCATAGAGAAGAAATGGACTGGGTTTACTATACGCAAGGAGGAAACTTATATTGGAATAATATAGATGCATCTATCAATAATTCGACAAAAGCAACATGCTGTGCAACATATGTCTCATGTGTTATATATAGAGCAGGATATGCTTCAGCAGAACAGTTAAATAGCATTAACTATAATCTTTGTTCGGATGTATATGATTACTTTTCTGGTAAAGGCTGGAAAGTTGTAAATTCATATGATGATTTGGAAGGTGGAGATATTGTATTTATGAATTACTATGATGGCGGGAGTGCATATGATCATGTGCAAATATATGCAGGAGACGACACTTGGTATAATGCTGGATCAACGGACGCAATACAAAGAGCAAGTCCGTATAGTCAAGGAACATGGGCAAGATCAAACTTTTTTGTTGCATTAAGACCAGAACCGATTATTTAAGAGAGGAGCTAAAGATATGGATTCAAAAAAGACGATTATAGTAATACTAATAATTATTTTAATAGTGAGCTTAACAACTGTAGCAATTTTACTATGGCATAGAGGCAAGACCGACGAAAAACAAGCGACTCCTGCAATGCCAACAGATCCAGTCGAGATAGATAACACGTTACAGAGAGTATCAAAAAGAAATAATTTTTATATGGTAAAAAGTTGCGTGGATAAATTTTATGCATATTATGAATCTCTTTATAATTCGCAAGGTGATTCAATAATCATAGATGAGGAAGCACAAAAGAGTTTGGATAAACAAAAAGAGGAAAACAAAAATGCGGTCTATAGTATGTTAGATGATACTTATATAGATTATAAGAATATAACGCTAGATAATTTGACGTCTAAAATATCGAAAATTGATCCATTATATGTAAGCGTTACAGAAATGTATGAATTACAAAAAGATGAAAATATGTATGTATATTTCGTATATGGAAATATAAGAGACCAAAAAACATCAAATATATCTAAATTCTCTATGATCGTCAAAATAGATATGCGAAACAGAGCATTTAAAGTTTTACTGCAAGATTATGTAAATGAAAAGTATAACAATATACAAATAGGAGAAACGGTACAAATAAATATATCCGATAAAATAGAAGCAAATAAGTATAATATTGTTGAATATAAGGCAATATCCGACTCTACATATGTAACAGATATAATTAATGCATATAAAAATGACATAATGTTCAATTCAGAGGAAGTATATAACAAACTTGATACTGATTATAAAGAAAAAAGATTTAAGGATTTAGAATCATTTAAGGAATATGTATCAACAAAAATAAGAAAAATTGTGACAATGAATGTAACTAAATTCCAAAAAGAAGATTATGAGGAATATGTGCAATATGTATGTTTAGATAATAAGGGAGATTATACAATAATAAAAGAATATGGACCAATGAATTATACACTTATATTAGATACTTATACAATTGATTTGCCAGAATTTAAAGCTAAGTACGAAAATGCAGATAATAAGAATAAAGTAGCACTAAATATGGATAAAATAAAACAAGCAATCAATGATAATAATTACGAATATGTATATAGCAAATTGAATGAAACATTTAAAAATAATAATTTTAAGAATTATGATAAATTTTTAAAGAACTTTAAGTCAAGATTTTTTGAGGATAACATATTCGAATATCAGAGTATAGAAGGACAAGAAAATATATATGACATAAAGGTAAAAATAAAAAATAAAAATGAGGAATTAAATGAAGGTAACAATATAGCATTTGTTATGCAGTTATTAGAGAATACAAATTTTGAAATATCTTTTAATGTAGAAGAGTAAAATAATAGCAGTTGGAATTAATATCCAACTGCTACTATCTTATTGTGTGGATTATATGTATCTCTAGAAATGCATTCTGATGATACTAATGTGCCATTTGTATCATATAGATATTTGTAGGTTGCTGTCTTACAACCATTAGAGCCACTTTGTATAACTCTAGATTCACCGCTTGATAAAGAAGAATCTTTCTGATAGACTGTTTTATAAGGTACATTTGAAACATATTGAGCATCAAGAGTGACAGTATAATCATTATCTGTTTTTAACCCATAAATGTAAATCCTTAAAACCTTTCCTGAAGTATCTGTTTTTATACGTACAGGATAATTACGATTATTTTTAAATTTGAAATCTGGACCTCCCCAAGAAACAGTGGCATCCAATCCAGGCTTTACATAAGAAGGCTTAAATCCGTGATTAGATCTTTCTACTATTTCTAGATTTGCATATAGTACTGCATTATATAGGGTTGAAGAGACTTGACAAATTCCACCGCCAACTTCTTGTACCACTTGACCATTTGAATATGCAGTAGCTTCTTTAAAGCCTGCATCTTTAGTACGTTGCCCGACAGTTTGATTATATGAAAATGTTTCTCCAGGCATTATTACGACCCCATCTAGTTTTTGAGCTGCAAGAGAAATATTAGTTGACCTACTAGAGCCACTGCTAGAGAATGATGTAGAAAATTTAGAAAGCTGATCAGGAAAAGCCTCATTACCAATTTGATTAGTTGTTACATTTGGGTATAGTGTCTTTAGAGGTATAGAATATTCTTCTTCGTAATTAACAATTAGGTTTTTAGCCTCATCTATTGATATAGCAAAATCAAGTCCATTTGCCGAAGGGTAAACTACATATGGATCTGTTGTGTAATAAGCATCAACAGGATCTTTATATATTTTTTTATATATAGTATCTATATCAATATTATCAGCTTTTACATTTGTAACAGGAATTTCCATGGTAGGTTCATTATTTTCAATATCATTTATTAAAGATTCAATTTCAGTTTTAAAGGATATTTCGTCAATTATGGTACCATCTTTGCCAGAAGTAATAATTAGAAAATTATCATCATTAATGTAGTAATCTGGATTAACTATTCTATCTGGTAATAAAGTATTTAACTCATTAATAATAGAAACTAATAAAGTCTCATCATATGACATGTTAATAGAAAAATTTTTAGTCTTAAACATTGTATTTAATATTGTATAGTTATTTTCGAAAATATTTCCAGATCTTCCTAAAGAATAAGCTTCATCTATTGCAGAAGTTATATCTAAATTCACTTCAAATTGCTCTGGAAGAAAAACTCCTTCAAAATCTAAATGCTTTACTAATATTTGCTTAGAAAGATGTTCATTAACCATGGAAGAAATTTTCTGATTCACTTCATCTTTTGTTAAATTAGATATATCAACACCCTGAATTGAAACTCCTCGTATAATTTTTGTATTATTAATGTTAATAAGTGCAAAAATTGTGGAGAATAATAGCAATAAAATTATTAAAACTAATATTGTAATAATGCAACATAAATATGTTTTTTTTATTTTTTTTCGCTTTTCTTCATTGGAAGCTAAGATTATATTTTCAGCATCTTGTAGTATAGTTAGTGCGTCACTTTCGTCTTGTGATCTTTCGTTTGTATTAGAAATGTTTACTTTGTTCATTAGTGTAGTCTCCATAAAATATATTAAACTATAAAAATAGTTTGATAAAGAATATTCAAAATTATAGAAAAATATTATCAAAATAAAGTAATAAAAAATTTCTCTATAATAATCTAATTATATCACATATAAATATTATATAGAAGATATTAGTACATAAATATTATTAAATTGCTAATAATAACTAGAAAAAAATAATATATAATGATATACTATGGAAAACTAAGAGAGAAAGGATTGATAAATATGCCAGAAAAAACACAAGGAGAAGAGTTAAAGGAAAAACTTTTTAACTGCAAAAAAAGTGGATGGGAGAATATATCAGAAGAAGAAGGGAGTAGAATTTTTCAATATTGTGACGGATACATTGATTTCTTAAATAAATCAAAAACTGAGCGAGAAATTGTAAAGAATGCTACTCAAATGGCGATAAATAAAGGATTTAAATCTATAAATGAATATGAAAGCCTAAAGCCTGGAGATAAGGTCTACTATGTAAATAGGGATAAAAATCTTTTTTTAGTTGTAATAGGAAAAGAAAATATTGAGAATGGAATCAATATAATAGGTTCACATGCAGATTCACCAAGATTAGATTTAAAGCCTAATCCTATATATGAAGATAAAGGATTTGCATATTTTAAAACACATTATTATGGTGGAATAAAAAAATACCAATGGACTACAATACCTCTTTCAATACATGGAGTTATTGTTAAAACAAATGGGGAAAAAATAGAAGTTAATATTGGAGAAAAGGATGATGAGCCAATATTTACAATTACAGATTTATTACCACATTTGGCACAGGAACAAATGCAAAAGAAGCTAAAAGATGGAATAGAAGGAGAAAACTTAAATTTATTAATAGGAAGTATTCCATATAATGATGAAAAAGTATCTGAAAAAATAAAATTAAATATATTAAATATATTAAACAAAAAATATGGGATAGTAGAGAAGGATTTCTTAAGTGCAGAACTTGAATTAGTTCCAGCTTTAAAATGTAGAAGTATGGGATTTGATGAGAGCCTAATAGCAGGATATGGACAAGATGATAAAGTTTCTGTTTATACATCATTAACAGCAATATTGAATGTAGAGAATCCAGAAAAAACGGCAGCATGTTTGTTTGTAGACAAAGAAGAAATCGGTAGCATGGGAAATACAGGAATGGAATCTAATGTTTTTAGTACTTTCATGTCAGAAATATTGAATAAATTAAATGTTAACAAACCAAATTTATTAGATAAAATGTTCTGTAATTCAAAGATGCTATCTGCAGATGTAGATGCTGGTTTTGACCCTATTTATGCATCTGTATCAGAGCCACACAATGCATCATTCTTAAATAAAGGTATTGGAATAAGTAAGTATACAGGCGTTGCTGGAAAAGCGAATGGGTCTGACGCAAATGCTGAATTTGTTGCATATGTTCGTAATATATTTGAATCTAATAAGGTATCATACCAAATAGCAGAGCTTGGAAGAGTTGATCTAGGCGGTGGAGGAACAATTGCCTATATTTTGGCTAATAAAGGTGTAGATGTATTAGATTGTGGAGTACCAGTACTATCGATGCATTCACCATATGAGGTAACAAGTAAATTTGATGTGTATGAAGCATATAGAGGATATGAAGCGTTCTTAAAATATTAATAAAAAAGTGAGGCTATATAAGTAGCCTCACTTTAAGGTTATGATTATAACTTCATAGAAAAAAGTAAAAGTACTTACTATACAAAGTAAGTACTTTTATTAATGGTGAGCCAGGAGGGATTCGAACCCCCGACCCTTGGCTTAGAAGGCCAATGCTCTATCCAACTGAGCTACTGACCCATTTGTAAATGCAATAATTATTATAATGCTAATTTTGGGATTTGTCAATCAAAAATTAAAAATATGCAAAAAAATATGGAAAAAATATAATATTTGTTATAGAATATTGATATATTATATCAAATAAATATTATTAGGAGACTATTATATGAAAAAAGAAAAGCAAAAGAAAGAATCAATAAAAGAAAAATCAAACAAAAAGATTGATGATTCTTATAATAAGAATCATGGTAATAAATATCATAAATATTTATGGTATCTAATCATATTTAGCATAATAGGATTATTTTTAGAAGTTATAGCTTGTTTAATAATGGAAAAGGTATTTAATAAAGTTCCTGGTTTGATATTAGGACCATTATGTATAATTTACGGATTGGGAGCAATTATAGTAATAATTTGCTTAGATAGATTTAAAGAGCATAAAATTAAACTATTTATATTAGGTTCTATCCTATGTGCAATGATAGAATATGCAATGAGCTTTATCCTAGAAGCTACTTTAGGAGCTCGATTATGGGATTGCTCATGGGCAAAGTTTAATATAAATGGAAGAGTATGCCTTGAACATGCTATATTGTGTGGAGTATTAGTTGTTTTAACAGTAGGTGTTATTAGAAAATATATAGATTTGTTAGTTGAAAAAATACAAGGAAAGAAAAGAATTGTAGTAGACATAATAGTGACAATACTTTTACTAACTATAATTATGTTAACAATATGGGGAACAATTACATATTCAGTAAGGGCTAGAGAAGTGATGAATGGTAAGAATTATACAAGTAATAATAACATAATTGAAAAATTTCAAAATACGGCTTTTTCAAACGAAATAATGGAAAATATATTTTCAGAGATGGAAATTATAAATAATGAAGGTAATTGGATTCTAATAAAAAATATAAATGGATAGTAAGGACTATCCATTTATATTTATTTAGGTAAATTAATTTTTGAGTCTTTCTTTTTTTGTCTAAATAGAGTAATTTTATTTCCAACAATTTGAACTAACTCCGAATTAGTATTATGTGCTAGAGAATTTGCAATATTAATTGCTTCATCAGGAGATGTATCGAGTACATTTAATTTAATTAATTCTCTAGCTTCTAAAGCGTCATCTATTTGTTTAATTAAGTTATCAGAAATACCATTTTTACCAATCTGAAAAATAGAGGTTAAGTTATTTGCTAGCCCTCTTAAATAAGCACGTTGTTTACTGTTCATATAAATATCTCCAATCGTAAATTTAGTACATATATAATATCAGATTTTTTATATGAATACAATATTTAGATAGAAAATAAAAATAATAAAATTAACATAAATTTGTGAATTCTATGTGAATTACAAAAAATATATTGCATGTAAAATCTTCTAGTGGTAATATTATTTCGTATAAACTTAGGGAAATAATAGATTGGAGGAAAAACAAGTGATAGAAGTTAAAAATGTCACCAAAAAGTATGGAAACTTTGTTGCAGTAGATAACATTAGCTTTACTGTAAATGATGGAGAAGTTGTTGGACTTTTAGGACCAAATGGAGCTGGTAAAAGTACAACTATGAACATGATAACAGGTTTTATAGAGCCTACAGAAGGAACTATAAAAGTAAATGGTTATGATGTTTTAAGTCAACCAGCAAAGGCAAAAAAACAGATCGGCTATATGCCAGAAGGTGTTCCGTTATATAGTGAATTAACGGTAAAAGAATTTGTAGAATATATGGCTGAACTAAAAAAAGTTCCAAGGAAAGAAAGAAAAGATCAAATATCAAAAATACTTTATGAGACAGGAATTGAAGATGTAGCAAACAAGCTTATAAGAAATCTATCAAGAGGATATAGACAAAGAGTAAGCTTAGCAGGAGCTCTAATAGGTAATCCAGAAGTTATTATTTTAGATGAGCCAACAGTAGGATTGGATCCAAAACAAATAACAGAGATAAGACAATTGATAAAAAGACTTGGAAAGAAGCATACTGTAATATTAAGTTCACATATTTTGTCGGAAGTAAGCCAAATATGCGAAAAAGTTATAATAATTAATAAAGGAAAAATCATAGCAGTAGATACTCCAGACAACCTAGAAAAGAAAACAGAAAATCAGAATGTTATATTATTAACTGTTGAAGACAAAAAAAATAATATGAATAATCTAAAAGAAGATATTCCTGAAATGTCAGAGTGCAAACTTATTAAAGATAATAATGATGGAACAAAACAATATATGATAAAGTCAAACATAGAATTCGATTTGCGTAAAAAAATGTTTGAAATATTACCAAAAAAAGATATTACAATATTTGAACTAAAAAATGCAGAAAAATCTTTAGAAGATGCTTTTATTACTTTGATAGATACAAATACAAAAGAAAGAGAAGAAAAAGAAAAAGCTGATAATCTAAAAAAACAAGAGGAAAAAGAAGAGAAGAAAGCTGATAAAGATAATCAAAAGAGAGAAGAAAAAGAAATTAAAACAGAGAAAGAGAAGAAAACAAAGACCAAAGAGAAAAAACAAAAAGGAGGAAAAAAATAATGTGGACAGTAATGAAAAAAGAGTTGAAAACATATTTTCTTTCACCAATAGGATATGTATTTATAGGTTTATTTTTAGCAATGTTTAGTATAATTTTTTATATAACGACAGTATATCAGGGTGCAATAACATATCAATATGTATTTTTCTATTCTGTAATGTACATTGTAGTGTTTATTATTCCTCTTTTAACAATGAGGATGTTTTCTGAAGAAAGAAAAACTGGAACAGAACAGCTGCTAATTACTTCACCTAGAAGTATGGTGGCAATTACTTTAGGAAAATTCTTAGCAGCTATGGTAGTAATAGTTATAACAGAGATACTAACATTAATATATTTTGCAATAATATGCTACTTTAAGACTCCCGATATACCTACAGTGTTTACAACAATGTTTGGATTCTTAATATTGTCAATGGCTTATATAAGTTTAGGAATGTTTATATCAAGTCTTACAGAAAATCAAATAATAGCTGGTATATCTACTATAGCAATATTCGTTTTAACATGGTTAGCTCCAAATATATCATCTAATTTGATGGCAATATCATTAATTGATAAATTTTATCCTTTTGCAACAGGAGTATTCCCAATAACAGAGACAATTAGTTTATTATCAATAACAGTTATGTTTGTAGTTTTAACAATGATTGTTATGAAAAGAAGAAAACTTGTAAAGTAAGGAGGAATTTGTTGTGAAAGAAAATTTTGTAAATATAATAAAAAGAGGCAAATGGTTAGGAAATACATTGCTTACAATATTATTAATAGCTATAGTAGTAGCAATAGTTATAGCTTTAAATGTTTTTGTAGAAAAGCAAAATATTTCTGATATAGATTTGACCAAAGAGAAATTATACTCATTATCAGAAGAATCAAGAGGGAAAGTTAGTAATGTAACAAAAGAGACTAAAATAACTTTGTATGGAATGAGTGATTATCCAGAAGTCTTAGACTATGCTAAATTATATAATAAAGAAAATGCTAATATAACATATGAAGAATTAGATGATGCTACTACAAGACCAGAATTACAACAAAAATACGGACTAGGTACATCGATAACTGGTGGAGTAGTAATTATAGAGGCAGAAGAGAGAAGTAAAATTTTATCTGCTAGCGATTTCTACACATATGATTATACAACAAGTGAACAATATGATGTAACGGAACAATTGTTAACCAATGCTATCCTAGATGTAAATTTAGAACAGAATCCAAAAATATATTTTGTTACAAATCATGTGCAAAATGCAGATTATTATCAAGTAGCTAAAGAACTTTTGAAAAATGAAGCCAATGACGTTAAAGACCTAGATTTATTAGTTGAAGCTAAAGTACCTGAAGATTGTAATGTATTAGTTTTAACAACTCTAGAAGAAGACTTTTCAGAATATGAAAAAGATATTATATTATCATATATAAATAATGGTGGAAACATGATGATCCTAGCAGACCCAAATACAACCAACATAGATTTAACAAACTTTCAATCTATATTAGACTTATATGGCGTATCAATATCAAATGGTATTATATATGAACAAAATACAAGCAAAATGATTAATGGATATACTAACATTATAATTCCAGATGTAAATCGATACTCTGATATTACAAAATACATCTCATCGGACGGAAGATTAGCAGTATTAAACTCAGGCATTATAAACTTTAAATCAAGTGATGAACTTGAAGGTCTTGGAGTAACTGCAGAAGATTTGATAACAACTACTAATACAACATTCTTAAGAACGGATACGACTCTAACAAATGTCGATTTATCTGAATCTGATCAAGAAGCATCAGGCGAAACTATTGCAACAATATTAACTAAGAATATATCAGAAGGAAAAAATTCAAAACTTGTTTTGTGTGCAAATAGCTTATTTGTTAGTGACATTACAGTAAGCTTAAATTCTTCTACCTCAAGTACTAGTAGCCAAGCAATAGCAATAAATTTCTATAATAATAGAGATTTTATGATTAATTCTATATCATACTTAACGAATAGAAAAGATAATGTTGTTATTAGAAAAGATACTGGAGTAGCTACATATATAGCTACAGCTAAAGAAGATACCATAATTAGGACAATAATAACTGTTATACCTGTTATAATTATTTTAGCAGGAATTGTTGTATGGCAAGTAAGAAGAAGGAAAAAATAAGTAATTAAAATTAAAGCTCTCTCATAAATATTATGAGGGGGCTTTATGAAGTTTATATCAAATATTATAAAAATAATAGCAGTTATTATTGGTACCTTAATAGGAGCGGGATTTGCTTCTGGAAAAGAAATTTACATTTTTTTTGCACAGTATGGAAAGAACGGTTTATTAGGCGCTATTATTTCATCAGTGCTAACAGCCAGTATTATATATAGTACTATATTAATAGTGAAAAAATACAAAGTAACAAATAATAATGAATTTGTAGAACAAATAACAAATAATCAGAAAATTACGATATTATTAAAAAATATTATAAATATATTCTTAATAGTTTCTTTTTTAATAATGTGTGCAGGTTTTTGTACTTTTTTTAAACAAGAATTTAAAGTACCAATCATTGCTACAGCTATAATTAATGCAGCTATCATATATTTTTTACTTATAAAAAATATTGATGGAATAGTTAAATTGAATTTGATAGTAGTGCCAATAATGATTGTGATAATAGTTATTATAAGTATTAAAAATTACCCGATGACAAATATATTAAATAGTAACATTAATACAAGTACGAGAAATGCAGGAAAAGCTATATTAGATTCTATTTTATATACAAGTTACAATAGTATAACATTAATTCCAATACTTATATCACTTGCTTTAAATATAGATAATAAAAAATCTTTAAAGATTATAACAATAGTATCTGGATGTGTTATCCTTGTTCTTATTATAGCAATATACCAAATGCTTACATTATGTACAATAAATGTGAGTAATATAGAGATGCCAATTTTGGAGATATTAAACGAATGCCATCCTATAGAAAAGATTATGTATTCTATTGCAATAATTACTGCAATTTTAACTTCTGCTATCTCATCTGGATATGGAGTACTAGAAAATATTAAAGATAAAAGTAAATATAAAAAAATAGCGTTAATTATTTGTATATTGGAAATTCCTATTTCATATGTAGGCTTTGGAAATTTAGTGAGTGTATTATATCCAGCATTCGGCATAATTGGAATAATTCAGATTGTAAGTATTCTAAAAAAAGCCAATAGTATTGCAAAAAATAGTAAAAACTGATATAAATTATATAAGAAAAAATTTGTAAATCATGACAAATTTTAAATTAGGTAGGGAGAAGAAAATGAAGCCTAAAGTAAAAAAGCAAAAGAAAAATGATAAAGATATTAACTTATTATATTTTGATAAAAATGAAAATAAAACAATTAATAAAGGAAAGATAATCGGATTGATAATTCTCGCAGTATTAATTGTAACAATTGTGATTTTATATGCAGTATATGCTACTAATGAAAAATTTAGGTCATATCTTGATGCAAACATTCTGAACAAAGATATAGAAGAAAATAATCTAAAATCAATTGAAATAGCAGATTATGACAAATCAAATATATTTGCATATTCGAAATATATTGCTATATTAAAAGATAACAGTTTAGTTACATATAATTCTTCTGGTAAGCAAGAATCTGAGAATAAAGTAGAAATAAGTAATCCAATTACATATAGTAATGGCAAATATCTAATGATTGCAGAGCAAAATTCATCCAAGGTATATTTAATTGCGGATAACACTATTAAATGGACTAATGACTTAGAAGGAAATATAACAAGGATAACTGTTAATGTAAATGGATATTCAGCAATAATATTATCTGGAACAGCTTACAAGTCGGTTGTAATATTGTTTGATGATTCAGGCAATGAGCTATTTAGAACATATTTGTCTAGTACTATTGCAGTAGACACAAGTATATCAGCAGATAACAAATATTTAAGTATAGCAGAAGTAAATACTAGTGGTACATTAATACAATCTAACATAAAGGTGATATCTGTAGAAAAAGCTAAAGAAGAACCTTCTCAGGCTATAGTATATACATATAATGCACCATCCAATAGTTTGATATTAAATATAAAATATCAAAATAAGACAAGATTAGTATGTGAATATGATGATGGAATTCATGTGATAAAAGATAATAAAGATACTAAAATTGCAGATATAGATACAAAATTGGAAAAGGTAACATTTTCAAGTATAGAATTAAATAACCACATAGTGAAAAACATAGAAGAAAATTCTGGGCTACTTAATACTACTACAATTGTAAAAATAATCAATTCTATATCTCAGAAAGAAAATGAATATAAATTTGAAGGAGTAATAAAAGAATTATACTGTAGTGACAACAAAATTGCATTAAATTTAGGCTCAGAAGTTCACTTTATTGATACAAATGGCTGGTTAATAAAAAAATATACATCAGGCAAAGAAATAAGAAAGATAGTTATAACTGATGAAATTGCGGGAATTGTTTATAGGAATAAAATTGAAATAGTTAAATTTTAAGGAGATAAAAATGGGAATTATTGTAGATTTAATAATAATAGCGATAGTATTGTTATTTGTATTCTTGGGATACAAAAAAGGCTTAACAGGTAGTTTAATAAAATTACTATCTTTTATTATAGCCATAGTCTTAGCATTTGTTTTTTACAAGCCTTTAGCTAATATAGTAATAGAAAATACACAAATAGATGATAATATAAAAGCAACGATGACAGAAACATTTAAGCAAGAAAAAGATTCTGAAGATAATGAAGATAAGAATATGCCTTCGACAATGGTAGAAAGCATTAATAAAGGTATAAAAAATGCTACTGAAGAGGCAAAAACAGAAGTAATAGAGGGGACTACTATTACGATAATAAGAGTCGCATCAGCTATAGTAATATTTTTAATAGTAAGAATACTGCTAATTATTGTTAGTTTATTTGTGGATCAAATTACAAAATTGCCAATAATAAAACAAGCAGATGAAATTGGCGGAATTGTATATGGATTGATAGAGGGAATCGTTATTATCTACATAATATTAAGTATAATTTCCCTAACAAGTGTTATTTGGAATAATAATATAGTGGTAACTGCTGTTAATAAATCTGCATTAGGAGGAATGCTTTATAATAACAATATAATATTGAAAATATTATTTAAATAATATAAAAACACTATTGGATTTAATTCAATAGTGTTTTTCGTAAAAAATATGAAATATCTAAATTCTATTGATATTTTAAGCGATGTTTGCTATACTGTAAATCATAAAGTTATATGGGAGTGATAATAATTGAGTAGAAATCAAAGAACAGATGATAAGCCTCGTGGTAGACATGCAAAAGAAGAAGAAAAAACTAAAAAAATATCTAATAAAAAGAATATAGAAAATAAAACAGATAAAAAAAATAATAAAGTAGATAAAAATAAGAAAAAAATAAAAACAGTTAGAAAAGTTAAAAGAATAGTAGTTACACTATTGCTATTATCAATGATTGGTGCGGGAAGTTTATTTGGATATAAAATATACAAAAATGGTGGAGGATTAACAGGAACTCTTGCAGCACTACTTGGAGAGAATACAGAAAATTTAGAGAACTTAGAACCAATACAAGTATTAATAATGGGAGAAAGTGGAGTTGATGAATATAAATTAGCGGATTCAATAATGATTGCATCATATAATCCAAAAACTCAAGAAGCTTCTATTATGTCTATACCAAGAGACACATATGTAGGAAAGAAAAATAGAAAAACAGCATCGCAGAACTATTTGGCAAGTTATAAAATAAACACGGTTTTCAGAAGCGGTACTAATATACCTGAAGCTATAGAGAGAATAAATGATTTAACAGGTTTAAGCTTGGAAAACTATGTAATAATAGATACAGATGCACTAATTAAATTGGTAGATGCTATAGGAGGAGTTACGTTTAATGTACCAATAGATATGGATTATGAAGATTCTTCTCAGGATTTGTATATACATTTAAAAGCAGGAGAACAATTAATTGATGGTCCTAAAGCCGAACAATTATTGCGTTTTAGACATAATGATGATGGAACTACATATCCAAGTTCATATGGTCAACAAGATTTAGGAAGAATGAGAACTCAGAGAGAATTTATAATTGCAACCTTAAAACAAACCTTAAAGCCACAAAACATATTCAAAATAAAGCAAATAATAGATATAATGTCTGAAGATGTGACTACAAATATGGATATATCAAATATAAAAGCATATGTACCATATGCTGTAAACTTTAATACAGAAAACATAAAAACAGGAGTTGTTCCTGGTGATGTAGAAATGTGTAATGGAGTATCTTTATATATTGCTAATAGTAAAAAAACAGAAGAACTTGTTTCTGAATTATTTCTAACAAATGATGAGGAGAATAATACTGAAAGTAATGTAGAATATACTAATACATCAAAAAGATGATAAAAAACGATAAAATAGGGATTAATTTATGGAATTAATCCCTATTTTTGTATATCTTAATATTTATATGTTGGGTAAAAATTATTAACATAATTGCGATTATTTTTTTTTCTATTAGATGACTTTCTATTTTTAGAATTTTTCTTATTTTTAAAGTGTAAAAATTTTGCAAATAAAAATAAGAAAAATATTAATAATATAAGTTCTAATAATGTTTTTGTAAAATTAGACTTATATACAGTATGAGATGCAATTAGATTACAAGAATAATCGAAACCATCAATAGTATAAGTGATAGTCCCAAGATTTGTTCCTTCCAGTATTGGAGCTGATAGATTTTCTGTAAGTTTGATATTAGGAGCTATAGTTGAAATATCAACATCATCAGGTACTAATCCAGATAAATCATCAGAATATAATAGATCAAGAGATTCTGTTTCTTTAGTTGAATTTTTTACGGATATTTGTTCTGCAACAGAGTCTTTTTCGGCTATAGACTTTATTGAATAATTATTAAAACCATATTCAAATAATGTTTTACAATCAAGGGCTCTTTGACTTAATCCTTCAGCTGTTGTTCCGCTGTGTAGAACTACTGCAATAAGAGATATATCATCTTTAGTTGCAGTTGCTACAATACAACTTTTGGCTGCATCTGTATAGCCCGTTTTGGCTCCAGTTGCATATTGGTAATAATAATTTGTTGGAGATGAACTATAATTCTTTTTTATTAAATCATTTGTAGTATTAAATAAACGATCTTCCTTGTCATATTTATTAGTTTTAGGAAGAGAATATGAAGTTTTTTGAACAATAGTCCTAAAAGTATCAAATTGCATTGCATATTTACCTATCAAGGCCAGATCGTAAGCTGTAGAATAATGTTCTTCATCATGTATGCCATTTGGATTGACAAAATGGGTGTTTTTGCAACCAAGTTCAACTGCTTTAGAATTCATCATATCAGAAAAAGCTTCTACAGAACCTGCTATATGTTCTGCTAAAACAACTGCCGCATCGTTTGCTGAAGGAATTAATAAAACATTTAACAATTGCTCTATAGTTAATTCTTCACCTTCTTGTATTGTTGCTACTGAATATCCATAAGGGATAGAATAAACAGCATTATGACTGGCAATAGCGACATCATCAAGTTTACAATTTTCTAAAGTTAGAATTGCAGTCATAATCTTAGTAGTGCTTGCAGGATACATTTTAGTATTAGCATTTTTGCTATACAAAATCTTTCCTGAATCAGCGTCTATCAAAATGCATGCTGGAGAATAAACGCTGGGAAGAGAAGTTTCTGCAAATGAATTCATACAAAAAATATTTAATGTTAATAGCAATATTATAAGTAATAATAATAATTTTTTTATTTTAATAAAAGTTCTCATGGGAAACTCCTTTATAAAATGTATATATATAATATATTAAAATATATAAAAATTCAATGTAGAATAAGAAAAATATATTGATGGAGGTAAAATGACAAGAACAAATTTAATGACTAAGATAGTTATTATTGCCATGATTATAATAGCTGTAATAACTATTGGAATGTATATCTATAAACAATCAAAAGAAGAAAATTCTTTTTTGTATTACGAGAATATCGATTTTGAAGATGAAGTAAATGTCTATGAGAATGTTGAGAGAAAAGATGATAGAATAACAATACATATAACAGGAGATGTAAACTATCCAGGGGTAGTAGTATTGGAAAATGGAGCAAGAATAGTAGATGCAATAGAGGCTGCAGGAGGAGAAACGGAAGAAGCTGATCTTGATAAGCTAAATTTAGCTCGTATATTAAATGATGGGGATAAAGTATATGTCCCTAATAAAAATGATATAAATACTGAGGAAATGATATTGGAGGACGAATCGGAAAATAATAAACAAGCTACCATTAATATTAATACTGCATCGATAGAGGAATTGATAAAATTACCTGGGATAGGTGAGGCAACAGCTACTAAGATAGTTGAATATCGTAAACAGAATGGAAAATTTAAAACTATAGAAGAATTAAAGAATGTTGCTGGTATCGGCAACAACAAATTTGAAACCATAAAAGATAAAATAAGAGTAAAATAGTAAACTTCCTAATCTTTTGTAACTATAAATAAGAATTAATTTGCATTACAACGTTTCTGAGACCTCATATGATAAAGAGGTCTCAGTTTTTTGGGGTTTTAAAAAAATTACTTAATCTGTAAAGATTAAGTAATTAAATTTGGTTGCGGGGGATAGACTCGAACTACCGACCTTTGGGTTATGAGCCCAACGAGCTGCCAACTGCTCCACCCCGCGATATGTAACATTATTATTATACATCCTATCATATAGGTTGTCAATACATTTTATGAATTTTATATATTTTATAATATGCAAGTTTAGGGATTATTATGATAGTTAAAATATTACCTTTGTACGAAAAGTACTAGGGAACAAAGCAATTAATAGAATACATATAAATTTACATAATTATGACAAAGTGAGAAAAACGCCCAAAAATCGACAAAAAAGATGGTGCAAAGCAAGAAAAATAAATAAAAAAATAATAGCCTCAGCAAAAAATGTAATAAAAATTTAATAAAATGTATACTAACGCCTTCCGCAAGCCAATTTGAGAAGTTAATTTTGTGAAAGAAAAATATACATTGAAAAATAAATTAAAGAATGTAATAATACAATATAGAAAAAAAGAGTTACATAATTTTAAAAAAACATTGAAAAATGCTTGAAAATAGCGTATAATTAATTATAGCGAAATTTTAAGGAGGAGCAAAAATGCAACAAAAATTAATTAAGGTAATATCGGTGATACTAGTAACAGCGATATTGTATGCCAATTCATCAGCTGTAATAAGCTATGCGGCAGACAATTTTTTAAGTGAAAAAGAAATCGAAAACCAGGGAACATCAACTAAGAGTGAGAATGTAGAGTTTGATGTTTATTATGATGGAGGAAAACATTCTGCAACAGCAGATATTAATGCAACAGATACGAAATTAAATATTGCAATTAATGTAAAGAAAGCTGGATATTTAAAAGATGCAGTTGTTGATTTTTCTGATACAAACTTTACAATAGCTCAAACAGAAGAATCTGAATACATACAATCTTTTGATGCAGCTAGTAAAAAAGTAGTATTTAATCAAATTAATAATGGAGTAAATGCTTTAGAGACCATAAATATAGCCGCAGATAAAAAAGATGAGATAAATCAAGATATGTTTAGCAAAGATAATGTTATAAAATTAACTGCAACATATGTAAACGCAAAGGCTGAGGAAATTGCTATAGAAAAAGGAATAGTAATACATACAGATTGGAATGCTCAAGAGGCCAAAGCAAATTTACAATATGAAATAACTAAATATATTCCTTATGCAACAAATGGTGTAAGCAAATTAATTACACAGGGAAAAGTTACATCATATGTTGAAAATAGTGTATTACCAATAAAAGAAACAAATATAGAAATTATTGCTCCAATGATAAATAATCAATATCCAGAAGAAGTTACTGTTGTTCCTAGTACAACAAATGCTACTAATGGAGATTTAAATGGAGAAAAATTTACAACAGATAATTGGACATATGATAATGCGACAGGTAAAATAATAATCAACGTAAAAAATGACGCTATAGATGGAAAAATAAAATGGGTAAAAGATACAGCTGATCAATATATTGTTACATATATATATTCATCAGATGTATATGATGCTGTTAAAGACTCTTCTGTAAGACTTACATATAATGTAAGTTCAAGATTGAATTTATATGGTAATGGAGTAACAGAAATAAGTGCCGCAGTTGATGGGTATCAAGATCAAACGGATAAGCTAGGAGAGATAGTTGAATTTACAACAGAAGCAATAGCATCGTTAAATAAAGGGTTTTTATACAATAACAAAAATGCAACAGATGAGAACAAAAAAGAAACAGAATACACCACTAAATATACTGCTAATATTTCATATGCTGATATAATTGATTCTCTAATATTGAGACAAGAAATTGATCAGTTTGTTACAGATCAAGGACAAGAGCAAGCAACTACGATAGCAGATACTAATTATGCATATAACAAAATATTAAAGATATCAAAACAAGAATTTGATAAGGTGTTTGGAGAAGAAGGACAAATAAATATATTAAATAATGCAGGTGAAATATTAGAGACTATAAATAAAGATACCTATGTCGATAACGGTTCGATTGTTATAGATTTATCAAAATTTAATATCAACAATATAACAATACAGACATCAAAACCACAAAAAGAAGGAAACATTACATTTGAAATAATAAAAGCATTAGCTAAAAATATAGATTACAGTACAAATCAAATAAAAGGATTTGTAGCCCTAAAAACATCGATGATAGGAAATGTAAAAAATGCTGATACAAATATTGTGGAAGTTTTAAAGGAAAATAACATATCATTAGAAGAACCAAGTCAAAAAGTTGGAGTTACAACAAGTAATAACAGATTATCAACAATAGTAAAGAATGAAAATGTAGAATTAAAAGTAACACTAGAAAATGATAGTGCTGATGACATGATGTACACAAATCCAACTGTTAAAGTGGATTTACCATCTAATATAGAAACTTTGGATGTAAAAACAGCACAATTATTCTTTGATGATGAATTGACAATAAAAAATGTAAATGTAGTTGATAATGATAATGGCACAAAAAGTATAATAGCAAGCTTAGAAGGAACTCAAACAAAATATAACAATCCAGCAGTACAAGGAGCTACAATAGTATTTACATCTGATATAACATTAAATAAATTGACTCCTACAACTAATACTACTGTTGAGGCTACAGCAGTGAATGGAGATACTGATAATACCGTTGCAACAAATCAAACAGATGTAAAATATGTAGCACCAACGGGAGTTGTAGCAACTAATACAATGACTGGATATAATGGAGAAGAAACATTAGAGGCTATAAATGGAGAAGCAAAAGAAGCTCTTATTGCTACAAAAGCAGATCAAAAAGAAGTTACATTTACTATGAACGTAATAAATAATTATGAAAATACGTTAGATAATGTAGTTATTTTAGGAAGAACACCTTTTGCAGGAAATAAGGATGTAATAACATCTCAAAATTTAGGCTCAACTATGGATATGCCTTTAACAACTGGAATAACGGTTAGTGGAATAGACTCATCAAATATTACAATATATTATTCAGAAAATGGAGAAGCTACATCAGATGTAACAAATGCTTCAAATGAATGGAAAACAGATGTATCTGATTATTCAAAAGTGAAATCATACATGATAACATTGAATAATTATACAATGAATACAGGAGCATCATTTACATTTTCATATAAAGCAATGATACAAGCAAATTTAGACTATGACAAAGCAGCATATGAAAATTATGCAATATACTTTAATAATAATCAATCTTCAGGAACAATTAGCGATAAAGTGTCAGCTACGAAAATAGGTGTGACTACAGGCAGTATAGCAAAACTAGATGCTAAATTAACTTCAAAAGCTGGGGATGGAGCTAGAGTAAAAAGTGGTGATAATTTAGAGTATGAATTAACAATAAATAATACGGGCTCATTAAAAGCAGATAATGTTACTATAACAATTGAAATGCCAGATGGATTAACATATTCTCCGGAAGATGGCGAAGATTATGAGATAAAGTATATTGAACCAGTATTTCCAGAAATACCAATAAAGCCAGATGGAATAGACGAAGATGAAACAGAACATGACGAGGATAGTACACAAGAGGTTCCTGAATATGATACTACAGTCATCGAAGGTAAAACATTATTGATAATAAAATTAAAAGATATAGATCCGCATTCTTCTGTTACTAAAAATTTAGTATTTAAAACGATATCAACAGCACAAGAAGAAATAACTGTACAGATGAAAGCTACAGTAAATTATGGAAATGATGGTGCTATAGAAACCAATACTGTAAGTAACATATTAACAAAAGTATATTTTAATGCAAAAGTAATTAAGACTACTAATGAATATACATATATAAAAGAAGGGGATATGTATACATATAAATTATCATTAAAGGCTACAAAAGCAGGATATGAAAATATAAGTGTACAAAACACTATTGTAACAGTTACGTTACCAGAAGAGTTAGAGTATGATTCTATTGTATTAGAGAAGTATAACGCTGATTTAGTAGGTAACGAAGATATTTCTTCTTCTGCAAGTGTTACCGCAAAAGAAAATGTTGTTACTATTAATATTGGAGATCTTGATAGTGGAAGAGGAAAAACTTTAACATTAAATTTAAAAGTAAAAACATTAGCAGATGGAGTATATACAAAAGATATAGTAACAAAAGCTACAATACAAGCAGATAATACTGCAGTAGAGAATATAGAAGATGCTATAGAGACAATAAATAAAGCTGGAATCAAAGCAACGCAAACATGTAATATTCCAGAAGGTACAACAATTTCTTCAGCAGAAGATTTTGCATATTCATTTACGTTAGAGAATCTTTCAGCAATAAGACTAGAAGATGTAAAATTTGTAGATTACTTACCAGAAGAAGTTCAATTCAAATCATTAGAAGTAGTATACTCAGATGGTACAACGAACACCTCAGTAAAAACAAATGATGATAAGAGTGTAGAGACAACTCTACATATAAATAGTAAAGATAAGGTAATTATCAATATAAATGTCTTAGCTAAATCATTAGATAAAGATACAGAAATATCTAATAAAGCAAAAATTAGCCATGAATTAGTTTCTGAGTTTGAAACAAATTCAATATCACATGTCATAAAAATGTTCAATAAAGATGACATGAACATAGGCTCTGGATCTGAATCAGGAAACAATAACAATAAACAAACTAAAAAGATTATAGGTACTATATGGATTGATGAAAATAAAGATGGAATTAAAGATGCAAGCGAGCAAAAAGTTGCAGACGTTAAAGTACTATTATTGGACAACTCAACAGGCAATATAGCCCTTGATGCAAATAACAATGAATGTATTACCAAAACAAGTAAAGATGGAGCTTATATGTTTAATAATATAATGCCAGGCAAATATAGTGTAATATTCTTATATGATTCTTCAAACTATAGTCCTACAGAGTACAAGAAAGATGGTGTTGATGATAGTCAGAACTCAGATGCAATTGATAAAACTGTAATATATGAAGGAAAGACACAAATAGCAGCTGTTACAGAAGAAATAGTTGTATCAGATTCAAATAGATACAACATTGATTTAGGTATAGTAGAAGATCCTAAATTTGATTTGAAACTTGATAAAGTAGTTAAATCTATAACAGTTAACAATACAAAGACAACAACAGAACATGAGTATAATAGTAAACTTGCAAAGATTGATTTTGAATCAAAATATGCAGCATCTTCTTCAATGGTTGTAGAATACAAATTTACAATCACAAATGAAGGTGGAATACCAGGATATGTAAAGAAATTAGCTGATTATCTACCAGCAGAATTGAAGTTTAATTCTGAATTAAATAATGACTGGTATGAAGGAAAAGATGGAGTAATATATAATAATTCATTAGCAAATACGGTTATTAATCCAGGAGAAAGTAAGGAAGTAACATTAATATTAACTAAAAATATGAATAGTGAAGATTTTGGACTAATTAATAACTCTGCAGAAATATATGAAACATCAAATGACTATGGAGCTTTGGATGTAGATTCAACTCCAGGAAATAAGTCAACAAGTGAAGATGATTATTCTACAGCAAACGTGTTAACATCAATAAAGACAGGTGGAATAATTGTTTATACTACTTTAACTTTGACAGTAATAGCCATTGTTGGAGTAGGATTATATATGATAAAAAAGAAAGTTTTGAAATAGAAAGGAGGTAGATATGATGAAGAAAAAAGAAAAGATTAGTAAGAGTTTAAAAATAGCAATAATAACTGCATTTATGCTAGTTATGAGTATTCTCTTTATTAATAACGTATCTTGGGCTTATGGAGTTTGGCAAGGTGACGAAAATGGTGGAATGCCTCAACGTGGAGGTACATCACCAACAGGATTAATGCCACAAATATTAAAAACCAGACAGTTTACAGGAAGTGCTGATACACAGTTTCCATATACAGAATGGACGACAAATATTAGTGCTGGAACTGTATTCTGTGCTAACTCTGGAACAGCAGTTAGATTTGGAAAGATAGATAAAGAAGAACATTATATGGACGAAGTAGGCTATGGAGACCCTGATGCTTGGGGATATCCGGCATTTGAAGAAAGAATGAAGAGATGTTTAAATGATTTAGCAAAAGAAAGCTATAACAATCTTAGTGGAACAACTCGAAATTTTTCAATTGACACAAGTAGTTATAGTATAAGTTATGTTCAATTCGCAGGTCCACAAGATTATCCTGAGAGATATGCAATAAGAGAAGATGAAGCTCTTATTCCAATGGTAAGACCAGGAGACGAAGATGCTGCTAGATACCAGTGGGCGATGAAATTATCTGGAGAACTTGTAGGAAAGATATTTGATGGATTAGGAGAATGGGATAAACCTACAGATAACGAAGATACGTCAGTAAATCCAGACGTGCCAAGAGAAGATTGGAATGGTGATGTTGAATTTGGACCAGAAGTTTGCGTTATGCAAACGGCAGATAATCTAGAGGATGGATATAAAAAAGTTGGATCATATACAGCAACAAATAATAGATTAGCATTTATATTGACCGCTATGGAAAATGCATATAATACCTCAATACATACTAAGTATAGTCTATCTGATATACAAACAGCACACTGGAAAGAAGTTGACCATGATGGAATATCAACTCATTTAACTGAAAACGGATTAAAACTTTTCGATCAAGCAATTAAGTATCAAGAGTTCGTAAATACTTATGCAAGTGGAGCTTCTTATACTGCTACTATAGATACTTCTCAAGCACAAGTAATAGTAAATCAAGAAACTAAAAATTATATAATAGGACCTCTTTCTATATCATATCCTTATTATGATGATATATCATATATGAAGGCTATGTATATTAAAACAGATGAGGGAACAGGAAACGAAAAGACACTTATATATGATGAATCACATGATGACTTTTCTATAGAATGTACAGGAGAGATAAAATCAGGTTCTAACGGATTAACAAAAAAATATCCTGCACCAAACACTCAATTCTATATAAAATTCTCAGCAGAAAAAACCAATTATCCAAAATCAGTAAACATATATAGTGATTTTGAATATTTAAAGAAGACGACTATAAATTATAACGACCTTGCATCTCACGCTGATATATATCAATATATTGGTTATGTAACAGGTGATGGAGAGCATCAAATGAGAATGGCATGGGGAATAGGTTCAGTTAAATATACTTACGAAAAGAGACATTGTCATTATTCGAAAAAAAGAGGGCACTATCATACTTGGTCAGATGAGTCAAAGACAGTAAGAATAACTGAAAGTAATTGTTCAGAAAAAGGTGTATTGATTCTTCAACCAATGGTGCAAATGAGCAAATATCCAGTAGACAATGTTAGAGCTCAGCCACAAAGAGTTGCTTTGAATGGAAGTAGAACTTATTCTATATATACAACTTCAGGAAATGGCGGACCATTAGACTTAACATTTGAATTAGGAGGAAAAGTATGGGTAGATGGCACAGCAGGTAAGGAAAATGCATATGATGGGATATTCAATACTGCAACAGATACACCTATGCCTAATGTAAAAGTTTCTTTATATCAAGTAGATGATTTAAATGGAAACTTAAATGGTAAATTCATTGGAGCTATGACAACTGATGCAAATGGAGAATATCTATTTAAAGAACAAAATGCAATGTACCAATACTATGTAAAATTTACATATAATGGACAATACTATCAACCAACAATATACAATGTAAATAGAGACGATCCTAACTGGGCTAATACATCAAAAGGATTAGATATACTTAAAGATAGAGATGACTTCAATGCGAGATTTGAAGAAATTGGCTCAGCTAAAGAAAATACAGTAGGCTTTACACCTGCTAGTGAAATGCATACAAGACAAGAACTTCAAGATGCTGGATTAATAGATGAATTCGGTAATATTCCAGGAGGACTTGATTCAAATGGAGATAGAAAATCTTCAGATGCTTATGTAAATTACAGTATGATGGATTCATATACATGTAATGGAACAAGTACAAAAGATTTATATCCAGGATTTAAAGTATTTGTACTTGATGACTATTTAAACAATCTTACTAATACTCAACAAGTTTTAACATTTATAGAATCTAAAGTGGTAGAGATTTTATATGGAAATCCAGATTATATGCATCATATTAATCAAGGATATGTACTAAGAGAATTAGTAGATTTAGCCTTAAGAAAAGATGTTTATAAAGCAACACTAGAAATAAATGGTAAGACACAAGTTTATAAATATAATAAGAGAGAAGGCTTGGAAACAGACGCGAATGGTAACTCTTATTGGGAAATTCAAACGAGAATTTCTGACGGATATTATAACTATGAGTATTCAAGAGAGTTATATAGAGAAGACTATGATTACAAGATTGATAACTATGTGATGGAAGGAGATCCTCAAACAACATTAGACAATCTTGGATTAACACCAGACTCAGAATTGAAGATATATGTAACGTATAAATATACAATACGTAATAGATCAGAAGGAATTGCTGCAAAAGTAACAGAAATTGTTGACTACTATGATAAAGATTATACATTTGTACCAGAACGTTCATACTTAGGTGATGCTGGTGGAAACAAGATAGGAGAAATCAAAGGAACTGGTTCTAGTAAGTACAACGATTCTACAGAGACATCTATCAGTGGATACAATAATCTTTATATAACTGGAACAAATGGAGGAGAATTACCATTATCAGACCCAGATAGTAATAAAGATGTATACTTCTATGTAACATTTATAGTAAATAAAGATGGAAATAGAAATAACATACTAGATGAAAATGTAGCAAATGCTACTCCTGATGGAGTTGGTAAAGAGAATATAGCAGAAATCAATGGTTACAAATCATATTATGGAACAAAAGCACATGCTCCAAATACAGGGAATTCACAAACACAACAAGAATATGCTACTGGAGATATAGCAGGTATAGCTGATACAAACTCTACGCCTGGTAACTTGAATCCAAATGATGTACCAAAAGATGGCAAGATTAATTATGATAACTTTGAAAATGATACAGATAAAGCACCAAACATTAGAATTATTTTAAATAGAGATAATTTAAGAACAGTGGAAGGAACTGTATGGGAAGATTCAAGAACAGAAGATGAACAATTTGCAAAAGTTGGTAACGGATTAAGAGATAGTGAAACAGGAATAAATGGAGTAAGAGTACAATTAGTAGAAATAAGAGATGGCAAAGATGGAAATAAATACGAGTACATATGGAAAGAAGTTTATTCAGGAAATACGGATTCTATTTCGCCAATAATAAATAATAGTGGAATAATAGAAAACTATACAATAGACACAAGCAATGCTAATGGTAAATATAAATTTGCATCTTTCGCACCGGGTAATTACATCATAAGATTTATATATGGATCAGGAGAAAGCTCAGTATTAGGAACAACATATACAAACTATAATAACGGAAATGAAGATCCAAATCCAGTAACAGATCTATATGACTCAGATGTAAGCGGATACAAGAAGAGATCTGGAGACAATGGATACTCTGCTACTAATGAAAATATTGGATTAAATAAGAATTCATATAATGGTCAAGATTATAAATCTACATCATACCAAGTTGGTATAGATAATGGAACAGGTGCATATGAAAATAACTCAACAACTTCATATACTTATAACTTTAGCGCAGCAGATGGAGGATTATATTCAGATGCTAAGGATATAATGAATAAGAAGAGTGATAATGTAATCAATATTGCACCAAAAGCAGAATACTTAGTTGATTGTGCAAATTCTAGAAAACAAGTTGAAGAATATTCAAATGGAGACGAGATAAACAGTAAAGCTGAAATATTATCCTCATATGAACATATACCTGAATACAACTATACAAAATATAATGCAACAGAAATGAAAAACCTACTAGATCAATTTATGAAGAATACATATATGATTTCTGAGTCAGGAACTATAGATGTAAACTTTGAGTATAACAGAACTGGTGCAGAAGACAACTATACTAATACAAGCGATAGCGGACATGATAATATAGGTTCTTCAAACTACGAAATGTGTGGATACTATGTATTAAAAGATCTAGATTTAGGGCTAGAACAAAGACCAAAAGCTCAATTAAAAGTAACAAAACAAATTACTAACGTAAAATTAACTCTTGCAAATGGTAGCGTATTATTTGACGCATCAAATAAAGCTACAAATGTTCTATGGATACCACATACAGCACATGGACAGGATACACAAAATACTTATAAAACAAACAATAATTATGACAACAGTATGATGAAAAATCCAATAGTAAGACAACAATCTACCAATAAAGGTAAAGTACAACTTACAATGGATGAGGAGTTAATGCATGGTTCAACAATTCAAATAACATATGCTATAACTGTAGCAAATGTTGGAGAAGTAGATTACAATGAAAATAAATTCTACTATACAGGAAAAGTTGGGGATGCTAGTACGATAGTAAAAACAGACCCAAGAATGTTAGTGGATTATGTTGGAACTCAAGTACATGACTACACATCAAATGATGATAAGACAGCTACTAGAAACAATCTACAATTTAATCAACAACAAAATCCAGACTGGTCAGTAATCTCTAGCACCGAATTATTAAATAGAAGTTTATTAAATAACAAATTACAAGCAAATGTTGAAAAGTACACTGATGGTCACATTGTTATAACAGATAAAGCATCAAAAGGATTAATCCCAATTATTGCAGACCAAGCAAAAGTAGAAAATACAATCAAAAATGCATTTAATGATGACCCATTACATGCTCTAGAGGTAGTAAACAACACAAACAGTGTTAGTGGAGTACAATTAATATTATCTCAAATGATTACTCAAGATAGTGATAGTGATGACAGAATATATAACAACATGACAGAGCTTGTAACGACAAAGAATGATGTTGGTAGAAGAATGTCATACTCAGTAGTTGGAAACCAAGATCCAACAATAGAGCCTCAAGAAATTGATGCAGACGATTCACAAGAAGTTGTAATACTACCACCATTTGGACAACAATATATTTACTACATACTAGGAACTGCAGTTGCAGTAATCTTAATAGCAGGTATTATTATAACAATAGTGGTACTAAAAAAGAGAAAATAGTATCATAAATAAGAATAACCATAAGGGATAAAACCTTGTGGTTATTTTCTTTTTGAAAAAGTTGAGTATATAGATTATATAACAAAGAATAAACTGTGTTGATTTTCAAGAGAATGTATTATATTATAAGTAAAAATGAAAGAATATATTTATGAAATAACATAAAAACTTATTCAGTGATAAATATATATTTTTTATATAAGCAATACTTGAAAATTATAAGGGAAGAGACATGACATTATTAATATTTTTGATATTTGTATTAGTATGCAGTGCTGCTGTGAAAATGAAATTTAATATAAGAATGGAAGAAGCAATTGTATCAATTATAATAGCCATAATTTTGATGACATATATATTGGGACTATTAAGCTTTATGTATTTATTTGTTTTTGCACTAATTGTAACATTTATAATTGCTTTCAAATATTTAATTGAAAATAGACAAAGAATACAAATAAAAGAAATTTTTACTTTGCCAACACTTTTTTATATAGGAATATTAACTTTTATATATTATTTCTTTAAAAATGTAGCTTTTACTCATTATGATGAATTTATGTTCTGGGGAACTAATGCAAAAGCAATGTTTTATAAAAATACGTTATGGGCAGATAAAATGCAGGATGGTGTGCATATTGTTTATCCGCCATTTACAGCAGTGTTTGAATATATGTTATGTAAAATACATGGAGGCTTTGATGAAGGAACATGCTATTTTGCATTAATTGGATTAATTGCTACGTTTCCTCTATTAATATTAAAAGATGAAAAATATAGCCTTAAATCTGTCTTAAAAATTATATTAACGTATGCTTTTTCATATATATTGATTTCACTATTTGGAATGGATGTTGCAAATCTAAATACAGATTGCTTACAAGCAATAATATTTGCAATTGCAATGATATATGCCTATAAAATAAAAAGTAAAAAAGAATATGTTATATTGATTATGATTTTAATATCCATGACTTTGATAAAAACGAATGGAATATTATTCGCTGGCATTGTGATATTAGAAGTATCATTAAAAGTAGTTTATGAAAACAAAAGAGAAAGTAATAAGAAAGCAATTTTAAAACAATATTTGCCGATACTATATATGTTGTGTGCTGTTGTAATTGCGTATTTTTCGTGGAGCTTATACTGCCAAATTAATGGTAAAGAGATGGATGCCGTACATGACCAGTATTTTTTAGAAAAAGATAGCTTTATAAATTTTATAAAAGTGATGGCTGGAAATGAAAAAGAGAACAATAAACATATTATAATACGAGATAGCTTTGTCTACGGGTTATTCCATAAGGAAATAATCGGAATAAGAAATATGAATACAACTGTAGAAATACTGATAATATCAAATATAATCTATGCAATCTATATGATAACAAATAAAGAAAAAGCTAGGAAGTTTATCTATATATTTGCGACAAATTTAGGATTTGGACTTTATTTATTATCAATACTATTTATATTTATGTTTACCTTTAATGATTATCAAGGCATTACACTTATGGGCTTTGAAAGATATATAGCAATATACTTAATCGCAATGAATTTGGACCTAGTGTATTTTATATTAGATGATAGTGATTATGAATCTATTATTCTTGTAACAATAATAACCATAATGTGTGGAATTAATATAGATAAATCTGTATTTGACTCATATGAATTAAGAAGAGCGCATATAGAGGGTAATATTGAAAAGGCAACAAACCAAATATTAAATTTTGTAGAAGAAGATGAAAAAATTTATATAGTAGATAAGAGCTTAGACGGCGGTTACGGATTTATGCAATTAAGATATTCAATAAGTCCGATAAAAACTAATTTATTATATGAATGGGGGGTAATCAATAGTGATGAATATAAATATTATCAATATAAAATAACTAAAGATGAGTATATGGAAAAATTGATAAATGAATCATATGATTATGTATATATAATGTCTGTTGATAATGAATTTTTAAGTCAATATGGTGAACTTTTAGATAATAAAGCATTGGAAGCCCTTGACAAGATAGTTGGAGAAGATCAGACTAATTATAAATGGGCTGGCATTTTACTAAAATTAGATGAGAAAGACTTAAAATTAACAGTTGCTAATAAATAAAAAAATATGTGAGAGCCGTAATATTTTAATGCTCTCACTTTTTTATAAATTATCATTAAAAAATTAAAAAAATCTATTGACATAATTAATATAAAAATTGTATAATAAATATACTATTTGATATTATGGATTAATATCAACAAAAATGAAATTTATTAATCTCCAGGAGATAGTAAGGGTGGTTAATATAAAAAAGTTAAGTAAAAATTATACCAAATAAAACACAATTAATCTAATTGGCAAAACAAAAGAAAGTTGCCAATAGCTTTTTTGTTGTCTTTTTTATGCTATGTAAATTATCAAAAAAGAGGAATTGTTTTGGTTACACTTACGGAAAAAAGAATTAAAGGAGCAGTGAATTCTAAGTATCCGAAAAGAAGCCAATAGCAAGAGGGACTTTTTTGAAATCGTTATATATTTAATTCTGCTTTAATTTTTTATATGAGGTGAGTAACTTTGAATCTAAAGGAAGTAAAACACGAAAAATGCACAAGAAAAACTTTTTCTAAGATAGGCGATTTTATAGAAATGCCTAACTTAATCCAAGTGCAAAAAGATTCCTACAATTGGTTTATAGAGGAAGGTTTAGGTGAAGTATTAAGGGATATTTCGCCTATAGTTGATTACTCTGGAAATCTAGTGTTAGAATTCTTGGATTATCACATGGAAGATAAGACAAAGTACACAATGGAAGAAGCTAAAGAAAGAGACGCAACTTATTCTACAAGACTACACGTAAAAGTAAGATTAATTAACAAAGAAACAGGAGAAATTAAGGAGCAAGAAATTTATTTAGGAGATTTTCCTGTAATGACAGATAGTGCAACATTTATTATTAATGGAGCAGAAAGAGTAATTGTAAGTCAATTAGTTCGTTCTCCATCTTGTTATTATGCACAAGACTACGATAAGACAGGTAAGAGAATCTATACATCTACTGTTATGCCAATAAGAGGTGCATGGCTAGAATATGAAACAGATGGTAATGATATTTTCTATGTAAGAGTAGATAGAACAAGAAAGTTGCCAGTTACGTCATTATTAAGAAGTATTGGATTCACAACAGATGATCAAATATTAGACTTATTTGCAAATGATCCAAAGATTAAAGCAACACTTGATAAAGATCCAATAAAGACACAAGATGAAGCAATAATAGAAATATATAAGAAATTAAGACCAGGGGAACTTCCTACAGCAGATGCTGCTAGAAACTTATTCGATGGTTTATTCTTCGATAACAGAAGATATGACTTAGCTAAAGTGGGAAGATATAAATTTAACAAAAAATTAAAGCTTGCAACAAGAATTACGGGACAAGTTGCATATGATGATATAATAGATCCATCAACAGGAGAAGTTTTAGCCGAGAAAGGTGCTAAAATTACAGAAGAAATGGCAGAAGCTATTCAAGATTCTGGAATAAATATTGTTGATGTAAATGTAAATGATACAAAAGTAAGAATAATAGGAAATGGAGTTGTAAATATCCACAAAATGTTACCAAATGTGGATTTAAGTGACTTACATTTTAAAGAAGGTGTAAATTATAATGTATTAAAATCTATAATGGATACTACACCTGATGAAAAATTACATGATGTATTAAAAGAAAGACATGATGAGCTAGTACCTTTAACGATAACAACGGAGGATATGGTAGCATCAATAAGTTATTTGTTAAACTTAGATTATGGTATTGGAAATGTAGATGACATAGATCATCTAGGAAATAGACGTATTAGATGTGTTGGAGAACTGTTACAAAATCAATTTAGAATTGGCTTAACAAGATTAGAAAGAGTTGTTCGTGAAAGAATGACAATTCAAGACTTAGATTCTGTAACTCCACAAACATTAATAAATACAAAGCCTATAACATCTTCAATAAGAGAATTTTTTGGAAGCTCTCAATTATCACAATTTATGGATCAAACAAATCCATTATCAGAGCTTACTCATAAAAGAAGAATTTCAGCATTAGGACCTGGAGGACTTTCAAGAGAAAGAGCTGGATTTGAAGTTCGTGATATTCACTATACTCACTATGGAAGACTTTGCCCAGTTGAATCTCCAGAAGGACCAAACATAGGACTTATATCTGCACTTTCATCATTTGCAATGATAGATGAATATGGATTTGTAGAAACTCCATACAGAAAAGTAGATAAAGAGACAGGAAAGCTAACAGACATAGTAGAATATATGCCAGCAGATGAAGAAGACAAATACATAATAGCGCAAGCTTCAGAGCCAGTGGATAAAGATGGCAAATTTATAAATAAAACAATAAAAGTTAGGCATAAAGAAGAAATTACAGAGGTGCCTGCAAGTCAAGTAGACTACGTAGATGTATCTCCAAAACAATTAGTTTCTGTTGCCGCTGCCATGATTCCTTTCTTGGAGCATGATGACGTTAAGCGTTCTCTAATGGGATCTAACATGCAAAGACAAGCTGTTCCACTTTTAATTCCAGAAGCTCCAATAGTTGGAACAGGTATGGAATACAAAGCTGCTCGTGATTCTGAAATTACAGTAACAGCAAATAATGATGGAATCGTAGAGAAAGTAACAGCAGACGAGATTAAAGTAAGAAATAAAAAGAATGAAGTAGATGTATATAAACTACGCAAATTTAAGAGAACAAATGGTGGAACATGTATTAACCAAAGACCTGTTGTTCAAAGAGGAGAAGTTGTTAAAGCAGGAGATATTTTAGCTGATGGACCTTCTACTCAAAATGGTGAAATGGCACTAGGTAAAAACGTACTTATTGCATTTTCTACATGGGAAGGTTACAACTATGAAGATGCTGTTTTAATTAGTGAAAGACTAGTAAAAGAAGATGTATATACATCAATTCATATTGAAGAATATGATTGTGAATGTCGTGATACAAAATTAGGACCAGAGGAAATTACAAGAGATATACCAAATGTTGGTGATGATGTATTAAAAGATCTTGATGAAAATGGTATCATAAGAATTGGTGCAGAAGTAAGACCTGGAGATATATTAGTTGGTAAGGTTACTCCAAAAGGAGAAACAGAGCTAACAGCAGAAGAAAGACTACTTCGTGCTATATTTGGAGAAAAATCAAGAGAAGTAAGAGATACTTCACTTCGTGTACCTCATGGAGAAGCTGGAACAATAGTAGATATAAAAATATTTACTAGAGAAAATTCAGAAGAATTAGCTCCTGGAGTAAACCAAGTAATTAGATGCTATATAGCTACAAAGAGAAAAATATCAGTTGGTGATAAAATGGCTGGACGTCATGGTAACAAAGGTGTTATTTCAAGAATATTACCAGAAGAAGATATGCCATTCTTACCAGATGGTACTCCAGTAGATATAGTACTAAACCCAATGGGTATTCCTTCTCGTATGAACTTAGGACAGGTTCTTGAAGTTCATTTAGGAATGGCTGCTCGTGCATTAGGATGGAAAGTTGCAACACCAGTATTTGATGGTGCAAAAGACTACGAAATAGAAGACTTATTAGAAGAAGCAGGATTACGTAGAGATGGTAAAACTGATTTGTATGACGGTAGAACTGGAGAAAAATTTATTAAGCCAATAACAGTTGGTGTTATGTATATGATGAAATTACATCACTTGGTTGATGATAAAATACATGCTCGTTCAACAGGACCATACTCATTAGTTACACAACAACCACTAGGTGGTAAAGCACAATTTGGTGGACAACGTTTTGGTGAAATGGAAGTTTGGGCACTAGAAGCATATGGCGCAGCATATTCACTACAAGAAATGTTAACTGTTAAATCAGATGATGTTGTAGGACGTGTTAAGACATATGAAGCTATTGTTAAAGGTGAAAATATTCCAGAACCAGGTGTGCCAGAAGGATTTAAAGTTCTAGTAAAAGAATTAGAGGCATTAGGATTAGACATTAGATTGTATACTCATGATGACAAGGAAATAGAATTAAAAGAAGATATTGAAGACTCTACAAGCTTTAGTAATATAGAGAATAAATCATTTAATGAAGATAGTGTTATAGATGAAAACGAATTATCAGATGGATATACAGAAGAATCATCAGATGACGAAGATTCTGAAGATGGAGACGATAAATTATTTGAAGACCTAGATGATGAAGACGATGATATCATACTAGATGATGATTCAAACATCTTAGAAGATGAAGATTTTAATGATGACGATGATGAATAATCAAAAAAATATAATCCAAGGGGGCAAAAAATAGTGGATGAGTTAGAAAACTTTGATAAAATGAAAATTGGCATAGCATCTGATGAGAAAATAAGAGAATGGTCACATGGAGAAGTAAAGAAACCAGAGACTATTAATTATAGAACATTAAAACCAGAGAAAGATGGTCTATTCTGTGAAAGAATTTTTGGACCAACAAAAGACTGGGAATGCCATTGTGGTAAATACAAAAGAGTAAGATATAAAGGTATAGTTTGCGATAGATGTGGTGTTGAAGTTACAAAATCTAAAGTAAGAAGAGAGAGAATGGGGCACATAGAGCTTGCTGCCCCAGTAGCTCATATTTGGTATTTTAAGGGAATACCAAGTAGAATAGCATTAATGTTAGATGTATCTCCAAAAGCTTTAGAGAAAGTTATATATTTTGCATCATACATAGTAACAGATAAGGGATCTACAACTTTATCAAAAGCCCAAATATTATCTGAGAAAGAATATGTTGAGGCTCAGGAAAAGTTTGGAAAAGATTCATTTAAGGCTGAAATGGGAGCAGAGCCAATTAGGACTTTATTATCTGAAATAGATGTAGAAAAATTATCAGCAAAATTAAAGAAAGAACTAGAAAAGGCTAGTGAGCAAAAGAAAGCAAAACTAGTAAAAAGATTGGACACAGTAGAATCATTTAGATTGTCTGAAAATAGACCTGAGTGGATGATCATGCAAGTTGTACCAGTTATACCACCAGATTTAAGACCTATGGTTCAATTAGATGGTGGAAGATTTGCTACATCTGATTTAAATGATTTATATAGAAGAGTTATAAATAGAAATAACAGATTAAAAAGATTACTTGAACTCGGAGCTCCAGAAATTATAGTTAGAAATGAAAAAAGAATGCTTCAAGAATCAGTAGATGCTCTAATAGATAATGGAAGACGTGGAAGACCTGTTACAGGAGCTGGAAATAGACCACTTAAATCATTATCAGATATGTTAAAAGGTAAACAAGGAAGATTTAGACAAAATTTATTAGGAAAACGTGTTGATTATTCAGGACGTTCAGTTATAGTTGTTGGACCAGAACTTAAGATTTACCAATGTGGAGTTCCAAAAGAAATGGCAGTGGAATTGTTTAAGCCATTTGTTATGAAAGAATTAGTTAGCCGTGGAATAGCACACAACATAAAGAATGCAAAGAGAATGGTAGAAAGATTACGTCCAGAAGTATGGGATATATTAGAAGATGTTATAAAAGACCACCCTGTACTTCTAAACCGTGCTCCTACACTACATAGACTAGGTATCCAAGCATTCGAACCGGTTTTAGTTGAAGGAAGAGCGATAAAATTACACCCATTAGTTTGTACAGCATTTAATGCTGACTTTGATGGTGATCAGATGGCTATTCACCTACCATTATCACCAGAAGCTCAGGCAGAAGCAAGATATTTAATGCTTTCTGAAAACAACTTATTAAAACCACAAGATGGTAAACCAGTAACGACTCCTACACAGGATATGATTCTAGGAAGTTATTTCTTAACAATGGATGTTGATGGAGAAAAAGGTGAAGGTACATACTTCTCATCTCCAGAAGAAGCAATTATGTCGTTAGCAAATAACGATGTAACAATGCACTCAAAGATATGGGTTAGAAGATCAAAAGTTGTTGATGGTGTAGAAAGACATGCAAAAGTTGCAACGACACCAGGTAAAATTATATTTAACTCAGGAATCCCTCAGGATTTAGGATTTGTTGATAGAAGCAAGCCTGAGAATGAGTTCGAATATGAAATCAATGGAGTTGTATCAAAGAAGAATTTAGGGAAAATAATAGGTAAATGTATATCTGTACATGGATTAAGTAGAACAGCTGAACTTCTAGATTATATTAAGGCAACAGGTTATAAATATTCAACATTAGGAGCTGTAACAGTATCAATTGATGATGTTAAAGTCCCACCAGAGAAGAAAACAATAATAGCTAAAGCGCAAGATGATGTTGATAACATATTAAAACAATATAAACGTGGTTTGATTACTGATGATGAAAGATATAATCAAGTAATAAAAGTATGGGAGAAAGCTACAGACGATGTTAAAGAAGCAATGAAGAATAACTTTAGCAAAGAAAATCCAATGTTCATGATGTCTGATTCTGGAGCTAGAGGTAACTTAGACCAATTAAAACAAATTGCTGGTATGCGTGGACTTATGGCTAGTACAACTGGTAAAACAGTTGAGATACCAATTAAATCATCATTCAGAGAGGGATTAGACGCCTTAGAGTACTTTATTTCTGCACACGGTGCACGTAAAGGACTTTCAGATACAGCTTTAAGAACAGCAGATTCTGGATATTTAACAAGAAGATTGGTTGATGTTTCACAAGATATAATAGTAAGAGAAGATGATTGTGGATCAACAGAGGGTCTTGAAGTATATGACATTAAAGACGGAAATCAAGTTATAGAAAAAATACAAGAAAGATTACTTGGTAGATATCCATTACATGATATAGTAGATCCAAACACTAAAGAAATTATAGTTGATACAAATACTATTATTACAGAAGATTTAGCAGATAAAATTGTTGCTGCAGGAATCGACCGTGTAGAAGTTCGTAGTGTATATGGTTGTAGAATAAAACATGGTGTTTGTGCAAAATGCTATGGTATGGGATTAGCAAGTAGAAAAGAAGTTGATATAGGAGATACTGTTGGAATAATTGCTGCACAATCTATAGGTGAGCCTGGTACACAGCTTACAATGAGAACTATACACTCTGGTGGTGTTGCTGGTGTTGCTGATATTACACAAGGTCTTCCTAGAGTTGAGGAACTTTTCGAAGCTCGTAAACCAAAGGGTGTTGCTATTATTACAGAGATAGCAGGAAAAGTATCAATAAAAGATGAAAAGAAGAGAAAAGAGGTTATTGTTACATCTAAAGATGATAGCAAGACTTATGTTATACCATTTGGTTCTAAATTAAAAGTTAAAGATGGTGACATCTTAGAAGCAGGAGATCAAATTACAGAAGGTTCTAAGAACCCAGCAGAAGTATTAGCTATCAATGGACCACAAGGAGTATTTGAATACATTATACAAGAAGTTCAAAAAGTTTATAGAAACCAAGGTGTTGATATAAATGACAAACATATAGAGCTTATCGCAAGACAAATGCTAAAGAAAGTAAGAGTTGAAGATAATGGAGATACAGATTTATTTGCGGGATCACTTGTTGATATGTATGAATTCGAAGATAAGAATAAAGAGGCTGAAGAGAAAGGATTAAGACCTGCAACAGGTAAACGTGTATTACTTGGAATCACAAAAGCATCACTTGCAACAGATAGCTTCTTATCAGCAGCATCATTCCAAGAGACTACAAGAGTATTAACAGAAGCTGCTATTAAAGGAAAGACTGATGAGTTAATAGGATTAAAAGAAAATGTTATTATTGGTAAGTTAATCCCAGCAGGAACTGGAATGAAGAGATATAAGCAAATAAAAATTAATACAGAACAACAAGAAAAAGCTGAGAAAGAATCAGAGGTAAATGAAAGTGCTGAAACAGTAACTGAATAAAAATAGAGCCCCAGAGCTAATGTTAATATTTAGCTCTGGGGTAACTTTATTAAAATAGTAATATCGAAAGTTATATTTTATACTAAATATAACTACTTGACGAATACCAACATTTTGATATAATAAAATTATATATTTTGCTATTTCTAATGAACTCAAGGCATATATAAAATGACATAGAAGAAGATTAATGAAAATATGGAATATAAATAAAAGTCTCCCATATAAATAATATGGGAGGATTTTTATGCTTATTTTTAATAAAAAAAGAATAATATTTATATTGATGGCTATTCTTTTACCTGTTGGAATGTTCACTATAAGAACTGCTAATAATAATTTAAAAAATAATAACATAATAGCTACAATGGCTACTCCAGCTACTTCTAAAACTATTGTAGTGGATGCAGGTCATGGGGGTGAGGATGGTGGAGCAGTAGCAAGTGATGGTGTTATGGAAGCGGATATCAATTTAAAAATTGCATTAAAACTTCAGAACTTATTAGAACAAAGCGGAGCAACAGTCATTTTAACAAGGTCTGATGAAAATGCCATATATAATTTAGACAAAAAAACTTTGAGAGATAAAAAAAATTCAGATATAAAAAATAGAGTAAAAATTGGAAATAATTCATCGGCAGATATTTTTGTAAGTATACATTTAAATAAAATTCCTCAGAGTGAATATTATGGTTGGCAAACATTCTTTAAAGATGGTAGCGAAGAAGGTAAGAGACTAGCCACATGTATTCAAAATAATTTAAATGAAGCGATCCAAAAGGAGAATAAGAGAGTCCCACTAAAAATCAACAATGTATATATAATAAAGCATGTAGAAATCCCTATATCAATAGTAGAATGTGGATTTTTATCTAATCCTGAAGAAAGAGAACAGCTTGAGGATAATAGTTATCAGAATAAATTGGCTTGGGGGATATATAATGGAGTAATGGATTATTTTGTAGAATAAAATCAAATTTTGTAAAGAAGTTGAAAAAAAATTAGTATTATGATATTCTAATTTTAGAAAACAAAGGAAGGGGGATAAAAAATGGAGTATTTATCTTATAGTGCACCAACTACTGGCTCAATTGCATCAATAGCTACATTAGTGTCTTTATTGGCTACATATAGTATAGTATTTATAGCTATCTATGTATTGATAATTATAGCTCAATGGAGAATATTTACAAAAGCAGGAGAAAAAGGATGGAAATCGTTAATTCCTATTTATAATCTAGTTATATTATTTAAGATAGTAGGATTATCACCATGGTTATTGCTATTGTATTTATTATTATGGATTCCTGTTGTAGGATGGATAATATCAATAGTATTGGCAATTCTACCTATGGTAAAATTAGGACAAGCTTTTGGAAAATCAACAGGATTTATAATTGGACTAATATTCTTAACACCAATATTTGAAATGATTTTAGGTTTTGGTTCTGCACAATATGTAGGAACAGGAACAACAAATCCAACAGATACAAATATTTAAAAAATCAATAGCACAATGTGCTACAATATGCATAACTTTTCCACTTCTTGGAGAAAATATGTGAATAACATATTCCAAGGAGTGGATTTTTTTGAAAGAAAAAAGAAAATTAAATATAAAAGGAGCAATTTTAGATAAGAATCAATTAGAAAGTTATTTGGAGAAAATTGCTTCTGACCATATATTAACTGAAAAATCGGATAAGGACACGTATCCTATTCCGAGGTTGAAAGAAAACTTTTTGATAATAAAAGAAATATACAGGTTATTAAATGACCAAATAAAGCAAGGTATACCTATTCATCCTGCTGGAGAGTGGATATTAGATAATCTATATGTAATAGAGGAAATTGTAAAAAATATAAGTAAAGAGCTTACACTAAAAAAATATACTGAATTCTTAGGATTAGCAAATGGTAGATATAAAGGATTTGCAAGAGTATATGTATTAGCGACTGAGATGGTAGCTTATACTGATGGAAAAATAAATTCAGAGAACTTAGAAAATATGTTACAAGCTTATCAGACTAAAAAGACTCTTAGCATGAATGAAATATGGAGCATAGGAATATTTATACAAATAGCGTTAATTGAGAATATAAGAGAGATATGCGAGACAATATATATGTCCCAAATGCAAAAATATAAAGTAGAGGATATTATAAGTAGATTTTTTGGAGAAGAAAAGAAGAAAAAAGTATTTCCATCAAATAAAATAACTTTAATAGAAACGAATCAAATGAAAAATGCTTTTATTGAATATATGTCATATAGATTGAAAAAATATGGAAGCAAAGCCTATGCGTATCTAAATGTATTAGAGGAAGAAGTTGCCAAAACGGGAAATAATATTTCTGAAGTTATAAAAAAGGAGCACTTTGATATAGCGGTAAAGAAAGTCTCTATTGGTAACAGTATAATGACATTGAAGAATATGTCAAGAGTAAACTTCTTAGAAATTTTTGAAAAGATTAATAGAGTAGAAGATATTCTAAAACGAGATCCAGCTAAGCAATATGAGATTATGGATAGTGATACAAAATCTTATTATAGAAATACTATACAAGAAATATCAAAGAAAACTAAAATATCAGAAATATATATTGCAAAGAAATGTTTAGAGTTAAGCAAATGTTCATATGAAAAAATTCAAAATGGAGAAATTAGTAATATAAAAAAAGAACATATAGGATACTACCTAATTTCAGATGGAAAAGAGGAATTGCTTAATAGTTTATTAGATAGAAAAGTTACTATAAAGTCAAATGAAGAGAAAGTTAAATATTATATTGAAATAATATGGAGTATATCTTTAATACTTAGTACTGTTACATGTATAAATTTTTATTACTCAATAGCAAAGGTTAATATTCAAATTTGGGTAAATGTTATTATGGCGATAATATTATTTGTAATCTCATTATTGCCATTGGAGAATATAGTATCGAAAATAGTGCAATATATTTTAAGCAAAACAGTAAAGCCCAAATTGATTCCAAAGATAGATTTTCAAAATGGAATCCCAGAAGAGTACTCTACAATGATTGTTATACCGACAATATTAAAGAGTAAAGATAAAGTAAGAGAACTAATGAGAAAATTAGAAGTTTATTATATTGCGAATAAGAGTGAAAATTTATATTTTACCTTATTGGGAGACTGCACGTCTGGAAGCAAAGAAGTTGAAGATTTTGATGAAGAGATAATAAAAGAAGGAATTGGCAGAACAAAAAAATTAAATGAGGAATATGGTAATATATTTAATTTCATATATAGAAAAAGAACTTGGAATGAAAATGAAGAATGCTATATGGGATGGGAAAGAAAAAGAGGTCTACTAAATCAATTTAATGAATATATATTAGGACATATAGAGAATCCATTTAGAATAAATACAATAGAAGATATAGAAATTAATAAAATTAGATATATTATTACACTAGATTCAGACACTGATTTAACGCTAAAATCTGGACTTGAATTAGTTGGAGCCATGGCACATATATTAAATACTCCGATACTAAATGAAAAGGGTGATTTAGTAATATCAGGTCATGCGCTAATGCAACCTAGAGTTGGAATAGGATTATTAGAAAGTAGAAAGAGTGTGTTTACGCAAATATATGCAGGAGAAGGAGGAACAGATTCATATACAAATGTAATCTCAAATTTATACCAAGATAATTTTGATGAGGGAATTTTTACAGGAAAAGGAATATATGATTTAAATATATTTTCAAAAGTACTTAATGACGAAATTAAAGAAAATACAGTTTTAAGCCATGATTTGTTGGAAGGCAATTATTTAAGATGTGGTCTAGCTTCTGATATATTATTAATGGATGGGTATCCAAGCAATTATATGAGTTTTAGAACAAGGCTATATAGATGGATTAGAGGAGATTATCAAATCCTACCTTGGATGAAAAGTACAATAGAAAATAGAAAAGGAGAAATAAAGAAGAATCCATTAAAGCTATTAAGTAAATATAAGATATTTAGTAACATAGTAAGAAGTAAACAAGAGGTTGCAGTATTTGCATTATTATTATTTTTTACGATTATAAGTATTGCTACTTCGTTTATTCCCTGGGAGGTATTTATAATTGCTATAGTATCTGTGATAATACCAACAATTTTAGATGTTGTAAATAATATAATTACAAGAAAAGAAGGAAATATAAAAACTAAAAGGTTCGTAAAAACTATTGATGGAATAAAGGCAAGTTTTCTAAGAGCAATACTAGATTTATTATTGATACCTGATAAAATGTATATAACGTTAAAAGCAGAAATAAAAACAATATATAGAATGACAAAAAGTAAAAAACATTTATTAGAATGGATGACCTCGGAAGAAGCAGAAAAAGCTGCTAAAACAGATATAATATCGTATTACAAAAATATGTCGGCGAACACTATAGTTGGATTAATAGGAATATTATTTGCACTATTTAATAAATTTGTTCAACTAAAAAGCAATAATATACTAATAATATTATTAGCTATAAGTGCAGCTTGGTTATGTGCTCCAATAATAATGTGCAAAATTAGTAAGAAGAATAAAATAGAGAATGCACTAGATAAAATAAATGCAGATGAAAAAAAATATTTATTAAACATAGGATATAAGACATGGCTATATTTTAAAGAAAATCTTACTGCAAAAGATAATTTTTTACCGCCCGATAATTATCAAGAAGATAGAAAACCGAAATTAGTAATGAGGACATCATCAACTAATATAGGACTGGCATTGCTTGCTGTCATGGCAAGTTATGATTTAAACTACGAGAACTTTAATAATACAATTTGTTTATTATATAAAATGGTCAATACAATTAATAATTTACCAAAATGGAATGGTCATTTATATAATTGGTATAATATAGAAACTTTAGAACCACTAAATCCTAGATATGTTTCATCAGTTGATAGTGGAAATTTTATTGGGTACCTATATGTATTAAAACAATTTTTAATAAAAAAGAAAGAAGAAATCCAGCAATGTGAAATAGATGGTAATTCAGAAAATAATGAAATATATAGAAATTTGAAAAGTGAAGATAAAAATAACAGTGATATAGTTTCGAAGAATGATGATATCATTAATAAGTTAGAATTTATGATTGAATCAATTATAAATATAATAAATAATACGGATTTTTCAAAATTATATGATACAGGGAATAGATTATTTTCTATTGGTTTTAATATAGAAGAAAATAAATTAACAGATTCATATTATGACTTGCTTGCTTCAGAAGCTAGACAAACAAGTTTGATAGCAATCGCAAAAAAAGATGTAAGTGAGAAACACTGGTATAATTTGAGCAGAACCCTTACGACACTTAATAATTATAAAGGACTAGCTTCTTGGGCTGGTACATCTTTTGAATATTTAATGCCAACCATAAATATAGAGCAATACCCAGGAAGTATATTAGATGAATCTTGTAAGTTTATGATAATGAGTCAACTGGAGTATAGTAAGAAATTAGGAATTCCATGGGGAATATCAGAAGCGGCATTTAACTTAAAAGATTTAAATAACAATTATCAATATAAAGCTTTTGGCATACCATGGTTAGGATTAAAAAGAGGTTTATCAGATGAAATTGTCACATCATCATATGGATCCATCTTAGCGATAAATCAAGAACCAAAACTAGTGATAGAAAATTTAAAAATCTTGGAATCAGAAGGTATGTATGATAAGTATGGATTTTATGAATCAATAGATTTTACACCAGGTAGGACAAAGAATGGCTATGCTCCAGTAAAGACATATATGGCACATCATCAAGGACTAATTTTACTATCAATAGATAATTTAATGAACAATAATATAATACAAAAAAGATTTAAACAAAATCCGGAAATTGAAGCAGTAGATATTCTTATGCAAGAAAAAATGCCGGAGAATATGATAACTACGAAAGAAGAAAAAGAAAAAATAGAAAAAATTAAATATCAAGATTATGAAGATTATACTCAAAGAACATATACCAAGATAAATGACTATATGAATGTTTCAAATGTTATAGCAAATGACAAATATACTGTTGTTATGGATCAATATGGAAATGGATATAGTAAATATAAGGATATTCAAATAAATAGATATAAAGAAACAGATGAAGCAGAGCAAGGTATAAAATTCTATATAAAAAATATACGCAATAAAAATATATGGACAAATACGTATGCCAAGAATTTACGTAAGCCAGATAAATATAATATTGTTTTTGCTCCAGAAGTAGATAAAATAGTAAGGAATGATGAGAATATACAAACTATCACAAAAACAATAGTAGATACTGATGAAGCAGTCGAAATACGCAGATTAGAATTGAAAAATAATGGAACGACAAATGAAATATTAGAAATTACAGGATTTTTTGAACCAATATTATCAAATAAAATGCAGGATTATGCTCATAAAGCTTTTAATAATCTATTCTTGTCATATGAGTATATGGATGCGATTAACGCTATATTGATAAAAAGAAAAGCTCATACAAATGAAGAAACAGATATGTATATGGCAGTAAGTCTATATACCCAAGCAAATGAACTCGGAGAATTAGAATTTGAGATTGATAAAGAAAAGTTTTGGGGAAGATGTAACTATAAATTGCCAAAAGAAGTAGAAAATTCAATCCCATTTAGTAAAAAAATAGGGTATACAATCGATCCAATTATAGCACTCAAGAAAACGATTAGCATTAAGCCTGAAGAAACAGCTTTCCTAGATCTAATAATTTCTGTTGGTGAAGGAAAAGATATCGTAGTAAGAAATTTAGTGAAGTTTATGAATAATGAAAATATAAGACGAACTTTCGAACTATTAAAAGCAAAAAGTGAAGCCGAAAATAGATATCTAGGAATCAAAGGTAAGGATATAGATATTTATCAAAACATGTTATCATATTTGCTATTTACTCCAAAAGTTTCAATGAAATGTCCTATAAAAGATAAAAATTTTCCAGTATCAGCACTTTGGAAATACGGAATATCAGGAGACCTTCCTATATTACTAGTAAAGATAAAAGATATAAATGATATAGATATTATAAAAGAAGTATTAAGTGCATATGAATTTTTTAGAGTGAAAAATATAAAAGTAGATTTAGTAATATTAAATGAAGAGAGCGAATCGTATGAAAATTATGTGAAAGATGCAATACAGTTAGCTATACTGAATAGAAATATTGCTTATTTATTAAATATTCCGGGAGGGATATTCTGCTTAGAAAATGTTGAAAAACAAGATAAAAAGTTATTAGAGACAAGAGCAAATTTAGTAATTAATGCAAATTATAGCTCTTTGGCACTGCAAATGGAAGATATTGAAAGTAGGACTATGGATAATATTAAAGAGACTGTTTGTGATTCAAAACAAAATATGATATTAGATGTTATAGAGGAGAAAGAAGAACTAATAGATATAAATAACCTGAAATATTTTAATGAATATGGAGGATTCTCAAAAGATGGAAGAGAGTATTATATAAAAGTAAATACAAATAATAAATTACCTACGGTTTGGAGTCATATAATTGCAAATAAAAATTTTGGAACACTTACTACAGAAAATATGGGAGGATACACTTGGTATAAAAATAGTAGACTAGATAGACTTACTGCCTGGTCAAATGACCAAATTAGTGATACACCATCAGAAATAATATATATAAAAGATATGGATACAGGAAGAAAGTGGTCATTAGGATTTAATCCAATGCATGATGATAATAACTATTATGTAATATATGGTTTCGGATATGCAAAATACATTCATTGTTCATCAAAAATAAAGCAAACAGTAGATGTGTTTGTACCAAAAGACGATAATGTAAAAATAAATATGATAACATTAGAGAATAAAAATCCTCAAAAAAAGAACTTAAGATTAATTTATTATATTAAACCCGTATTAGGTGAAGATGAAATAAAAACTAACTCGTACCTACAGCTTGAATTTGATGATTCATCCAATATTATGCTTGTGAAAAATTTAGGATATGAACAAAAAAACAACCAAATATTTATAGGGTGTAGTGAAAAAATAAATTCTTATACAGGAAGTAAAGCCTCTTTTCTTAAAGATTCAACTTTAGAAAATCCAGCAGGAATCGATCAATTGCAACTAAATAGAGAGAATGCTTTTGGCGAAGATGGTATAATTGCAATATCGATAAATATAACTATCGAAGCTTTTTCAACAAAAGAGGTAATTCTAACTTTAGGTGATGCTTCAAATAAAGAAGAGTGCCAGGATATTGCTTATAAATATTCCAATATAAGTAACTGCAGAAAAGAGTATGTAAATGTAAAAAAATATTGGGAAGATATAATTAACACTTTACAAGTTAATACTCCTATGGAATCAACAAATATTCTATTGAATGGATGGCTTGTTTATCAAACTATTACTTCAAGACTATATGCTAAGACAGGATTTTACCAATCAGGAGGTGCATATGGTTTTAGAGATCAATTGCAGGATAGTATGTTAACAAAATATATGGTACCAGAAATGACAAAGGAACAAATACTAAGGAGTAGTAGACATCAATTTATAGAGGGCGATGTGGAACACTGGTGGCATGAAGAAACAGAGAAAGGAATTCGAACGAAAATATCGGATGATCTTTTATGGTTACCGTTTGTAACAGCAGATTATGTGAATTTTACTGAAGATTATAGTATATTGGAGGAAGAGACAACCTACAAAATAGGTGCGCCTTTGGAAGATAAGCAAAATGAAAGATATGATTTCTATGGAGATTCAGATTTTGAAGAAAGTTTATATAATCACTGTATAAAGGCTATAGAAAAATCTTTAAACTTTGGTGAGCATGGACTTCCTAAAATAGGTACAGGTGACTGGAATGATGGATTTAATAATGTTGGAATACAAGGAAAAGGAGAAAGTGTATGGCTAGGATTCTTTATGTATGCAGTATTGGATAAGTTTATTCCGATTTGTGAATATAAAAATGACAATTTGCATGCAGAAAAGTATAAGCAAATTACAGAGACTTTGAAAAAAAATCTAAATAACGATGCATGGGATAGTAGATGGTATAAAAGAGCTTTTACTGATGAAGGAGATATTCTAGGTAGTCTACAAAACGAAGAGTGCAAAATCGATAGTATATCTCAGAGTTGGTCAATTATATCAGGTGCAGGAGATAATGATAAAAAATATATTGCAATGGAGAGTTTAGAGAATCATTTAATAGATAGAGATGTTGGAATAATAAAATTATTAGATCCACCATTTGAAAAAAGTAAATTAGAACCTGGTTATATAAAATCGTATTTGCCGGGAACAAGAGAGAATGGTGGTCAATATACACATGCTGCAACTTGGACAATAATAGCACAAGCTATATTAAATTTTAATGATAAAGCATATGAAAACTTCAGAATGATAAATCCAATAGAACATGCAAGGACTAAAGATGAATGCAGTAAGTATAAAGTAGAACCATATGTTATCGCAGCAGATGTATATGGTCAAGGAAATCTAGCTGGACGTGGAGGATGGACGTGGTATACAGGCTCAAGTAGTTGGATGTATATAGCAGGAATAAAATATATTCTTGGCTTGAATATAGAACGAGGATATCTAAAAATAGAGCCACACATTCCATCTAATTGGAAAGGCTATGAAATAAAATATAAGTATGGAAATAGTATGTATAATATTAAAGTTATAAATAATGGAGAGAATAATGAAAAAAATATAAATAGAAATGTTAAATTGAAATGCAATGGAGAGGAAATATCTGACGATAAAGTTAAACTTGATAGTAATGGAAAAATTTACAATATAGAAGTGTTTATCTAAAAAAGAAAAAAGGAAAAGTGATTATTTCTCTTTTCCTTTTTTCGAAAATAAAAGTGAAAATAATTTAGGTAAATATATGGTGAAATTTAAATGTAACAATATAGTAATAATATTGAAAAAAAGCTTTGACAAGTATTAATAGTAGAGGTATAATAATGGCAATGAATGTACAAGAGAGGGAATATATATGGGAAGAAAAGCTATAAGAAATAACGTAAGTATAACCATAACGAATGATAGTAATGGAAAGAGTTACACTGCGAGTAAAAGAGATTTTGAAAAAGCAATACAAAAGTGGCAAAGGCGCATGTGTTCTTTAGGTTTAGCTTTTGGAATAGGATTGGCAGCTATGTCAATGCCATTGATTACTCATATAGCCAGAGACGTAAACAATACAAATAGTACTAAGCAAGCAATAGAAATGGCGGTATCAACAGATGATTACTTACAAAGTATAAAATCAAATGTTGCGTTGCAGTTAGCTATTTCTGCAGAAAATATTACTAAAATAGAAGATTTAAAATTAGCAATAAATGATTATAAAGAATTAAAATATAAGCAGGGTAGAACATATGGTGAAGAGCAAAGATATATGGAAGCATGCAGAACAATATGTGAATCTAAAACATTAGTTATAAATCTATATACAGATACAATAAAAGCAAAAGTAGCTGAAGCCTATGGAATTACTGATCCAGCAGAAATAGCTAAAATAAAAATACAAGACCCTATTCACTGCTCATCAACTGATGGACCCGAACATAATCCTAATATATCAATGCCGGATGGAACATATATAGTAAAGGATTATTTATTTAATCCAAACAAAGGAATGGACTCAACTTTAGCGGAGAATATAATTAAAGCGAGAGCATTACTTGATGAACGAGGATTTTCTGAAAATGCTCAAATAAAAGATTTACCAGTTGATGATATTATTCAAACCTTTGAAGAAGCTAAAAAATTTGAGAAAAATTATAAAATTTCATTAGATAAAGATGGAAATTTAAGGACTGTAAAATTAGAACAAACTAAGAGTATTAAAGTTGAGGAAGCTGAAAAATAAATAATTTGATAAAGGAGAGTACTTCTATGAAAGAGGAATTAGATCCAAATAAAAAAACAATATTAGTTGTCGATGATGAAAAACCAATAATAGATATTCTAGTATATAACCTAAAAAAGGAAGGATATAATACTTTAGAAGCTACTGATGGCGAGATGGGATTGAATGTAGCACTAGAAGAAAAACCAGATCTAATATTGCTTGATGTAATGTTACCTAAAATGGACGGATTGACAGTATGCAAGAGAATTAAACAATCTTATAATGTACCTATTTTGATGATTTCCGCTAAAGATGAAGAAATTGACAAAATTGTAGGCTTGGAATTAGGTGCAGATGATTATATTACAAAGCCATTTAGTGTAAGAGAATTGATGGCAAGAGTAAAAGCGAATTTAAGAAAAGTTGAAGATGAGAAAGAGCAAAAAGAAAAAGATGAAGGTAAAAAGAATAATAAAATTGTCGTAGGAGACTTAGAACTAGATCTAGAAAAAGTAGAAGTAAAAGTAAAAGGTGAAGTTAAGTCTTTAACTCCAAAAGAGTTTGAATTAGTGAAATACTTAGCAATGCAACCAGGAGTACCTGTTACAAGAGAAGTATTGTTAGAAAAAGTATGGAATTATGAGTACTACGGAGACATAAGAACAGTAGATGTTACTGTTTGTAGAATCAGAGAAAAACTTGGAGACAGTACGAAGAATTCAAAAATAATTATTAATAAAAGAGGTATAGGATATTATTTAGCATCTAAATAGAAGGAAAAAAAATGAAAGAATTACAGAACGAAATATTACTAATATTCTTTTTAATAGGAATAATTATAATACTTGGTATGGGAGCTTTCTTTGGATATATAATAAATCAATCTAATATATTTATAGGCTCTTCAGAACATGTTACATCACAAGAATTACATCATGTTATAAATGCACAAATTAATCAAACAAAAATACTAATATTAGGAACAATATTAGTATTTTCTTGCATTGTATTTGTAATAGGAATATTTATTTCAGAAGTTGTAGTAAAGCCAATAAATAAAATGATAAATAATGCTCAAAAAATAGCAAGTGGTGAAAGCGTAGAATTAGTAGAAGTAAATACATCTAAAGCCAGAAAGAGAAAAAAGAAAAAAACAGAGATTGATTCCATTACTAATATTATAAGTTTAATGACGGGAGAAATGAAACAGAAATTAAATGATGTAAACAGACAAAAAAGAGAAATAGAAGCAATTTTATTACACATGAATGATGGTGTTCTAGCCTTTGATGAAAAAGGCAATGTTATGCATATAAATCCTGCAGCGAAGGCTTTACTAAATATAGAGACAGAAAAAACTTTTGACGAAATTTTTAAAAAATTTAATACAAATATAAATATGGAAGCTATAATGTACCTTGATAACTGGGATGAACAAAAAATAAGTATAGGAGAAAAGACCGTAAATGTATGCTTTGCTTCTTATAAAGATGAAAATGATTTGTCATCAGGTATAATTGCAGTTATTCAAGATATTACTGAGCATGTTAAATTAGATAATATGAGAAAAGAATTTGTAGCAGATGTATCGCATGAATTAAAAACCCCAATAACATCTATAATTGGATATGCAGATACATTACAAGATGGAGATTATGATAAAGAGACGCAGCAAAAATTTTTATCGGTGATATCATCTGAAGGAAGAAGAATGGCAAATTTGGTCAGTGATTTATTAACTCTATCTAGGTACGATACAAAGAAAATGACAAGAGAAGTTACTGAATTTGATTTAGGAGAACTTACCAAAAAGTGCCAAGAAAAGCTAGAAATAGAAATAGAAAAGAAAAAACAAAATGTTGAATGTTACGTCACGGCGGATGTCCCACCAATCAAAGCTGATAAAAATGGAATAGAAAGAGTAATATTAAACGTACTATCAAATGCAATAAAATATACCCAGGAGCAAGGAAATATTAAGATATACGTAGGTTTTGTATATAATGATGCATATATAAAAGTAATAGATAATGGCATAGGAATTCCAAAGGAAGACTTATCAAGAATATTTGAAAGATTTTACAGAGTTGATAAAGCGCGCTCCAGAGAAATGGGAGGAACAGGGCTTGGCTTATCTATAGCTAAGGAAATAATAGAACAAAATAAGGGAAGCATAGACATAAAAAGTGAATATGGTAAGGGGACAGAGGTAGTAATTAGAATTCCTGCTACCAAAAAGTCATAACTAAAGAAAACAAGTTGTAGAAAGGAAAAAATATGAACGAAAAAACTAAAAATATATTAGAATGGATAGAATGCATAGTAATAGCCATAATACTAGCTTTACTAATAAGATATTTTATTGGAACTCCCACTGTTGTGCAGATGGAATCAATGTGTCCAACATTAGAACAAAATCAAAGACTAATATTAAACAGATGGTCTAGAACAATGAAGAAGATTCCAGAAAGAGGTGACATTATAACTTTTGAACAACCTAGTGATACATATATTAGCCCTGAGGAAGCTGATTTAGAAAATCCTGTAGCTGTGTATGATAATGAACCTACTAATATTCTTTCTAAGTTTAAATACTATGTTTTAGAATGGGGAAAAACAAGTTATATAAAAAGAGTAATAGGATTACCAGGTGAACATGTTCAAATAGCAAATGGAAAAGTATATATTAATGGTGAAGAACTGGATGAATCAGAATATTTAAGTGATGATGTATATACAGATGGTTATGGAGGAGTATTTACAGATATAATCGTTCCAGAAGGATATGTATTTGCAATGGGAGATAATAGAACTAAATCTGCTGATTGTAGAAGATTCGGATGTATACCAATGGAGAAAATAGAAGGAAAAGTAGCTATAAGATTTTGGCCACTTAATAAATTTGGAACTGTAGGAAAAGCTGAATAGGAGTAGATTAGATTTGAGTTTTGAAAACATTATAGGAAATGATAAAATAAAACAGGAATTAGAAGAAAATATAAGAAATAATACCGTATCTCATAGCTATTTATTTATAGGACAAGATGGAATTGGTAAAAAGTTATTTGCAAAAGAGTTTGCAAAAATGGAATTATGTTTAGATGATAATAACGCGTGTGATAAATGCAGTTCATGTATAAAATTTAATTCTGACAATAATCCTGATTTTGTAATAATTAAGCCAGATGGAAATTCTATAAAAATATCTCAGATTAGAGATATGCAAGATAATGTATATAAAAAGCCGATTGTATCAAATAAGAAGCTATTCATTATAGATGATAGTGATAAAATGACAGAGGAAGCACAAAATAGTTTGTTAAAAACATTGGAAGAACCACCAGAATATATTACAATTATATTAATTACTTCAAATGAAAATAAATTATTAAATACAATCAGATCTAGATGTTTAAAAATTAATTTTAATAATATAACAACGAAAGAAATAATTGATTATATATCTAGAGAACAAATTATGTCAGAGCCAAGTGATAGTTTATTATCTATGTGCAATGGTAGTATTGGAAAGCTAATAAAAATTAATCAAAATCTTTTAGAATATAACGAAATAGAGAAAAATACCAATGATCTAATTAATGGTAGAATTTTGAATGTTGTAAAAATGCTTAATAATTTTGAAATATTATATAAATCAAAAGATATTGTCTTAGATTTATTAGATTATATGATAGTGATAATCTATGAATATATTAATAAAAATAAAGACTATAGAGGAAAATTTTTAGATTTAATATCAATAATAGAAAATACAAAATTAAAATTAATGTCAAACACTAATTATGATATGTGTATAGATGACTTATTACTAAAAATATGGGAGGAGATCAATGAAAACTATAGTAGGAGTTAGATTTAGAAAGCCAGGAAAAGTGTATTTTTTTGATCCAGGCTATATACAATTAAATTTAAAAGATAAAGTGGTTGTAGAGACATCTATGGGAGAAGATATAGGAGAAGTAGTCATAAATAAGAGAGAAATTCCAGATGATAAATTTACTACAGAGTTAAAAAAAGTTGTAAGACTTGCAACAAATAAGGATCTGAAGAAATTGGAAGAAAACAAAGCTAAAGAGAAAAAAGCTTTGCAAACATGTAAAGAGAAAATAAAAAAACACAAGCTAGAAATGAACTTAGTAGATGTGGAATATAAATTTGATAATAGCAAAATAATTTTTTATTTCACAGCAGATGGTAGGGTGGATTTCAGAGAACTTGTAAAAGACTTAGCTGCAATTTACAAAACAAGAATAGAATTAAGGCAGATTGGTGTTAGAGATGAAGTAAGAAAAATAGGAGGTAATGGAGTTTGTGGCAGAGAGCTTTGCTGTTGTTCATTCTTAAATAATTTTGATATAGTATCGATAAAAATGGCCAAAGAACAAAGTACATCATTAAATCCTTCTAAAATATCTGGAAACTGTGGAAGATTAATGTGTTGTTTAAAATATGAACAAGAAGTTTATGAAGATAAAATTAAACGATTACCCAAAGTTGGCTCTATAGTGAAAACAGAAGAAGGAGAAGGAGTAGTTACCTCAGTAGAAGTTTTAAAGGAAGTACTAAGAGTTCAATTCAAGAACGACGATATAACAACATATAAAAATTATAAGGCTTCAGATGTAAAAGTTATTAAGAATTCTTCAACAGATGAGACAGATATTGACAATGAAGAAATTGAGAATATAGAAGAGTTAAGAAAACTAGAAGAACTATCAAAGGAAGATAAGAAAAATGAAAATAATCAGGAAGATGAATATTAATAACTGAAGTGTATATATAATTAATAAAACGTAGAGAAAATAAAATTCTCTACGTTTTAAATTTTTCTATTATTCCTCAACAGGGGCTTCAACTGGACATACGCTAGCGCATGTGCCACAGCTAATGCATTGTTCAGGATCTATTTCATATTTGCTTCCTTTATCAGCTATACAAGAAACAGGGCAGTTAGCTGCACAAGCTCCACAAGCTATACATTTATCAGTAATTTTATAAGCCATCTAATTCACCACCTTTGCTTTATTTATTAGTCATTTCTTCTAGATCTAGAAGTTCTTGCCAACGTTTGTCGACTTCTTTTTGGAATTCTTCAATCATCCATTCATTTCCTGGTTTAAAGATATGTTTGAAACGTTTTTGAGGACGTAAGAATTCTTCTATTGGTAATTTTTTAGCAGGTTTGTAAGTAATATGATATACACCATCAACTACTTCAAATAAAGGCCAATAGCATGTATCTGCTGCTAATTTATTTATTTTCATAAGATCTTCTGTTGGATAGCCCCAACCACGTGGGCAAGGAGCAAGCACATTTAGAAATGTTGGACCTTCTGTATATATCGCTTTCTCAGCTTTCTCATATAAATCTTTAAAGTTGTTCATTGCAATGGTTTGAGCAACATATGGTAAGTGATGAGATACCATTATTTGTGTCAAATCTTTTCTTGATTGCATTTTTCCAGGAATAACACTACCTGCTGGAGATGTTGTTGTATCTGCGAATCTTGGTGTTGCAGATGAACGTTGAATACCTGTATTCATGTATGCACCATTATCATAACATACATAAGTCATATCATGACCTCTTTCCATTGCTCCAGAAAGTGATTGAATGCCGATATCATAAGTTCCTCCATCGCCACCGAATGCGATAAATTTTGTTTTCTCTCCATCTTTTTCAATTAATTTACCTTGTCTTAATAGTGATTTATATGCAGCCTCTACTCCAGAACAGGTTGCTCCTGCACATTCAAATGCTGTATGTATGTAAGAATCTGTCCAAGCTGAATATGGATATATACAAGTTGAAACTTCCATACAACCAGTTGCATTAGCTACAACAGCATGATCACCTTCATGCAATGATCTCATGACCATTCTTGCTACTGGTGGAGCACCACAACCAGCGCACATTCTGTGACCAGCTGTAAATCTCGAAGGCTTATTAGCCACTACTTCTTTTAAATTATATGCCATAGCTTATTTACCTCCTTTTCTTAATCCGAAATATCTGAATGGATTTTCAACATTTCCAGTTTTTGCAATCTCTTGAAGATCCATAAATACTCCAGAGATATCTTTTGTAGTTGTATCTCTTCCACCGATACCATAGATATAGTTTACGATTGGTACATGTTCGTCGCTCTTAGCATACATTGCAGATGTTACATCTGTAAATAAAGGACCACCTGCGGCATTTACACTATCATCTTTATCTAGCACGGCTACAGCTTTTAAATGAGAAAGTGCCTGTGCTACTTCTTCTACAGGGAAAGGTCTATAAACACGAATCTTTAATAATCCTGCTTTAACTCCTTGTTCTCTTAATTCATCTACTACAGCTTTTGCTGTTCCTGCTGTTGAGTTCATACAAACTATTGCAATTTCTGCATCATCTAACCTATATTCTTCAAAGAATCCATACTTTCTTCCAGTCATTTTTTCAAATCTATCTGCTACGTCTAATATAACTTTTTTTGCGTTTCTCATAGCTTCTGCTTGTTGATATTTATGCTCAAATAGATAAGATTGTAAGTCCATAGGACCCATTGCAACAGGTTCAGCATGATTTAATAAATAATGCTCAGGTTGATATTTACCAACAAATTCTTTTACTTTATCATCTTCTATTAGTTCTATATTCTCTATAGAATGAGATGTTATAAATCCGTCTTGGCATACCATTAAAGGTAGCATAACGTCTTTATTTTCAGCTATTTGATGAGCCATTATTAAGTTATCATAAGCCTCTTGATTATTTTCTGAAAATAGCATTATCCATCCAGCATCTCTAACGCCCATTGCATCTGAATGATCGTTATGTATATTTAATGGACCAGAAACGGCTCTGTTAACTAAAGACATAACGATAGGAAGTCTTGAACCTGATGCTATGTATAACATTTCCCACATGAAAGACAATCCGTTTGCTGATGTGGCTGTCATAGCTCTTGCTCCTGCAGACTCAGCACCTATACAAGCACTCATTGCACTATGCTCACTTTCAACTGCTACGAACTCTGTATCTACTTGCCCATTACTTACAAATGTTGAAAAATATTGAGGGATTTCTGTTGATGGTGTAATAGGGAATGCTGCAACAACATCTGGATTAATTTGACGCATAGCAACAGCTGATGCTTCATTTCCACTTAAACGTTCTCTAATACTCATTATTTACCAACTCCTTCCTTCATTTCTATTGCACCGAAAGGGCACGTTTTTGCGCATACACCGCATCCTTTGCAGTAATCATAATTAAAGTTTTCTCTTTTACAAGTTTCTTTATTAACAGGAATAGAGTCATCTGGACATACTGGCCAACATAAACCGCATTGTTTACACTTTTCTTCAATCCAAACAGGGTACATACTTCTCCAATCACCTGTTTTAAATTCTTTAGCATTTCCTGCTTGATAAATTATACCACCAGGTGTTAAGTCCTCTACTGGTGTATTTTTATCTATATGCATTTTTGCCATAATTTTTCCACCTTTCTTAATTAACTTTTTTTACCTCACTTAAAGCCATTTCTAAGGCTTTCATGTTTCCATCTATAACTTCAGGCTTCTTAGCAAATTTATGCTTAAATGAACCTTTCATATCTTCTAAGAAATCTTTTTCATCCATTATATTTGCAACCTTAACAATAGCTGCAAGCATTGGAGTGTTAGGAAAATACTTTCCTAATGCTTCCTCAGATATTTTTCTAGCATCGATGGTATATATTCCTCCATTATATCCATTTAAAACCTTTTTTAGATAATCCGCATCCTTAACAGTGTTTATAACGATTGCACCAGTCTCTTTTAATCCTGCTGTAACATCAACGCTCTCTAGAAGAGTATCATCTACAACTACAACGTAATCAGGTTCATAGATGTTACTATGGATAACGATAGGATTGTTGCTAATACGATTATAAGCAGTAATTGGAGCACCCATTCTTTCTGGACCATATTCAGGAAAACCTTGAATATATTTTCCAGTATTAAAGGCTGCATCTGCAAGTAAAAGTGAAGCTGTTTTGGCACCTTGACCACCTCTACCATGCCATCTAATTTCTACTAAATTTTCCATTAAAATAAACTCCTTTCTAAAAGTTTAACTGTACCAATTATAATGGTTTTTAAGTAAATATTAAAATATCATAAAAGAGTACACAATTAACAAGTTCAGTATATTATTATTTAACAAACATGTCAAGAATAGTGACCAACAATTCTGATAATTATTTTATAAATTTATATGCTTTAAATTTAGTTTATATTTATTGACTTATTGCTTGATTTTAGTATATTATATTATTAATTGTAAAGACTTAATTATATATTAAGAAAGAGGGATTCAAATGAAAAAGATGGAGAATAACCTAAGAAGTGATAAAGGAGCAATAACTACAGTTGTTCTAGTAACTGTACTATTTTTCTTAACGATATTATCAACTGCATATATGATAACTGCAACATTGAGAAAGAGCCAACTAAAAAGTGAGATTGCAGCAAAAGAAGTATATGAAAGAGATTTTGATCATGTAGATGAAATTGGAGAATCTTTATTACGGGATAGTAGATGGAGTTAAAATACCAGATGGCTTTTACTATGTAGGAGGCACGAGAAATAGTGGATTAGTAATATCAGACAATCAAAATGATGAAAATAAATATAAAGGCGAATCCATAGTCGGAACAGATTTACAAGGTAATCAATATGTATGGATTCCAGTGGATAATATATCAGATTATAAAAGAGTAGCATACTCAACTAATTATGCAACAGGGCAATTAGATGATGAAACAAATTCTGAAAAAATAAAGTATGTAATTACAAATGTAAATTATTTTATCGAAGCATTACCAGAAGATGAAAAAGTAAGTGTAGAGACATATCATGGATATTATATAGGTAGATATGAAGCTGGAGACAAAGAGAGTACAGCAAATCAAAAAATGAGAAAGAATAGAGCATCAACATCTAATACAGTAACAGTAAAAAAAGGGCAAGCTCCTTATAATTATGTAACGAAGACTCAAGCCCAAAGATTAGCCGAAGGAGTAAAAACAGAGAGAGGTTATAAGGTCACTACTAAATTATGCAGTAGTTATGCATGGGATACAGCGATAGCTTTTATACAAAAAACAAATAGTGATTATGGAGACAGTTCCGAAGAAGGAAACTTCTTAAATACGACATTTGATTACACAGATATAACAGGGGCGCCTGCGACTAAAAATAAGTTGATAGCAAAATTAGTACCAACTGGACAAACAACTCCAGTATGTAATATATATGATATGGGAGGAAATACTTTTGAATGGACTACAGAGTCTTATGGAGTAATTACAGCTCCATATACAACAAGAGGAGGTAGCTTTGGATACTATTACGGAATAAATTCATCTGGTTCAAGAGGAAATTTTGCGGATTTTTCAAGCGTTGAAAACTCATTTAGAGTCGCATTGTTTATGTGAAAATATTAATATAAAAACAAAAAATTATTTCAAATATTAAACGAATTATTGTTTTGTATTTGAAATATTTTTTATATATAATATTTCATAAAATGCCTAATTTAACTTGACTTTTTGCCTATTTCCGTATAATATATTAATAGAAAATTATGGATATAAAAATCTATAAAAGTTTGTGATAAATTGTAAAAGTTAGTAAGAAATGGAGGATTCTATGGGAGAAGTTATAGTAATAACATCAGGAAAAGGTGGAGTAGGGAAAACAACTACAACAGCTAATCTTGGTTCTGCCCTAGCATTAAAAGGAAAAAAAGTAGTATTAGTAGATACTGATATTGGATTAAGAAACCTTGATGTCGTAATGGGATTAGAAAACAGAATAGTATATGATATAGTAGATGTTGTTGAAGAAAAATGTAAATTAAGACAAGCTCTTATTAAAGATAAGAGATTTGAACAATTATTCCTTTTACCAGCTGCCCAAACGAGAGATAAAAGCGCCATAAATGAAGAACAAATGAAAGAACTAACTAGCAAACTAAAAGATGAATTTGACTATATTTTAATAGATTGCCCAGCAGGAATTGAACAAGGATTTAAAAATGCAATAGCAGGAGCAGATAGAGCTATAGTAGTAACAAATGCAGAAATATCTTCAATAAGAGATGCAGATAGAATTATAGGATTATTAGAAGCGTCTGAGATTAAAAATCCAGAGCTAATTGTAAATAGATTAAGACCTAATATGGTTAAAAAAGGAGAAATGATGGATGTTGACGATATCGTTGACTTATTATCAATAAATCTTCTTGGCGTGGTACCAGATGATGAATTTATAATTACTCAAACAAATAAAGGAGAACCTGCGGTAATAAACAAGAAAGCTCCATCAGGAAAGGCATACTTAGAGATAGCACGAAGAATACTTGGCGAAAATGTTGAAGTTACGATTCCTGGAAGAGATGAAGGATTTTTTACTAAAATAAAAGGCATATTCAGAAAAAAATAACTATTGGAGGTACATAATGTTTGAGAACGTAATTAATTTCTTTAAAAAGATTGGAAAGAAAGATCAGATCGAAGAAAAATCAAAAGACACAGCTAAGGAGAGATTACATTTAGTTTTAATGCAAGATAGAGCTAATGTTTCAGCTGATTTTTTAGATATGATGAGACAAGAAATTATTGAAGTAATAAAAAAGTATATAGATGTGGATGAAAAAGACATAGATGTTAGATTAACTAATAAAACAAACGAAGATGGAACTATGGGAGCACCAGCATTATATGCTAATATTCCAATCACGGGAATTAAGGAAGAAATGAAAAAAGAAAAAGAGAAGGAAACTAGAGATAAAAAACAAGAAGAGAAAGCACAGGAAGTAAAAGAAGAAATAGAAGAAAATAATAATTGTACAGAAGAAAGTGAAGAAAAAGGAAATATAATAGAAAAAAACGAAGAGAATCAAGATAATGAAATTGTTGATACAGAGAAACAAGAAATCGTCGAAGAAACAGTACAAGAGATAGAACAAGAACCAGAAGAAAAAGTAGAGAAAAAAATAATAGAAGAAAATAAAGAGAAAATAGAAGCTAATAAGAAAAAAGTAAATAATAAAAAGAAAAAATCAAATGAAAAATAAATGAGGGTTATTCAATGGGAAAGAAAATATTAAAGAATATGGATTGGGGAATTCTCATTTGTATAGTTATACTTTTAATAGTTGGACTAGTAGGATTATTTTCAGCAACACAAGGATCAAACTATGAGGAATTTAAAAAGCAAATTATGTGGTTAGCCATAAGTATCCCGATAATGATTATTCTAACGTTTGTTGATTATAATACGATATCAAAAATTTCTCCAATATTATATATTATTATTATTATTGCATTAATTGCAGTTTTGTTTACTGAAAGTATAAATGGAGCCACTAGCTGGTTTAATGTAGGCGCTGTATCAATTCAGCCTGCAGAGTTTGCAAAAGTTATTGTAATTATAGCTTTAGCAACATATATATCAAGAATACAAGAGAATGGAAAAGACCAAATTAGTAGGCCTACTAGACTATTACTTGCTTTAATTATAGTTGCGGTTCCAGTATTATTAATTATTAAACAGCCTGATTATGGAACTGCTCTAACATTTATAGTAGCAACGATTTTTATATTATTTGCATCAGGGATAAAAAAGAGATATATATTTATAGGTATACTGCTAGTAGCAATATTGTTACCTACATTATATTTCTTTGTATTGCCGGAACATGCAAAGACAAGAATTGACGTGTTTTTAAATCCTGACTTAGATCCAAGAGGAGCTGGATACAATGTTATTCAATCAAAATTGGCTATAGGAGCAGGTGAATTTTGGGGTATGGGCTTATTTAAAGGAAATCAAACTCAATTAGGCTTTTTATATCCAAAAACTACAGACTTTATATTTGCTGTAATCGGAGAAGAAATGGGATTTGTTGTAGCAGCGACTGTAATAATAACATATGTTGTTCTTATAACAAGAGCAATATTTATAGCAAAAACAGCTAAGGATAATTTAGGATCCTATATAGCTATTGGAATAGCGGGAATATTACTGTTTCATATGACTGAAAATATAGGAATGACTATGGGACTACTACCAATAACAGGTGTTCCATTACCATTCGTTAGTTATGGAGGAAGCTCGTTACTTACAAATTTAATGATGATAGGATTATTACTAAATATAAGTGGAAGAAGACAGAAAGCAATATTTGTAGACTAGAAAGAGGTATATTTTGAAAATTGAAAATGTGAATCTAGAAAATAATATATTTTTGGCACCAATGGCAGGTATTACAGACCTGCCATTTAGATTAATATGTAAAGAAAATGGAGCAGGTCTAGTTTATACAGAAATGGTAAGTGCTAAGGCACTGTTATATAATGATGAAAAAACGAAATTATTATTAAAAACGTGTGATAAAGAAAAACCGCTAGCAGTACAAATATTTGGTAGTGACCTAGAAGCAATAGCATATGCTAGCAAATATGTAAGCGAATTTGCTGATATAGTAGATATCAATATGGGATGTCCAGCTCCTAAAGTTGTAAAAAATGGAGATGGTAGCAAACTTTTATTAGATTTAGATTTAATAAAACAAATTGTTGAGACAGCTGTTAATAATTCAAAGGTACCTGTTACAGTAAAAATGAGAACTGGATGGGATTCAGAGCATATAGTGGCTGTAGAGGCAGCAAAAATAATAGAACAAGCTGGTGCTAGTGCAATAACAGTTCATGGAAGAACTAGAAGTCAATTTTATTCTGGAGAAGCCGATTGGAATATAATAAAAAAAGTAAAAGAAAGTGTAAAAATTCCGGTAATAGGAAATGGAGATATACAAAGTGGTCAAGATGCAAAAATTGCTTTAGAATATAGCAATGTAGATGCAATAATGATTGGAAGAGCTGCTTTTGGAAATCCGTGGATATTTAGAGAAATAATTGAGTATTTAAAAAATGGTCAATGTATTTCTAGACCTAGCAATAAGGAAAAATTAGAAACAATATTAAATCATTTGAATATGGAGGTGGAAGAAAAGGGAGAAGATGTTGCTATAAAGGAAATGAGAAAATACATTTCAGCATATACAAAGAGCTTAAAAGACTCTAGTAGCTTTAGAAGTAAAATAAATACACTAGACACTAAGTCAAAAGTAGTTGAATGCTTAAAAGATTATTTTGAAAGCATTTAATATTTTATCAAATGATAGCTGGAAATATCTAGACAATAAACTTGAATTATTGACAACAAAAAATGTAAATAGTAAAATATAAGTATAGTCGGTAATATCCGAATATTATCATAGGATAAATAAAAAGACTAAAATAAACATAAGAATAAGGAGGATAACATGAGAAAAGATAGCAATAATGAAGGTATTACATTAATTGCATTGGTTGTAACCATAGTTGTACTTTTAATACTAGCAGGAGTTAGTTTAAATCTAGTATTAGGCAACAATGGAATAATAACAAAAGCACAAGATGCAAAATTAATGACAAGAGCAGGTAGTGCTGAAGACGAAGTAGAATTATGGAAAAGCGATAATTACATTGCAAGAACATCTAATCAGGCTACAGTAGATAAAGAAACAATGTTACAAGGATTAAAAGATAAAAACTTAGTATACGAAGAAGAAATAGATAGAGACAATGAAATAATAACAATAAAGAAAAAAGATGGAACAATAGTAAAAGAGATAAACTATTCTGGGGTTATAATAAACATAAGTAAAACTCCAGAGACAGAAAAATCAGGAGCAGTTGTCTTGCAGGTTACTTCAGTAGAAGGATTGACCAATATAAGTATAAAATCTGAAGAAGAGTTTAACTCTTTTGTAGAGCAAATAGAAAGAATGGACGAGGAAAGTAAAAAAGATCTAATAAAAAATTTAGATATAATGGCTCATAACAAATTTAATGGAACCAATATTACAACGTTTGAAGAACTGCTAGAATACTATTATACAAAAGGATATATAACAGATGCGACTGAGGAAGCATATTGGGAGAAAATGAATGATATACCAGATGAAAATATATGTTATGTTATGTTGGAATTATTTTATAATGATCAAACAGGATTATTAATTATGTATCAAGTAATAAATCCAGACAATGCATTATCAGATACATATTTAGCAACATTAAATGGGACATATACATTTTTAGTAAAAGACATATTAACTGGAAAAACATATACTAAATCAGTAGAAGTAACCAATATTGATTCAACTTTACAACAATACTATGTTGGACTTGAAGGTGCTAGTATTAAATTAAAGAATAGTGAAACAGAAGAATCGGTAACTTTTTCTCAAGCTTTTATTATTTACAATGGAGAAAAAGTAAATATATCAGATACAATTAGTGCAGTAGATAGTTATAATTATATCTTTTGTGAGAACGTTGCTTATTATCTTGAAGATATAGGAAAAACCTCTAGTTTTTCGGATTTTTATAGGAGAGCAGAAACTTTTATATTATTAAAGGATGGAAATTACTATATAGGGACGTTTAAATTAGAAGAGCCGGTATAATAAAATAAAAATTTTATACTATTTATTTAATAGTATAAATTTTTTTTTATCGATATCCTAATATATGGTATATTGAAAATGAACTGCAAATTGACAATGAATAATTTAAAAATAAAAAAATATAATTATATAAATACTTTTATAAGGAGCTTTGTATGCTAAAAATAGCAGATATATTAAATAAAAACAGAAGAATCTTACTTTTTATTGGTGTGTTAATTGGATTTTTATTAATTATATTTATTATCAATTTTACTAGAAAAGATTATAAAAATATAAATATTGGAAATAATATTTCTAACAAAACTTTAGATGATGTTGAAGAATATATTTTAAATATTAGCTCATATAAAGCTAAGTTAGAAGTAACAATAAACAGCAATAAAAATACTAATAAATATATATTAACTCAAGTTCATAATAAAGATGAAGATGTACAAGAAATTATATCGCCGGAAAACATAAAAGGAATGAAACTATTATATAAAGATAACACGTTAACTATCAAAAATACGATGTTAGATTTGCAGAAAGTTTATAACAATTATCCATATATAGAAAGCAACAATTTATGGCTCAATTCATTTATTGAAGAATATAAAATTTCAAAAAATAAAAAGATATTTAATGAAGATGAAAATATTATAATATTAATTGAAGTAAGTATGGATTCTAAAATAAAATATAAAGAGCTATATTTAGACAAAAAAACACTAAAACCAACAAAGTTATTACTTCAGGACAATAACAAAAAGGCAATAATATACATATTATACAATGAGATAGAATTAAACTATTAATATAGTATTTTATCTTAGACTAGTGTTTAAAATATATCAAAAAACAAATCTTAGTTATAGAAATATTAGGAGTGAATAATATGGTTGTAAAAAGAGGAGATATGTTTTATGCTGATTTAAGTCCTGTAGTTGGTTCTGAGCAACGGAGGAATAAGACCTGTCGTAATAATTCAAAACGATATGGGAAATAAGCACAGTCCAACAGTTATAGCAGCAGCAATAACTTCTCAAATGGGAAAAAGCAAATTACCAACGCATATAGAAATAGGTCCAGAAAACACAAAGTTAAAAACAGAGTCAATAGTTCTTACAGAGCAAATTAGAACTATTGATAAAAGTAGATTAAAAGAGAAAATAGGGCATATAGATGATGCTAATATTATGAATCAAATAAATAATGCTTTAGGTGTAAGCTTTGGATTGGATGAGTAGTAAATGTTATGCGATGTTATAATTTAAAGGAAAAGCTAAAAGTTTAAACTTTTAGCTTTTTTATTATTTTTATTTCATTATATAAATCATTTATTCTAGTTTCTCTTACAATCAAAGCATCTCTATATTCTTGTAATACTTGATGATAATTTTGAAAATTTTCACCTGCTTGAAAAAGCATTTGCATTCCTTCTTTATAATAATCACGTTTGCTCTGATTACTAGTCTTTTGCATCTTAAAATTATAAGAATCAATAAGTTCAAGCCTTTTAATGTTATCTTTTAGATAGTCTATGTAGTCAACAACACAACTAATTTCATATTTTGTATCATCAATAACAACTTTAAAAAGTACTTTTAAAAGTTTAGGACTAATCTTCCCTACTTTAGAATTTTCTGAAAGTTGGCCTAAAGCAACAACTTTCTCATAATTCTCGGGATGAGCATCCCTAATCATATCTTTTAACGTATCAGAAATGTGAACGTGAGTTGTATAATGTCTTTTGGTTACCAGTGCATCATATTCATCTGCAACACGAATAATTCGTGCTACAAATGGAATTTTTTCTTTAGTTAAACCACTTGGATATCCCGAACCATTTAATGCTTCGTGATGGTATAAGGCTCCTTCTGCATAAGGCCTTAATTTCAAGTCATCCATACACATTTTATATCCTAAAGTTGTGTGTGTTTTCATAATTTCATATTCTTCATCAGTTAGTTCGGCTGGTTTAGATAAAATTTCATATGGAATTCTAGATTTTCCTATATCATGAAGATATCCACAGATAATAGCATGCACAGTAAATTTCTTATTTAATTTTAGATATTGGCAAATTCTTCCACATAGATTACCAACATTTTCTGAATGTTGTTTAGTTAGTGCATCTAATCTATCTAATATTGACAATTCATAGCGTATCTTACTATCAAGATTATATATTTTTATGGAGGTTGAATCATAAAAATCAAATTTTTCTTTATACATATTTTTCTCCTTCGTAAATACTATAAAAATAATAACACTTAAAAAGAAAAAAGGCAATAGATTATAAGTTGAATATAAAATTGAATGAGCGTTCGAAAACTGCAAAAGGCTAGAAATAGAAGGTTTTTTATCTAATAATAAGTAAAAGCTAAAAAGTTTTTTTATTTTGCTTGACAATTAATGGAACTTGTATTATCTTATGTATAAGCATATAGTAATTTGAGAGGGGGTGAACTTGTAAGATGAGTTCAGAAGAAATATTTGATAAAGTAAAATCAATAATAGTAGAGCAATTAGGTGTGGCAGACACATCAGTTACAATGGAGGCTTCTTTTATAGATGATTTAGGAGCTGATTCATTAGATATAGTTGAATTAATAATGGCACTAGAAGAAGAGTTTGATACAGAAATCCCTGATGCTGATGCTGAAAAGATAGTAACAGTTGGTGACGTTGTTGATTATATAAAGGATCATGTAGCTTAAGAAAAAATAAATTTGAAAGGTTAATTGCCTTTCTTTTTTTTGATTTACGCACTATTTACAAATCGCGTAAAATGAGGTATTATATAGATATTATATAAGAGGTGAACGGAATGACAGAACGAAAAAGCTTGTCTGTATTAGAAGAAAGTATAGGTTACAAATTTAAAAACATAAACTTATTAAAAAAAGCTTTAACACATACATCATATGCATATGAACATAAGATTGAAAGTAATGAAAAATTAGAATTTCTTGGGGACAGTATATTAGAATTTTTGTCTAGTAAGTTTATATATCAGAATTATCCAAATTTAAAAGAAGGAGAAATGACTAAAGTTAGAGCTACCGTGGTATGCGAAGAGAGCTTATATAAAATTGCTGACAAGCATAATTTTAGTGATTTCTTGTATGTTGGAAAAAGTGAGATGATGCACCAAGGAAATAGAAAGGTTGCTATAATGGCGGACAGTGTAGAGGCTGTTATTGCAGCAATGTACTTTGACTCTGGACTTGAAATTTCTGAAAAGTTTATAATAGATAATTTAAAAGAGGAAATAAGAATTGCAAGTCAACATGTAGGAATAAAAGATCACAAAACTATTTTGCAAGAAAAATTGCAAGTGAATGGTAATGTTGATATTAAATATGAAATCATAAAAGAATCAGGACCAGACCATGATAAAACTTTTACTGCTGAAGTAAAGTTAAATGGTAAGGTGCTAGCTCAAGGAGAAGGAAAGACTAAAAAACAGGCAGAGATGGATGCAGCAGATAAAGCATTAAAAACATTATAATTTATAGGTTATGGGGTAGGAGGTAATAATATTGAAAAAAGAATATATTATTCCAATATTTGTACCACATTTAGGATGTAAAAAATGTTGTACTTTTTGTAACCAAAGAACCATTAGTGGAGAAAAGAAACAAGTAACAGCGGAAGATGTAACTAAAACAATTGAATATTATTTGAAGAACTTTAAAGACGAACATAAATATGTTGAAGTGGCATTTTTTGGAGGAAGTTTTACAGCGATAGAAAGAGAAAAACAGGAAGAATTGCTTACAGCAGTTCAGCCATATATAAAGAATAAGAAAGTTGATAGCATACGTTTGTCTACTAGACCAGATGCAATAGATAAATCTATATTAAAAATGCTTAAGAAATATCATGTGAAAACAATTGAACTAGGAGTACAATCTTCAAATAACTATATATTAGCCAGATGTAAGAGAGGACATAGTTTTGAAGATGTAATTAAAGCATCTAAATTGATCAGATTATATGGATTTAATCTAGGACATCAAATTATGGTAGGTCTCCCAGACAGCAATGAAAAAGATGATATTCAAACTGCTAAAGACAGTATAAAATTAAGACCGAAAATGGTAAGAATATATCCTGTTTTGGTAATTAAAGGCACAGAATTAGAGGAAGAATATGAAAAAGGTGATTTTATTCCATTAACTGTATCTCAAGCGGTTGAGAGAAGTAAAGAAATTGTAAAACTATTTAATCAAAAACATATACAAATAATAAGAGTAGGATTACAAAATACAGATACAATAACTGATGTTTCAAAAAAGGAAAGTGAGGTCATTGCAGGTCCATATCATCCTGCATTTGGACAATTAGTAGAAGATAGTATATGGTATGATAAAATTGTAGAAAAGATAAAAAATATTAATGCGAAAGTAATTAAAGTTGAAATAGAAGCTAACCCCAAGAATATAAATAACATAATTGGACATAAAAAAGAAAATATAAAAAAATTAAAAGACACATATGCAGTAATTATTACAGTAAAAAGTAATGAAAATTTCAAGCCTGGAAAGTTCAAAATAAATGTGTTAGAAATTGCATAAAATGTATAAAATTACCTATATTTGCCAATAATGGTGATATAGGTGATTTTTTATGGAAAATGCAAAAAATAAGAAGCAAAAAAAGATAAGAAAAGACATTGAGAAAATTTGTGAAATAAGAAAACAGACTATAAAAAATATATTTAAAGAATATGTACTGATAACTATAGGATGCATAGTAATGGCCGTTGGGGTGTCATTATTTTTACTTCCAAACGAACTATCTACAGGAGGATTTTCTGGTATTGCAACGATATTATATTATTTATTTAAATTCCCTTTAGGAAGTACTATGTTAATATTAAACATACCTTTATTATTAGTTGCATATTTTAAAATAGGCAAGCAGTTATTTTTTAGGTCAATATATGGCACGATTATATTTTCTGTATTAGTGGACTTTTTTGATAAGATGGAGCCATTAACTCACGATAAGTTCCTTGGATGTATTTATGGTCGGGATTATGATGGGAATAGGAACTGCGATAGTATTAAAGTATAGAGCTTCTACAGGAGGATCAGATTTATTATCATACGTAATAAGAGCATACAAACCACAATATAGAACGAGCAATTTGATTCTAATAACTGATGTGATTATTATAACTACAAATGTATTTTTCTTTAGAACCGTTGAGGTAGGACTATATTCTGCAATAGCTATATTTCTCATGGGGAAAATGATAGATCTAATATTTGAGGGTATAAATTTCACAAAGGTAGTTCTTATAATATCTCCAATGTATAAAGAAATTGCAGAAAAAATTGGAAATGAAGTAAACAGAGGAAGTACAGGGTTATATTCAAAGGGAATGTACACCAATGAAGAAAAAATGACACTGTTATGTGTTGGATCACGAACAGAATCTTATGTAATGGAAAGTATAGCAAAGAAAGTGGATAGAACTTCGTTTATAATTATTTTAAATGCAAGAGAGGTACTGGGGAAAGGTTTTAAATAAAGAAATGAAAGATAATGATATGAACCAAATTATAATTGTTAAAACGAAAGATAATAGTAAAGCAATTTTAGAATTATATAAAGGAAAACATAAAGTATTTGAAACAAATGCTTTTATAGGAAAAAATGGCTGTACTGTAAATAAAAAAGAAGGTGATTGTAAAACTCCGTTAGGAATATATAATCTAGGAATAGCATTTGGTATGCATAAACCTTTGAAGGATCTAAGAGTGGGATACATACAAATAAACAATGATTTATACTGGGTGGATGATGTTAAATCAAAGTATTATAATAAACTTGTAGATATAAGTAAAGTAAATAAAGATTGGAATAGTGCAGAGCATCTTATAGAATATCCAAAACAGTATGAATATGCAATAGAGATAAAAACGAACCCTAATAATTTACCAGGTCAAGGTAGTGCGATATTTCTGCATTGTAGTATGGGGAGACCAACTGCTGGATGTATAGCGATACCAAAAGAAAAAATGTTAGAACTATTGAAAAGTATAGGAGAAAATGTTTTAATAAGAATAGAATAATAGTAAGGAGCAAATAATGGAACAAAGATATATAATAAATAATTGTAAATCATTTAAAGTAAAAGATGTATTTGATTGTGGTCAATGTTTTAGATGGAATGAGCAAGATGATGAAAGCTATACTGGAATATTTGGGAATAATGTTTTAAATGTTAAACAAGAGCAAGATGTTGATGGTTATAAAATAATAATTTCAGGAATATGTGATGGTAATATTGAAGATATTACTAGATATTATTTCGACTTAGATAGAAATTATGAAGAAATAAAAGAAAAGCTGTCTAATATAGACGAATACCTAGCTGAGAGTATTAAATATGGCGAAGGTATTCGTATTCTTAATCAAGATTTATGGGAAATGATTATTTCATTTATAGTATCTGCAAATAACAATATTCCTAGGATTAAAGGAATAATAGATAGGATGTCTCAAAAGTATGGAGATAAAATAGAATTTAGAGGGAAAGCATATTATACTTTTCCAACAATAGAGGCATTATCAACAGCTAGTATAGAAGATTTACGAACTTTAGGATTAGGATTTAGAGATAAATACATATATGAAACTACTAAGAAAATAAAAAATGGCGACGTAAATCTAGAAGAAATGAAGAATGAGTCAGATACAACAAAGATTAGAAATCAATTATTAACTCTATCAGGGGTTGGCCCTAAAGTTGCAGATTGTATACTATTATTTTCAACATTAAAAAGATTTGACGTTTTTCCAATAGACGTTTGGGTGAGAAGAGTAATGAATGATTTGTATATACATAATCCGGATGAAGGAAAAGTAAACAAAAAAGAGATTGAACAATTGGCAAGAGCAAAATTTGGAAAATTAGAAGGAATTGCTCAACAATATTTATTTTATTGGAAACGAGAAAACACTTAAAATATTTTAATAGGTTTAGTAAAAATGTAAAAAGAAAGTGATAAGTTATGAGTTTACAGATTGTTTATGGTAGAAGTGGTACGGGGAAAACTAACTATATATTTCAGGAGATAAGTAGAAATATAAATAATGGAAGGAAAAAATATATTATAACTCCAGAACAATTTTCTTTTTCTGCTGAAAAAGAGCTTTTAAAAAGCTTAGAGGCTCAAGGCTCTGCAGTAATTAATGCAGAAGTTTTAACCTTTGCAAGAATGGCACATAGAGTGTCTGGTGAAGTTGGAGGAAGCAACAAAACGGTTCTTTCAAATTGTGGCAAATCTATGCTTATATATAGCATATTGGCAAATAAGAAAAATAATTTGAAATTTTTAGGAAAATCAGATAGCAATATTGATATGATTATGACGCAGATTACAGAGTTAAAAAAACATGGAGTAACCTTGGAAAACTTAAAAGATTTGGTGGAAGAAGTAGGCAACACAGATACATATTTAGAGACAAAACTAAATGATATATATACAGTATATAGCAAATTTCAGGAAAGAATAACTGATAATTATATCGATGAAAATGATTCATTAACAATACTGGCACAGCAATTAAGTGCGACTGATATGTTTAAAAATACAGAAATATACATTGATGAATTTGTGGGCTTTACAAAGCAGGAATACGATATAATAGAAAAATTGCTACAAGTTGCCAGGAGTGTTGTAATAACAGTTTCTAGTGATGGAATGTACAAAGATAAGGAAGCGAGTAACGATATTTTTTATAGCAACAAGGAAACTATAGAAAAGTTATTAAAATTAGCAAAAAGTTTAAAAGTTAAGATAGAAGAGCCAATATTTTTAGATAAAATATTAAGATTTAAATCAGAAGAATTAAAACATATAGAACGAAATTTATATAATTTTCCGTACAGAAAGTATAACGGAAAGACTGAAAGTATTAGACTGTTTCTAGCGAATAATCAATATTCGGAAATTGAAGAGGTGGCACGAAGAATAGTAGAGCTAATAAGAAGCGGAAAATATAGATATAGAGACATTGCTGTTATTACTAAAAATATAGATGTATATTCAAATTTATGCAAAGCCATTTTTAAAAAATATGATATTCCAGTGTATATAGATGAAAAAAGAGATTTAAGCCAGAATATATTGGTAAAATATCTAATTTCGATATTGGATGTATTCTCAAAAAATTGGGCATATGATAGTGTGTTTAACTATATAAAATGTGGATTTTTAGACTTGACTCCAGACGAAATTTATCTGTTGGAAAACTATGCTTTAAAGTGGGAAGTAAAGGGGAGTAAATGGTATAAAGAAGATTGGAATTTTCACGATGAAGAAGAGATTGGCAAAGATGCAATAAATAATATAAATGAAATAAGAAAAAAAGTGGTTAACCCTTTGGTAAAATTAAAAAATAATTTGTCAGGTAATAAAACGGCAAAACAAATATCAGAGAACCTATACAATTTCTTTATAGAAAATGGAATAGACAAAATATTAGAAGAGAAAGTAAAAAAATTAAATGGAATAGGAAAAGTTAATATTGCTGCTGAATATGAGACCAGTTGGAAGGTAGTAATGCAAGTATTAGATGAAATAGTTCTTGTATTTGGAGAAGAAAATATAACATTTGAAAACTATATGCAAATATTAAAAACAGGTCTTGGAGAAAGTAAATTAGGAACTATACCAATGGCTCAAGATGAAGTAACAGTTGGCGATGTAGATAGGTCGAGAAGCCATAAAATAAAGGTAACTTTTATTATAGGTTTAAATGACGGAATGTTTCCATCAGTAAATAAAGCAGAAGGATTCTTAAATGATGATGATAGAGAAAAAATTAAGCAGAATGGGGTAGAACTTGCAAAAGGCACAATAGACAGAATATATGAAGATAATTTCAACATTTATAAAGCATTTACAACTGCAGAAGAAAAAATTTATTTATCATATTCTTCTTCTGATATGGAGGGAAAATCACTAAGACCATCGGTGCTAATTTCTAGAATAAAAAAGATTTTTGAAAAAATAGAGGAAGAAAGCGATATAGTAAATAGAAAGTCAGAGATTTCTACCGTAGAAAGTACATTTGAAGAACTATTGGTTAATTTAAGAGAGTTTAGAGATGGCAAAGAAATACCAGAAATATGGTTTAACATATATAACATATACAACGAAAACGAAGAATGGCATGATAAGCTAGCTTCTGCTGTAAGAGGACTAAATTATTCAAATGTTCCAGAAAAGATTACAAAAGAAAATATTGATAAAATATACGGAAACACTTTAAGAACAAGTGTGTCAAGATTAGAACAATATAGTGGGTGTCCTTTCTCTTATTTTTTAAAATACGGATTAAAGTTAAATGATAAAGAAACATTTAAAGTAGAATCGGTTGATACAGGCTCTTTTATGCATGATATAATAGATAATTTCTTTGGAATAATCAAAGAAAGAAATATAATTTTAAAGCGATTAACAGAAGAAGAACTAGAACAAATAGTATCAGAAATTGTAGAGGATAAGCTAAAACTAAATAGAAATTATATTTTTACAACAACAGCTAAATATAAAGTATTAGCACAAAGATTAAAAAAAGTTGTCACTATGTCAATTAAATATATTGTACAAACTATTAAACAGAGTGAATTTGAAGTTTTTGGACATGAAGTTGAATTTGGAGGAAAAGGTCAGTATAAGCCAATAACAATTACAACAGCAGAAGGAAAAAAAGTTGAAATAATTGGAAAAATAGATAGAGTTGATATATTAAGAAATCCAGATGGAACATATGTAAGGATAATAGATTATAAATCATCTATAAAAAATATAGATTTAAATCAAGTAATGTCTGGATTACAGTTGCAACTTTTAACATACCTAAATGAAACTTGCAAAGTAGAAGATTTTATACCAGCTGGAGTACTATACTTTAACTTATCAAATCCAACAATAGGAACAGATAAAAATATGTCTGATGAAGAAATAGAAGAAAAAATCAAACAAGAATTTAAAATGAAGGGTCTAATATTAGCAGATGTAAATATAGTAAAAAAGATGGATACAAATATAGAGAATGAACCTAAAGGTGTGAGCAAAATAATACCTGCTACTATAAAAAAAGATGGCGAGTTAAGTAGTAAAGGGACAAGTGCCGTAACGAGAGAACAATTTGAGTATTTACAAAGGTATATGGAGAAAATAATAACACAGATTTCAGAAGGAATTCTTGGAGGAAATATTGAAGTAAAACCTTATTATAACACTGGTAATAAAAAAACTCCTTGTGAATACTGCAAATATAAATCAATTTGTAGATTTGATGAAAATAGTAAAGGTAATAGATATAATTATTTAACCAATTTAAACAAAGAAGCAATAATGGAGTTGATAAAGGAAGATATACAAGAGAAAAAATTTTAGCAGACATACCAAATAATTATAAGTAATATATATGTCAGCAATATTTGACAAAATAATAGAAGAACTTAGAATAAAGCATAGCTACATAAACTGAAACGGAACGGATAAGTTGAGAAAAGTCACAAAAAAGATCAAAAAATATGGAAAAGTGGAGACATATAATAATGAAATTATATATTGGAGTAACTACATATAATAGAAAAGATATCGTACAATATAATGCAAAATCATTATTACAAGTAGATAAAATCGAAAACTGTGAAATACATGTATTTGATGATTGCAGTAATGAATATAATATGAAATTTTTAAAAAAGATATATAAGACTAATAAGGTTATTTGTAACAAGGAAAATTTAGGTGCAGATGCTAATGCAAAGAAAATGTTCATGGACTTTTTAGAAAGCGATTGTGATTATTTATTTTGTGCAGATTCTGATTTGATTTATACTAAGAATGTTTTAAGAGTAATAGAAAATATTATATATAAACTAAAAAGAGCAAATAAACCAGTTATATTTTCTGTTTTTAGTGAAAAACATCATACAACATTTGAAGAATTTGATCCAGAACTTTGCAAAAAGAAATTTCTTGGATGTGCTGGGACAGTAATGGGAAAAGACATAATAAAATTGTTTATAGAAAATGTTCCTCTAAGGTATAATGAAGAAATAGAAGGAATAGACTGTTATTATTGTAATATTCTAAATTCTTTAAACTATGATATGTTTTGCACAAAAAAGAGTTACGTTCAACATATTGGCGTAGTTGGGCAAGGAGCAGATTTAGTAGATATTGAATGGGGAATTGATTTTAAAATTGATAGTATAGTAAATGCAAATGCAATTTATTATATTTGTGAAAATTATTATAAAATTGATGAAGAGAAAATTAAAAGTATAGCATTAAAGCTTGCTAAGTTAGATAAGATAGGAGTTAGACTATCGATAGCAATGCTATACTATTCAATAATTTCAAGATTCAAGAGGAAAAAATATAAGAAATAGATATGTCAAAGTAATATAAAAAATAATTGATGAAGGAGAATTTATGGATTTATCTAATGAAAACATGATTCATATAAAAAATGATAAAATTGAATATCTACAATTTAAAAGATTATTAGAATTTGATAATTTAGTACACTGCTATACATTAAGTGAAAATAATGTGAATTTCAAAAGTTATTCAGCTAACTTTGATGCAAGTATTAATAAAATTTCTAGAGCTCTAAATATAAATAGAGAAAATATAGTAAGACCAATACAAAAACACACAGATTGTATAAAAAATGTGGAAAATAGTACGGACAAATGGCAAAATGTAGACAATTATAATAATGTAGATGGATTATTAACGAATAAAGTTAACATTAATTTAATGCTAAGTTTTGCTGATTGTACTCCGATTTTATTATATGATCCGATTAACAAAGCAATAGGAAATATACATTCTGGCTGGAGAGGAACTGTTCAAAAGATAGGGCAGAAAGCAGTGAAAAAAATGATAAAAGACTATGGCTCAAAACCAGAAAATATTATTGCGTGTATTGGTCCATGTATTGGTAAGTGCCATTTTGAAGTGGATGAAGATGTAAAAGATATTTTTGAACAGACATTCAATTATTTTGGTAGAAATTGTGATATAATAGAAAAACAAAGTAATCTCGTAAAGGGAAAACAAAAGTATCATATAAATACTACATTAATAAATCGATTAATGCTGGAAGAATGTGGACTTGATAAAAATAATATTGTGGAAAGTGGAATTTGCACTGTATGCAATTCTGAGTATATGCACTCATATAGAGCTCAAAAAGAAAAATCAGGAAGAAATATTACACTTTTAGGAATGAAGGAGGAAATATGACACCAAATAAGTTAAAAAAAGGTGATGTTATAGGAGTTATTGCTCCATCAAATTTTATAAAAGAAGATGATTTGGAATATATTAATGCTTCAATAGCTCTTATGGAGGCATCAGGATTTAGAGTGAAGTTTGGAAGGCATGTATTTGAAAATACCTTGAAATATGGTACTTCACCACAAAAAAGGGCAGAAGATATAAATAATATGTTTGCTGATAAAGAAGTTAAAGCTATAATGTGTGTAAAAGGTGGAGAAGATTCAAATACTACTTTTGATTATATTGACTTTAATATGATTAGAAACAATCCTAAGATAATATGTGGTTTCAGTGATAATACTAGTATATTAAATGTAATACATAGTAAGACTGGATTGGTGACTTTTCATGGTCCTACTTTTAAATCTTTAACTTCATGGGATACAGGATATGCATATGAACAATTTATTAAAACTTTGGTTAATGGAAATAAAGAATTAGGAGGGCATGATGACGAATATACAGCTATTCATTCTGGACAAGCTGAAGGTGAATTAATAGGAGGAAATTTATCTCTATTTACAAAATTAGTTTGTGGTAAATATGCAGTTGATGTAACAAATAAGATATTATTCTTGGAGGAGCTTGGCTTTGAATCATCTCCAGAGATGGTAAATAGTAATATATATTATCTAAAGCAAAATGGGATTTTTGATAAAATTTCAGGATTATGGATAGGCAATTATGAGCATCCATCTAATATAACAATAGAAGAGATAATACAAAATGCTATAGATCGAGATATCAAGTTTCCAATAATAAAATCTGATAATTTTGGTCATATAGATAAGAAAATAGTAATACCAATAGGAACGAAAGCTAAGATTGATACAGAAGATAAAATAAAGATAGAGCTAGTGGAACCATGTGTTGACTAGATTGCTGAGATTATAAATTTTAATGAATTGGTGAAAAGAAATGTATAATAATTGGGAAGAATTAGAGGAAGCAATTAAGGGATGTAAAAAATGTAGGCTTTGTATGAACAGAACCAATATTGTATTTGGGGTAGGCAATAAAGAAGCAGATGTAATGCTTATAGGTGAAGGACCAGGTGCAGATGAAGATAGGCAAGGTGAGCCTTTTGTCGGAAAAGCTGGACAACTTATGAATAAAGCATTTCAGGCTTTAAATATAGATAGACAAGAAATTTATATAGCTAATATAGTAAAATGTAGACCTCCACAAAATAGAGTACCTGAAGAGGATGAGGCACAAGCTTGTTTGAACTATCTTAGGAATCAAGTTATTCTTGTGAAACCGAGAATAATAGTGGTGTTAGGAAGTACGGCTCTAAAAAATATTTTAGGTAGTGAATATGGAATAACATCTGCTAGAGGAAAGTGGGTAGAAAAAAAAGAAATTTTATACATGCCGACTTGGCATCCTGCAGCACTTCTTAGAGATGAGACAAAAAAGATTGATTTCTGGAAAGACCTTAAGGAAGTAAAACAAAAAGCAGAAGAATTAAAGTTGCACATATAGTGATAATAACCAACTGAACAATTAGTTCAAGTGTTGACATTTGTAATAATAAAATATAAACTGCTTCTATACTATAAAATTTATACTTTCAGGAAGGATATAAATAATAATGAATGAAGAAGAAATAAGAAGATATTGTTTGAGCTGTAAGAACAAGCCATGTACTAATAATGGATGTCCTTTAGAAAATAATATACAAGAATTCATACATGAAGAAGACTACCAAAAGGCATATGAGATATTGTGCAAAACAACTGTTTTACCAGCAGTATGTGGTAGAATATGCCCACATGAAAAACAGTGTCAAGGAAGTTGCATAAGAGGCATAAAAGGTGAACCTGTTTCAATAGGAAAAATGGAAGCGTTTATTGGAGATATAAGCATAAAAGACAGCTATAAGATTCCAAAAATTATAGATAACGATTTGTTAAGCAAAAAAGTTGCAATAGTTGGAGGAGGACCTGCAGGTTTAACCTGTGCAGCTTTTCTCGCTAAGAAAGGAGTAAATGTAACAATATACGAAAAGCATGATGAATTAGGAGGATTACTTTCACATGGAATTCCGGAATTTAGGTTGGAAAAAAACATTGTTAAAGCAACAATAAATAAAATATTAGAAATGGGAGTTGAAGTTGAATTTAATAAAGAATTAGGAAAAAATCTAGACCTAGAAGAATTGAAAAGTAAAAATGATGCTGTTTTTGTATCTGTAGGAGCAAATATTCCAGCTAGAATGAATATAGAGGGAGAAAATTTAGAAGGAGTTTATGGGGGCAATGATTTACTAGAATATAATAAACATCCTTCATATATAGGAAAAAAGGTTGCTGTCATTGGAGGGGGAAATGTTGCGATGGATTCTGCTAGAACAATAAAAAGATTAGGGGCCGATAAAGTCGTAATTATTTATAGAAGGGCAGAAGAACAGATGCCAGCAGAGAAAAAAGAAATAGAAGATGCAAGATGCGAAGGAATAGAGTTTATCTTCCAGACGAATATACTTAAAATAATTGGAACAGAAAAAGTTGAAAAAATAGAATGTATAAAAACAGAACTAGTACAAAAAGAAGGAGAAAAGAGATTAGTACCAGTAAATATAGCAAATAGTAATTATAATATGAACATTGATTATGTAGTGATGGCTACTGGCTCTAAACCTGAGGAAAATGTGATAAGAAATTTTGAGAAAAATAAATGGGGGTATATTAATATAGATGAAAAAATGAAAACATCTATACCAAAAGTTTTTGCAGGAGGAGATGTATCAGGAGAGAAATCGACTGTAGCTTGGGCCGCAAAATCGGGAAGAGAAGCTGCCAACAATATAATAAAATTTTTACAAAAAAAATAATGGATTTACGCCATTATTTTTTTATAGTTTAATTGCTATTAATATGTATTGATTCCTTTTTCCATATTAATTTTTTTATATAATTTATGAATTTTGTAAATTTACTTTCATTTTTTGGAATCAAATATGTATTATATGAATCAGTTACAGCAGATAATATGTCATATCTATTATCTAAGCTTTCCATCATACTTATATAATAATCATTAAAGAAAGAATAATTTGCTGTAGTTCCAATTAATTCCTGAAAGCTATATAATTTTTTTCTAAATCTGTCTAAATCCACCGATGTTATTAATGTTTTAAAAACTGTAGAGAAATATGATTTTATAATTAATTCTTGAGCTGAAAAATAAGCATCCTTTAATTGGCTCTTTAAATCATTAATTTTGTTATATAATGATTTAGTTTTTGAAACAGATAAATCAGTATTTTGTAATTTATTATTAAAAGATATAATCTTTTCTTCAGAAACTAGAATCTTATCAAATAAATCAGAAAGTTGAGAGTATACACTTTCTCCGCATAATGCTACAAATTTATTTTTGAAGTGATCGTTACTATTAAAAGTACTATCGAATAGGACTTCTTCACCTGTTACATAAGCCATCTGATATATTAAGTTGCATAATAGTGGATAACAATTAGGACTAATAGTAGAAAATGTTATATCATAATATGTAACATTTTCAAAAGTATATCCAAGTATATTAGATGCTAGCAGTTGAACAGCAGCTTCATTAAGAGCCATTCCAGAAATCTTTGATCCTTTAAAAGTACATAAACCTAATCTAATAAGATTTCCTTTTGCATCTTTTTTTTCTTGTAAGTTATGAATAAGTTCATGAACTGCAAATTTTTCTAAATCACCAAGTCCCATACCATCTCTAAAGTAAATAGCAGAATTTTTATAAAAATAACTTGCTTCAGACATTCCTTCCGGAATATCTGCTATATACATAGGTAGATTAGAAAATCTATTATAAAGAGCATCAAAACTAAAGCCAAAATTAGGAAATGTTGAAACAATTTTTTCACTAACATTTTTGGCTAATGTATTGATGCTATATGTATCAAGAGATTCAATAACTTTTATTCCGTCTTTTTTTAAATCTGAATCTATACTCATGCAATGTTTCTCCTTAGTATAAGTAAATATATTATACTACATAAAGATTTATAATGTGTAACAAAATAGTTAAAAAAATATTACAAATTTATTACAATAATAGCAAATTAGAAATTCTCTAATTTGCTATTATAAAGTTATTTTATAACTACATTATAAATTTTATTCTTTACATATATTTCTTTTACTATAGTATTTCCTTCTAACCTATCTTTTATAGCCTCATGAACGGCATTTTTAACAACTTCTTCATCTGAATCAATTTCTATGTCAATGTTAGCTCTTAATTTTCCGTTTATTTGAATAGGTAAATTAATTATATCTTCTTTAGTTTTTTCTTCGTCATAAGTAGGCCAAGAACTCTGAGCTAAAGTTTCTTTAAATCCTAATTTTTCATTTAATTCCTCTGTAATGTGAGGAGCAAATGGATTTAATAACTCTAAAAAGGTTCTGAATTCAGCTTTATTTATTTTCTTAGCTTTATAAAATTCATTAACCATTGTCATAAAAGTCGAAATACATGTATTGAATTTCATTTCTTCAATATCGTTTGAAACTTTCTTTATTGCTTTGTGCATCATTTTTTCAAATTCTTTTGAGTAGCAATCCGTTCCATCATCAACTAAAAGTTCTTGCATATTCCAAACTCTATCTAAGAATTTACTACATCCACGTATACTATCAACTGACCATGGAGCTGTTTGATCAAATGGTCCCATAAACATTTCATAGACACGCAATGTATCTGCACCATATTCATTTACAACATCATCAGGATTTACTACGTTTCCTTTTGATTTACTCATTTTTTCACCATTTGAACCTAAAATCATTCCATGAGAAGTACGTTTGGCATATGGTTCCTTAGTAGGAACAATTCCTATATCATATAAGAATTTATGCCAGAATCTAGAATATAGTAAATGTAATGTTGTATGTTCCATTCCTCCATTATACCAATCAACCGGTGACCAATATTCTAAGGCTTCTTTAGAAGCTAATTCTTTATCATTATGAGGATCCATGTATCTTAGATAATACCAAGATGATCCTGCCCATTGAGGCATTGTATCAGTTTCTCGTATAGCTGGACCACCACAATGAGGACAAGTTGTATGAGTCCATTCAGTGTGTTTTGCAAGAGGAGATTCTCCATTTTCTCCTGGCTCGTAATCTTCTACATCTGGCAAAACAAGAGGTAATTGATCTTCTGGAACAGGCACCCAGCCACATTTATCACAATGAACCATTGGAATTGGCTCTCCCCAATAACGTTGACGAGAAAATACCCAATCACGTAATTTATAATTTACTTTTTTAGTACCAATTTTTTTGCCTTCTAACCATGCAATCATTTTGTCTATGGCTTCTTGTTTGGTTAAACCATTTAAAAAGTCAGAATTAATATGAATTCCGTCCCCTGTATAAGGACCTTCAGAAATATTTCCTCCTTCAATAACAGGAATAATATCAATTCCAAATTTAGATGCGAAAGCATAATCTCTTTCATCATGTGCAGGAACAGCCATAATTGCACCTGTACCATAAGTAATTAATACATAATCTGAAACCCAGATAGGGATTTCTTTTCCATTTACTGGATTAATTGCCTTAATACCTTTTATTTCAACACCAGTTTTTTCTTTATTTAGCTCTGAACGTTCAAAATCTGATTTCAAGCTGGCTGCCGTTTGATAATTTGAAATTTCGTCTAGATTTGTTATTCTATCTTTCAATTTTTCAATTATTGGATGTTCTGGAGCAACTACCATATATGTAGCTCCAAATAATGTATCAGGCCTTGTTGTATAAACTCTTAACTTTTCATTAGAACCTGCGATATCAAAGTCTAGTTCAGCACCCTCGCTTCTACCAATCCAATTCTTTTGTTGAAGTTTGATTTTCTCTAAGAAATCAACATCATCCAAATCGTCAATTAATCTTTGTGCATAATCAGTAATTTTTAACATCCATTGGCTTTTTTCTTTTTGAACAACAGGACTACCGCACCTTTCGCAAACACCATTTACAACTTCTTCGTTAGAAAGTCCAACTTTACATCCTGTGCAGAAGTTAATTGGCATTGTAGCTTTATAGGCTAATCCATGTTTATATAGTTGAATAAAAATCCATTGAGTCCATTTATAATATTCTGGATCAGTAGTATTTATAACTCTGGACCAATCAAAAGAAAAACCTATTGATTTTAACTGCCTGGTAAAGTTATCTATATTTTTAGCTGTTACTATTTTTGGATGAACGTGATTTTTAATTGCATAGTTTTCAGCAGGTAAGCCAAAAGCATCAAATCCTATTGGAAATAATACATTATAACCTTGCATTCTTCTTTTTCTTGCAACAATATCCATTGCGGTATATGATCTTGGGTGACCAACATGTAATCCTTGGCCAGAAGGATATGGAAATTCAATTAATCCATACCATTTTTTCTTAGAAGAATTATTTTCTGCATTGAAAGTACCTTCTTTTTCCCATTTTGTTTGCCATTTTTTTTCTATCTCTTTATAATTGTATGCCATGTAACATCTTCCTTTCTTTTCGTGTTAAAAAATATGTCAATATTATAACACAAATAAGGTGAAAAATAAATATAAATTGAATAAAAATAAAGTATATGCTATAATTGTTCAAATAATAGATATAATGAAAAAGGAATGTAAAAAAAGTGAATATAAACAATATTGCAGAACAAATATTGAGAAAAATGCCAAAAGGACTATCTAAATTAGAACAGGCTAGATTTGTGTATATTGAATTGGGAAAAATGGTTTCTTTTGACGAAGAGTATTGGTTTGGAAATAGGGAAATCAAAAAGAGAATATATACGTCATCTCAAAAAGTAAGAGACTTTAAGGATTTAAATGATAATAAAATAATATGTGTATCTCTTTCGAATCTATATAATAGTTTAATGAGAAGTATTGGAATAGATGCAAGACAACAAAGGGATGACGAGGAAGATCCACATGTATATAGTATTATAAGTATAGATGGAGTAAATTATAAAGCTGATTTGCAAAGAGATCTAAAATATATACAAGCAAGAAGAAAAACAGTATTTTTCGATAAAACAGTTTATTTTTCAAAAGAACCGTCAATAAATTCAGAGGTATTAAGAAGAATAGATGAAAAAATAGGATATCTTTATGAAGGTGAAGAAGATTTAAAAAACTTAATAGAGGAGATTGAGAGTAAAACTAAATCAGTTGAGGAGCTAGAAGAGAAAGTGAAGATTATATTAGAATCTTTAGATGAATATCAAGACATAGCACAAATGGGATATATTGAAAAGATGGCATATTATGATAGCATAATAGACAGAATTTTAACCAAAAGAGAAAGAAATAAAATATATAAAAGTGAAATGTATGTTGATCAAAATGAAAAGAGAAAATATACTTGTTGCATATCCGTTCAAAAAAAAGATGGGAATTTTTATAGAACAATATATTCAGAAAATACAGGTGGATTTTTGCCGATAGAAGATGAAAAAATTTTAGAATTAATGCAAAACGGATTAAAGATGTGGGGAATGAGCAAAATTCCAGGGCTGAAAGAAAAAAGTAAAACTATAGAACAAGAAGATAGTAAACCAGATAAAGATTTGTAATTGAAAATATAAATTTAATATGATATTATTCTTTGCAAGGAGGGGATTTATTTTGAAAAAAAAGAAAATTATTGCATTGCTCTTAGTTGTTATAATAATTATAGCAATTTTATGTGGAGCAATCATAGGACTAAAAAGTGAAGAAACGAAGTTGGTATCAGTAAAATCAGAAAAAGAGTTGATGTCAATATATGAAGGAGAAAGGGAGAATAATGATGTTATTTTAGGCTTAACAACAATGCCATTTTCTTTATTAATGGGGATTCCAACAACTTTATCTAGTGAAATTATTACTGATGCTGCAATGACAACCGACAGCTCTACTTTAGGTGGTATTCTAAATAGCGTGGAATCAGCAACTAGCAATGAAAAATCATCGAGTATTATTAGCTTGCCAGAAAAAGAACATTCTACAACAAATATCCAAGTTGAAAACGTAGATGAAGCCGATATTACAAAGACTGATGGGAATTATATTTATTCCATATCAGAAGACAATGTAATTATTACCAATGTAATAGATCCGGAAAATATCAAAATAGAGGCAAAAATAAAACCGAGAGATGAATATTTTCCAGAGGAACTGATTTTATATAAAGACAAACTTGTTGTAATATCTACACAATATATTTCATACAACAACTCTAATACATTTGTAAATGTTTATGATATAACCACAAAATCAAGGCCTAGATTAATAGAAGAATATACATTATATGAAGGATATTATACTTCAAGGTGCATAGATGGAAAACTATATGTCATTGCATCAGGTAGACTAAGAGAAGAAGATGAAAAAATAGTAACTTATTATGATGAAAATAATGAACAAAAAGATATAGGTTTATCAAACATCAAATACATAAAAGGTTTAGAATCTAATGTTCAAACAATAATAGCAAGTTTAAATTTAAATACAAATGAAGAAGTAAAAGTAAACTCATACTTATTTAATGTGGAAAATGCCTATATATCAGAGCATAATATGTACTTACTTAATGAAGAGTATAAAAATGATGACACAAGTTCTTTATGGCAATGTTTAAAATCGTTATTTGGTTTTGGCGGAGTAATAGGTTATGGTAATGCAATATATGATTATGAATACGACTATAATCAATATACGAACATATATAAATTTAAAATATGTGATGATGGAAGTATAGAATTTACTAATAAGACTAAGGTGAAAGGAACAACAATAAATCAATTCTCTTTAGATGAATATAATGATAGTTTAAGAGTTGGCCTTTATACTTATGATGGATCAAGAATAGTAGTATTTGATAAAGAATTAAATCAAATAGGAGAAACACCATATCTTTCAAAAGGTGAGAAAATGTATTCTACAAGATTCATAGGAAATAAAGCATATATGGTAACATATAAAAACACTGATCCTTTGTATGTAATAGATTTAAGCAATCCATCAGATCCTACTGTTTTAGGAAAACTAAAAATACCTGGCTATAGTACCTATTTGCATCCATATGATGAGAATCATTTGATAGGTATTGGAATGCAAACAGAGGAAAAGGTATATAGAAACTCTAGTGGCAAAATAACTAGTACAAGAACTGTAATAACAGGTATGAAAATGGCATTGTTTGATGTATCAGATGTAAATAATCCTATTCAAATATCTCAGACGATAATTGGAGATAGCAGAACTACATCAGCAATACTTACAAATCATAAAGCATTATTATTCTCTGCAGAAAAGGGAATAATTGCGATTCCTGTAAACACATATCCTAACAATTTTGAAATAGAAACAAGTAGTTCAAATATCTCATCTATGGTAAATTCATATACGACATATAATACAAGCTACACTTCTGAAGGATATTTTGTATATAATATTAATTTAACGGATGGATTTAAACTAAAAGGTGTAATTAATCATGAAAAAACATCATCTAAAAAATATTATAGTAGCTATTATTCAAGCAAACTATTAAGAGGAATGTGGATTGAAGATAATTTATATACAGTATCTGAAGATATGATAAAGGTTAATAAATTAGATGATTTAACACAAATATCTGAATTGAAAATTAAGGAGGGAAAATAAATGGGTGAAGAGAAAGTAGAAGTAAAAGATAAAAATAAAAGTGCAATGGCTATTGCAAGTTTACCATTAGGAATAATATCTATAATTACTAATTTGTTTTGGTATTTGAGCCTACCAACAGGAATATTAGCAATAATTTTTGGAGCAAAAACTACTAGAAGATTAGGAAGCAAGATTGGAAAAGCTGGTTTAATAACAGGAATTATAGGAGTTGCGATGTGTGTATTTATATATATAAGCATAATTCTTATAACTTTAATTGGATTATATTACTAAAATATATAATAAAAACACTTCAGATGGAAAAATAACATTATGAAGTGTTTTTTATTAGATGCACTTTATTTGTGAATTGTAACTTATATATTGAAAAACTAATTATATTGTAGTAAAATACTTTATATCTAGAAAGGCGAAAAAATGATAAAAGACAAAGAGATAAATATAGAAAGCAAGGGTAGATCTAAAAAAGTTCTACTATATTTGTTGCTTATTTTTATAATAGCAATCATTATTTTCATAATTTATGAAATGGCGACAGCGAATGATACTTATTATATCGAAGAGAAAAATTTACAAATTCCTATATTTGTATATCATGATATAGTTGAGGATGAGTCAAAAATAGACTATGATTATATGCAAACATCAGTCGATATATTTGAAAAGCAAATTACAGGACTAATGAAATTAGGATATAAGCCAATAAGTTATGAGGATTTATTGGCTTATAGAGATGGAGAAATAGCAATACCTAAACGTAGCTTTTTAATAACATTTGATGATGGATATTCAGGTGTATATAAATATGCATATGAAATAGCCAAAAAGTATAATATACCGATGACATCATTTGAAATAAATGATAAAATTGGAAGTCAAGGATATTATACTTGGGAACAGGCAAAAGAAATGCACGATAGTGGATTAATGTCAATTTACTTACATGGCTATACACATACTAAATATGATCAAAAAAGTGCAGAAGAATTACTTTCTGAAACGAATATAGCATATGAGAATTTACAAAAAGAACTTGGAGATGAAGATGTACTAAAAGTATTTACATACCCATATGGATTATCAACAAGAGAAGAAAGAGAAACATTAAAAGAAGCTGGATATATTCAGAATTTGACAGATAATAGGATAAATACTAGCAATACACTGGATTTATCTGGATTGCACAGATCATATCCATTAAATGATTCTGTATTCGAAATAATATTAAAAATACAATATAGAGCAATAAAATATAGATAAAAAATAAATGCGTTTAATTTATGAAAACGCATTCATTTTTTTTATTATAATAAAACTTTTAATCAACGTTTAAATGTAATTTATTAAGAATAACAGCTACTGCATGAACAATTTTTGTTGAATTTTTTTGAGCTATATTTTTACCAATAGCTTTACCACTTACTGTTAATGCTGCAACCAAGGCGCTTATTAAAAACTGTAAATTAAATGATATATTAATTGCATTAGTGATTTTTATAGAAATAAGAGCACTGATGGCACCACTCAAGACACCACAAATATCTCCAATAATATCAGCACAAAAATTAGCTACTTTAGCAGAATTTCTTATTAATTTTACTGATGTTTTCGAACCAGCAATTCTTTTTGACGCTTTGGCATGAAATTCATCCTCATTTGCAACTGTTACTGCGACTCCTATTATATCAAAGAATACCCCAATCAATATAACTAGTAATAAAATTAAAATAGCTGGAAATATTGCCAAATTACTAATAGAATTCGTTGATATAAAAGAAAATATAATTGACAATATAAAGGTAATAACAAAAACTGTAATGAACCATTTAATATTAGAACCATTATTTTTTTTATTTTTAGTATTAATATTTTTACTATTTGTAAGAGTTTGCTCATCTTTTTTATTTTTCAAATTCTCATTAGAGGATTCTTCAAAGTTACTCATTTTTTATAAAAGCTCCTTAAATCAAATATTTCGATAGTGCCTAAGAACACTATCGATGTAAATTTTTAATAAAAAGTTAAGATGGTAAAATTATAAGTAAATTTTACGGTTTGAGGTCTAGCCTAATTTCTCTATCTGCCACTTAACATTACTATTAAGCAGTTTCCTTTTAAAGCAGATATTCCTCGTAAGGAATGCCAGATTGCCACTTAAATCCGTACCTTAATCCTTATAATTCTATGCTTCTTTAATGAAACAAACATTCTAGAAGTTTTCCTTGAAATACTTTTCTAAGATTAGTCCCTTTTGCAGTAGAAATTTCATATATAAGATAAATATAATCCCAATACTACCACTCAAGACAGGCTACACTATGTATCCAAAAATAATTCTAAATACACAGGTTATACTTAAAATGTAAATCTATTTAAGCCTCCGCGATAATAGGGTGTTGATATGTATGCCATTACATATTTCCCTAGAATCTTACTCCCTGAGAACACACAAAACTGGCATTTCGCGCATAAACAAGGAACTTCAACGATGTGCCCTTTAGTGGATTTTTAGCCCCACCCTCATAATAGAAAGCATTACTAGAATAATGCACCATCAATTATGATTATAGCATAAACTTAAAAAAAAATCAAGTTTTGAAGATATAACGAATTTAAAACAATGAAAGAAAAACATACAATAGATGACAAAAAAGGTTATTATAGCAATTAAAAAATATTGTATTCTAGAATAGAGATGCTTTATCTTGACAAAATAAAGAAAATAGATTAAAATAAATATCAGTTATATTTTTGCGATGAGAATGACGAGCGGTTAAAAGTTACTAACAGAGAGTAAAGGTGGATACGCTGAGAGCCTTTTTAGAAGAACATAACTGAATAACACATTTGAGCAATGTATAATAAGTGAATATAAAGTGGAAAATAAAATTGGATAATTATATTTTCAAACTGGGTGGTACCGCGGAATTTATTTCGTCCTAGTATATACGTATGTATATATCAGGACGATTTTTGATATATATAACGTAATAACATTATATATAGGAGGTATGAAAATGAGTAAATACAGAACTCATAACTGCAATGAACTAAGACTATCAGATGTTGGAAAACAAGTAAAGATAGCTGGTTTTGTAGAGACAATTAGAGATTTAGGGGGTTTAGTTTTCTTAGATATCAGAGATATGTATGGAATAACACAAGTGGTTACTTCTGCAGAGGATAAAGATGTAGATTTTGCATCACATATTCCAATAGAGTCATCTGTGTGTGTGACAGGAATCGTAAAGAAAAGAGATCCAGAAACATACAATCCCAATATAGAAACTGGTGAGGTTGAAGTAAAAATAGAAAATATTGAAATTTTAGGAAAACGTACTAAAAATTTGCCTTTTGAAGTGAATACGGATCAAGATGTAAGAGAAGACTTAAGATTACAATATAGATTTTTAGATTTAAGAAATAAAAAACTACAACAAAATTTAATTCTAAGAGCACAAGTAATACAATATCTACGTAGTCAAATGATTGAACAAGGCTTTTTAGAAGTGCAAACGCCAATACTTACTAGCTCATCACCAGAAGGTGCAAGAGATTATTTAGTACCGAGTAGAGTACATCCAGGGAAGTTTTATGCACTTCCTCAAGCTCCACAACAATTTAAACAATTATTGATGGTGTCTGGAATTGATAAATATTTTCAAATAGCACCATGCTTTAGAGATGAAGATGCGAGAGCAGATAGAGCGCCAGGCGAGTTTTATCAATTAGATATGGAAATGGCATATGCTACTCAAGAGGATGTTTTTAATGTAATGGAACCAGTTATATATAATACATTTAAAAAGTTCTCTACGAAAAAGATTTGTGAATATCCATTTCCAAGAATTCCATATAAAGAAGCTATGATGAAATATGGAAGCGACAAGCCAGATTTGAGAAATCCATTGGTAATTACAGACGTAACAGACTTATTTGAAGATGGAAGCTTAAAAGCATTTAAAGGGTTACAAGTAAGAATAATAGCTACTTATGATGTTGGAAATCAACCAAGAAGTTTCTTTGAGGGAATGACAGATTATGCAATATCAGAATTAAAAGCAAAAGGCTTAGCATGGCTTAGAGTAATGGAAGATTCTTCATTCCAAGGTCCTATTGCTAAATTTATAAGTGATGATTCTCGAATGGAGATGATCAAAAGAACAAATTTGAAACCAGGAGATTGCATATTCTTTGTAGCAGAAGTTCCTGGACTAGTCGATGAACTAGCTGGAGAAGTAAGAAAAGAATTAGGAAAGAGATTGAATCTAATAGATGAAAATGTATTTTCTTTCTGCTGGATTGTTGATTTCCCAATGTACGAATTAGATGAGCGTGGAAAAATAGCGTTTAATCATAATCCATTTTCTATGCCACAAGGAGGTTTAGAAGCTTTAAGTACAAAAGATCCGCTAGACATAGTTGCATATCAATATGATATTGTATGTAATGGAATAGAATTATCTTCAGGAGCTGTAAGAAATCATGATACAAATATCATGGTAAAAGCTTTTGAGATAGCGGGATATTCAAAGGAACATATAGAAGAAAAATTTCCAGCATTATTTAATGCTTTTCAATATGGAGCTCCTCCTCATGCAGGTATAGCACCAGGTGTGGATAGAATGCTAATGCTTTTAGCTGGGACAGATACAATAAGAGATGTAATAGCATTTCCAATGAATAGTAAAGCGCAAGATTTAATGATGGGAGCGCCAGGAAATGTTACGAAAGAACAGTTACAAGATGTTCATATAAAAATAGACATGAAATGATGGAATCAGTTCAGGCTTTTATAAAATAAAGAATATGATAATTAAACGTTAAAATTTATTAGTGATTACTTGTTTATCTAAAAAATAAATTATATAATATGTAAAGTTAGAAAGGAGATTTTATATGAAGGTTAGTAAAGAAGAACTATTGCATATAGCAAATCTTGCAGATTTAAATCTGCAAGAAGACGAAGTTGATAACTATTTAGCAAATCTACAAAATATATTAAATTTTGCAGAAGTTGTTAATAAAGCACCATCGAAAGGATTAGAAGAAACTATAGGTGCTAACGAAAATTGTAATGTTTTTAGAAAAGATGAAGTAAAAGTATTTGAAAATCATGATGCGCTCTTAGAAAATGCGCCAGAGCAAGAGAGAGGAATGTTTAAAATACCAAAAGTAATTCAATAAAATATAGGAGAATAGTTATGGGAAAATTATTTGTAATAGATGGAACTGATGGAAGCGGAAAACAAACGCAATTAGAAAATTTAAAAAGAAGAATGAATGAAGAAAAAATTGATTATAGAACAGTTAGCTTTCCAAACTATGATAGTCCATCCTCATCATTAGTAAAAATGTATTTAGGAGGAGAATTTGGAACAGATGCTAAAAAAATTAGTCCATATATAGCATCAACTTTTTATGCAGCAGATAGATATGCTACATTTAAGAAAGGCTATGAAGAATATTACAATAATGGAGGTATTATATTAGCAGATAGATACACAACAGCTAATATGGTACATCAGGCAGGAAAGATATCAGACAAAGATGAAAGAAAAAAATTTCTAGATTGGCTATGGGATTTTGAATTTAATTTATATGGACTTCCTGTACCAACAGAAGTATTTTTCTTAAATATGCCACCAGAATATTCAAATAAATTAATGAAAGATAGACAAAATAAAATAACGCATGAGGCAAAAAAAGACATTCATGAAAAAGATCCTGAACATATAAAAGCAGCATATGAGGCTGCTTGCGAACTATCAGCTCAATATGGCTGGTATGAAATAAAGTGCGTAAGAGAAGGAACTATTAGAACGATTCAAGATATAAATGATGAAATATTTAAAGAAGTAAAAAAACATGTATAGAACGGATATTTAGAGCATGGTAACAAGCTTATAAGAAGACAAGGAGGAGAATAATGGATAATATTACAAGACTTACAGTTCATGAACTTGCAGAGAAGTTAGATAAAAGAGAATTAACCTCAGAAGAGATTGTTAAAGCCTACAAAGATAGAATTGAAGATAAAGAACAAGATGTACAAGCTTTTATTACAACAACACTAGATGAGGCTTTAGAGGAAGCAAAAAGAATTGATGGAGCGAAGGGTGAAGAAGCTAACAAATTAGCGGGTATTCCTATAGGAATAAAAGATAACCTTTGCACAAAAGGAGTTAAGACAACATGTGCCTCAAAGATGTTAGAAAACTTTGTATCACCATATGATGCAACTGTTATAGAGAAACTAAATGAAGAGAAAATTATCAGTTTGGGAAAATTAAACATGGACGAATTTGCAATGGGCAGTTCAACAGAAAATTCTGCAATGAAAGTAACGCATAATCCATGGAATTTAAGTAAAGTTCCTGGAGGATCTTCAGGGGGATCAGCAGCTGCCGTTGCAGCAGATATGGTACCTTGGGCTTTAGGTTCTGATACAGGTGGATCAATACGTGAACCAGCATCATTTTGTGGTGTTGTTGGATTAAAACCTACTTATGGTTTAGTATCAAGATACGGATTGGTTGCGTTTGCATCATCTCTTGATCAAATAGGACCAATTACAAAGGATGTTAGAGATTGTGCAACATTGCTAAATATAATTGCAGGTCATGACGAGAAAGACTCAACATCATATAATAAAGAGAAAGTAGATTATATAAAAGCTTTAAAGGGTGATGTAAAGGGCTTAAAAATTGGTGTGCCAAAAGAGTTCTTTGGAGAAGGAATAAATCCAGAAGTAAAAGCAAAACTTGAAGAAGCTATTGAAAAGTACAAAGAAATGGGAGCTGTAGTTGAGGAGTGCTCATTAGATGTTGCTGAATATGCGTTAGCAACGTATTATATAATTGCTTGTGCAGAGGCTAGTTCAAACTTAGGGAGGTTTGACGGAATTCGTTATGGATATAGAACTAAAAATTATACAAACCTTAAAGAATTGTTCAAAAATTCAAGAAGTGAAGCTTTTGGACCAGAGGTTAAGAGAAGAATAATATTAGGAACATATGTATTGTCATCAGGATATTATGATGCATATTACAAGAAAGCTCAACAAGTTCGTACTTTTGTAAAGAAAGAATTTGATAAGAACTTTGAAAAATATGATGTTTTATTAACTCCAGTAGCACCAACTACTGCATTTGATATAGGTTCTAAATCAAATAATCCATTGGAAATGTATCTAGCAGATATATGCACAGTTTCAATAAACATTGCTGGAGTTCCTGCAATTTCAATCCCATGTGGAGTTGATAAAGCTGGAATGCCAATAGGAATGCAATTAATAGGAAATAAATTCTCAGAAGAAACAATATTAAATGCTGCATATGCATTTGAACAACAAATAAAATTCAGAGAGCATTATAAGCCAGAGTTTAAGAAAAATTAATGATTGGAGGAAATAAAATGTCAAAAGAAGATTATGAAGTTGTCATAGGCCTTGAAGTGCATGCAGAGCTTTCAACAAAGACGAAAATATTCTGTAACTGTTCAACAGAATTTGGGGCAGAGCCAAATGCACATACATGTCCAATTTGTATGGCAATGCCAGGAACGCTTCCTGTTTTAAATGAAAAAGTTGTAGAGTATGCAGTAAAGGCAGGATTAGCAACAAATTGTTCAATATCAAAAGATAGCAAAAATGATAGAAAAAATTATTTCTATCCAGATCTACCAAAGTCATATCAAATATCACAGTTTGATAAACCCCTTTGTAACAATGGATATATAGAAATTGAAGATGATGAAGGAAATAAAAAGCAAGTTAGAATACTAAGAATCCATATAGAAGAAGATGCTGGAAAATTAAATCACAACGAATTTGGTGGAGGAAGTCTAGTGGATCTAAATAGGGCAGGTGTACCATTAATAGAGATAGTATCTGAACCAGATATAAGATCTGCTAAAGAGGCAGACCAGTATTTAAGAAAATTGAAATCAACACTTGAATATATAGAAGTATCTGATTGTAAAATGCAAGAGGGGTCATTTAGGGCTGATGTCAATGTTTCTGTTCATAAACCAGGAACGCCATTTGGAACACGTTGTGAAATGAAAAACATGAATTCTTTTAAATCTATTTCTAGAGCAATTGAATACGAAGTACAAAGGCAAATAGAAGTTTTAGAAGAAGGCGGAACTATAGAACAAGAAACTTTAAGATGGGATGATGTATCTGGTAGAACATTTTCTATGAGAGATAAAGAGGATGCTCAAGACTATAGATACTTTCCGGAGCCAGATTTGGTGGCTATCAAATTGTCTGATGACTATGTTGAAAATATAAGAAAGACTTTGCCAGAACTACCAGAAAGTAGAAAAGCAAGATATATGTCTGAATATAAGTTATCAGAAAAGGATGCTAGGTTATTAACAGCTTCTAAATATCTATCTAATTTATTTGAAGCTGCAGAAAAGATTTGTGGTAATGCGAAAGCAGTTGCAAATTGGATTTTATCTGATATTTCTCGTATATTAAATGAGGAAGAGATGGAGCCAGAAAATATTCCTTTTACAGGCAAAGAACTTGCAAAACTAGTTGAATTAATAGATAAAGGTACAATAAGTTCAAGTATAGGTAAAAAAGTATTAGAGGAACTATTTGCATGTGAAAAAGATAATATGAAAGATCCAGAAGAAATAATAAAAGAAAAAGGATGGATTCAAATATCTGATGAAGGAGCTATTAGAGAAGTGGTAATGCAGGTATTAGAAGCGAATCCACAATCTATAGCAGACTATAAAGCAGGCAAAGATAGAGCTTTAGGTTTCTTAGTAGGTCAAGCTATGAAAGCTACAAAAGGAAAGGCAAATCCACAGATGCTTAATCAAATGTTTATAGAGGAATTAAAAAAATAATGCTTTTTAGGGACGGTTCAATCAATGAGAACTTGTCCCTAAAATTTGGTTAAATGTAATTCCAAATATTAAAAATATGACAATAAACATAGTTGAAGTCTTAAATAGTCCAATTCCTAAATTATACAATATGTAAGAATGATTTGTTGTTATGTATAAAGACATTATAAGAACTGAGACTAATGTAAGCACAAAACAGATTTTAATACCAGTATTCATAATGGCTTTTACTTTGGGACTAAAATCTAAAAGAAAGAGAAACTTATTAATAATCTTATTAAACATTATAAAACACTCCTATTCTAAATATTTATAATTCTATATTAACATGAGATAAATAAAAAAGATACTGGAAATATGTACCTCTATATATTTTATATAATAAAAAAATCACTCATATGAGTGATTTTAACGTATTATTAAAAATAAAAAACTGTGCACAATTTTTTATTCTATGCATTCATAGCATTTAATTTTTTTGCTAATAAAGATTTCTTTCTAGAAGCTGTGTTTTTAACGATAACACCTTTTGTACAAGCTTGATCTATTTTCTTTGTAGCTTCAGCTAATAAAGTTTTTGCTTCTTCAACATTTCCAGCTTCAACAGCTTGTTCAAATTTCTTAACAGCTGATTTATATCCAGATTTAATCATATTATTTCTAGCAGTTTTTTTCTCAATCACGTTTACACGTTTAATTGCAGATTTGATATTTGGCATGTCTATTTGCACCTCCCTTTGAGTTTGTTATTGTAACGCCTATTATTCTACCATGAAATTAGCAATTTTGCAAGGAGTAGAAGAAAAAACTTTACAAAAAATATAAAAAAACATATAATTTATTATAAATTTATATGAAAAGGGAAGAGAAGATGAAGAGGATGGGATTTTTTGGAGGCAGCTTTAATCCTCCGACATATGCACATATAAATATAGCAAAAGCATCTATTGAAAAATTGGGACTAGATAAATTTTTCTTTGTTCCAGTAGGAAATTTATATAATAAGCCCGATTTAATAGATGAAGTGTATAGATATGATATGTTGAAAATAGCTTGTAAAAATGAAAATAATATATTCGTAGAAGATATAGAACTAAAAAAGTCTAGAAATCTATCAGCCATAGAAGTCTTTGAAATGATTGAAAATAAGTATAAGAAAGATAATGATATAGCAATATTTTTTGTAATGGGAGCTGATAATTTTATAAAATTACCTAATTGGAAAAATGCAAAAGAGTTAATAACGAAATATCAGTATATAATATTTGAAAGGAATAATTCTAATCTACGAAGTCAAATTGAAGAGAATGAATTATTGAATAAAAATAAATTTAATTTTCATATTTTAAAATTAGAGGATTATTCTCAAATAAGTTCAGGAAATATTAGAACTTTAATAAAAAATAATGATTATGAAAAATGTAGGGAGTTTACAAAACCTGAAATAATTGAATATATTAAGATGAATAAATTATATTAATGGTCGAAAACCATTAATTTTTTTGTCTAAATGAATAGTAATTTGACGATGAATTTTACTTGATATATAAACATACTGGAAATATAATATGACATATATCTCTGATCAAATTATTTTAATGTGAATACATTTTTTTCTAATAATATTTAATTCTAAAAACAAAATCCAAGGTAGATTAGTAATAATGAATTTTTTACAAGGAGGAAATCTAAAGAACATATGTTATCAAAAGTAAATAGTATAGCACTAAGAGGTTTAGATGGATATTTAGTTGAGGTACAAGTTGATATATCAAGTGGAATACCCTGCTGGGAAATCGTAGGACTTCCAGATATTAGTGTTAGAGAAGCTAAAGAAAGAGTAAGAGCAGCTATTAAAAATTCTAATTTTGAATTTAAAAGCAGAAAGATTGTAGTGAATTTAGCCCCAGCAGATTTAAGAAAAGAGGGAACGTATTTTGATTTACCAATTGCTATAGGAATATTGTTAAATATGGGATATATAAGCAATGTCAGTAATGAAATTGCTTTTGTAGGAGAGCTATCTTTAGATGGTGGCATAAATAAAGTGAATGGAATTTTACCGATTTGTATAGAAGCAAAAAAGTTGGGAATTAAAAAAATTGTTTTGCCAAAGGAAAATAGAGAAGAAGGGGCTTTTGTTGAAGGAATGGAGATAATTGCTGTAAAAAATATAAAAGAGGTTGTTGGATATTTAAACGGAAAAATAAATATAAAAGTAGAAAACAAGGAGAGTAAAAACTTTAATAATTATACAACTAAACTAGATTTAGATTTTTCTGATGTAAAAGGACAAGAAAATGCGAAAAGAGCCTTAGAGGTATCTGCTGCAGGAGGACATAATTGTTTACTTATAGGCAGTCCTGGGTCAGGAAAAACAATGATGGCTAAAAGGTTTGCATCTATATTACCAGATTTAAGTTTTGAAGAAACTCTGGAGATTAATAAGATATACAGTGTTGCTGGAAAGCTTTCAAAAGAATATCCAATCATTACATGTAGACAGTATAGAGCTCCTCATTACACAATTACACCAATATCACTGGTTGGAGGAGGTAAAATACCAAAGCCAGGAGAAGTGAGTTTAGCCCATTATGGAGTACTTTTTTTAGACGAGTTACCGCAATTTAATAAAACAACATTGGAGTTGCTGAGAGGGCCTTTGGAAGATGGAGAGATATCCATAAATAGAATGAATGGCAGTATTGTATACCCTTGTAAATTTATGCTTATTGCATCGATGAATCCCTGTCCATGTGGATACTATGGCTCAAAGGAAAAAGAATGTACTTGTAATTCTAAATCAAGACTGAAATACATAAATAAAGTAAGTGGACCATTATTAGATAGAATAGATATACAAGTAGAAGTTAGCAAAGTACAATATAATAAATTAAGAGCTAATAATAAAGAAGAAAATTCAGAAAAAATAAAAGAAAGAGTAAATAAAGCTAGAAGTATTCAGAGAGAAAGATATAAAGAATTTAAAATATTTTCTAATGCAGAGTTGAGCCAAAATTTAATACCAAAATTCTGCAAGTTAAATGACGAATCTGAAAAATTATTACAAATGGCTTTTGAAAGGCTGGGATTAAGTGCTAGGGCTTACACGAGAGTATTAAAAGTAGCTAGGACAATAGCAGATTTGGATAATTCTAATAATATAGAAAGCAAACATATTGCAGAAGCTATACAGTACAGAAGCCTAGACAGAAAATATTGGAATAATTAGGAGGTAAAATTATAGATAGTATAACATGTTATGATGAAGAATATCCTAAAAGATTATTAAAAATAAAAGAGTATCCAAAACAATTATATTGCAAAGGAGACATTAGTTTATTGAATCATAATAAAATAATTGCAATTGTTGGATCAAGAGATTGTACAGATTATGGAAGAAAATATGCTCAGTTATTTGCAAAAACATTAGCAAAACATAATATAACAATAATCAGTGGCTTAGCATTAGGAATAGATACGGCTGCACATTGTGGCTCAATGTGTGAAGCTGGAAAAACTATAGCTGTCTTAGGTGGAGGATTAAAAGACGTTTATCCTAAAGAAAATTTGTGGTTATATAATAAAATATTAAATGAACAAGGATGTATCATAACTGAATATGAAGAACAAGAAGAAACTAAAAAATCCAATTTTCCTAAAAGGAATCGATTAATTAGTGGAATAGCAGATGCAGTGCTAGTAATAGAAGCGTCATATAGGAGCGGAAGCAGAATAACTGCAAAATATGCAAAAATGCAAGATAAAAATATTTATTGTATTCCTGTTAATCTAGATCAAAAAAATAGTTCTGGAATAAATGAATTATTGAGAAATGGTGCTAAAATAGTAACGACTCCAAATCAATTAATGTCAGACTTATATAATAAAGAGAAAGACGAGAACCAAATTCATCTCAACGAAATAAAAGATATACCAGATGTATATAAAAAAATATATGAAGTTTTAGATGAATCAATGTCAGTAGAGGAGATTGCGGTACACCTTAATAAAGATATCAGAGATATTAATTCTATGATAACCATGATGGAAATAGATGGCTATATAGAGAACATATCAGGCAACACATTTAGAAGGAAGGAAAAAAATGTATAATAATCAAGATGTAGGAAAGATAGGAGAAGAATTAGCTACAAGATATCTAGAAAAGTTAAAATATGAAATAATAGATAGGAATTTTGCATGTAAACAGGGAGAAATTGACATAATAGCTCATACTAAGAAAGAACTAGTATTTGTAGAAGTAAAAACAAGAAGGAGTTTGTGCTATGGAAGACCAGCAGAAGCAGTGACAAACACAAAACAAAAACATATAGAAAAAGTAGCAAAATATTACATTTATAAGAACCACTTAGAAAATGAATATGTAAGATTTGATATCATAGAGATTTACATTTACAAAGATAAATATACGATAAAGCATATTAAACAAGTAAGATGACAATAAATACATAAAAACTACTTGAAAAAAGCATCGAAAACATATATAATGAACTAGCAAAACAAAACTACATTTCGATAAATTGAAAGGAGCGATTTTTATGAACATAAAAATAACAGGAAGGGAACTAAAGGCAACAGAAGCAATAAAAAACTACATTGGCACTAAAGCTGAAAGATTACAAAAATATTTTGATACAGAAGATATAGATTTATTTGTAACTATAAAAAAAGAAGGCGAAGATCAAGTAGCAGAAATGCAAGTATCTGTAAATGGAGAATCTTTTAGAGCAGTAACAGCAAGCCAAGATTTATATGCTTCTATAGATAAAGACATAGATATATTAGAAGGCCAAATAAGAAAGATGAAGACCAAAAAAGACAAACAAAATATGACAGAATCTATTAGACTTAAAGAAACAAATAGAGAAGAAGAACATGAAATAGAAGACGAAATAGTAAAAACAATGTACTATAGCATAAAACCAATGGGAGCTGAAGATGCTAAACTATTATTGAGTGACCAACCACAAAATAGATTTTTAACATTTGTAAATATTGAAACAGGGAAAGTAAATGTAATATATAAATTAAAAGATAATAAAAATTATGGTTTAATAGAACCAGAAGAGTAATCCAATGAAACCACTTCATTAAAATTAATGGAGTGGTTTCTTATATAATGTCGAATTATACAATACGATTATGGCATAAAATGAGAAAATAGTATTGACGATATGAAGTAAATGAGTATAATAAAGATAGTTATATTTTGATATATCAATTTATTTTTACCAATGATTTTTTCAGAAAAATTTAATTCTTAAATAAAACCCAATTAGATAATTAAAATTAAAGGAGAGACAAATATGAATAAAAAGTTATTTGTTTTATTTGTTGTACTCATTTTGGTTATTTCTTTGATATCATTAGTTTTATATGATAAGCAAGTATTAGAAAAAGAAGAAAATAATGAAGCAATAGAAAATAATAAAAATGTAACAGAAGACATTAATAGCAGTGAAGAAGATGTTGTACTAGGAACATTAAAAATAGAGAAGATAAATCTTAATGGCCCAATAAAAGAAGGGAGTTCAAGTGAAATTTTAAAAGGATACATTGGACATATTGAAGAAACTTCAAAATATGATGGTAATGTCGGCTTAGCAGCACATAATAGAGGTAATACACATTCTTATTTTTCTAGAATTAATGAATTAGAAATAGGAGATGAGATAATATATGAATCTAAATATGGACAAAGAAAATATATTGTTCAAGATAAAAAAGAAATTTTAGAAACAGACTGGAGTATGTTAAAACAAACAAAAGACAATAGGCTAACATTAATAACATGTATAAAAAATAAGGTAAACCAAAGATTATGTGTACAAGCGGTACAACAAGAAATTTAAATAAAAAATAAGGAAAGGAGATTACAATATATTAAATTTCTAATATATTGTTGATTAAAATTTATGAAATACAAATTAGAAAAAACAATAATATTTTTTATAATTTTAGTAACTTTGATAACAAACATAGTTCCAGTATTAGCTATTAGTTTTAATGATAATCAGATAATAAATTTACAAAAAGACCATGAGTGTTTTTCTTTACTAAAAGTGCAAGGAAAAGACATGCTAAAAATGGTAGAGTATGTTGTATACATAGACCCTACAACAGGAGAGAAACAACCGGCATTTTGCGTAGAACCTAATAAAGAAGGCATAGGAACCGGTGCTGGAGAAAACTATGATGTTACTTTAAAATTATTGCATGATGAACGTCTATGGAGAGTACTATATAAAGGATATATGGGAAGCCAATATACATCATGGGGGTTAGAATATGATGATGATTTGTATTATGCTACGAAAACAGCAATACACTGTTTAGTAGATGGAATCACACCAAAAGCCAAGTATGAAATACCTCATAGAGTTGGAAGAGGAGAGAATATATCATTAGAAGATGTTCAAAGGAGAGGAGGCAAAGTATTAGAAGTATCTCAACAACTTTATGACTACGGAGTAAATGGTAAAGAAGATTATTCGAAACCTACAGTTGAAGCTAATAAAAGTGGAGGCAATGTATTGGAAAAAATAGATGGTATAGAATACTTGATACAATCATATAACGTAACAGGCAATAGAGGAGTAGACAGCTATAATGTATCTGCTAGTGATTTTCCAGAAGGCACTAAGATATTAAATAATTTAAATATAGAAACTAGTAAAATGAACAATTCAGAATTCAAAATTGCGATACCTAGTAAAGAAATAAAAAGCAATGTAATAGGTAAAATAAATATAACAGATGCAAAAGTAAAAACGTATCCAGTATTTTATGCAGAAGCTTACATAGATGATTATCAAGATTATATAACATATGCTGATTCTGTAGAAAGTGCTAATACTACGATTACATTAGATATAGATGCATACAAATCTAGTATAAAGCTGACAAAACTAGATAAAGAAAAAGACCTACCAATACATGGAGTTTCGTTTGAGGCTAAATATGCAGATAACAATGAACTTATAGGTGAATTTGTAACTGATGAAAATGGTGAGATAGATATACCTAGATTAAGACAGGGAAAAATAATATTAATAGAAAAATCAACATTAGAAGAGTATGAATTAGACAGTACGCCAATAAATATAGAGTTAGAATATAGTCAGGAACAAAAAATACAAATATATAATGAATATAAAAAAGGCAATATAAAGATAGTAAAAACAAGTGAAGATAGAAATAATATTTTGAATGAAGAAAAAGGAAGCCCAATCGATGGAGCAAAATTTAATATATATGATGAAAATAATAAATTAGTAGAGCAAGTTATAACAGATAAAAACGGAATAGCAATAAGTAGTAAATTAAAGAAAGGAAAATATACTATACAAGAGGTTGAGAGCGGAAAATGGTACATACTAGATAACAAAAAATATAACGTAGAAATATCAGAAAATGATCAAACGATAGAATTGAATGTAACCAATAAATCAGAGAATCCAAATGTAGATATAGTAAAAAAATGTAAAAGTATTATAAAAGCTAATGAAGAAATAGACTATGAATTTAAAATAAAGAATAATGGAAATACAGACTTAAAAGAATTTACATGGTATGATATATTGCCCAGTGATTATGCCAAGATTACTAAAATATCTACAGGAACATATAATCAAGACATAACCTATAGTATTTATTACAGAACAAATCAAAAGAATGAATATATGGTAGTAAAAAAAGATTTAAGTAGTACAGAGAATAAATACATAGATTTATCTAATATACATCTAGAAGAAAATGAAAAAATAACAGAAATAAAAGTGAGTTTTGGAAATGTAAAGGTAGGATTTGAAAACTTAGAAAAGCCTCATATATTTATGAAAGCAAATGATGATTTACAAGATAATACACTTATAGAAAATAATACAATTTTAGAAGGCTATGACAAAGAATATAAAGTTTGCGACGAAGATACTGCTTCATCTATTGTATATAATATAGTGGAAAAGAAAAAATTACCCAGAACAGGATTTTAAAATAATGCAAGAGTGGTATATTTAATAAAATTTGCTAAAAAAATTGAAAAATATAGAAAGATGTAATATAATGTAAATGTTATGTGAGAGTAACAGTAATATTATCAGTTCGAAAGGAGCAATTATAAGATGATTTATTCAAAAGAATTAGAAAATATGTGCCATGTTGCAAAGGGAGTTGACCATGGACCAGCACCAATTCCAGAAGAAGGAAAATGGGTTAAGGCAAAAGAAATAAAAGATATATCGGGTTTAACACATGGTATAGGATGGTGTGCACCACAACAAGGAGCATGTAAATTAACATTAAACATTAAAGAAGGAATTATACAAGAAGCATTAGTTGAAACAATAGGATGCTCAGGAATGACACATTCAGCAGCTATGGCAGGAGAAATCTTAGTTGGAAAAACAATATTGGAAGCATTAAACACAGACTTAGTTTGTGATGCTATAAATACAGCTATGAGAGAATTATTCTTACAAATAGTATATGGTAGAAGCCAATCTGCATTCTCAGAAGGAGGACTTCCAGTTGGAGCAGGACTTGAGGATTTAGGAAAAGGACATACAAGTCAAGTTGGAACAATTTATTCTAGTACATTAAAAGGACCAAGATATCTAAACTTAACAGAAGGATATATAGTAGAGCTAGGATTAGATAAAGATGATCAAATAATAGGATATAAATACGTTCATTTAGGAAAAATGATGGATAACATCAAAGCTGGAATTGATCCAATGGAAGCAATCGAAAAAGCTTCAGGAACTTATGGAAGATTTGACGAAGCAGTTAAAAAGATTGACCCTAGAAAACAATAATATGAGGAGGAATAAAAGATGGCAGTTACATTTGAAGGTTATGAAAGAAGAATAGACCAAATAAAACCAGTAATGGAAAAATACGGCATAAAAGATTTCGAAGATGCATTAAAGACATGTACAGATAAAGGATTTAATCCATATGAAATAGTAAAAGGAGTACAACCAATTTGTTTCGAAAATGCATGCTGGGCGTATACTTTAGGAGCAGCAATAGCGATTAAAAAAGGATGCAAAAAAGCAGCTGATGCAGCAAAAGCAATAGGTGAAGGATTACAAGCATTCTGCATTCCTGGATCAGTTGCAGATGATAGAAAAGTTGGCTTAGGACATGGAAACTTAGCATCAATGCTATTATCAGAAGATACAAAATGTTTTGCATTCTTAGCAGGACACGAAAGCTTTGCAGCAGCAGAAGGCGCAATAGGAATTGCAAAATCTGCAAACAAAGTTAGAAAAGAGCCATTAAGAGTTATATTAAATGGTTTAGGAAAAGATGCAGCACAAGTAATATCAAGAATAAATGGATTTACATATGTTAAAACAGACTTCGACTTCTTTACTGGAAAGGTAAAAGTAGTAGAAGAAATACCATATTCAGATGGAGAGAGAAGTAAAGTAAGATGTTATGGTGCAAATGACGTTAGAGAAGGTGTTGCAATAATGTGGTTAGAAGATGTAGATGTTTCTATAACAGGAAACTCAACAAACCCAACAAGATTCCAACACCCAGTCGCAGGAACGTACAAAAAAGAAAGAATAGAAGCAGGTAAAAAATACTTCTCAGTTGCATCTGGCGGAGGAACAGGAAGAACACTACACCCAGACAATATGGCTGCAGGACCAGCTTCATATGGTATGACTGATACAATGGGAAGAATGCATTCAGATGCACAATTCGCAGGAAGCTCTTCAGTACCAGCTCATGTTGAAATGATGGGATTGATAGGAATGGGTAACAACCCAATGGTTGGAGCTTCAGTAGCAGTAGCAGTTGCTGTAGAAGAGGCTATGAAATAGTACGGAACTAATAATATAAAAAAGATACCTAATTAACTAGGTATCTTTTTTGTATCAGTTTTACCATTTAAAACATAAAAAATTTTTTATTTTAATGTGGAAAATATAAAATTAGTATGATATATTATAATTGATAGATAAATTATTAAAAGAACGAAAGGTGGAAATTCTAATGAGCGAAAGATATGATTTGAGTTCTAAAGAACAAGAAAAACAAAATTATGAAAATACTTTAAGTGAACTATTAAGAGAAGAAAAAATATATGCTAAACAATTGGATAATAGAGAAGAAATATCCAAATAATAAGAATATAGTAAAATGTTATATAGGAGATTAACACAAATGATGGATCAAAATAATCAAATAGTTGAAAAAAAGGAAAGCCTTTTTACTAAGATAAAAAAATTTATAAGGAAAATATTGAATAAAGATAATATTAACGATAGTGAAGAAAAAGTAAAAAATGATAGTAAAGTTAATATAGAGAGAGCAAATAATTTTGTTGATGAAGTGAAAATTGAAAATAATCAAGAAATGGAACGTTTACTAAAGCTACAAGAAGAGTTTAGAGAAGGAAAAATTACTCAAGGTGATTTGTCTGACGAAGATATAGATAAGCTTGGTAAATTATATGATGAACAGATTGAAAAGATAAAAGTACAGATAGAAGAGTGTAAAAAGAGAATAGAAGATAAGAAGAAAAGATTGCAAAAAACATAAAAGAAAATAGTAATGAGCAAATAAATTTAAAGACAGGTACTCCTGTCTTTTCAATGTTTTCTAGGGATAACTAATAAGCGAAAAAATGTTTGAAAAAACTATTGACAAAATATATAAAAGAATATAAAATATACTCGTAAACCGAACAGAGGTTTAGTAAAAATATGATTGATAGGAGGAGAGAATAATGAGTATTCTAAAACAAAAAAATAATAAGATAATAGACTTAAGGAAACCAGTAGAAATCAAAACATATTTGACAGTTAGCGTTTTAGGAAAAAGTTTGAATCTAAATATCAATTATAAAAAAATAAAAGTTCCAGAATTAGATATGAATGATAATGAGGTTAATTTATTTCTACCAATGAGATATAAAGAAGCTGGAACAGTTGATATAGTTAGTGAAGCTATTAAAAAAATGTATGATGAGATAGCCGATATAGAAATAGCAAATAGTATGGAAAAAATAAGAGTGATGTTAGGATTTGCACCAGAGGATTATGAATTGAAAAGGATGAAAGAATCTTTTATAAAAAATAATAGAAACAGAACCATAACAATAAATCCAGATATAGCAAAATATAGTAAAAAAATAATTGAAACCAGTTTAATTCAAGCTTTTTGCAAAACTAGATTTAAGGAAAATTCAAAAGATTATCAAAATTTATTAAAAAGATCAATAGAAAAATATGAAAATTTCGAATATAGAATAGTAAAGGTTTCATAATAAAAAAGGCAGGATATTAAATCCTGCCTTATGTATTCTACAATTTAAATAATATAATACTATATAAACAATAAAATATATAAGACAAAACTTAAAATCCTGTCTAATAATAATAGTTTATAATTAAGTCAATTATAAAACTAAAACTATTTCATTTGGCTTTCAGCTTGTTGTATTAATTTCTTAACCATGTTTCCACCAACTCTACCAGCATCTCTTGCAGAGATATCTCCATTGTATCCATCTTTAAGATTTACACCAACTTCGCTAGCTACTTCATATTTAAATTTGTTTAATGCATCAGCAGCTTCTGGAACTACTTTATAATTGCTATTGCTTGATGAATGTGCCATAATTTTCACCTCCTAGAATGTGAATATATTGAAAAAACTATCTGCTTTTTCAATATATAGCTTGCTCTAAAAAAATTAAAATAAACTGGTAATTTTTTGTAATGATTATAATTTACAAAATTAATAAAAAAATGTTTTAAAAACATAATAATATGGTATAATGTTTCTGTTAAAATAAAGGAAGGAGAAAATGATAAATTTTAATTATCATTTAATGAAATATGTATAAACTAGTAGCGATAGACTTAGATGGCACATTATTAAATTCATATGGAGAGATATCTCAAAGAAATAAAAATGCTATAAAAAAATCAATGGAGAGAGGAATACAAGTAATAATTGCTTCTGGAAGACCAATTACCTCTGCTAAGAGCTATGCAAATGAATCTGGAGCCAATAATTATATGGTATGTGGAAATGGATCTATACTATATGATGTGAAGAATGATGAAATAATATATGATAGATTTATTGAAAGACAAAAAGCCTTGCAAATAATAAAGATATGTGAAGATAATAGCATATTTTTCAGCATTTACACAGAAAATTTAGCAATCTCTAAATCCATGAATTATAATATATCTTTTTACAATAATGAAAACAAAAAAGTCCCGGATGATAAAAAAACAAATATAAAAATAGTAGATAATATTTATAAATATGTAGAAGAAAATTCAGATATACAAATTTTAAAGATTACTGTATGTGATGAGAGTAAAATAATTTTTGACGGAATAATAAGGAAACTTAGAGAAGTAAAAAATGTCGACGTATTAGATGTAGAACATATGGCAAAAAAATATATAAAATGCGGAACAGAGGAAAGAAAAGTAGAATATTATTATACTGAGATAACAAGTAAAGGTGTCGATAAATGGGGAGCAATAAAGAAACTAGCTGATAATTTGAAAATAGACCCAAGTGAGATAATTGCTATTGGAGATAATATGAACGACAAAGCAATGATTGAAAATGCAGGATTAGGAATAATAATGCAAAACAGTGCTCCATATATGAAACAATTTGCAGATGTAGTTGTGTGCGATAATAACAATGATGGTGTTGCTGAAGCATTAGAAAAATATATAATAAAAGAATAAAAGAAAATATAATGCACAGAATAAATAAAAAATTTATGAGGTGCATTTTTTTATGAATAAAGATATAGATATTTATCAAGATAAAGCTATAAGAGAAAAAGAAAATAATAAGAATGAAGCTATTAATAATCTTAATAATTATAAGGGAATTATCGCTGCTAATGATAAAGAAAATAAGGAGCTAGAGCATTTAGATGAGCTTGTAAAAGGAGAAGGAACAACTATGTATGGAGAATTTATTTCCTCATACTTTGCATGGACAGGGTTAAACAGACAGAAGACTAGAGCAATGGAACTTAATGAGATGACTAAAAGAAAAAAATAGTAAAAAACTATTGACTTTAAAAATAAAGGTGCTATAATATAGATGTAGGTCAAAGAAAGTCAAAGTCAAAAAATATGAAATGCTACTAAGAAAATATTAAACTTAAAGATGAAAAGAGGCGAGTAAAAGTGAGAATATCAGATATGATAGAAGATTTTATAAAAGATTTATTTGATGAAGAAAATAGCATAGAAATACAAAGAAATGATCTGGCGGAAAAATTTAATTGTGTACCTTCACAGATAAATTATGTTATATCAACTAGGTTTAAGCCAGCACAAGGATATTATGTAGAGAGTAAGCGTGGTGGTGGTGGACATATAACTATTACTAAGATAAACATCACAAAAAGTAATTACTTAATGCATATAATATCTAGTGTGGGAGATGCAATAACTGCACAAGAAGTTAGCATATTTATAAGTAATTTCTTATCGTATGACATGATTACTAAAAATGAAGCAAAGCTTCTAAAAGTGGCGACTAGTGACAATGTTCTCACTGTAGAACAAAAAGAAAAAGATAAATTAAGAGCAAATATTTTTAAAAATATGTTATTAAATCTTGTTGAAGATTAATTAGGAGGTTGATTATTATGTTATGTCAGAATTGTGGAAAAAATGAGGCAAATGTAAGATATACTCAAATAGTGAATGGTGTAAAGAAAGAAATGATATTATGTGAAGAGTGTGCTGAAAAAATGGGAATAAAAAATTTTAAAATAAATATGCCAATACACTTTTCAAACTTTTTAGATGATTTCTTTAATGATGAACAATTATTACCAAGTTTTATAAAAGAAAAGAGCAACCAATGTGATACTTGTGGAGAATTATATAATGATTTTATAAAAACAGGATTGTTAGGTTGTGCAGAATGTTATGATATGTTCGAAGATAGGCTAGACTCTGTACTTAAAAACATTCAAGGAAATGTAAAACATGTAGGAAGAAAACCTTTAAATATTTCTGAAAAAATGCAAAATACTGGAGAAAATAATACTAAAAAAATGAACAGAGAAGAAAAGAAAGTTGAAAATAATGAGTTAGAGCAGTTAAAAAAAGATTTAAATAAAGCAATAGAAGAAGAAAGATATGAAGATGCTGCTACTATAAGAGATAAAATAAAACAAATTAATGATAAGAAATAGAAATGAAAGGAAGTATAATTTATGTCTAATTGGTATTTACAAAACGGAAAAAATTCTGATGTTGTAATAAGTACAAGAGTAAGGCTTGCACGTAATATAAAAGGTTTCAATTTTGAAAATAAATGTAAAAATGAAGATAAAAAGCAAATATTATCAAAAATAGAAGGAATTGTACCTGCACTAGGATACAATCTTCAATTATTAAAATTGAAAGATATGGATAATTTAACGAAATTATCACTAGTTGAAAAACATATTATTAGCCCAGAATTTGCTAATAGTGTAGATGAAAATAGAGCTATTTTGATAAATAATGAAGAAAATATATGTATAATGATAAATGAAGAAGATCATTTACGTTTGCAAGTTTTTGCAGAAGGAATGGCAATAGAAGAATTAATGAATCTTGCTATAGAAATCGACCAAAAACTAGAAAGTTTATTAGATTATGAATATAGTGAAAAATATGGATATTTAACAGCATGTCCAACAAATGTTGGAACAGGAGCAAGAATATCAGTAATGGTACATCTTCCTGGCCTTGCAGAAACAGGTAATTTGAATAAGGTCCTTCATATAGTTAATAACTTTGGAATGAATGTTAGAGGAGTATATGGAGAAGGAAGCCAAAGTATGGGAAATATTTATCAGATTTCTAATAATCAAACCTTAGGAATTAGTGAGCAAGAAATAGTAAAAAACATGAAAATAATTACAGAAAAAATTATAGAACAAGAAAAGGTTGCCAGAAAATATCTGGGAAAAGAACAAGTACGCTTTGAGGATAAAGTTTATAGGGCATTTGGTATATTAGAAAATGCTAGGCTTTTATCAAGTAATGAGTGCATCGACTTATTGTCGGATGTAAAGCTAGGTACTGATATGGGAGTCATTAGCGAACTTGATGATACAAAGGTGAAAAAACTATTCTTATATACTAAACCTGCAAATCTTCAAAAATATTGTGGAAAGATTATGAATGAAAATGAGAGAGACATGAAAAGGACAGAAATAATAAGACAAATTATAAAAGAATAGAAAGTTATTTGTCATATCTTATGAAGTGATTGGTAAAATTTTATAAAGAAAGAAGGGATTATTATGGAATATAAATTCACTAATAGTGCTGAGCAGGCTCTAGAGATAGCAAATGATCTAGCAGCAAAACTTGGACATAATTACATAGGTACTGAACATATTTTATATGGATTAGTAGAAGAAGGTAATGGTGTTGCAAGTAAAGTGTTGTCAAATCAAGGGGTTACAAGTGAAGCAGTATTAAGAGATATAGAGGAACTTATAGGAGTAAGTGAAAATGGACCTATAGAAGATATTGATAGTATAGGTTTTACTCCTAGAAGTAAAAGAGTAATAGAGAACTCATTTATTGAAGCTCGTAGATTAAATAGTCAATATATAGGAACAGAACATATTCTTTGTGGAATTATGCGTGAAGGCGATAGTGTTGCAGTAAGAATAATGATGGACTTAAATGTAAATCCTAAAAAATTATATAATGAAATTGTAAATGCTATAAATGAAGCCGAAAGCAAAGAACCAGGTTCAAAAAAATCTGTGAATAATGGAAGTTATAATTCTACCCCTACATTAAATCAGTATGGAAGTGATTTAACGAAAAAGGCAAGAGAGGGCAAGCTTGATCCAGTGATAGGAAGAAGAACAGAAATAGATAGAGTTATTCAAATTTTATCTAGGAGAACCAAAAACAATCCTTGCTTAATTGGTGAGCCTGGTGTTGGTAAAACAGCAATTGCAGAGGGTCTTGCGGAAAAAATTGTTGCAGGGGATGTACCAGAAACTCTAAAAAATAAAAGAGTTGTAAGTATTGATATATCTGGAATGGTAGCAGGTGCAAAATACAGGGGAGATTTTGAGGAAAGAATAAAGAAATCTCTTGAAGAGGTAAAAAAAGCTGGAGACGTAATACTATTTATAGACGAAATACATACAATAGTTGGCGCAGGTTCTGCAGAAGGCGCTGTTGATGCAGCAAATATCTTAAAGCCACTTTTGGCAAGAGGAGAAGTGCAAGTAGTTGGTGCAACAACAACCACTGAATATAGAAAATATATTGAAAAAGATGCTGCTCTTGAAAGAAGGTTTAGCCCAGTAACAGTAAATGAACCAACAGAAGAAGATACAATTAAAATTCTTGAAGGGTTAAGAGATAAGTATGAAGCGCATCATAATGTAAAGATTACAGATGAATCAATAAAGGCTGCAGTAGAACTATCTACAAGATATGTAAATGATAGATACTTACCAGATAAAGCAATAGATTTAATAGATGAAGCAGCATCAAGAGTAAAGATGCAAACATATACAAAACCGGATTCTATGAGAAACCTAGAAGATGAAATAGAGAAGACTTGTAAAGAAAAAGAAGAAGCTATAGCAACTCAAAATTTTGAAAAAGCAGCTAAGTTAAGAGATAACGAAAAAGCTAAAAAACAAAAATTAGAAGAAGAGCAGGCAAAATGGAAAGAAGATAATACTAAAAAAGTTATGGTTTTATCTAAAGAAGATATTGCACATGTAATTGCTAGCTGGACAGGTATTCCTGTTAACAAGATAACAGAAACAGAAAACGAAAAATTAAAACATCTAGAAGAAAACTTACATAAGAGAGTTATTGGACAAGATGAAGCTGTATCAGCTGTAAGCAAAGCTATAAGAAGAGGAAGAGTAGGGTTAACAGACCCAAACCGTCCAACAGGATCATTCTTATTCTTAGGACCTACGGGGGTTGGTAAAACTGAGCTAGCAAAGGCATTAGCAGAAGCAATGTTTGGAAACGAAGATAGCATGATAAGAGTAGATATGTCAGAATTTATGGAATCTCATTCGGTTGCAAAATTAATTGGTTCTCCTCCAGGATATGTAGGATATGATGAGGGAGGACAACTAACGGAAAAGGTAAGAAGGAGACCATATTCTGTAATATTATTTGATGAGGTTGAAAAAGCACATCCAGATGTAATGAATATGTTATTACAAATATTAGAGGATGGAAGATTGACAGATTCACAAGGAAGAACAGTAAACTTTAAAAATACAGTTATAATTATGACATCGAATGTTGGCGCTAAACTTATTACTGATAAAAATAAACTTGGATTCTCTGGTGGAAACGAAGAAGAAAATAAAAAGCAAGAATATGAAAACATTAAAAAAGAAGTAATGGGAGAACTAAAGAAACAATTTAGACCAGAACTTATTAATCGTATAGATGACATTATCGTATTCCACAAATTAGAGAATGAAGATGTTAAAAAGATTATTGAGATAATGCTTGCACAAGTCACAAAAAGATTAGAAAAACAAGAAATAAAAATAGAAATAGATAATTCAGTAAAAGAACTAATTGCTAAAAAAGGCGTTGACAACAATTATGGTGCACGACCTCTAAGAAGAGCTATACAAAATATGCTAGAAGATAAAATAGCAGAAGCAATATTAGATGGAGTCGTGAAAACAGGTAAAAGGGCGAAAGCAATAGTTGAAAATGATGAAATTGTAATAAAATAAGTAAGAAGCCAAGAGGGAAACCTTTTGGCTTTTTCTTGTTTTACGTTTGACTTTTAATAATCTAAAATATATAATCTAAGCATAATTTTGGAGGTATCAGCATGGACGGCAATATGAAATTAAATAAATTAGCAATTGAAGCGGCTAATGAAAATAATCCTAAATGGAGTCAAATGACATTAAGAGAGAAAAAATTATACAGTGCAAATATAGATTTAAGAACTGAGTTTGAAAGAGATTATACTAGAATTATATATTCTAACGCATATAAAAGATTAAAGCATAAAACGCAAGTGTTTTTCTCACCAGCTAATGACCATATATGTACGAGGATAGAGCATGTAAACCATGTTGAGTCTATAAGTTACGTACTGGCAAAAGCATTAGGTTTGAACACAGAATTAACAAAGACGATAGCTGTTGCTCATGATTTGGGACATAGTCCCTTTGGACATGCTGGAGAAAAAGTGTTAAATGAAATTTCAATGAGAGATACAAATAAAAGATTCTGGCATGAGAGGAACGGTTTAAACTGTGTCGATAACATAGAATTATTAGAAAATAGAGAAGGATACAAAGAAAACTTAAATTTAACATATGCTGTAAGAGATGGAATAGTATCTCACTGCGGAGAAATAGACGAAAATAGCTTAAGACCTAGACAAGAGGCAATAGATTTAAATAACTATACAAGACCAAATGAATACGCGCCTTATACATGGGAAGGATGTGTAATAAAAATAGCAGATAAAATATCGTATCTAGGAAGAGATATAGAGGACGCATTGAGATTTAATATTTTAAATAATGATGATATTCAAGAACTAGAAACAATGTTAAATTTTCAGAGTACTGGATATGATACATTAAATAATACAAATATAATAAATTATTTGACTGTTGACTTATTAAAGAACACCTCAATAGAAAAAGGTCTTACATTTTCGGATAGTGGATTAAACTTAATAAATAAATTGAAAAAATTTAATTATGAAAGAATATATAGAAATGACAAATTATTAAAATCAAATGAGTATTTCAATGTTATTATCTATACAATTTATGATGTATTAAAATCTGCATACAGTAACAAAATAGATAATATCATAGAAAATAATAAAATGTATCCTGAACTGATATATGAGTTTGTTAATTGGCTAAAAAATTATTGTGTTGATGAACAAGATTTAGAGATGAAATTAAAGAATAACAAAATGTATAATATCAATAAGAAAGAAGATTATTGTTTAGCAATAATTGAATATATATCAGGAATGACAGATAATAAAGCAATAGATACATATAATAAAATAATTAGTTTTTAAGATAATTATAAATAAAGTGAGGAAATAGTATGATAGCTTTAGTTACAGGAGCGTCTTCAGGAATAGGAAGAGACATTGCAAGAGAACTTGCAAAAAGAAAATATGACATAATTGCAGTTGCTAGAAATGAAGAAGAATTAAAAAAGTTAAAAAAAGAATTAGAAGCAATATATCAAATTAAAGTCGACATTAGAGCAATGGATTTAATAGATAGAGATGGATGCAGAAAACTACACGAAGACGTAAAAGCAAAATATGGAGTAATCGATATATTAGTTAATGATGCAGGCTTTGGAACTTGTGGTAAATTTACTGATACAGATTTAGAAAAAGAATTAGGGATAATAGATACTAATATTGTTGCTTTGCATATATTAACTAAACTATTCTTAAAAGATATGGTGAGTGTGAATAAAGGATATATATTAAATGTGGCATCAATTGCTGGTTTCATGCCTGGGCCTTTAATGGCAACATATTACTCGACAAAAGCTTATGTGGTGAGACTAACACAAAGCATAAGGCATGAACTATTTAAGCAAAAATCAAAGGTGAAAATAAGTGCTTTATGCCCTGGTCCAGTAAAAACAAACTTTAATAAGGTTGCAGATGTAAAATTTAACATAGCAGAAGCGGATAGTAAGCAAGTTGCATGCTATGCAATCAAGAAAATGATGCAGGGCAGAACTTTAATATTTCCAAGTTTCTTTATATGGTTAGGACGAATATTTTCTAAAATATTACCAGATCAGGTATCAGCCTTCTTCTGCTATTATGCACAAAAAAGAAAAATCAACCAATAGGAATGTTCCTTTTGGTTGATTTTTTTTTAATGTAAATCACTTGTCACTTCTTGTAAGGTTACTTTAATTACACTACCCTCCTCAATAGAAGATCCAACGGCAGGTTCTTGTGAAACAACAATACCTGAGCCAGTAGCTTGAATATTTAAGTTTTTAGCTTTTAAAGTAGAAGTTGCATTGCTTAAGCTTTTTCCTTTTAAATCTGGTACTGTTACAGAAACTGACGAGTTGTTTTGATCAGTATATAATTTTACGATTCCGTTTTTAGAAATTGATACACCAGCTTTAGGATTTTGAGATGTAACTATTTCATCATCAGAAGCAGACGTTATATATGTTAATCCCAAATCTTTAAGAAGTTTTTTCGATTCAGATATAGTTTTATTTTTTAAATCAGGAATGGTTATTAAAGAGGTATCTGAGCTTGCTTGTGATGAATCATTTGAAGGAATACCTAAATAAGGTAGAACTTCACTTAACACTTGAGAGACAACAGGCGCAGCAATTTTACCGCCGTAATGATTCTTTCCTTGAGGACCATACAAAGATAACAGTGCAACGACTTTAGTGTTTTCAACAGGTGCAATTGCTAGGAAGGATGCAACATATCCATCTTCTGGATGACTTGGATTAGGCTCTGAAGTTCCGGTTTTTCCACCAATAGCATATCCTTTAACAGCACCAGATTGACCTCCACCATCTGTTACAACAGATTGCATCATATCACGAACTTTAGATGCTGTCTTAGAAGATATGACTTGTCTCACTTCTTCAACGTCTATATTGGTTATTGCACCAGTATCTGGATTTTCTATTTTTGTAACAATTCTTGGCTTTACTAATTTACCATTATTTGCTATGGCACAAGCTGCTGTAATCATCTGTAATGGAGTAATGGTAAATCTTTGACCAAAAGACATTGTCGCTAATTCGGTAGGACCGACATTATCTAGAGTATGAAATTGACTTGATGATTCGCCCGCTGTGGCAATACCTGTTTTGTCAAAGAAACCAAATGCTTTAAAATATTTATATAATGTATTAGCCCCTATACGTCTACCTAATTGAATTAATGCTGGGTTACAAGAATTTTCTAATGCATTTCTTAATGTTTGACTACCATGACCTGATGTATTTGTACAATGAATATCTCTATCGCCAACGTGTTCATAGCCACTACAATAGAAATCTCCTACAGTATCTGTTTCAACAACATTTTCTTCGAGTCCAATAGATGCCATAATTGTTTTAAATACAGAACCAGGCTCGTATGTTTCATTAACTACTTTGTTACTATACATTTTATATAGGCTATTATTTTTTTCCTCACTAGACAAACTATCCCAAGTTTTCTGTAAAGTTTCATTTGGTTCAAAAGGTGTATTCAAATTATAATCTGGATATGTGGCCATTGCTAAAATATCACCTGTAGAAGGATCCATAAGAATCATAGAGCCACCATTTTTACAATCATTCTCTTCAACTGCCTGTTTTAAATATTTTTCTACTATTGACTGAATGTTAGCATCAATTGATAATGTGATGTTACTTCCGTTTTCTGGATCTATATATTTTTCATCATTATCTGGTATTGATTCTTGAGTTGCATCTATAGAAGTTGTTACTCTTCCAGGGGTACCTGTTAAAGTATCATCCCAATAATATTCTAAACCTGCGAGGCCATTATTGTCACTGCCACAAAAGCCTATCAAATTTGATGCTAAATTATTATAAGGATAGGATCTTTTTGTATCTGCATCTATGTTTATACCAGAATAGCATTTGTTCTCTTTCATCCATTGTTCTAATTCGGCTACTTTATCAGAGTCTACTTTTTTTGCTATTGTTTCTACAGAGTTTGTACTAGTTACTTTAACTAAAACTTCATCATAATTTAAGTCAAAAATATTTGCTAGAACTCTTGCGACCTTTTCTTTTAGAGCATTGGTTCCTTCTGTATCATTTTTTACACTAATAAGAGAAGGATTTATACTTATAGTATCAACTTCTGAACTTACTGCAAGTGCTTTACCTGTTGAATCATAAATAGTTCCTCTTTTAGGACTTAAAACTCTATTTGCCGTAATTTGTTTATATGCTTGTTCCTTTAAAGAATCTCCATCTATAAATTGTAACCAAAATATTCTGAATACTAACAATAAAATCAATATTAAGAATATTACAGCAAACCATTTTAGATGTGTGCTTTTGTTATCTATTTTTACTTCTTTTTGTTTCTTATAATTCATAATTTCACCAACTTTTCTTTTGATAAAAATATTTTATATTAATGAATTATAAAAATCAATAAAAAGTAATAAAATAATGTGAAAGTTTTGTACTACGGATGCAATAAAAAGCAAGGAAAAGTTGCAAATTTATTAACATAATTTATTGATTTTACAAAGAAAATGTAATATAATTGAAATGTACAGTATTATATAAGTAAAAATAGCTGAATTTCCTATATTCCGTAGTAAAATATTGAATTTAAAATGTAACAATTTTTACTATATTATTAATGTAGGAAAAAATACTATTGACTTATTTTTAATATCTTATTAAAATATTTATAATTATAGTAAATAGAAGGATGGAAAAGATGAAAAAGTTAAAGAAATTAGTATCAAGTATTTTTATCATGATAGTAACAATATTAGCACTTGGAACCATAAGTAGCGTAAGTGCTGCAAGCGCAGGCCCAATGTATTTGGGAATAGTGTCACTTCGTAACTCTGGATATGGTTATAAACAAACAGGGTATAAAGTGTGGAAAATAGCTGAATATGATAGTACATCAGATACGACGGCAGACTTAAATAAAACAATTTATTGTATAAAAGGTGGACCTGGATTTGGATCATCAGATTTGGCAACTGGTGGAGTACCAGCGATAAGTAGATATTCACAAAAATTTAATTTGAAGGATTTATCTTCTATACCAACTACATATAAAAATATATTACCAAGTGGGAGTAATTATAATTCTTTGATGTGGCTATTAGATAATATTTATATAATGCCAAATGCCGGTGTTGACAATACGGCAAACAGAGAAGCTTTCTTAAAGAGCAAGATTACAGATGATTATTTATATGAATTAGTAACAGATGATGATATAGATGTAGTACAACAATTAGCGATTTGGTATTTTACTAATCCGGATTCTAGTGATAAATATCATTATTCAAACACTAATTTTAAAGTAAATTCAATACCAAAAGTAGATGACAATTATGTAGCAATAGGAGATTTACCTGAATATGAAGGATTAGATGATGAACCAAATGGTTGGGACAGAGAAGATGCAATTGAAGCATTATTTCAATATTACATAACAAAAGCTAAAGCTAATAGCAATTATGTAAGTCCAAACAATACAACAACTCCAATAGAAATTGTAAAGAGTAATGCTACAATGCAAAAGATAGGAAGCAACTATGTAGCTGGACCATATAAAATAAATCAATTATTAGATGTTGACTACACACTAACAGCAACATATACAGATACAGACGGGAAAACAATAACTCCATCATTAGGAGTAAAAGATTCAAATGGAAACATAGTATCAACAAATAAAACAATAAAGGAGTTAGTTGGAACAGATTTTTATTTGATGATGCCAACAAGCTCGAATATATCTGGAATAAAAATGACAATTAATTCATCATATACATCAAGAACAGCTGAATATTGGTCGGTAGAAAATGCACCAACTACAGAACAACCAGTTGTAATAGTGGATGAAACACCACATAATTTTTCAGAAACAGTATCAATAGTAGTGCCAAAACCATTTGACTTAAGTTTAAGAAAATTTATAACAGAAGTTAATGGAACAGCAATCACAAATAGGGAACCAAAAGTAGATGTAAGCAAATTAGCATCAGGAGAAGAAACAACAGCAATATATAAACATCCTAAAACGCCAGTAAAAGTAGCAATAGGAGATACAGTAACATATACAATAAGAGTATATAATGAGGGTGATGCAGATGGATATGTTGAAGAAATAACAGATCATTTACCAGAACAATTGGAATTTATAGTTGATGATCAAACAAATATTGATTATGGATGGAAATTAGCAAGTAGTTCAGATTTAAAAACAGTAAAAACATCTTATTTATCTAAATCAAAAGAAACATCAGATGGATCTAACAAGATAGTAGCATTTAATGGAAATACATTAGCATATAAAGATGTTAAGATAAAATGTAGAGTCGTTGCAACGAACCCAATGCCAAATAAGATAACAAATATAGCTGATATAACTAAATTTACTGACGCTAATGGAAATGAAGTAGTAGATAGAGATTCACAAGCAAATAATGTAAATTTACCAACTGGTACAGATTTAGAAAATTATAGAGATGCTGAAATAAATAGAGGAGAAGAATATATCCCAGGACAACAAGATGATGATGATTTTGAAAAATTAACATTAAAATCATTTGATTTAAGTCTAAGAAAGTTTATAACAAAAGTAAATGATGCAGAAATAAAAACTAGAATACCTAATGTAGATGTTAGTCCATTGAATAATAATGGAACAACAGCAACATATAAACATCCTAAGATACCAGTGTCTGTAGCTATAGGAGATACAGTAGAATATACAATAAGGGTATATAATGAAGCTGAGATAGATGGATATGCAGAAGAGATAACAGATCACTTACCAGAACAATTAGAATTTATATCAGATAATGAAACAAATAAAACATATGGCTGGACAGTAGATAGTGGAAATTCAAAAATAATAAAAACAAATTATTTATCAAAGGCGAAAGAGACATCAGCCGGCGCAAATAAAATAGTTGCATTTGATGGAACAACTTTAGATTACAAAGAAGTAAAAGTAGTATGTAAAGTAATATCAACAAATCCAATGCCAACCAAGATAACAAATATAGCAGATATAAGTAAATTTACTGATGGCAATGGAAATGTAGTAACAGATAGAGACTCTCAAGAAAACAATGTACAAATACCAGAAGATTTACCTGGATACAAAGATGATGAAATAGGTAAAGAATATGTACCAGGACAACAAGATGATGACGATTTTGAAAAATTAAAGATTAAAGAATTTGACTTAGCATTAAGGAAATTTATCACAAAAGTAAATGATGATGATATAACAAATAGAGAACCAACTGTAGACATAAGCAAATTAGCTGCCGGAACAGAAACAACAGCGATATATAAGCATCCTAAAACACCAGTATCAATAGCAATAGGGGATGTAGTAGAATATACGATAAGAGTATACAATGAAGCTGAAGTTGATGGCTATGCAGAAGAGATAACAGATCACTTGCCAGATCAATTAGAATTTATATTAGATAATGAAACAAATAAAACATATGGTTGGACAGCAGATAGTGGAAATTCAAAAATAATAAAAACAGATTATTTATCAAAGGCAAAAGAGTCAACAGATGGAGCAAATAAAATAGCTGCATTTGATGGAACAACATTATCATACAAAGAAGTAAAAGTAGTATGTAAAGTAGTGTCAACAGATCCAATGCCAAATAAGATAACGAACATAGCAGATATAAGTAAATTCACAGATGGTAATGGAAATACAGTAACAGATAGAGACTCTCAAGAAAACAATGTACAAATACCAGAAGATTTACCTGGATACAAAGATAATGAAATAGGTAAAGAATATGTACCAGGACAACAAGATGATGATGATTTTGAAAAATTAATATTAAAAGAATTTGACTTAGCATTAAGAAAATTTATAACAAAGGTAAATGATACAGAAATTAAAAGTAGAATTCCACAAGTTGATATAACACCATTAAAAAATGGAACGGGAACAACAGCAATATACAATCACTCAAAAGAACCAGTAAAAGTATCTGTTGGATCAGTAGTAGAATATACAATAAGAGTATATAATGAAGGTCAAATCGATGGATATGCTGAAATGATAACAGATCATTTACCAGACCAATTAGAATTTATATCAGATAATGATACAAATAAAAAATATGGTTGGGTATTAGATAGTGAAAATTCAAAGATAATAAAGACTGATTACTTGTCAAAGGCACAAGAAACATCCGCTGGAGCTAATAAAATAGCTGCATTTGATGGAACAACATTATCATATAAAGAAGTAATAGTGGCATGTAAAGTAATATCAACAGATCCAATGCCAACCAAGATAACAAATATAGCTGATGTATCTGATTTTACTGATGGCGAAGGAAATGATGTAAAAGATAGAGATTCTGACAAAGATAATGTACAAATACCAGAAGACTTACCAGGATACAAAGATAACGAGATGGATAAAGAATATGTGCCAGGTCAAGAAGATGATGACGACTTTGAAAAAGTATCAATAGTAAAATTTGACTTGAGTTTAAGAAAGTTTATTACAGCAGTAAATAGTACGAAAATAACAAGTAGAGAACCACAAGTCGATGTAAGTGGACTAGTAGATGGAACATCAACAACAGCAACATATACACATCCAAAAGACCCAGTATTAGTATCAAATGGAAATGTGGTAACATATACAATCAGAGTATACAATGAAGGGGAAATGGATGGATATGCACAAGAAGTCAAAGATGACATTCCAGAGGGATTGAAATTCTTAAAAGAGCATGATACAAATAAAGAATACAGATGGATAATGATAGATAAAAATGGAGAAGAAACAGAAAATGAAGAAGAAGCAGTATCAATAGTGACAGATTATCTATCAAAAGAACAAGAAAAGACAGCAGGAGATAATTTAATCAAAGCATTTGATAAAGAGACAAAAGAATTATCATATAAAGATGTAAAAGTAGCATTTGAAGTAACAGAGCCAAATACATCGGATAGAGTAGTAATAAACAAAGCACAGATATCTGAAGATGCTGATAAAGATGGAAATGATGTAGAGGATCAAGATTCAACCCCAGATGAATGGAATGAAGGAGAAGATGACCAAGACATAGAAAAGGTAAAAGTACAATATTTTGATTTATCATTAAGAAAATGGGTAACACAAGCAATAGTAACAGAAAATGGAGAAGACAGAATAATAGAAACAGGACATACAGCAGAGGATGATCCAGAGGATGTAGTAAAAGTAGATCTAAAGAAGAGCAAAATAAATCAAGTAACAGTAAAATTCAGATACAAAATAAGAGTAAAGAATGAAGGAAACATAGCAGGATATGCAAAAGAAGTAAAAGACTATATACCACAAGGATTAAAATTTGTAGCAGAAGATAACCCATTATGGACTAAAATAGATGAGAGCACAATAGTGACAGATCAGACAAAAGATATATTGCTACAATCAGGAGATACAACAGAAGTAGAAGTAATATTAACATGGATAAATGATAGTGAAAACTTTGGAGTAATGGATAACTGGGCAGAAATAAGTAAAGACTATAATGACTTTGATAGTCCAGACATAGACTCAACTCCAGACAATAACAAACATGGAGAAGACGATATTGATGATGCCCCAGTATTATTATCAGTACAAACAGGACAGATTATAGTATATACAACAATAACAATGGCAGTATTAGCAATACTTACTTCAGGCGTAGTTTTAATAAAGAAATTTGTGTTATAATATGAATAAAAAATGGTATTCTATATAGTAGAATACCATTTTTAAAATTCATAAATTATATTTACATTAAAAAATCGGTATGTTATAATTCAAATTGTAGAAAACTCTTTATACTAAGGAAGGAAAAGCGAATGAATCAAATTCTTATAACAGAAAATAATAATCCTAGAAAAAATCAAAATAATAAAGAAAAAAAAGTTAAAGAAGTAAAAACTAAAGCACCAAAAAGTTCAGGAGATGTAAATGGTATAGCAAAAGTTTTTGCTGTTTTAATCCTAATTTTTGGAATTGCTTTATCTGGAGATGGGGCATATGCTATCATGCAGAATATAGAAACTGCAAAGAATGCAACAGTTCCAACTGTGGAAGTATTGAAAAGTGGTAATAAGGTAAAACTTTCTATAAAATGTGAAACAGGAATAAGAACTGTTTCATATGCATGGAATGACTCTACAGATATAATTGTACAAGGAAGAGGCAATTCTATACTAGAACAAACAATTTCAATTCCATCAGGAGAAAACAAATTAAATATATCTGTAATTGATTCTCAAGGAGTAACTAGAAGATATGTAAAAACTTTAAAACAAGACACAAAAGATGTAACGGAGCCTACTATAGAATTTGAACCAGATGATGCAAATACTTTACAGATTATTGTAACAGATGACAAAGAAATTGATTATGTAACATACAAATATGGTAATGATGATGAAGTTACAGTTAGAGCAACATCAGAAGGACAAACAACTATAAAGGCTACAATAAATGTTGTTGCAGAGGAAAGACTATTAAAAGTAGAAGCTGTTGATAAGGAACAGAATGTTGCAACAGCAGAACAAAAAGTTAAAGGAGTAAGCGTAGATAGTAAGCCAACTGCACAATTAACACTAGACCCAGAAGATTCAGCATATGCAGTACTAAAAGTACAAGATGAATATGGAATAAGAATGGTTGATTGGTTTGTAAATGACCAAGAATATAAAACAGACCCAAATATTTCGCTAAATCAAAATACTTTTGAGTATAGATTTAAAATAGATGAAGGAGAAACCAAAATAACGTTACGAGTTTATAACATAAAAGAACAGGTAGAAGAATTTACGTGGACTATACAAAACTAGAATAGTTGTAAGATAATGAATATATTCTTTTCTAACTAGGTGGTTTTGGTAACAGAGGAGGAAAATTTATGCATACTGTTTATCTAATTGATGATGATGAAAGTTTAAGAAAAAAATTAAACGAAATATTTAAACCTGACAAAAATTTTAAATTTAAACAGATAAAAACAGAAAATATTGATATTGCATTGAAAGATATACCAGCATTAATAATAATCAACGAAGATACAATTACCGAAAATGCAACAGAAATATGTCATAAGATAAGAGATAATGATGATAATTCTATAACGCCAGTTATAGTTATAACTTCAAATACTACTAGGGAACATAGAGTAGAAATATTAAAAGCAGCAGCAACATATTTTATAAAAAATCCTATAGACTTTGAATACTTATATTATACAATCCAGAATATTATCAATTTGCTATATATAAACAGAAAAGTAAGCCCTTTAACTAATTTACCAGGAAATGTTCAAATACAAGCAGAAATGAAACGAAGACTAATGAAAAAAGAATTTTTTGTAATGTTGTATTTCGATTTAGATAATTTTAAGGCTTATAATGATGTTTATGGCTTCTCTAATGGAGATGAAATAATTAAGTTTACAGCTAGAACAATTATAAAAAATGTGCATTCAAAAGATGAGGATAATAATTTTGTTGGACATATTGGTGGAGATGATTTTATAGCAATAATAGAGGACCAAGATTACGAAAAAATATGCCAAAATATAATATTAGAATTCGATAAAAATATAAAAAAATATTTTTCGGAAGATGATGTGGCAAAGGGCTATTTAGAAGTTCCAAACAGAAAAGGCATTATAGAGGAATTTCCATTAACTACAATATCTGTAGGGGCTGTAGAAGTTGAACCTGGAAGATTTCATAATACATTAGAGATAGGAGAAGCAGGAGCTCAAGTAAAGCATTTATCAAAAACGATACCAGGAAGTACATATGTAATAGATAGAAGAAAAAAATAAAAAAACATCATACATTTTTTGTATGATGTTTTTTACATAAAATGTAGAAAATGCAAAGAATTTGTCTTACGAATTGAATTGACTTTAAAATGGGACTAACTTATAATTAAAAACAGTTAATAATGAAATGAGAGGAAAGTGATTAAATGAAACAAATATTAACTGTTAAAGGATTAGTAGATTTTGCTTATAATAAGTATAAATCGAAAAATGCAGCTACAATTGATAAAGGATATATTAAAGATATAAATTATTTTAATTACAGGTTTGATATATATTCATTAGCCAGAGCTATAAATAGTAAAATAAAGAATAAAAGAATAGCTATTATCTCAGAAAGTAGATACGAATTTTTTGTAACATATTTAGCGAATATAATGTTAAGAAATACAATAATTGTGATAGATAGTAACTTAAGTCAAAATTCAATTACTAAAATTATAAAAAAATATAATATAAATACAATATTCTTTTCTAAGACAAACAAGAGTAAAATTTTAGAAATATTTAAAAATAATATTAAAAAGAAAAATTTAAATCTAGTAAACTTTGATTCTAACAATAAGTTCCCAATTATAGAATATGAAAAATTAATAAATTTAGGAAGATATATAGAAGATTATAGTATAGATAATATAGCAGATATAGAAGAAAAAAATAAAAATATAGTTATCGCGAATCTAGAAGGAATAAGAGAATATAATCAACAGGATTTTATTATAAGTGCATATATAATAGGAAAAAAAATAAAGCTAAAGAAGAAAAAAAGTATTCAAGAGAATACCAATATAAACACATTTTATAAGATTGTAATAAAAATAATATTGCCTTTATTATATGGATTAAATATCCGATTTATAGCAGAAGAGAATCAAAATAGCAATAATAATATAGAAATAATAGAAGAAGAGAAAAACAAAGCTATTGTATACTACAGGGGCAATAAGTACATAATTCAAAACAGTAATATTGATACATACGTAGTGAGAATAGAAGACAATTTATTAAAAAAGGAAAATAAAAAAGAGTCTCCAAACTTTATACTAATTAGAACTAATAAAAGAGAAAAAATAAGAAGTAATAATAAAAGGGCAACTATATAAAAGAAAAAATGATACACTCTATTTAATATGTGTTTATAAAACGATAAATTGACAAATGTAGCAAAATAATGTAGAATATAAGTTATATAAAAGGTGGAGTGTAAAATATATGCTGAAAACTAAAATGAATTTAGATAAACTGGTATCTAGAACTAAAATATATTTAGTAATAATAGCGATAATATTAATTGTATTAACTATAATAGAGCCAAAGACAATTATACCAGCAATATTAACTTATGTTCTTGTGGTAATATATACTATTTGGGCAAACAATAAAAGAAAAACTGAAATATCTGACCATATAAATGAGTTAACTTTAAGCGTAGATAAAGCAGCTCAAAGTACAATAATAAATTCGCCTTTTCCTTTGATTGTCATTGACACTAATGGAAATATCATATGGAAAAGTAGTAATTTTATTAAAGAGTTTGCCAATGTTGATATAAAAGTAACTCTAAATGATGTAATTAAAGAGTTAAAAATTAATGTCGAAAAAGACAAGGATACAAATAACATCTCTATTTGTGAGAGTATGCAAATAGGAGAAAAAAATTATAAAATAATTGCTGAATATACTAAGATAAGAGAAAGAGAACATAAAAATTCATCTGAATATATGACTACAATATATTTCTTAGATGAAACAAATCATATAAAGCTTTTGCAAGAGTATAACAATTCTAGAACGTGTATAGGGATTATCGTACTTGATAATTATGAGGAATTAATGCAAAGAACGACAGAGGAAGAAAAATTAAAAATAACTTCTGACGCTGAAAAAAGTATATATGCATGGGTAAATAAGTATAATGGATTACTAATTAAGTCAGAAAGAGACTCATATGTGTGTATTTTTGACCAATACCATCTAGAAAAAATAAAAGAAGACAAATTTGAAATACTAGATGAAATCAAAGAAATAAAGACTAATGACAATATACAATTAACTTTAAGTATAGCAATTTCAGAGGATGCAAAAAATAACCTAGATGAATATAAATCGGCAAAGGCTGTAATAGATATTGCTCTTGGACGTGGAGGAGATCAAGCGATAATAAAACAAAATGGCAAATATTACTTCTTTGGAGGAAGAACACAGGAGGTAGAAAAGCGTACTAGAGTAAAAGCTAGAATTGTTGCACAAGCATTAGAAGAGCTAATGAATGGAGTTAGCAATGTTATAATAATGGGACATACAAATAGTGATATAGATGCCATGGGTGCAAGCATGGGTTTATACAGGATAGCTACAACCATAGGAAAAAAAGCATATATAGTTAATGAAACCAATGGTACAAGCTTAGATTCCTTTATTAAAGATCTTAAAGAAACAAAAAAATATGAAGATGTTATTATAGATAAAAACGAAGCATTAGCTGAAATAAATGAAGACTCATTATTAATAGTAGTTGATACAGATAAGAAAAATTATGTAGAAGTTCCGGAGTTATTAGAGAAAACAGAAAAAATTGCTGTTATTGATCACCATAGAAGAGGCACTGATTATATAGAGAATGCAATATTAACTTTTCATGAAGTATATGCATCATCTGCTTGTGAATTGGTAACAGAATTAGTTGAGTATGCTGATAAAACTATAAAACTAGATCCTTTTGAAGTAGAAGCTTTGTATGCAGGTATTATGATGGATACTAAAAATTTTACTTTTAAAACAGGAGTAAGGACTTTCGAAGCTGCAGCATTTTTAAGAAAATGTGGAGTAGATATAATTAAAGTAAAAAAATGGTTTCAAAGTGATTTAGAAACATATAATAAAATTTCCGAAATAGTAGCAAACTCAGAAATAATTAATGATACGATAGCTATTTCTATATATGATAAAGAAGATAGTGATGCAAACATAATATGTGCAAAAGCCGCAGATGAATTATTAACAATTAGTAATATTACAGCTTCATTTGTAATAGGAAAAATGGATGATAAAATCTGTATAAGTGGTAGATCAATTGGAGATATTAATGTACAACTAATACTAGAAAAACTTGGCGGAGGAGGCCATATAACTGTTGCTGGAGCGCAGATAGAAGGAATGACACAAGAAGAAGTAAAACAAGAATTGATAAATAGAATAAATGAATATTTTACAGAAATATCATAAACAAAAGACATATCTATTATTGAATAGATGTGTCCTTTTATTTATATTAGTTGAAGTAAATAAATATTAACAATTTTTTCACAATTTGGAGATAAGCTGTATACAAATTAGCAATAAAATAGTAAAATATACGTTGAAGAAATAGAAAGGATGAGAGTTATGAAAGTAATTTTATTAAGTGATATAAAAGGTGTAGGAAAGAAGGATCAAGTAATCGAAGCTAGTGACGGATATGCAAGAAACTATCTATTTCCTAAAAATTTAGCTGTAGAAGCTAACAATACAAATATGAGTAAATTGAAAGCAAAACAAGAATCAAATCAATTCAGAAAAGATACTGAAAAAAAAGAAGCTGAAGAAATTGCCAAAAAGTTAAAAGGAATAATGTTAAAGATTAAAGTTAAAGCTGGAGAAAATGGCAAGATTTTTGGCGGAGTTACTAGCAAGGAAATATCAGAAGGGTTAAAAAGAGACTACAATATCAATATAGACAAAAAGAAAATTATTTTAACTGATACAGTAAAGAACTTAGGAATGATTAGTGTAGATATTAAATTATATGAAGGCGTTATGGGAAATCTAAAAGTAGATATAATATCTGAATAGTATATAGAATTTAAGTAATCCAGAAGGGAAAGATAATAATGGAATTAGGCAAAGTACCACCACAAGATATTGAAGCAGAGCAAGCTGTAATCGGAAGTATGCTTACAGATCAAGATGCTGTGAGTTCTGCAATAGAAACTTTAAAACCAGAAGATTTTTATAGAGAAGATAATAAAATAATATATGAAGCAATACTGAATATATACAATAGAGCTGAACCAATAGATATTATTACATTAAAAGCAGAGCTTTCATCTATGAACAAGTTAGAAGCTGTTGGAGGATTAGAATATATAGCGGTGCTTCCTGATAAAGTTCCTACTACAGCTAATGTTGATAGATATATAAAGATAGTAGAAGAAAAATCTATGCTTAGAAATCTAATAAAAACAGCAAATGAAATTTTAAGCATGGGATATGAGCAGACAGAGAATGTAGAAGATGTAATGGACATTGCGGAGAAAAAAATTTTTGATGTGATGCAAAGGAAAAGTCAGAAAGGCTATACTGCAATTAAAGATATATTGGTAGAATCTTTTGCAAAGTTAGAAGAACTATATAATCAAAAGCAACATGTAACAGGAGTACCAACTGGATTTATAGATCTGGATAGAATGACAGCTGGATTACATGGTTCAGAATTTATACTAATAGCAGCAAGACCTGCAATGGGAAAATCGGCTTTTGCACTAAATATAGGTGCATATGCAGCTACTAGAGCTAATGTACCAGTGGCAGTATTCAGCTTGGAAATGTCTAAAGAGCAGGTAGGCAACAGAATTTTATGTAGTGAAGCTTTAGTTGATAGTAACAATGTAAGGACTGGAGAATTAAATGATGAAGAATTAAGCAAACTTGCAGAAACTTCTGGAGAACTATCGCAAGCCCAAATATATGTTGACGATACTCCAGGAATATCTGTTATGGAGATACGTGCCAAATGTAGAAAATTAAAACTAGAGAAAAATATTGGTCTTGTAATAATTGACTATTTGCAGCTAGTACAGGGAAGCGGTAAAACTAATAGTAGAGAGCAAGAAATTGCAGAAATAAGTAGATCGTTAAAAATACTTGCTAAAGAATTAGATGTTCCAGTAATAGCACTTTCACAGCTATCTAGAGCTGTTGAAGCAAGACCGGATCATAGGCCTATGCTTTCAGATTTACGTGAATCTGGTTCTATTGAGCAAGATGCAGATATTGTAATGTTTTTATATAGGGATGACTATTATAATGAAGATTCTGAAAAAAAGAATATAGCAGAAGTAATCATTGCAAAACAAAGAGCGGGTTCTACGGGAACAGTAGAGTTAGCTTGGCTTGGACAGTATACAAAATTTGCTAATTTAGATAAATATAGAGAGTAAGGAATTTAAATGGTAAGAGAAACAATACTAGATACAATAAGTAAATATAATTTAATAGATCCAGGTGATATTATCGTAGTAGCAGTATCAGGTGGGCCTGATTCGATGTGTCTTCTAGATAATTTAGTCTATTTAGAAGAACAATTAAAAATCAAACAAATTGTAGTAGCACATTTAAATCATATGATTAGAAAAGAAGCAAATGACGAGACAGAATATGTAAAAAATTATTGTAAAAGTAAAAATATTGAATGTTATATAAAATTTGTTGATGTAATAAAAACAGCTGAAGAGCAAAAAATCGGGACTGAGGAAGCTGGTAGAAAAGAGAGATATAATTTCTTTGATGAAATTTCTAAAAAAGTTAATGCTAATAAGATAGCGATAGCACATAATTGTAATGATAATGCAGAAACGGTTTTTATGCACTTATTAAGAGGCAGCGGAATTTCTGGACTTTGTGGAATCAAACCTTATAGGGAAGGCAAATTTATAAGACCGTTAATAAAATGCGAAAGAAATGAAATTGAACAATATTGTGAGGACAATAAATTATATCCTAAATATGATAAATCTAATAACGATAATACATATACAAGAAATAAAATAAGAAATGAACTTATTCCATATATACAAAAGGAATTCAATCCTAATATTATTGAAACAATAGATAGACTATCAGAACTTGTTCTGAATGAAGAAGAATATATGGAAAAAGTCATAAATAATACTTATGAGGATATTCTTATAGAAGAAAAAATAGGAAGTATAACATTAGATTTAAAAAAGTTTAATTTATTGGAATATGTTATAAAAACTAGACTAATATTATATATTACAAAAAAAATATTTGGAACCGCAAATGGGATAGAAAAAAAGCATGTTGAGGATATTATAATATTATGTGGAAATAATATAGGAAATAAGTTTTTAACACCAAACAAAAACTTAAAAATAACAGTAAGGAATAAAAAAATATATTTTGAAAAGCAGAACTAATACTTTCCGTAGTAATGATTAATTTGTTATTATTTTGTAATAATAAACTTTGCCGGAAAGTATTGAAATAAACACGATAATATGATATAGTGCAAAATATCTGAGGAGTAAAACGATAAATAATATAAAGATAAAATGCTAGAAAATCAAAAAATCTGGCAAAAGGAGGAAACACTTTGAAAAACAGTTTAAAAACATTAGCTGTATGGCTAATAATAGGAATAATTTTAGTAGTAGCGATATCTACAATTTTAGAAAATTCAAATACGAAACTTGCGTATTCTGAATTAATATCAAAAATAGAAGCAGGTCAAGTTGAGAAAATTGAATTAGAAGCAGATGGATATTCTGCAAATGTTAAGTTGAAAAATGATAATATAGAGAAAAAAGTAAATATTCCAAGTGTAGATAATTTAATGGAAAATTTACAGGACGATATGAAGACTGGACAAATAACAGTTACAGAAAAATCTGAGTCTGTATGGGCGATTTTCTTAACACTATTAACACCAATAGGAATACTTGTCATTTTCTTGGTATTCTGGTTTATGCTAATGAGTGGAGCTAATAATCAAGGTGGAAATAAAACAATGACTTTTGGAAAGAGTAAAGCCAGAGTTGTAAATCCAACAGATAAAAATAGAGTAACGTTTGATGATGTTGCAGGTGTTGATGAAGAAAAGGAAGAACTAGAAGAAATTGTAGAGTTCTTAAAAAATCCAACAAAGTTTACAGAGATGGGAGCTCATATTCCAAAAGGAGTATTACTTGTAGGGCAACCAGGAACTGGTAAAACACTACTTGCAAAAGCTGTAGCAGGAGAAGCTGGAGTACCATTTTTTATAATCAGTGGTTCCGATTTTGTTGAAATGTTTGTTGGTGTGGGTGCGTCACGTGTTAGAGATTTATTTGAAGAGGCAAAGAAGAAAGCACCTTGTATAGTATTTATTGATGAAATTGATGCTGTTGGTCGTCAAAGAGGTGCTGGCCTTGGAGGAGGACATGACGAAAGAGAACAAACTCTAAATCAATTACTTGTGGAAATGGATGGATTCGCTCCAAACGAAGGCGTTATTGTGCTAGCTGCAACCAATAGACCAGATGTACTTGATAAAGCTTTATTAAGACCAGGTAGATTTGATAGGCAAATAGTGGTATCACTTCCAGATGTAAGAGCAAGAGAACAAATATTAGAAGTTCATAGTAGACAAAAAAGATTAGCAGATGATGTTGATTTAAAAATAATAGCTAAGAATACAGCAGGTTTTTCAGGAGCAGATTTAGAGAATATTTTGAATGAAGCAGCATTGCTTGCAGCAAGAAGAAATTTAAAAGAAATTCATGAAAGAGAAATCGAAGATGCAATGGTTAAAGTTACAATGGGACCAGAGAAAACAACTAGGGTAAGAAGCGAAAAAGAAAAGAGACTAGTTGCATACCATGAAGCTGGTCATGCAGTTGTAAGTAGATTTTTACCAACACAAGATGCAGTTCATGAAATATCAATAGTTCCAAGAGGAATGGCTGGAGGATATACAATGTACCAACCAACAGAAGATAAATCATTCATGTCAAAAACAGAAATGATAGAGCAAATAATATCTTTATTAGGTGGTAGAGCCTCAGAGGCTTTGATATTAGATGATATATCAACAGGAGCAAGTAATGATATAGAAAGAGCAACCAAAATTGCTAACTCAATGGTTACTAAATATGGTATGAGCCAAAGATTAGGAACAATAACTTTAGGCTCTGATCAAAATGAAGTATTTTTAGGTAGAGATTTCGCACAGGAAAAAACATATTCAGAGGAAACAGCTGGAATAATAGATGAAGAAATGAAGAAGATAATAGACACATGTTATAATAAAGCAATAGAAATATTAAAAACGCATGAAGATAAATTACATGCTGTAGCAAAAGTTCTATTAGAAAAAGAAAAAATAACAGGAGAAGAATTCGAAGCAATATTTAATGAACAATAATTGTTTTAAAATAAAGCATCGTAAATATCAAAGGAAGGAAGAGAAAATTGGAAGCATTTGCAGTTATTGTAATACTAATAATTATCATTATGTCATTAATTACATTTGCAATAATGCAAATTAAGATGGCAGGTATGGAAGTAAAAGATTTTTGGTCTTTCATAAAAGCAAATGAAGACTTGGATAAATTATATCTTTTTTCAAAGAAATATAGTAAGATGTCGCCACAGGAAAAAATAATCTTTCTAAGAGAGACAGAAAAAATGTCAGATGCTTTTGAAAAAGTACCTTCAATGATATGGGAAGAAGAATATCCTAAATATAGAGATGTAATGGACACATATAGAGAGATTAAAGTAGATAGATGGAAAGAATCTACGAAGAATAAATAAAAAATAATCATTACCGATTAAATTCGGTAATGATTATTTTTTGTTTAAATTTTCTAGTAAATATAGAGTTGTGCTTATCATAAAATAAGTTCCTGAATATAATAAATTATATAGAATAGGAAGTGATAATTTGAAAGAAATTTATTTCGATCATTCTGCTACAACAGCAGTAAGACGTGAGGTACTAAATGAGATGATTCCATATTTTAATATACAATATGGAAATCCATCGTCTTTATACAGGATAGGTAGAAATGCTAAGAGAGCAATAGAGGAGGCGAGAGAAAATGTAGCATATGCAATTAATTGCGAACCTTTTGAAATTTATTTTACTTCTTGTGGTAGCGAAAGTGATAATTTGGCTATAAAGGGATTTGCGTATGCAAATATGAATAAAGGAAATCATATAATAACATCAAGAATTGAACATCCGGCAGTGTTAAATACTTGTAAAACACTAGAAAAGAAAGGATTTAGCGTAACATATCTAAATGTTGACGAGAAAGGATTTATAGACTTTAACGAACTTAATAATGTAATTACTAATAAAACTATTTTAATCAGTGTTATGATGGCAAATAATGAAATTGGAACGATACAAAATGTAAGTAAGATAGGAGAAATAGCTCATCAAAGAAATATTATATTTCACACAGATGCTGTTCAGGCTATAGGAAATATAAAAATCAATGTAAAAGATATGAATATAGATATGCTATCAATGTCTGCACATAAGTTTTATGGGCCTAAAGGAGTTGGTGCATTATATGTTAAATCTGGTATCGATTGTGAAAGAATACAGGATGGAGGACATCAAGAAAGAGATAAAAGAGCTGGAACAGAAAACGTTGCTGGGATTGTAGGAATAGGAAAAGCAATTGAGATAGCAACACATAATTTAGAACAATATAATAGTAAATTACTATCATTAAGAGAATATTGCATATCTGAATTGAGAAAAAATATTGACAATATAAAAATAAATGGCGATTTAAATAAAAGATTACCAGGAAATATAAATATATCTTTTAAGGGATGTGATGCAAGTGATATTTTATTAGAATTAGATAAAGTAGGAATATGTGCTTCAGGAGGCTCAGCATGTTCATCAGGAAGTAATGAACCATCACATGTGCTCATAGCGATAGGACTTGAAAGGGAATGGCTAGAAGGAACTATAAGGATAACGTTAGGAGAAGATAATACTAAAGAAGATATAGATTATTTGGTAAGAAATCTAATAAAGATAGTAAGTAAACTTAGAACAAAAAAATAGAACGGCCAGGTGCAGAGTCTCTGCACCCAGCCGTTTTGGGGGTTACTTAAAACTTAAAACAGTCGGTCCTTAAGCTCATTATACAAGGCTACCCCGTATTCGTAGTCATACACGTGGTACTCGATTACGAACCAGTTACGCCCTTCTGAAACGCTGATACGGTAGTCAACTTTGCAATTGGTAAGACCGTCAATCTTGGGTTCCAGAGATTTTTTAAGAGCCCGAATGGGCCGAGATTTCCTCCGATCCATCTTCGTGATGGAAAACCTCAGCAGAAGGTTAAGAGCATCCTCTTTGGGGATGAATGCGTCTGCCGGATTGGGTGTTGCGGGATAGAGCTGAACTAACCGTTCAACTCCGTCCAATTCTCGTGACGTCATCAAAACGTCTAGAGTCTGTTTTTCCATGTTAGACCTCCAAATTGTTATTCTGGACACATGTTCCAGTACTTTAATTATAACATATAATAGTAAAAAAATCAAAAAATAAGATCTCTATCGATGAAACGCTAACAAAATGTGCTATTGATTTTTAGGCACTTTTGTAGTATTATTATATAGTAAAATTTATAGTAAGGAAGTAATAATATGGAATACAGATATAGACCTCAAGGGGTTTGTTCAACGGAAATAATAGTAGATGTAGAGAATAACATAATAAAAGATTTACAAGTGATAAACGGATGTAATGGAAATTTAAAAGGAATATCAAGCCTAGTAAAAGGAATGACTTTGGATGAAGTTATATCAAGACTTAGAGGAATAAATTGTGGAATGAAAGGGACTTCATGCCCTGACCAGATAGCAATAGCTTTAGAAAAAATAAAAAGAGGAGAATTATAGTAGGAATTCATTATGGAACATATAACAATTATAGATGGTGACAAAAGAGCTAAGATAAACAAAAGAAAAAAAGAGGCAAAGTTTGTTGCTGTAGATGTCGAAACTACAGGATTATCACCTTTATATAATGAACTTATAGAAGTAAGTGCTATAAAATATGAAGGAGCAAAGAAGATTGATACTTTTTCAACCTTAATAAAGCCTAAAAAAGAAATATCAAGTACTATAACTAATATTACAGGAATTACAAATAAAATGCTTGAAAATGCTCCTGAGTTAGACAAAGTTATGCCAGAACTTGTAGATTTTATTGGAGATAATCCAATTGTAGCACATAATGCTAATTTCGATTACAGCTTTTTACAAAACAATTCTAATAGAAGTTTTACCAAGAATAAGGTAATAGATACAGTAGCTATTAGTAGAGAAATGCTACCAAATCTTCCTAATCATAAGTTAAACACCGTGGCAAGATGCATTGGAATAGAAGAAGAAGGATTTCACAGAGCAGAATTTGATTGTGAATGCTGTGCAAAGATTTATATAAAATATCTAGAAAATATTTAGATAATAAATTACGAGGATAGTAATGAATATTCTAATTAAAGAACTTGAAAAATTACCAAAATTTCAAGAATATGTATCAGATATATCGAAAAAACTAAGTCCGATAGTATTATCGGGCTTATCTAGCGTTGGTAAAATACAATTATTAGAAGCGACAAAAGAATTTGCCAATAGAAATATTTGTATAATGACATATAATGAGCTACAGGCGAGAAGAATAGTAAAGGACTTAAAGTATTTTACAAACAATGTGGTCTATTTCCCTAAAAGAGAAATTGCTTCATATGATTATGTCGCCGAGAGCAAGGATTTACCATATGAAAGAATAGATACATTAAATAAAATTTTTGAGCAAGAGAATTTTGTTAATAAAAAATCTAATAAAGAAAATTTGATAGTAGTAACTACTATTGAAGCATTAATGCAAAAAATGATTTCAAAAAATGAAATTTATCAAAATGTATTAGAATTTAAAGTAGGAAAAAATTTTGACTTAGAACAATTAAAGCAAAATTTAATACATTTGGGATACGAAAGAGAAGAAATTGTTGATGCTAAAGGTCAGTTTAGTGTAAGAGGTGGAATATTAGACATTGGAACAACCAAAACTCAAGGTGTAAGAATAGAATTTTGGGGAGATGAAGTTGATTCAATAAGAAGTTTTAGTATAACATCTCAAAGATCTAACAAAATGTTGGAAGAAGCAAGAATATATCCGTCTCATGAGCTTATTGTAACAAAGGATATAGATGACATTTGTAAAAAAATAGCTAAAAATGACATAAAAGAATCTGAAGAAATTTTACAACAAGATATAGAATTGATAAAAACAGGTGACTATATAAGTAAAATAGATAAATATTTTAATTGCTTTTATAATGAGCAATCAACTTTTTTAGAGTATATAAATGAAAACTATGTAATATTTTTAGATGATATAGATAAAATAAATGCTAGACAAGAAAACATTATCAAAGATAATAATCAACTTATAGAAACATTATTAGAAAAAAATAGAATTATTCCAGATTCAATAAGAAATATATCAAAAGTCGATGTCGACAATTCACTTGAAAATCAATTGGTATATTTGTATGAAACTGATATTTTAGATAATATAAAATCTACAAAATTTTCTGTGAATGTATTTAATTTTAAGTATAGAGACATGCATTTTTTCAAGAGTGAGCTTAATATTCTGCAACAGGAAGTGAAAAAGAATCTTGATGAAAATAAAAGAGTTATTATTTTAGCTGGCAATGAATCGGGAGTAAAGAAAATTGAATCTCTATTAGAACAAGAAGATATTAAGTTCAAATATTTTGAAAAATTAGAAGACACTGAAGAAAAAATATATACTAATTCGATTGAAGATTATTTTAAAAATAAAACTGTAATTATATCAAATGGCAGTTTCTCATCTGGTTTTGAAAACTATGATTTAAACATGATAGTAATTACAGGAGAAGAATTTATAAGTAGCGAAAGCAAAAAGAGAAAACATACTGATAGTTTTAAACAAGGCGAAAAAGTTGTTTTTGCCGATTTAAGAGCAGGCGATTATATTGTACATAAAACGCAAGGTATTGGTATATATATTGGTGTAAATACAATTACTACAGCAGATGGTATAACCAAAGATTATATAAAAGTAAAATATAAGAATGATGATGTTTTATATGTCCCAACAGATATGTTGGATAACATTAGAAAATATGTCGGAGGTGGAGAAGGAGAGCCAAAACTAAATAGATTAGGAAGTAAAGAGTGGGAAAACACAAAAGCTAGAGTAAAAAATAATTTAAAAGAGGTTGCAAGAGATCTAATAGAATTATATGCTAGAAGACAAAAAGCTCAAGGATTTATGTTTTCGTCTGATACACCATGGCAAAAGCAATTTGAAGATAGTTTTCCATACCAAGAAACTGAAGATCAATTGAGATGTATAGCAGAAGTAAAGAAAGATATGGAATCTAATAAACCAATGGATAGACTACTATGTGGCGATGTTGGATATGGTAAGACAGAAGTCGCAATACGTGCCGCTTTTAAAGCTGTTATGGATCAAAAACAAGTTGCATATCTAGTTCCAACTACTATTCTAGCAAACCAACAATATGAAGAATTTAAAACTAGAATGGAAGAATTTGCAATAAGAGTAGAATTGCTAAATAGATTTAGAACGAAAAAGGAACAAGAGGAAATTATTAGAAAGCTAAAACTTGGGGAAATAGATGTTATTGTTGGAACCCATAGAATTCTTAGTAAAGATGTAGAATTTAAAGATTTAGGACTTTTAATAATAGATGAAGAGCACAGATTTGGAGTAAAGGACAAGGAAAAAATAAAAAAATTAAAAGAAAATATAGATGTACTAACGATGACTGCTACTCCGATTCCAAGAACACTTCATATGTCTATTGTTGGCATAAGAGATATGTCTGTAATTTATGAACCACCACAAAACAGAAAACCAGTTCAAACCTATGTATTAGAATACGATGAAGAAGTCATTAAAGAAGCAATAACTAAAGAATTAGAGAGAAATGGACAGGTATTTTATTTATTTAATAATGTTGAAAAAATAATTAGGAAAGCTGATGAAATTTCTAAATTAGTACCAGAAGCAAAAGTAGAATTTGCACATGGAAAAATGACTGGTGGAGAGATAGAAAGTATTATGCAAGACTTCATTGAACATAAAATTGATGTCTTAGTATGTACTACAATTTTAGAATCAGGTATAGACATACCAAATGCTAATACAATAATAGTAGAAAATGCTGACAGATTAGGATTAGCACAATTATATCAAATTAGAGGCAGAGTAGGTCGTTCAGATAGACAGGGATATGCATATATAACATATAGAAGAGATAAATTATTATCAGAAGTGGCAGATAAGAGATTAAAAGCAATTAAAGAATTTACAGAATTTGGATCTGGCTTCAAAATTGCCATGAGAGATTTGGAAATAAGAGGAGCAGGTAGTTTATTGGGCGAAATTCAATCAGGGCACATGGAGCAAGTTGGATATGATACATATTGTAAATTACTTGATGAAGTTGTAAAAGAAATGCAAGGTACTCCAATAAGAGAGGAAAAAGAAGTACAAATAGATATTAATTTATCAAGTTATATACCAGATAATTATATTGAGGATAGTGCTCAAAAAATAGAAATATATCAAGATATAGCTTTGTGCAGAAATGAAAAAGACATTGAAGATGTAATTGATGAGATAATTGATAGATATGGAATAATGCCAATTGAAGTAGAAAACCTAATTGAAATTGCTAGAATAAAAATATTGGCGAGAAAAGCAAATGTATTAAAACTAACACAGAAAGAGCATGTAATAATCCTAAATCTAGATAAAGACAATATTCAAATAGATGAAAAAATGGTAAATGATTTAGTAAAAAAATATGGTGTACGTATCAGATTTTCGCCAGGAGTAGAACCATATATAACACTAAAAATTGATGGAAAAGATGAAAAAAAGATTGTAGACGAAATAAAAGAATTACTAAAATTAATTATATCAGATGAAAAAATATAAATATTTTTAAATGTTTTTGCAAAAAATAATAAAAAATATGTGGAGGATAATAATGCAAGTTATTACGAGTAAAGAGAATGAAACAGTAAAGATCATAAAGAAACTTAAAGATAAGAAATATAGAGATGAAACAGGTTTATATATAATAGAAGGAATAAAAATGCTAGAAGAGGCAATAGAAGAAAAAGCAAGAATAAGAAAAATTATTATATGTGAAGAATGTTTGAAAGCGGGAGACTTAGAACAGAAAGTTTTATATGAGATTGCAAAGTATAATTGTATATATGTAAATTCTAAAGTATTTAATTCTTTAACTGATGTAGTAGCACCACAGGGAATTATGGCTGTTATTGAGAAACCAAATAAAGATATCAAAATAAAGTATGACCAAGATATAATACTTGCATTAGATGGAATACAAGATCCAGGAAATTTAGGTACGATTCTAAGAACAGCAGACAGTGTGAATCTTAAGCAAATAATAGTAACTAAAAATACAGCAGATAGCTACAATTCCAAAGTTGTAAGGTCGACAATGGGAGCTATTTTAAGAATAAAAATAATTGAGACTGATGATTTAGCTAAAACTCTAAAAGAAGCAAAAAAGAATAAATTTAAAATTGTAGCAACTTCACTAGATACCAATAATAGCATTTATGATATAGACTATAACAAAAAAGTAATTGTTATAGGAAATGAAGCAAATGGAGTATCAAAAGAAATACAAGAATTAGCAGATAATAAAGTAAAAATCCCAATGTTGGGAAAAACAGAAAGTTTAAATGCTTCTGTTGCAACAGGAATAATATTATATGAATATGTTAGACAGAAGATACGTAAATAATTGAGTTATATATAAATTATATATGATAATAGGAATCTATTAAAATAGATTCCTATTATTTTAGAAGAAATATATTTTTTCTTAAATTAAAATTCACAATTATTTGGTGTTCTTGGATAAGGAATAACATCTCTAATATTTTCCATACCAGTAATGTACATAAGTAATCTTTCAAATCCAAGACCAAATCCTGAATGTATAACAGAGCCATATCTACGTAAGTCTAAATACCAATATAATGGTTCTGTTGCAATATTCATCTCTTTCATACGAGAAACTAATTTATCATAGTTTTCTTCTCTTTGTGATCCACCCATAATCTCTCCAGCACCAGGAACTTCTAAATCAACTGCTGCAACTGTTTCACCATCAGGATTTAACTTCATGTAGTAAGATTTTATATCTTTTGGCCAATTTTTTACAAATACTGGACCATTAAAATATTCAGTAATATATTTTTCATGTTCTTTAGCCAAATCTTGTCCATATTCTGGTTGGAATTCCCATTCTCTATCAGCTTTTTTTAATATATCTATTGCTTCTTTATGATCAATTTTAACGAAGTCAGAATTGATTAGTTTTGTTAACTTTTCAATCAATCCATTTTCAATAAATTTATCACAAAATGCCATCTCTTCAGGGCATCTTTCTAACACTTTAGAAACAACATATTTTAAACAATCTTCTTCTATATTCATTAATTCATCTAAATCACAAAATGCAATTTCTGGCTCTATCATCCAAAATTCATTTGCATGTGTTTTAGTATTTGAATTTTCACTTCTTAATGTTGGACCAAATGTATATATTTTTCCAAATGCTTGAGCGAATGTTTCTCCATGAAGTTGACCAGATCCAGTTATAAATGCTTTTTTGCCAAAAATATCTTGTGAAAAATCTGTTTTTCCATCTTTTTGAGGAAGAGTTTTATCTAAATCTAAAGTTGTTAGTTTAAACATTTCTGCAGAGCCTTCGCAATCAGCACAAGTAATAATTGGTGTATTTACATATACGTATCCGTTTTGTTGAAAATATTCATGAATAGCAAATGCTGCAACACTTCTAATTCTGAAGACGGCATTGAAAGTATTTGTTCGAGGGCGTAAATGTGCAACAGTTCTTAGATACTCAAACGAATGTCTTTTCTTTTGTAAAGGGTAGTCTGAATCTGATAGATTAAATATGTCTATCTTAGTTGCATGAATTTCAAATGGCTGTTTTGCATTTTCTGTTTTCACAACCTGTCCTGTAACTATAATTGAAGAACTAATCGTTAATTTGCAGATTTCTTCAAAATTATCTAAAGAATCATTAAAAACGATTTGTAAATTATTAAAAAATGATCCATCATTTACTTCAATAAAACCAAATGTTTTTGAATCTCTTAGGGTCCTTACCCAACCAGAAACTTCTACATTTTTATCAATGTAGTTTTCAAAATTATGATATAAATCTTTTATTGTTACTTTTCCCATAAAAAATCTCCAATCTCTAAAAGAATATTCAAAAAGAATTATACCTGCATAATGTAAAAAAATCAAGGAATATTTAGCTAAAAGATTGAAAACCATGCAAATTTAAGGTAAAATAAAAATCATGTTAGGAGAGAAAATATGAAAGAAAATAAAAAAATATATATAGTTTTTACTATATTAATAATTATAATCACAGCTTTGTCAATAACAAAAGAAATGCAAAATGATACTTTCTTTACTATTGCAACAGGTAATTCTATATTAAATAATGGATATGATAATCTAGATCGTTTGACATGGCACAATAATTTAGAATTCTATAAATTAAGGTGGGCATTTGATATAACTATAGCGACTATATATAATACTTTCAATTTTACTGGCATATATATATTCATTATACTAATTGCATGTATTACAACAGTATCATTATTCAATATTTTGATAAAGCAAAAAAATAATATAATAATATCTTTTGTTGTAGCGATGACATCAGCCCTCTTATTGGCTAATGGATGGTTTTTTACAGGAAGAGCTCAAATTATATCTTATTTATTGCTCTTATGGGAAGTACACTTTATTGAAAGATTAATAGATACGAAACAAAAGAGATACTATATAATTTTATTTTGTATATCAGTTTTAATAGTAAACTTCCATGCATCTGTATGGCCAATGACTATAATTTTATTGTTGCCATACATTGCAGAGGCAATTATATATAAAATTGTAAAGGATAAAAATCAAGAAAAAAGAAAATTTATAATAGAGCCAATAAGCCTAAAAAATTTAATTATAGCTGTGATATGTATTGCAGTGGGAAGTCTGATTTCTCCTATTGGAACATATGTATATACATACATGTTTAAAATTATAGGAGGACTTTCATCTACATTTATTGCGGAGCTAGCTACCACTAATATATTAACTTCTGTTGGAATGATTGTTGGCTTACTTATAATTGATGTACTATTGCTTGCTACTAAGACAAAAATGAAATTAAGCGATTTTTTACTATATTTTGGTTTGTTTTTTATGGCTCTTTTAGCAAGAAGAAATTTGGCATTTTTATATTTAATTGGTATGATTGCAATAGCTAGATTAATATCTGTATTTTTTGAAACTTATGACAGTGATAATTTGCTAGAAAAAGCTAATAAATTCTTTAGTAAAAATACATCTTTGGTGTATGTAACATTAGCGGTAATAATTGTTTTTTCGAATAATGCAATTACAAGATATAAGGAAAACTATATTAATGAAAAAAAGTATCCTGTTGAAGCAGTAAAATATATAAAAGAGAATCTGGACTATAAAAATTCAAAAATATATAATAGTTTTAATTATGGAAGCTATTTGGAATTTCAAGGAATACCGGCTTTTCTTGATTCAAGAAGTGAAATATTTTGTAAAGAGTTTAATGATACAGAAATATTACAGGATTGGCTTGATACATCAAGGGGATATAAAAATTATAACGACACTTTTGAAAAATATAATATAGATTATGCAATAGTAGAAAATGGAGAAATAATAAATACATATTTAAGTAGAGATGCTAAATATGAAAAAATTTATGAAGATGATATTTATTCACTGTATAGTAAAAAAATGTAGATAAAAACTTGAAAGTATAGACTTTTAGACAAAAATGTTATAAAATAAACATTATTAAAATATAAGAGGTTTATAGATAAATCCTAAAAATCTAAATACAAAAAAGGGATGTAATGAATATGGCAAATGAATATAGAGATCATAATTGCGGTGAATTAAATGAAAGCAATGTAGGACAACAAGTTAAATTGGCTGGATGGATTCAAAGAATTAGAAATCTAGGTGGTATGACTTTTGTGGATTTGAGAGATCAATATGGAATTACGCAAATAGTCATATCAAATGAGCAATTAAAGGAACAAATGGCAAACTTATGCACAGAATGTGTTATTTCTGTGGAAGGAAACGTTGTAGAAAGATCAAATAAAAATACCAAAATTGCTACAGGAGAAATAGAGATTGAGGCTAGAAAAATAACATTACTAGGAGAGTGTGAATCAACATTACCTTTTGAAATTAATTCTGAAAAGGCAGATATAGAGTCAGTAAGAGAAGATCTTCGTTTAGAATATAGATTTTTAGACTTGCGCAATGATAAGATACACAATAGCATATTACTTCGCTCTAAAATAATGAAAACTATAAGAGATAAAATGGATGAAATGGGATTTACAGAAGTACAGACTCCAATACTTGCAAATTCTTCTCCAGAAGGAGCAAGAGATTTCTTAGTACCTAGTAGATTGCATCCAGGAGAATTTTATGCACTACCACAGGCTCCTCAACAATTTAAACAATTGTTGATGATATCTGGATTTGATAAATATTATCAAATAGCACCTTGCTTTAGAGATGAAGATCCTAGAGCAGATAGAGCTCCAGGGGAATTTTATCAGATAGACTTTGAAATGGCTTTTGCAACGCAGGAAGATGTGCTAAGTGTCATGGAGGAATTAATTCCAACAGTATTTAAAAAACATACGAATTGGAAAGTAGATGAAGGACCATTCATACGTATCCCTTATAGAGAAGCAATGGAGAAATATGGAATAGATAAACCAGATTTAAGAAATCCGTTAATAATACAGGATGCAACAACAATTTTTAGAAATACAGAATTTAATGCGTTCAAAGAAAAAACAATAAAAGCTATAGTTGTTCCGAATGGAGCAACTCAAGGTAGAAAATTCTTTGATAGTATGACAGAATTTGCTGTAGAAGAGCAAGGGGCAAAAGGATTAGCCTGGATTAAAATAGATGAAAATAATGTGGCCCAAGGAGGAATTGCTAAATTTGTTACAGATGAAGTATTAAAAGATTTAGAAGAAAAACTTGGAGCAAAACAAGGAGATAGTATATTCTTTATTGCAGACAAATTAGAGACCGCTCAAAAAATAGCAGGGCAAATTAGGATAGAGCTTGGAAATAGATTAGATTTACTAGAAAAGAACACATATAGATTCTGCTTTATAGTAGATTTTCCAATGTATGAGTACAATGAAGATGAACAAAAAATAGATTTTAATCATAATCCATTCTCAATGCCTCAAGGTGGAATGGAAGCTTTAGAAAATAAAGATCCATTAGATATATTAGCTTATCAATATGATTTAGTATGTAATGGATATGAAATGGCTTCTGGAGCAGTTAGAAATCACGATCCAAAATTAATGGTGAAAGCTTTTGAAATAGCTGGATATTCAGAACAAACTGTTGAAGAAAAATTTGGAGCACTATATAAAGCATTCAAATATGGTACACCACCACATGCTGGAGCGGCTCCTGGACTAGATAGAATGGTAATGCTAATAGCTAATACACAAAATATAAGAGAAGTAATAGCATTCCCTAAAAACAAAAAGGCTAGAGATGTTATGATGAATGCACCAAGTAGAGTTGAAGAACAACAACTTAAGGATGTACATATAAAAGTTGACTTACAAGAATAGATATCTTTTAATTATTATATAAAGAAAGCAGGTGGTTTTATGAAGGAAAGTAATGAAGAAACACTTGCAGCAACAGTTGAAATATTAAGTAAAAAATTAGATGATATAATTAATAAACAAAAAGATATAGAAAATGAATTACAAAGGAATAATAAAATTATAATGCAAAGAATGAACAAAGCACAAGAGTACAATGAAATTGACGATATGAGATGCAAAGTTTTAAATAATCAATTAAATGATCTATTGAAAAGAATAATAGAGATTGATGAAAAATTATACTAAAAATAAGTAGCTTAATATTATTATATAATGTTAAGCTACTTTTTATAGATTATAGAAGATAAAAATGTAAAAATCTATTGAAAAAGTTTTTATATAAATGTACAATAAAAGCATAAAAATTATAATAGAGGTAAAAAATGAAGAAAACATTTAAATTTTATACAGCAATGCTCTTAGCAAAATGTGCAAATAAAACATTAAGATTAATGAAAAGAAATGCATCATATTTTCCAGGAAATCTAGCATTAAAAATATGTCCTAATTTTTTAGAGCAGGTAGAAAAGCCTAAAATAATAATTGGTGTGACAGGAACAAATGGAAAGACAACTGTGTCAAACATGATTAACGATATATTAGAAGATAATGGTTATAAAGTTATAAATAATAGATATGGTTCAAATATGAATACGGGAATAGCAGCCAGTTTTGTTGCTAATAACACAATATCTGGAAAAAATAGAAATGATATAGCAGTATTTGAAATGGATGAAAGAAGTACTATTCATATATTTAAATATATTACACCAACATATCTAATTTGCAACAATCTTTCAAGAGATTCTATAAAGAGAAATGCGAATACAGCATTTATATCAGGAATTATAAATAATGCAGTTCCAAGAAGCACAGTAATTATAACAAATGGGGATGACCCAATATGCGTTAATTTGGCAGAAAACAATAAGAAAGTATATTATGGAATTGACAGATTAGATTCAGATACCGAAAAATGCGAGAACATTGTACAAGATATGGTTCTATGCCCTAAATGTGGTACAAAGTTGGAATATGAGTATTATAGATATCATCATGTGGGAAAGATGCATTGTCCAAATTGTGATTTTAAAACTCCACAAAAAGATTACGAAATTGTAAATATAGATTATGATAGTAAACAAATCACAATAAGGGATAGTGCTAAGAATTCTGAATATAAGTATCCGATGATAGCCGATGGAATAATTAATATTTATAATATGCTATCTGCTATAACAGCCTTAAAACAAATAGGTATAAGTGATGAGAAAATAAATAATTCTCTTAAGAAAATTAAAATAGTAGATACAAGATTTATGGTGGATGAAGTTGGTGGCAAAAAAATAGTACTTCATCTAGCAAAAGGACAAAATCCTATTGCATGTTCAAGAGTTTTTGATTATGTTAGAAAACAGCCAGAAAGAAAAACAATAATATTGTTTTTAGATGATTTACATGAAAAAAATGAAACAATAACATGGTTTTACGATACTGACTATGAATTCTTAAATGGGGATAATGTAGAGCAAATAATAGTTAGCGGGAAAAGATCTAAAGATACAGTGGTTAGGTTGTTGATGGCTGGAATACCAAAAGATAAAATATTTGCAGACAGAGATGAAGCTGAAGCAGTAAGAAAATATTTTAAACCACAAAATATTGACAGTGTTTATGTTTTATATGATTTGTATTCTATAAAAGCAAGAGACGCTGTGCATAAAGAAGTAAGAGAAATATTAGAGAAAAAGGCGGAAGAGAAGAAATGAAAATAGAAATGCTATACCCAGAGGTATGCAATTTATTTGGTGACGTTAGTAATATCAAATATTTGAAAAAATGTGTACCAGAAGCAGAGATCATAGAAACAGAAATTAATTCTGAACCTGCTTTTGTAAAGCAAGATGTAGATATGGTTTATATGGGACCAATGCCAGAAAACATACAAGAAATGGCTATAAATAAATTAAAACCATATAAAGAAAGAATAAAAGAACTAATAAATAATAATGTTGTATTCTTGGTAACTGGAAACGCCATTGAAGTTTTTGGAAAATATATTGAAAATGAGGATGGAAGTAAAATCGAAGGATTATCAATCTTTAATACATGTGCAAAAAGAGATATGATGCATAGACATAATAGTATCTTTTTAGGTACTTATGAGGATATAGAAATAGTAGGGTTTAAAAGTCAGTTTACAATGTCATATGGCAATCATCAAGGAAACTATTTTTCAAAAGCTGAAATAGGAATAGGATTAAATTCTGAAACAAGTTTAGAAGGTATAAAAGAACATAATTTTATTGGAACATATCTAATTGGACCAATATTAATATTAAATCCATTATTAACGAAAAAAATATTAAAAATGATGGGATGTAATAATGTTAATATTGCTTTTGAAGAAGAAACTATGGCTGCGTATAATCAAAGATTAGAAGAGTTTAAAGCAAGTAATAAATAATATTAATAAAAATTTGGAGGATTACATATGAAATATTTTATTATGTGTAAAAAATCAAACCAAGGTATAACCTTAGTGGCTCTAGTTGTAACAATAGTTGTACTATTAATATTAGCAGGAGTAAGTATTAGCTTAGTGATTGGTCAAAATGGAATTGTAACTAAAGCTCAAGAAGCAAAAGAAAAGACAATAAATGACCAAATAAATACTGAAAAACAACTAAATACTTTATACAATGAAATGTTACAATGGGCAGAGTAAATAATAAGAAAATAATATTTAGTAAGTTGTAAAAGAATGTGATGGTTTTTGCAACTTATTTTTGCTTAAAAGCAGTATTTTTGCATACTATTGAAAAAAACATATTATTGTGGTATAAATATAGTGAAAAGAAATTTTAGAAAGTGATAGTATAAGCTAAAATGAAAAATATTAAAGATTATGATTTACAAGACCTGAAAGAAGAACTTGTGAACATAGGAGAAAAAGGTTTTAGAGCTGAACAAATTTTTAAATGGTTGTATCAAGATAAAGTAAAAAGTTTTGACGATATGACTAATTTATCGTTAGAATTAAGAGAAAAACTCAAAGAAAATTATACAATTTGTAATTATAATATAATAAAAAAATTAGAATCCACTGATGGTACTAAAAAATATCTATTTGATATATTAGATGGAAATGCCATTGAGTCCGTACTTATGGAATATCATTATGGAAAATCTATATGTGTTTCTTCTCAAGTTGGTTGTAAAATGGGATGCAAATTTTGTGCATCAACAGGAATACCTTTTATTAGAAATTTAACAGCAGGAGAAATTGTTGAGCAAATATTAGCAGTAGAACAAGATACCGGAGAAAAAATATCAAATGTTGTTTTTATGGGGATTGGAGAACCATTAGATAATTATGAAAATGTAATTAAGGCAATACGAATTTTAAATAATCAAAAAGGATTGAATATTGGAGCAAGGCATATAAGCGTATCAACAAGTGGATTGGTGCCAAGAATATATGATTTAGCGAAAGAAAAAATACAATGTACATTATCGGTATCATTACATGCAAGCAATGATGAGAAACGTTCTAGCATGATGCCAGTGAATAATAGATATAATATTGCAGAACTAATGAAGGCCTGCAAAGATTACATAGCAATTACGAACAAAAGAATTTCATTTGAGTATGCGTTAGCTAAAGATAATAATGATAATTTAGATGATGCAAAAGAGTTAGCTAATTTATTAAAAGGAATGTTATGTCATGTAAATTTAATACCAATTAATAAAATAGAAAATGGTAAATTTACTAAAAGCTCGAATGAGAATATAATAAAATTTAGAGATTACTTAAATGATCATGGGATAGTAGCGACAATAAGAAGAGAACTAGGATCAGATATAGATGCTGCATGTGGTCAGCTAAGAAGAAAAAATTTGTGAGTCAATAGAACAATAACAGATTGATCGGAGGAAGTATATGCAAGTATTTGCTAAAACAGATATAGGTAGAGAAAGAAGAGTAAATGAAGATTTCTACTATATTTCAGAACCAGAAGATAAAATAAAATTGTTTATATTAGCAGATGGAATGGGAGGCTATAATGCAGGAGAAGTAGCTAGTAAAATGGCTGTTGAGACTGTAAAGGATTATATATATAAACATTTTGAAAAAAGTAAGGAAAGTAAAGAAAAGCTAGAACAACTTTTAAAAGATGCTATAGAATATGCTAATAGTACTATCTATAAAAAAGCCCAAAGTAAAAAAGAATTAAATGGAATGGGTACTACTTTAGATGTTTGTTTAATATATAATAGTAAAATATATATTGGACATATAGGAGATAGTAGGGTATATAGAATTAGAAAAGAATTTATGAGAAGAATAACTAGAGATCATAGCTATGTACAAACTCTTATAGAAGATGGCAAGATAACAAAAGAAGAAGCTTTACATCATCCCAAAAGAAATATGCTTACAAAAGCATTGGGGTGTATGGAACAAGTGGAACCAGATGTATATACTAAAACATTTATAAAAGATGATATCATATTAATGACATCAGATGGATTGACCAATATGATAAAAGAAAGTGAAATATATGATATAGTAAAACAAGATAAATTGCATGCTACAGAAAATTTGGTTAAACAAGCAAATGAGAATGGAGGATATGACAACATTACAGTTGTTATAATAATGTAGGTAGGGAGAAATTTATATGAATATAATAGGAAAAACGATAGCTAATAGATTTGAAATAATAAGTAAAACTGGTGTGGGGGGAATGGCAACAGTATATGTAGCTAAAGATAAAGTATTAAACAGAGATGTTGCTGTAAAAGTGTTAAAAGATGAATTTACAACTGATGAAGAATTTGTAAAGAGATTTAATTCTGAAGCATTATCAGCTGCAAGCCTTACTCATCCTAATATAGTATCAATATATGATGTCGGTAATGAAGATGGAATATATTATATAGTAATGGAATTAGTAAGAGGTAAAACTTTAAAACAGATAATTACAGAAGAAGGAGCTCTTCCTTGGAAATGGTCTGTAAATATAGCAATGCAAATTGCATCTGCATTAGAGACTGCTCATAAAAATAATATAGTTCATAGAGATATAAAGCCACATAACATTATTATAACAGAAGATGGGGTTGCAAAAGTAACGGACTTTGGTATAGCAAAAGCTGTATCAAATTCAACAATAACAGCATTCGGAACAACAATAGGATCTGTTCATTATTTCTCACCAGAGCAAGCAAAAGGTGGTTATACTGATGCTAAATCAGATATTTATTCATTAGGAGTTGTAATGTATGAAATGCTAACTGGCAAGGTACCTTTTGATGCGGATACATCAGTATCAGTTGCTTTAAAACATATGCAGGAACAGCCAATTCCACCAATGGAAATAAATGAAAATATTCCTAAAGCTGTAAATGATATAATATTAAAAGCAATGGAAAAAGAACCTATGGCTAGGTACCAAACTGCAACAGCGATGCTAAAAGATTTAGCAAAAGCCTTAAAAGATCCAGATGGTGAATTCGTGGAAGAAGAAGATTTTGATGACGGACTAACGAGAAGAATGGATGCAATAACTGATGACATGATTAAAGATTCAAAAGCAGGTAATAAGAAAAAGAAGAAAAAAAATAAAATAGCGAAATTTTTTGAAGAACATCCTAAAGCAAAGATACCAGCTATCATAATACTTTGTTTATTATTGTTTTTTGGAAGTATAGGAATTACATCTGCAATACTTAATGTAACAAGTCCAAAAGAAGTTCAAATTCCAAATTTGGTAGGAATGACAGAAGAAGAGGCTAAGGAAGAGCTGGACAAATTAAAGTTAAAATATGAGAAGGTTGGAGAAGATTATAACAAGGATGTTGAAGCGGGAAAAATATATGAACAAACACCAATATATTCGTCAAACTATAAAGTAAAAGAAAAGAGCACAATCTCTGTAAAAGTTAGTAAGGGAACAGAACAAACTACAGTTCCAAAAGTTATAGGTATGACTTATGATGAAGCTGTCACAGAGCTTGAAAAAAATAAATTAAAGGCAGAAAAAGTAGAAGAAACAAGCAAAACGATAAAAGAAGGCATTGTAATAAGTCAAGAAGTTGAGGCGAATAGCACAGCAAATGCTGGAGACACAATAAAAATACATGTAAGTATAGGAACAGGAATTAATCAAGTAGTAATGCCAAGTGTCTTAGGAAAATCAGAAAGTGATGCAAAATCAACATTAGAGGGAAAAAATCTTAAAGTGAATGTTGAATATTCTGAAGATTCTACAAAAGATAATGGAATTGTATTAAGCCAGAGTATTAAATCTGGTGAAAATATAGATGAAGGTACAGAGGTAACAATAACTGTAAATAAATTTGCTGAAATGAAATCTGCAACAATCACTGTAAATGTTAAAAAAATAACAGGAGGATATGAAGAAACAACTACAAATACAACAGATACTATAAAAAAGAAAGGGAGATTAACCATTGAAGCTGGAGGAGAGTCATACTTTGATAGAGAGGTTGACTTAAACTCTACTAGCGAAACAACGACGATATATGGAAAGGGAACAGTAACAGTAACTGTTAAAATTGATGGAAATGTCATGAAAAAGGTAGATATAAATTTAAATACAACAAGTTCATATACATTTGAATAATACGATAAGGCGAAGAAATTCATTCTTCGCCTTTATTGACAGAATATGAAATGTCTATTACAATAGAAGGTAGAATATTAGAAGGAAAATTGCCGAATAAACAAAAGAAATTAGTCGATATATGGATGAAAAAAACATAAAGATGAACAGGATTGCCAATTGAATTGGGTAACTGAGCAGATATTTACCCAGATGAATTATATAATAATAGTGTGGAGGAATAAATGGAAGGCTTAATTGTAGAAAATAAGGCAAATTTATACAAAGTAAAAGCTGATGAAAAAGAATATACAGCTACTGCTAGAGGAAAATTTAAAAATGATAGCTTTACGCCTGTTGTTGGAGATATAGCTACATTTTCTATTTTAGACAAAGACAAAAAAACAGCTGTTATAGAGAAAATTAAAGAAAGAAGGACATATATAAAAAGACCTAAACTTGCCAATATAACTCAAATTATATTTGTTGTATCTAGTAAGCATCCAAAGCCAGACTTATTATTATTAGATAAGCAATTAGCCTTTGCAGAATATCTACGAATAAAACCAATAATAGTACTAAATAAGATAGATTTGGATGATAAGCAAGAATTTATTAATATAAGTCAAATATATGAAAACATTGGCTATAAAGTAATACAGACAGATGCAAAAGTTGGAATTGGAGTTGAAGAATTATTACTAGAACTAAAAAATAATGTTAGTGCTTTTTCAGGAAATTCAGGAGTTGGCAAATCTACATTAATTAATGATTTATTTAAAACGAATATAACAGAAGAGGGAGAAATTAGTCTTAAAAATAAAAGAGGAAAAAATACGACTACAGATATAAAACTTTATGAATTAGATAGTGATACATATATTGCAGATACTCCCGGATTTTCTACTTTTGATGTATATGAAATATCATATAGAGAATTAGATAAATATTTTATTGAATTTATAAATGCGATAGATAGATGCAGATATATTGGCTGTAGCCATATAAAAGAAGAGGAATGTGGAATAAAAAGTCAATTAAATAAAGGTAAAATCTCAAAAACACGATATGAAAATTATGTTAAAATATATAATGAATTGAAAGAGAAGGAGGAGCATAAATGGTAGAAATATCAACATCATTATTAAGTGCAAAAAAGGAAGAGATAGTAGATACTATATATGATTTAGAAAAAGCGAAAACAGATTATTTTCATATAGACGTTATGGATGGAGAGTTTGTAAAAAACAAGACTCATGATACCATGTTAGAGTATTGTGAATATCTAGATCATATATCTAAAGTGCCTCTTGATGTACATTTAATGGTAAAAGATGTAAAAAACTATGTTGATAGTTATTTAATATTTAATCCGAATATAATTACTTTTCACTATGAAGCTTGCAAAGATAAAGATGAAGTTATGAGTGTAATTAAATATATCAAGGAAAAAGGAAGAAGAGTAGGAATATCTATTAAACCAAATACTAAAATAGAAGATATATACGAATTCCTTCCATATGTACATTTGGTTTTAATAATGACAGTAGAACCAGGAGAAGGAGGACAATCAATAATACCTGAAACAATAGATAAAATTATAAATTTGAAAGAATATCGAGAAAATAAAAAATTAGACTTTGATATTGAGGCAGATGGTGGAATAAAAGTTGAGAACTCAAGCTTAGTTAGTGATGCAGGTTCAGATATATTGGTGGTTGGTACAGCGATATTAGAATCAGAAGATTATGCAGATACAATTAGAAAATTAAAATAATAAAAGAGTACATATTTTATATGTACTCTAAAATTTATTTATCTTTTTTTACTTTTTTATCTTTGCTCTCTATCTTTGAATGAAATACAGAGTAGCTTAAAATTCCTAATCCTAATATAGCAACTAGTAGAGAAATTATGTTTCCAACTACTGGTATTTGCTCTAATAACCAGATTACAATAACTAGTAATATGCTTATTAAAATAGTCATGCCTTTAGTATTTTTATTAATTTTGGTGCAAAATATTTTTGAAATAGGTATAGCAACTATTGCAGAAACCATTTCTAATATCAAGAATAAATAAGCAAATAAAATTGATAATGCTGGCATAATACCTAGAACTGTGCAGAACAATATAAAACAAATAATAGGTATTGCGATTAAAGCAATTGCACCGTATCCGATTGATGGAGCCACTTTATTTTCTAATATTTTTTGCTCTTTTTCAGCAAATTTTGGAATAGCTAAAACAATTACAAGAATAATGATCATAGATACAATTAAAATTTTTAATAAGTCTGTTAAATAATCCATTGTTGTATTGGCGGATTGTGAATTTGAAGACATTTCTTTAAAAGAGATTTCTCCGTTAACTAATTCTGGTGAAACAGATTCTGATTTGGCTGAGTAAGATAAATTTCCATTTATAGAAGAGGTTACTGAAATATTTTCAAAATTTAAATTAGCATTTCTAGAAACAGCACCAGCTAAATCTAAAGCACCACCACAAGCGGTAATATCTCTTAATATGCGACCATTATCTGAAACGGTTAACTTATTAGTTGCGGAATATAAATCAAATACATATCCATCTATGTTAACATTTTCTGCACATACAAATAAGGATGAGTTAATGTATGCTTTTGACTGTATATTAACATTTTGTGCAAGAACAAATACGTTACCAACAATTCTATTATTTATATTAACATCATTGGCTAAGATAAATACATTACCTGTAACGGGATAGTCTATAGTAACAGAACTATCATGAAGATATAGATCATTTGTAACGTTGTTTGATGATACTGAATTTGTGGTTGAGACATCCGCACTTATAGGTGCAACTTCAGCTTCAGATTCTGTAGTTCTTGGTTGTATTGTATTATCTGCATAGACTATTGTTGATGCCAACATTAATACAGCTATACAAATTAATAATAATGAATATTTTAATTTTTTAGAAAATTTCATAATTTTCTCCTTTCAAAAAATATATCAAAAATAATATATATTAAACAATATAAAAAGTCAATGAGTCTTTTGAGACAAATAAATTAAGCTTGTTTATTTTTAGCAAAATTACAATAATCTTTTAAAGGACAAAGGCTACATTTTGGATTTTGAGAGGTACAAGTATTCCTGCCATGCCAGATAAAAATATGATTAACATCTTTATAATAAGATTGTGGAATAGTTTTTAATAAATCCTGTTCTATCTTAGATGGCTCCGATTCATTTGAAAATCCTAATCTATTAGCAATTCTCTTGCAATGTGTATCTACAGCGATTCCTTGAGGTAAATTAAAAGCTTCTAACATTATAACGTTTGCACTTTTTCGCCCAACTCCAGGTATACTCATAAGTTCATCCATTGTTTTGGGAACTTCACCAGAGAAATCAGTTACAATTTTTTGACCAGCAGCTTTTAAATTCTTAGCTTTATTCTTATAGAAACCACAAGGATGTACTAATTTTTCTAACTCTTTAATATCGGCATTAGCGAATTTTTCGGGAGTATCAAATTTTGCAAAAAGAGATGGCGTAGTTTTATTTACTCTATCATCTGTACATTGAGCTGAAAGACAAACAGCAACTAGCATTTCAAAAGGTGTTCTGAAATCTAGGCTGCATTTGGCATCAGGATAACTTTTCTTTAAAATTTCGATAACTTTTATTGCTTCTTTCTTGTTCATGGAATATGAATTCTCCTTTAATCAATTTTTTTCTATTATATAACAAATCATATAGAAAATAAATACTGCGATATTAAGATATTATTGTTCACGTTTATGTAAAATAAGTAATATTATATATTATCAAAAAGGAGGTAATATATGTTTGAAGCATTAAAAAAGACAATAGGCGTTTGCTTAGTTGGCGTTGGAACAGGAATATTATTAGTATTATTACTTCCGGTTACAGGATGGTTGTTTCTAATAGGATGTGCAGTATTTATATTAGGAATAACATGGCTATTCTGTAAGAAGTAAAGAAAGGATATGATTATTATGAAAATTGTGGTTAAAAAAGTGCCAAGATTTCTAAGAGGTTTTGTTAAACTAATATTTGGAATAAAAGATGAATGATAATACATATAAAAATATGCAAAAAAATAAAATAGGGGAATCCCTATTTTTATTTTTAAGAAACTATCATAATCGTCGGTGCCAATTCCAATTGGAACGACGATTTATTTTTCATTAAGCTCTTTTTACTTTTCCAGAACGTAGACATTTTGAACATACTTGAAGTGTTTTTGTTTCTCCATCTACAACAGCTCTAACGCTTCTTAAGTTTGGTTTCCATGTTCTAGAAGCTCTTCTACTAACGTGAGAACGTGCTATACTAATTTTATTTCCGTGTGATACTGATTTTTCACAAATTGCACATTTTGCCATAACTATTGCACCTCCTATTGATTAACTAAAATCGACTATTAACTATAATACCATAAAACAATTAAAAAAACAAGACCTTTAACAAAAATTTCTAAAACGTTATATAAAATCAAACTAATTAAGGTTAATTAGCATTTATTTATATTTATAGTCTCCTGAGATAATAATTTTTGTGCAACATTAATAAAATTGCATTCTGTATCTGTTAGAAATATTTCTGTCTTACCAGCAGATGAGGTATCTCCATTTAGAAGATTTGAGCCTAAAATTGATGGCAAATGATTAGCAATAATAGTTCCAGTATTTATTATTTCTGAATCTTCTTTTAATTCTAGTTTAAAGATATTTGAAAACAGAGGATAATGAGTGCAACCAAGAATAAGAGCATCAACATCATGTAAACCATTCATATATTCATGAACTGTTAATTTTGCTATATCATTATCTGTCCATCCTTCTTCTGCCATAGGAGCTAAAAGAGGACATGGTCTATTTATTATATTTAGGCTTGGTCTATATTTTAAAAGTGATGTAGCCCAACCATTACTTCGGATTGTACCGCTAGTTGCAACAATTCCAACAGTATTAATATTAAAGTTTTCGGCTATGTACTGAGCGGTAGGTTCTATAATTCCAATGATAGGTATAGAATATAAATTTTTTACGGTTTCTAAAGCTTGGCTTGTAGCTGTACCACATGCAATTACTATTGTTTTAACATTTTTTGAAATTAAAAAATCAATTCCATGTTTAGTTAAATTAATAATACTATCTTTTGACTTGGTACCATAAGGAAAACTTTTTGTATCTCCTAAATAGATTATATTTTCATTAGGAAATTTTGCTCGTATTTCTTTATAAACTGTTAATCCTCCGACTCCAGAATCAAACATTCCTATGGGTCTATTATCCATTAGTATTCCTCCCTAATTATTATATGCATAAGCAGAATTATAAGACAAAAAATAAAATAATGCAACTGTAACAAAATAATGTAAACTTCATAAGATATATAAAGCAATAGTTGCTAATATAAAGAAAGGAAGAGAGTATTATGGAATACGATAAGAATATTTGCCCAGTTGTTAATGTTGATGGAGTTATAGAAAGAGGAAAGCAATACGATCTAGATATAACATTACCTGAAGATAATAGAAATGTTATATATGGTATTGTTAGAGATTGCTATAAGGATCCAATAAAGGATGCAGTTGTAAAATTGATAGAGGTAGAATGTAAAATGGGAAAAGATGTAAGAAAACCAGTATCACATACATTTACTGATGAAAACGGTGAGTTTGTGTTTGGTCCTTTATGTGCTAATAGATTATACGAAGTAGAAATTTGGGTAAACAATGTAAAACATGCTAAAATTTGTACAGAATGTCATCACAAAGGAGAATGCTTAAAAGGTATAGATATGGAGTGCAAAAAGGATGATTGGAAACCATGTAAACCAGAGAAACCATGTGAGCCAAGAGAAGAGAAAGAAGACTAAAGCTAAATATTAAAAATATACAGCTTTTAAGAGTAGAATAATTGAAAAAACGGAGAGTATGCTAGCATAAGCTGGTATACTCTCTGAACTTTTATACTAATCCTATTTTTCTTGCAAATTGCTTTCCTTTTTTCATCATTTTTTTTGTATCATTTTTAGGAATAATATCTGTACACATTAAAGTTGCACCAACTGTAATTAAGCTACCAACTAACATGCCTTCGATGAATCTCATAAAAATCCCTCCTTATAAACTATTGAAGCCGATGAAACGCACTTTGGGGCTTCGTTTGAAATTATTATGCCTTTTTTTTACTTTTTATATACAATTTATAGAAAGAATATATTTCGTATATGCTAATAAGAATAAGAAAAATTCCAAAGAATTTTCTTAATATATTTACAGGCATCTGTTTGGATATGATTGAACCAAAAATTGAACCTATTATACCAAATACAATTATAAATAAGGCATTCTTGTAATGAATAAATTTGTTTTTAGAATTTAATATAATGCTAACTAGTGCAGATGGGATAAAACATAATAAATTTGTTGCTTGTGCTATATGTTGTTCTAAATTCATGAACAGAGTTAATAATAAAATTAAAACAGAGCCACCACCGTAACCCTAATCCAGTACATATGCCAGATATTATGCCAATCAAAATTTCAAACATAAATTTTCTCCTAAACTAAAAGAAAATAATTTTTATTCCAGAATATAATAGGAAAATAATAAATAAAAGTTTTAAATATTTTCCTTTAAGAACCTTTAGAAGTCTAGAACCGATAAAACTTCCTATTATTCCTCCGATAGCACATAAAAATCCAATTTTCCAGTTTATATAATTTGAACTACCATAGAAGATAGTTGTGGTTATAACCATTGGAAGAATACAAAATATAGCAGTTGCTCTAGATTCTTTTTCATTAGAATTAAACAAATAAGTATATGCTGGAATCAATAAAAGACCTCCACCAGAAGCAAACATACCACTTATAAAGCCAACTATTAAGCCAATAATAACTTTTTTCCACATATAAATAATCCTTTATATTATTATGATAAAAATGTAAAAAAATATGTAAAAAGCATAAGAAAAAATATTTATAAAAAATTTTAAAAAAGGTATTGATTTTTCTAAATTCTTGTATTAAAATTTAATTGAAGTGGTAAGAAGTGGTACAAAGTGGTAGAAAAGTGTTAGCGAGGTGAATAAAAGTGTTAATAGGAGAATATGACCATTCTCTAGATGCTAAAGGCAGATTAATAATGCCAGCAAAATTAAGAGAAGACATGGGGGAAAAATTTATAATAACAACAGGATTAGATGGATGTTTATTTGGATTTTCTATGTCAGAATGGGAAAAATTCGAAGACAAGCTAAAAACACTACCAATTACCAATAAAAATGCTAGAAACTTTGTAAGATTCTTTTTATCAGGAGCAACAGAATGTGAATTGGACAAGCAAGGAAGATTTTTAATTGCTAGTAAGCTTCGTGAAGTAGCCAATTTAGATAAGGATGTAACAATAATAGGAGCTGGAACAAGAATTGAAATTTGGGATAAAGCTAAATGGACAGAACACAATAGTGAAGAGAATCTTTCAATAGAAGAAATAGAAAAAAATATGGAAGATCTTGGTATATAACTTTTAATAAAAGTTTATATAGTCTCAACTAAAGAAAATGAAAAAACAAAAGAAAAAAATATAAAAAACTAAAGTCAAATGTGAACAAAAGATAAATTTAAACAAAAGAAAAAGTATCCAACTAAAGAAAAAATCTAACCTACAAACAAGAAGAACAAGAGATGAAATCTTAGAAGGTTGAATTTTAAAATGCTGTACAAAAGAATTTCTAAAATTCAAAAGATTAAATTCATTTAAGTTACTAAAGAAGTAATAAATTAATACAAAAGAAAAAGTTATTGATTGTAACAAAAGACGGAGTAAACAAATGAAATCCTATATACTAAAGACAAGCTTAATAAGATAGCACGTACAGTTGGTATGAATAATACCAACTGATTGTGCTATATAAAATTTTTAGATTAGAGGAAAGAAATTTGGACTTTAAACACATACCAGTAATGTTAAAAGAATGTATAGATGGATTGAACATTAATCCTGATGGAATATATGTAGATGGAACTATTGGGGGAGCAGGTCATAGTAAAGAAATAGCAAAGAGACTATCACCCGTTGGAACTCTAATAGGCATAGATAGAGATGAAGAAGCTCTTGAAGCTGCTAAAGAAAATTTGAAAGATTATTCTAATGTAAAATATGTTCATGGAAATCATGATGAAATTAGAGAAATCTTAAATGACTTAGGAGTCGAAAAAGTTGATGGAATATTATTAGACCTAGGAGTTTCGTCGTACCAATTAGATGAGAGAAATAGAGGATTTAGCTATTTAGGAAAAAATGAATTAGACATGAGAATGGATAGAACTCAGGATTTAACTGCAAAGTATGTTGTTAATAATTATGACGAAGAAAGACTTGCAAATATTATTTATGAATATGGGGAAGAGAAATTTTCAAGAAACATAGCAAAAAATATTTGTAAATATAGACAGAATAGGCAAATAGAGACAACAGAAGAATTAGTGCAGATAATAGAGAAATCCATTCCAAAATCTAAACAAAAAGATGGACATCCTGCAAAAAGAACATTCCAAGCAATTAGAATAGAGGTAAATAATGAAATAAAACCATTATATGATACTATTTTAAGGTCTATCGAATGTTTGAACGAGAACGGAAGATTATGTGTTATTACATTTCATTCGCTAGAAGATAGAGCTGTTAAAGACGCATATATAGAAGCTCAAGGACAATGTACATGTCCGAAAGATTTACCATATTGTGTATGCAACTATAAATCATTTGGAAAAATAATAAACAAAAAGCCAATAGAAGCAACAGTAGATGAAAAAAATGAAAATCCTAGATCAAAGAGTGCTAAACTTAGAATTTTTGAGAAACATGAGAAAATAAATTAAAAAACTCGAAAGATAGAAAAGAGGTGAATTAAAACTTATGGCAAATTATAAATCATATGGATATCAATATGAAACTAGCCCAAGAAAATTACAACCAGAATATGAGCCAAAAAAGAATCCATATAAAAAGAAAAAGAGTTCTGTAAGTAAAAAGCAAACAACTAACAAAAAAGTAAGCAAGAATCCAGTCTCTAAAAAGAAAAATAAATATAATTATAAACCAGTTGCATATATAATGTTAACTTTTGCAATGTTATTTACCATAAGTTATAGAAATTCACTAATTAATGAAAAATATAATGAAAAAGAATCAATAAAATCGCAAGTGAGTGCAGTTCAAAAAGAGAATGAACAATTAAAAGTAAGTATAGAGAACAGCCTGAACTTAAGTTCTGTAGCAAAAGCAGCAGAAGATAAGTTAGGAATGCAAAAACTAGATAATAATCAAAAGATATATCTAGATTTGAAGAAAAAAGACTATGTTGAACCTGCTTCTGAGGAAGTAATCATAAATGATAACATGTCTTGGTTTGATAGGCTCCTAGAAAAATTAACGCAAATAATAAAATAATGGTAGAGGATATAAAATGTGCATCCTCTATTTTTTTTATAAAATTAATCTTTTTATCAATATTTAATAAGGTTTTGAATACATATAAATAGGTGATTTATATGAAAAGAAACAAAAATTTCAATATTAGAAAATTGAAACAAAAAGAATTAAATAGTAACAAAGATGCAAAGTTAAATAGAAGTTTATTGAACAGAAAAAAGAAAAAAGATAATATAGCTGGAAGAAGGCTGGAAAAAGATAGCAAAACTAAAAAGTATCAATTAAATAAAAAAGGAGAAATATCAAGAAAGAAAAGAATTATATTTGCTTTAGCTATGTTTACTACGATATTTATAGCTTTAACCGTAAGAGTTGCGTGGATTCAATTTGTAAAAGGTGATGGGCTTAAGCAGATGGCTTATTTACAGCAAACATTAGATAGGAAAATTAATCCAAAAAGAGGAACCATATTTGATACTACTGGAAAAATAATTTTAGCAACGAGTAGTAGTGTTGAGACAATAACCGTGAATCCTTTAAATATAATAACTGAAAATAAAGAGAAAGTAGCAAGAAAATTAAGTGAATTATTTGAACTTGATTATGAAAAAGTATTAAAGAAAGTTAGTAAAAAGACGGCAATAGAAACTATAGCAAAAAAGGTTGAAAAAGATAAGACCAATGAGTTACGTGTGTGGATGGAGCAAGAAGGAATAACATCAGGTATTAATATAGACGAAGATACAAAAAGATTTTATCCATATAATAATTTAGCATCACAAATTATTGGATTTTGTGGAAGTGATAATCAAGGTTTAGCTGGAATTGAGGCCCAATATGATAATGAACTAAGTGGCGAAACTGGCAAAATACTTAAAATGACAGATGCAAAAGGGATAGATATTACAGATACAGCTGAAAGTTATGAACCTGCAAAGGATGGGAACGATATATTATTAACAATAGATGCAACAATACAGGGGATTGCTGAGAAATATTTGAAAGAAGCTTGTATTGACAACGTCTGTACAGATGGTGGAAATATAATTATAATGAATCCTAAAAATGGGGATATCCTAGCGATTGCAAGCTATCCAGATTTTAACTTAAATGATCCATATACTATTAATAATGAAGAACAAAGAGCAAATTGGGATTCTATGAGTGCAACAGAAAGGTCTAATGCATTACAGGCAATGTGGAGAAATAAAGCGATTTCAGATACATATGAACCTGGATCTACTTTTAAACTAGTAACTGCCTCAACAGCACTAGAAGAGGGAATAGTTGAATCCACAGATAAAGAAGGAGAATTTTGCTGTACAGGATATATAGATGTAGCTGGAACGAAAATGAAGTGTTGGAGATATTATAGACCACACGGACCGGAAAGTTTACGACAAGCTCTCATGAATTCGTGTAACCCTGTGTTTATAGGTTTAGGACAGAAAATAGGAGTTACTAAATATTATGAGTATTTGAGAAAATATGGATTCTTAAGAAAAACAGGAATAGATTTGCCAGGAGAAGCAACAGGAATATTTTTAAACGAAAAGAAAGTAGGGCCAGTAGAATTACGGAACTATAGCTTTTGGACAAAGATTTGAGGTTACTCCGATACAAATGATAACAATGGTATCGACGATTGCAAATGGAGGAACATATATTCAGCCAAGAGTAGTTAAAGAAATAATAAATTCAGAAACAGGGGAAGTGCGTGATATAGAAACTGTAAAGAAGGATAGAGTAATATCAGAAGAAACAGCGCAAAAAATGCTTAGCATGATGCATAGTGTTGTGGCAGAAGGTACTGGAAAAAATGCACAAGTACAAGGATATAGTATAGGAGGGAAAACTGGAACATCGGAAGATGGAGTAAATACAGGAAAGTATGTAACATCATTTATTGGAGTTGCTCCAATAAATGATCCAGAAGTTTGTATATTAATAACATTATATAATCCTACAGGGGAAGGTGGACACCAAGGAGGGGGAGTAGCAGCACCTATAGCTTCTCAAGTATTGGGAGAAGTATTACCTTATTTAGAAGTAAAGAAGAATAATGAAGAAGAAAAGCAGGAAGTTGAAGTGCCAAATCTTGTTGGAATGAGTATAAATCAGGCAAAAACGGCCCTAGATGAACTTGGATTGAAAATAGAAGCTAAAGAAGAATTTGATGAGAATAACAAGATAATAAAACAATTACCAAAAGCTGGAATAAAAATAAAACAGGGGACATCTGTTATTGTCTATAAAAATGAATAGCTTATAGATTTGCTAAAATAAGAGAGGTGTAAATAAAAATTGATTTATTATAATAAAAGTGATATAAAACTACTGAAAGGAGAAAATATATGAGAGAATTAAAAATTAATGGAATTTATAAACATTTTAAGGGAGATTATTATTTAGTACAAGATATTGCTAATGATTCTGAAACAAAGGAAAAAATGGTAGTATACAGAAGATTATATGGAGATGGAAGTTTATGGGTAAGACCGTTAGATATGTTTTTAAGTGAGGTGGACCATAATAAGTATCCTAATGTTGAGCAAAAATATAGATTTGAATTACAAGAAATTGAAAGTGTTGCTGGAAATTTTAATAAAAAATAAAAAAACGACAATAATAAAGGTAAAAAAATTTGAAAAAGTGAAATATATGTGCTATAATGTGCCTACTTAGTGTAGAAGGAGAAAGAAAATGGAAAGTCTTAGCGAACAATACGCAATTGAAGTAAAAAAAATTGATAGGATTATTTGGCAAAGATTAAAAAAAGCATTACAAGTAGAGTTTAGAGTGAAAGGCGAAGAAATTTCAGAAAAACAATTATATGATAGAATAGAATCTAAAAGAGAAGCTATATTATCTTTGTTTGATGGGAACTTTACTGAAAATGAAGACTTATTAAGAGGCAGAATGGAGCAACATGGATTGCCAAAAAGAAAACATAGAATTGATCCATATAGTCAACGTGCAAATGCAATGATAAGAACAAGAGTGGATGCTACAATAGATGAATTGATTGGAGAAGATAAAGATAGTGCAATGATGACTAGTGTAGGAATAGAAAGAAAGACTTTTATTGACGCGGTATTAGATGGAAATATAGATATTGATTTACAAAGAGATAAAAAAGTAAATGAAGAATATGCAGAAAGATAAAAAACTTTTACAATATGTAAAAGTTTTTTTATTTGAAAATTTATAAAAAGAGCTCTAAATTTCACACAAATCGAATAAAATGTAATAGAAAAAATTGATAAAAAATTGCGATAACCCTATACAAAAGTAATTTTTAATTATATAATGTTAAAAGTAAAATTGGCAACGATAGCGATTGCTATATGCTAAAGTAAATATTAACCGGCATAAGCCTGGAGAGGAATGGTAATAATTATGAATTTAAGAAAGATATTAGCAGGATTAGAAGGAATTAAAGCAAAAGGAGAAATCGACAAAGAAATAACAACTATTGAGAAAGATTCTAGAAGGGTAGTAGAAGGTAGCTTGTTTTTTGCAATAAAAGGATTTACTACAGATGGAACTCAATATATTTCTAGCGCTATAGAAAAGGGCGCAAAGGCAATCTTAGTAGATGAAAGTACAGACATTAGAGCAATTAATTTACCAGAGGATGTAACATTGTTAGTAGTACCTGATGCAAGATATGCAATGGCTATATGTTCTTGTAATTTTTATGATAACCCATCAAGAAAATTCAAATTAATTGGTGTTACAGGTACAAAAGGAAAAACAACAACAACATATATGATAAAAGAAGTTCTAGAAAAACAAGGAATAAAGACGGGGTTAGTAGGAACCATTGCTATCTATAGTGGAAATAGAAAGATAATGGATAGCGATAGAACTACACCAGAGAGCATAGAATTACAGCAATATTTTGCACAAATGGTAGAAGATGGATGTAAGGCAGTAGTTATGGAGGTATCTTCTCAAAGTTTAAAATTAAATAGAGTTGCTGGATGTGATTTTGATATAGCTGTATTTACAAATTTTTCAGAAGATCATATTAGTCCAAAAGAACATCCAGATATGCAAGATTATTTTGAATCAAAATTAAAATTGTTTAAAATGTGTAAATGCGGATTTGTAAATATTGATGATTTACAAGTATGTAAAGTACCTAAACTAGTACCAGAATGTGATATAAAAACATATGGAATAGATAATAGTTGCAATTTACTTGCAAAAGATATAACAATTACTAATTCATATGTAGACTTCAAAGTGAAGATAGGAGAAAAAAATGAAAGAGTAAAAGTTGGAATTCCAGGAAGATTTAGTGTATATAATAGTTTAGCCGCAATTAGTGTAGCAACAAAACTAGGCTGTTCGGCAGACAGTATAAAGGAAGCATTATTAGAAGTACGTGTTCCTGGAAGATCAGAGCTTGTAAATAATAGCAAAGATCTTACTATAATGATTGACTATGCTCACTCCCCAGAAAGCTTAGAAAATATTTTAAATGCTGTAAAATCATATACAAGAGGAAGAGTAATCTCTGTATTTGGTTGTGGAGGAGATAGAGATACAAGTAAGAGACCAATAATGGGAGAAATATCAGGAAAAATAGCAGATTTTACTATAATAACTTCTGACAATCCAAGAACGGAAGATCCTCAGTCGATAGTTGATGAAATTGAAATAGGAATAAAAAAGACAAAGGGAAAATATGTATGTATAGTAGATAGGATAGAAGCTATTAAATATGCAATAAATATGGCAGGGAAAAAAGATATTATAGTATTAGCTGGAAAAGGACATGAACCATATCAGGAGATAAATGGAGTAAAACATCCATTTGACGAAAGAATAATAGTAAATCAAATAATCAAAGGAGAAATATAATATGGCATATCAAATAAAGATATTAATGCTAGCTTTTGCTATTGCATTTGTAATATCTATAATAGTGATACCAATTTTAAGAAGAAAAAAAATAGGGCAACATGAAAGAGATGATGGACCTAAATCACATCTAAAAAAACAAGGAACGCCAACCATGGGGGGTATAGTAATGATAATTGCTATATTAATAATGGGAGGTATTGAATATTTTAAGTATTCAAAATCAATAGATGTGGGAGAACAATTAGTTGCAAAGAATTTAATACCTTTAATATTAGTAACAGTAGGATTCGGAATAGTAGGTTTTATTGATGATTTTAAGAAGTTAGTATTGAACAATACAGAAGGATTAAAACCAAGATATAAAATGCTAGGATTACTTATTATTGCAACAATATTTACAGTATATATAACTAAGGTAATGAATATAGGAACAGATATAATAATACCTTTTGCAAAAACTTCAGTTATTTTACCTATGTGGATATACATTCCATTTACAATATTAGTAATGCTTGCAACGACAAATGCAATTAACTTAACAGATGGAATTGATGGATTAAGTACATCTGTAACAACTATAATTTTAACTTGTTTAACAGTTATAGGAATCATACTAGGAGTAAAAGAAATAGTTGTTTTTGGAGCAAGTTTAATAGGTATATGCTTAGCATTTTTAATATTCAATTTACATCCTGCAAAAGTATTCATGGGAGATACAGGATCTTTATTCTTAGGAGGAGCAGTATCTGTAATGGCAATATATCTAAAAATGCCAATATTATTATTACTAATTGCAATAGTACCGGTATTAGAAACTCTATCAGATATTATACAAGTATTACATTATAAGAGAACTGGGAAGAGAGTATTTAAAATGGCTCCGTTACATCATCACTTTGAATTATGCGGATGGCACGAAAATGCAATTGTTTCAGTATTCAGTATAATTACACTAATAGCTTGTATAATAGGATTAGTTGCAATTTAGAATAAAATGTGAAAGGATGAACAAATGCAAAACGAAAAAAAGAAAGTAAAAAGATTTTCAAAATTCTTAAATAACAAAATGGACTATATACTTTTTATAACAGTTTTAATATTACTATCTTTAGGAATTGTAATGGTACTTTCTGCAAGTGCACCTTCTGCATTATCCGAAACTGGAAAAAGCTATACATATTTTATAAAGCAATTTATATGTGCTATTATAGGAATAACAGCGATGTTATTTATATCAAAAATTGATTACAGATTTTATAAAAAATATTATTGGCTAGTATATGCAGTATCCGTTTTAGTGCTATTACTTGTATTAGTTCCAGGCTTAGGTAAAAGTGTAAATGGAGCTACAAGATGGATAAAAGTTCCTGGACTACGGACAATTTCAACCATCAGAAATTTCAAAAATAGGACTTATAATTTTTTATGCAGGGTATTTATCAGATCATAAAAGTGAGCTAAAAGATTTTTGGAAAGGCTTTGTAAAACCATTATTATTTTTAGTACCTCCAATAGCAATATTATATTTTATTCAAAATCACTTAAGTGTTTCTTTGGTAATTGGAATAGTAACATGTGTTATGATGCTTATGGCTGGATGTAGAGTATTGCACTTTTTCTTTGCAGGATTAGCGGCTGTGGCTGGAGTTGCATTAATTATAATAAAGGAACTCTTGAAAGGAGAAACAAGTTCTTCTGGTTCATTTAGATTAGACAGAATAAAGACATTTTTTGACCCATGGGCAGATGCAACTGGAACAGGATATCAGATGGTTCAAAGTTTATATGCTATAGGCTCAGGTGGACTATTTGGAGTTGGATTAGGAAACAGTAAACAGAAATATTTGTATATACCTGAACCACAAAATGACTTTATATTTGCTATTGTTGCAGAAGAGTTAGGATTTGTGGGATGTGTAGCAATTATTGCATTATTTGCAGTATTTGTCTGGAGAGGCATAGTAATATCGATGAAAGCTCCAGACATGTTTGGAAGCCTTCTTGCAATAGGAATAACAACATTAGTTGCAACACAAGCTATAATTAATATAGCAGTCGTAACAGCTTCTATACCAACTACAGGAATGGCTTTACCGTTCTTTAGTTACCGGAGGCACAGCCCTAGTAATATTGTTGGCGTCAGTTGGAATATTACTCAATATATCTAGAGCAGGGTCAAAAGTTTAAAACAGAGCCAAAGGGAAAAATCTCTTTGGCTTTATAAGTATAAAAGATTAATGAATAATATGAAGAAAGGATATAATATGAAAGTTGTAATTGCTGCGGCGGGAACAGGTGGTCACATAAATCCAGGAATTGCTATTGCTAATAAAATAATGGAAAAAGATCCAAATTCTAAAATTATATTTATAGGAACAGGAAGAGGATTAGAAAATGATTTGGTTCCAAGAGCTGGATATGAATTAAAAAAGATCGATGCTTATGGTATTAATAGAAAAATAAACTTGGATAATATTAAAAGATTATATAAAACGATTAAATCTGTGAGTCAAGCTAAAAAAATTTTACAGGAATTTAAGCCAGATGTTGTTATTGGTACTGGCGGATATATTTGTGTTGCAGTTGGGCAAGCAGCTAGTAAACTGAATATACCTATTATTTTACATGAAAGCAATGCTTTTCCAGGGGTTGCAGTAAAACTTTTGTCTAAAAAAGCTCAAAAGATACTAGTTGGATTTGAGGAGGCAAGAGAAAGATTACCAAAAGCAAAAAAAGTAGTTGTTACAGGAACGCCTTCAAAAATAACTACCAAAAGACTTAGCGAAGAACAGAAAAGAGAAAAAAAACAAGAAATAGGATTAAAATCGGACATGCCAATAGTTCTTGTTTTTGGAGGAAGCCAAGGTGCCAACAGTATAAATAACTCCTTAATAGGAATAATAGAAAATAAATTAAACAGTAAATATCAAATTGTATGGGCAGCAGGAAAAGGTAATTTTGAAAATATAAAACAAGAATTAGCTTATAAAAAAATAGATATTAACAGTATTGAAAATATAAAAATATTACCATACATATATAATATGCAAGAAATTATGGAAATGTCGGATTTAGTGGTTTGTAGAAGTGGAGCAATGACAATTACTGAAATTGCTGAATTAGGTAAACCAGCAATATTTATACCATTTCCATTCGCAACGGAAAATCATCAAGAATATAATGCAAAGGTATTAGAAAACGTAAATGCTGCAAAAATAATTCTTGATAAGGATTTAAATTACTCTAAATTAAATGATATGATAAATGAAATAATCAATGATGAAAGAGTTTTAAATGAGATGGGAAATAATGCTCATAAAGTAGCAAAACTAAATGTAGAAGATAATATTTATAAAGAAATATTAGAAATCATAAAAAAATCTTAGCAATTATATAAATTGCTGAGATTTTTTATATAACTCATGTCGAAAATAGTAATGCGAAAACAGTTGATATAATAATGTGTTTAATGATAATATAAATCAGGATAAAAAATATAATATTTTATAGATAACTTGAAAAATAAAGAAAATTAGTCTAAAATATATTGACAACAGTAATATAATTATTTATAAAAGAAAAATAATATTAAAAATTAAGATTGGGAGATGTGTAATGGCAGATAAACTAATTATTGTTGAATCACCAGCAAAAGCTAATACAATAAAAAAGTTTCTTGGAGGAAATACGAAGGTAGTAGCCTCGATGGGACATATAAGGGATTTACCAAAGTCAAAACTTGGTGTTAATATAGAAAATGATTTCGAACCAGAATATATAAATATTAGAGGAAAAGGGGATTTGATAAAATCTTTAAAGAAAGATGCAAAAGGTGCAAAAAAAGTATATCTTGCAACTGACCCTGATCGAGAAGGAGAAGCAATTGCATGGCATCTAGCACATATTTTAGAAATTCCGGAAGATAGTGTATGTAGAGTAACATTTAATGAAATTACAAAAGAAACAGTGCAAGAATCAATGAAAAGACCAAGAAAAATTGACATGAATTTGACGAATGCGCAACAAGCAAGACGTGTATTAGATAGAATAGTTGGATATAAAATAAGTCCTTTGCTATGGAAGAAAGTAAAACCGGGGCTTTCTGCTGGAAGAGTGCAATCGGTTGCAGTAAAACTAATTGTTGATAGAGAAAATGAAATTAGAAATTTTATTCCTGAAGAATATTGGAATATTTATGCAACATTATTAGATAAAAATACTGAAAAAGAATTTGAAGCAAAATTTTATGGAGAGAGTGGAAAAAAAATAGAGTTACATAAAAAAGAAGATGTAGATAAAATTTTAGCTGACATAGAAAATGAAAAATATGTTGTGTCTAATGTAAAGAAAGGTGAAAAAAAGAGAACTCCAGCGCCACCGTTTACAACAAGTACAATGCAACAAGAGGCTTCGAGAAAGTTAGGCTTTACATTGAAGAAAACTATGTCTGTAGCACAAGGATTATATGAAGGAGTAAAAATACCTGAAAAGGGTAGTGTAGGTCTTATAACATATATGAGAACAGATTCAACTAGAATTTCTGAGGAAGCAAGAGCAGCAGCTAAAGAAGAAATTACCAAAACATATGGCGATGAATATTATGAAAATAGATATTATAAAAAAAATAGTGAAGCGCAAGATGCTCATGAAGGTATAAGACCAACATACATATATTTGACTCCAGATAAAATAAAAAGTTCATTGACTACAGATCAGTATAAGTTGTATAGATTAATTTATAATAGATTTTTAGCAAGTCAGATGGCAACAGCTGTGTATGATACAATAAATGTTGATATAGATGTAGATAAATATAATTTTAAGGCAAGTGGACAAACTTTAAAGTTTAAAGGATTCATGACTTTATACGTGGAAGGTAATGATAATGAACAAGAAGATGAAGATAATACTAGTATTCCATCATTAAGTATAGGGCAAGAAGTAATAAAAAGAAAATTGGAATCAAAGCAGAGTTTTACGGAACCTCCTGCAAGATATACAGAAGCTAGTTTAGTAAAAGAGTTAGAAGCCAAGGGAATAGGAAGACCAAGTACATATTCTCCAATAATTACAACAATATTGGAAAGAAGATATGTTGAAAAAGAAAAAAAGCAACTGGTACCAACGGAATTAGGAGAGGTTGTAAATAAACTTCTAACAGAAAACTTTGAAGATATAATAAACGTAGAATTTACTGCAAAGATAGAAGACGAATTTGATGAAGTTGCATCAGGTAAAGAGGAATGGAAACAAGTCTTAAGAGATTTTTATCCACAATTTGAACAAGAAGTAGAAAAGGTTGACAAAGAATTAGAACATGTAAAATTAGAAGATGAAGTAACAGATGTAATATGTGACAAGTGTGGAAGAAATATGGTAGTTAAGATTGGAAGATATGGCAAGTTCTTAGCATGTCCGGGTTATCCAGAATGCAAAAATGTAAAACCTTTCGTTGTTACCATAGATGAACCTTGCCCAGTATGTGGCGGTAAAGTCCAAGTTAGAAAGACAAAAAGAGGAAAAAATTATTATATATGTGAACATAACCCTGAATCTTGCAATTACATATCTTGGAACAAACCTAAAGTGGGAGAAGAGTGGAAACCTGAAGAAAACGAAAAAGATAAAAAGATTACAAAAAAAGTAAAGGCTAAAAAGAAAACTAAGAAAACAAAAAAGTAAGAATATAGCTTGAAGTAGAATTTTCTGCTTCAAGTTTTTTTGACATATGCATTGATTAATCTACTGAAAAGTTGTATAATAAATAACTAAATAAAATGGGAGAAAAGTGGATGAAAAATTGTATTATTGATGACAAGATGTATAAAGATCTAATTAATGAAGTAAATAATGATGTTATTGAAAAAGCTAATAAGATAGTAGAAGATAAGAAGATAGATATTACCAAGGTAGTATATGATGATAAAAATAATTTTGAATTACATGCTATAGTAAAATCTCAAGAAAATAATAATACATACATAAAAGTAAGTGAAGGAGAAATCGAAAATTTATCTTGTACTTGTGATGATTATAAACAAAATTATTGTGCTTGTGTGCATATAATTGCAGCAGTAAGGGAATTTATAAATAATCCAGATTATATTAGAATCTTTACAGGCAATGTAGAGAGTAAAGAAATAAGAAAAACAAATAAAGAAGAGCATCCAGAGAACTATAAAGTATTTAATCAATTAGTGAAAGAATTTTATAGAATGAATGAAGAAGATGATGAAGAAAAAGAAAGTGCTCATATAGATGGCAACATTCATATTGAACCCAAAATTATATATAGTAAAATTAATAATACATTAAAGCTTGAAATAAAGATTGGAGAAAAGCAATTCTACAAAGTAAAATCATTGCCAGAATTTTATGATAGATTTATTAACAAAGAGAAATATAAATATGGTGCTAAACTAGAGTTTGTCCACATGAGAGAAAAATTTGTGGAAGAAGACAGAAAGATTCTAGATTTTGTGCTAAAATATGCAGAAATTATAAAATATGCAAATGAATCATCAACAGGTTATGATTATTATACAAAAAGACTAGGTGAGGATGCTATAATAGTTTCGAATACAGGACTAGATGATCTATTTGCAAGTCTAGAAAATAGAGCTGTTATGATGGAAAGCCAGTATGGTTTAGAAAGTGTTGTGTTTGTACCTCAAGAACCAGATATAAAATTTAAATTAGAAGCAATAAATGCAAAAGAATACAGAATAACTACTAATATAGATATATATGCATATATGATTTATGATGGTAGAAAATATACATATTTATTATTGGATAGAAAATTATATAAGTGTTCAAAAAAATATAGAGATACTGTTATAAGATCTTTAGAGGTGTTTAGAAAAAACTTTACGAAAGAGATAATATTACCAGAGGAACAATTATCTAATTTCTTCTCTGTAATAGAGCCATGCATAAAAAAAGATTTAGTTATTGATGAAGAGCAGTACAAAAAAGTAGAAAAGTATATACCAGCAGAACTATATGCAAAGTTGTATTTAGATTATAATGAGCAAGGATATGTACTAGCTGATATAAGATTTATATATGGCGATATAGAAGTAAACCCACTAGATAATGAAAAGCATGATGAATTATTATCGAGAAACACGATTAAAGAATCAAAATTATTGAATATGTTTGTAAAAAGTGGCTTTATGCTAGATCAGAGAAATAGTAGATTAGTATTAGCTAATGATGATAAAATATATGAATTTTTAACAAATGATATAAATTCATATATGAAAAATTTTGAGGTCTTGGCAACAGACAATTTTAAAGAAAAGGAAGTAAAAAGTACATCATCTATAAATTTAGGTGTAAGAATCGAAAATAACTTACTAGATATTGATTTTTCTAATTTGAATTTCGATCCTTCCGAATTGCAACAGATAATGAAACAATATAAATTGAAAAAGAAATATCATAGATTAAAAGATGGAAGTTTTATAAATTTAGAAGATAATGACACAATCAAATTTATAGAGAGTATAACAGAAGATATAGATGTAGATTATAATCAAATAAAAGATAACAATTTGAAATTACCAATGTATAGAGCTTTATATTTGGATAAGATTTTAGAGAAAAACTCATTTATACATGTTACAAAAGACGATGAATATAAAGATTTAGTACAGAACATTGATGTGAAAGAAATAGAAGGAAATATAGATCTACCCCAAAATTTAAATGCTAATTTAAGAGAATATCAAAAAGTTGGTGTACAATGGCTAAAAATGTTGGATTATTATGACCTTGGTGGTATTTTAGCTGATGATATGGGATTAGGAAAAACTGTTCAACTTTTATGCGTTATTTGTTCATATGTAGAAAATAACGGTAAAAAACCTTCTCTTGTTGTGTGTCCGAGTTCATTATGTTTAAACTGGCAGAATGAAGCGGAAAAGTTTACAACTGGAATCAAATCCATTGTAATACATGGAACTTTGGAAGAAAGAATAAAGCAGATAGAATCTATTCCTAAATATAATATTGTAATAACATCATATGAATTACTAAAAAGAGATATAGAAGAGTACAAAAAATATAATTATCAATTTAAATATATTATTGCTGATGAAGCTCAATATATAAAGAATAATAATACTCAAAACGCTAAAGCAATTAAAAACATATTTGCAGAAACAAGATATGCTCTTACAGGAACTCCAATAGAGAATTCTTTATCTGAATTATGGTCGATTTTTGACTTTATAATGCCAGGATACTTATTTGGGTATAGAAAATTCAAAGAGCTATATGAAACACCAATTGTTAAAGATAATGATGAAAGAATAATGCAGAAATTAAAAAAATTGATAGAACCATTTGTACTAAGAAGAATCAAGGGAGAAGTTTTAACAGAGTTACCAGATAAAATAATAACAGTACTAAATAGCCAGATGGTAGAAGAACAAAAAGATATTTATTTATCTTATTTAGCAAAGGCAAAGAAAAATGCACTTGAAGAGATTAAAGAGAACGGAATTGAAAAGAGTCAAATAAAGATTCTTGCCTTACTTACTAGATTAAGACAAATATGCTGTCATCCAAGTCTTTTCATAGAAAATTATAAAGGTGAAAGTGGAAAATTAAATCAGTGTATAGAAATAGTAAAAGATGCAATACAATCAGGACATAAAATACTATTATTTTCAGGATATACAGCGATGTTCGAAATTATCGAAAAAGAGCTTAATAAAGAAAATATAGCGTACTTGAAATTAACAGGACAAACTAAGGTATCTGAGAGAATTAATTTAGTTGATGAATTTAATAACAATCCAGATAAAAAGCTATTTCTAATATCGTTAAAAGCAGGTGGAACAGGACTAAATTTAATAGGTGCAGATGTAGTAATACACTACGATCCTTGGTGGAATTTATCTGCAGAAAATCAAGCAACAGATAGAACATATAGAATTGGACAAAAAAGAAATGTACAGGTGTATAAACTAATTACTAAAAATTCTATAGAAGAAAAAATATATGAATTACAGAAAAGAAAAGAAATATTAATAGACAATATGCTTTCTACAAATCAGACTTTTATAAGCAAATTATCTAAAGAAGATATAATGAACTTGTTTGAATAGATACATCCTTAAGAAATCAAAATATTAGATAAGATGTTAATGAATATTTGGGATAATTATTTAAAAATAATTGACAAAAGTTGAAAGGAAATAAAAATGAAAGACAAAATTACAATAATTGGTGGAGGTCTTGCAGGAGCGGAAGCAGCTTATCAAATTGCAAAAAGGGGAATAGATGTTATTTTATATGAGATGAAACCTAATAAATTTTCACCAGCCCATTCGAATAAAAATTTAGCGGAGATAGTTTGTAGTAATTCTTTTAAATCTAATTTGCACACAAATGCATGTGGATTATTAAAAGAAGAGCTTAGAATGTTAGACTCATTATTAATACATACTGCAGATGAAACTGCTGTGCCAGCAGGACAAGCTTTGGCAGTAGATAGAGATGAATTTTCAACAAAAGTGACTCAAGAATTAGAAAAAATGAATAATATACATATTATAAGAGAAGAAATCGGAAATGAGAAAATCGCATTAAGAGAGTTAGTGAATGAGGGATTGGTTATAATTGCTACAGGTCCACTAACTTCTGATGGACTATCAAAGGAAATTTTAGATATAACAGGAGAGGAAGATTTACATTTCTATGATGCAGCAGCTCCAATTATATTAAAAGATAGTATAGACATGAACATTGCCTTTCATGGAAATAGATATGAGCAAGAAAGAAAAAAAGATGAAGATGTGGAAGAATGGAAAAAAATAATACCAAGAGAGGTAGATACAAGTTATATAAATCTTCCGATGAACAAAGAAGAGTATGAAAAATTCTGGAATGAATTAATAAATGCAGAGGTTGTTGAACTTCATCAATTTGAAAAGAGAGATATATTTGAGGGATGTATGCCGGTAGAGGTTATGGCGAAGAGAGGAATAGATACATTAAGATACGGTCCTTTAAAACCAATGGGCTTTACTGATCCGAGAACTGGCTATAGACCATATGCTATAGTACAATTAAGACAAGACAATAAAGATGCGACAATATATAATATTGTTGGATTTCAGACAAATTTAAGATTTGGAGAACAAAAAAGAGTTTTTAGTATGATACCAGGATTAAAAAACGCTGAGTTTGTCAAATATGGAGTAATGCATAGAAATACATTTATAAATTCTACTAAGTTATTAGATGAAACTTATCAACTAAAGAAAAATAAAAATATATATTTTGCAGGTCAGATTACTGGAGTAGAAGGGTATGTTGAATCTGTTTCATCAGGACTAGTGGCTGGAATAAATGCCGCTAGACAGCTAGAAGGCAAGGAAAAAATAATATTTTCAGATTATACAATGATAGGTAGTTTAGCAAAGTATATATCAACTAAAAATGAAAAATTTCAACCTATGAATGCTAATTATGGAATACTGCCTGAGTTGGAAGGAAATAAGATTGCAGATAAAAAAATAAAGTATGGAAAAATTTCAGATAGAGCAATAAAAAAATTAAAAGAAAATATAAATGAATATAATATTACAAAATGTTAAAAAAATATTACATTTTCGTTAAAAAACGCAAAAAATAAATATAATATGTTATAGTTATTTTGTAATATTAAAATAGTATACATAATGTATTGAAATTGCAATAGTTATGTGGTATAATAGATATATATTGAGTATAAAAGGAGATTAAAGAATGGGTAAGAAAAATAGTAAATTAGAAACTGAATATTCAAGATTGTCTGGAATGAGTGAAGAACAACTAGCGGCTGAAAATACAAAGGTCGCAACAGAATTAGCAAATATAAATACTAAAATAAGTAGCTTAACCGAAAAAGTAACAATGTTAGCAGTTGAAATAGAATCAATAAAAGATAGTGATAAAGAAGAGGATAAAGCTACAGTAGCAGATAAGACTGAGAAAAGAGAAAAACTAAATGCAGCTCTTGAAGAAGCTAAAGCAGAGAAAGAAAAAGTAGTAAAAAAATCAGAAAGATTACAAGGATTTAGTAAAAATAAAGTGGCTATTCAAAGAATAATTGCATACAGAGATAAATTCATAGCACAAGAGACTGCATTAAAAGAGCAAAAAGCAAAAAATGAACAAGAAATTGCTAGTAAAGATGAAGAAATAGAGAATATTGAGGCAAATAAAAATAATACAAAACAAGAAATATCATACATAGACATAGAATTACAAAAAATAGATTTAGAATTAGGACATATTGGAGAAATTAATAGAGAAGAAGACGCTACAAGAGAAATTGAATTAAGCCAAAGAAGAAACGATCTTGAAGCTGAAAAAGCCAAAAAGATCAAAGAGATTGAGACATATGAAAAGCAACAAGGTACTCTAAAACAACAAAAATCAATGCTTGAAAAGAAAAATGAAGATATTGATAAAAAGCTTGAAAAAATTGCTGTTGCAATTAGCAAATGTAACTTAGCTTGGAAATCTTTATTTAATAATAAAACTTGGGAACAAATACAAGCTAAAAGTTTAGATGGAAGATTTACAAGAGATAAGGCAAAAGAAGCAGAATTAAAACAAGGGGCAAAAAATCCAGTAGAAGAGACAAAAGGAAAGGAAGCAGTAGAACAAGCTGGAGATCCTAAAGAAAAGGAGGAAAGCCCTGAAGTAAAGCCTGCCAGTGTAAATCCTGCCGAAATAAAGCAGGAAGAAATTAAAGAAGAATCTGAAGTTGAGGAAGCTGAGCTACCTGCTAAAAAGAGCAGATTTCAAACTATCTTGTCAGCATTAAGACATCCAGTACAAAGTGTAAAAAATTGGATGCAAAATAGAAAAGCTGAAAAATCAGAAAAGGAGTCAAAGGATAAGGATCCTGAGGAGAAGAAGACTGAGGAAACACCTGTACACTCTACTGAGACTCAAAGAGATGCATTCCTAGCACAATTACAAAAAATGGCAGAAGGACATGAAAAGGCAGATATAGAAGCATCTGCAGCAGAATTACAAAAAGCTGCAGCTCATAAACAAGAAAGAAGACAGGAAGATAAAGATAGATAATTAAGAAAAAAATTATTAACTAAGTGTAATTATTTACACTTAGTTTTTTCTTGCTTTTTATGTAGGCATATTATAAAATATATAAAATAAATTTTCATAGAGGAGATTAATATGAGACAGGTTTTATTCGTAATTGCAATGGAGAAGGAAGCAATTGATATTAAAAACAAGCTAGGATTAGAAAAAGTTCAAGATAATATGTATAGAAAAGAAAATATATCATTATTAGTAACAGGAATAGGAAAACAACAGACAGCTATAAGACTAACACAATATCTAGAACATACTCGAAATAAGCCAGATGTTATAATAAATATTGGATATGCCGGCTCAACTAACTCAAAAATAGGAGAATGGGTTAATGTATCTAAATCATTTAACTATGAATGGATGATACCCGGAGAACAACAATATATAGTCGAAGGATTCGATGATGATAGAATAAAGACAATACAAAACGAAGAAATATCTAAAATACCTTGCTATAGCGCTGAAAGTTTTGTAACGTCAACAAAGATAAAAGAAAATGTTTTATTTGATATGGAACTGCACTCTATATACTTAGTATGTTGTATGTATGGGATAGATTTGATAGCTTTAAAGAAAGTAAGCGATAATCTAAATTTGGATGATTACTATAAAAATATAGATATGAAAGAAGTCTTAGAATTAACAAGTGGATTAGAACTATTAAAAATGGAGCTGTAGTATTATCTATAGCTTCAAAATTATTTTAATTCAAAATACAACAAAATTCTTGTATTTGCTTGGAAACTAGTATAAAATATAAAAAAACAAAAGTTCAAAAGCTATAATTTAGGAGAAAAAACAGATGTATTTAAAAAGACTAGAATTGCAAGGATTCAAATCTTTTGCAGATAAAACAGTTTTAGAATTTAAACCAGGAATTACTGCTGTTATCGGTCCAAACGGATCAGGTAAGAGCAATATTTCTGATAGTATAAGATGGGTACTCGGAGAGCAAAGTATGAAGTCTCTAAGAGGAGCAAAAGCTGAAGATGTAATCTTTGCTGGTACGCAGAATAGAAAATCTTTAGGATTTGCAGAGGCGTCTATTGTAATAGATAATTCAGATGGTAAGCTTCCTATTGAATATAATGAAGTTACAGTTACAAGAAAGTTATATAGAAGTGGAGAAACAGGATATTTCATAAATAAAGTTCCATGCAGATTAAAGGACATTACAGAATTGTTTATGGATACAGGTATTGGAAAAGACGGGTATTCCATTATAGGACAAGGAAAAATTGATGAGATTTTAAGCAATAAATCTGATGATAGAAGACATATATTTGAAGAAGCTGCTGGAATTGTAAAATATAGAACAAGAAAGATTGAATCTGAGAAAAAGTTAGAACAAACAAAGCTTAATTTACTTCGTATAAATGATATTTTATCGGAAATAGAAGGACAAATAGAGCCTTTAAAAATGCAAGCGGAAAAAGCTAAGAAATTCTTAAGTTTAAGAGAAGAGCTAAAAAGTATAGAAGTTGGGTTATTTGTATATAACATTAATTCATATAAAGAAAAACTTGAACAAATTGTTAAGGATTTAGAAATTCTCAACTCACAAGAAAACGATGAAAATAAAAAGCTTGAGAATAGTCAATCTGATAAGGATACTTTAAAATCTAGAATAGATGAGCTCATTACTGAAATTGAAAATATGCAAAATATTGGTTTTGAAAGCAAAGCTAAAATAGAACAACTAAATTCACAAATTAGTATTTCAAAAGAAAGAATATCAAATAATAATGCTAATATAGATAGATTAAATAATGAGATGGAAGAGCTAAAACAGCGAATTAATGATTTTAAAGATGAAAAAGAAAATAAACTATCAAAGAAAGATAATTTATTTAAAAATAAAGAAAAGTTTGAAAATGAATTAAAAGAAAAAGAAGAAGAATTGGCAAGGATATCAGCTAAGTTATCAAAAAAAGAATTAGAGATTGAAGAAAAGAAGAAACAAGTTGAAGCTGACACAGATGCAAGATATGAACGATTATCAGAAATTAATACATATGACGCGAACTACGAAAACCTGGAAAAGACAAAGAAAAATGTAAAACAAGAATTGCAATCTACAATATCAGAGTTAGATGCTAATAGATTGAAGAAGCAAGATATAACAAAGGAATTTTTGGAAATTGATAACACTAGAAATAAAGCAATTAAAACATTAGAAGGTATTAGAGCCCAAAAAGAAAAATCTTTATCAGTTATAAAAGATTATGATGACAAGATAGATAAATTGACGGCAGATTATAGAATGAAAGAGTCAAGATACAAGTTCTTGATGGAAACTGAAAAAGATAAAGATGGTTACATTAAGAGTGTTAAATCTTTATTGCTCGCTTGCGAACAAAATGCATCATTAAGCTCGGGAGTAGAGGGAGTTTTAGCAAGCTTAATTTCTGTAGATAAGAAATACGAAACAGCTATTGAAATGTGCCTAGGACAAGCAATGCAAAACATCGTAACTAATACAGAAAGTGATGCTAAGAGGTTGATTGATTATTTAAGACAAAACAATTTAGGAAGAGCAAGCTTTTTACCAATTTCATCTGTTCATGGCAAAAAGTTAGACAAAATAGTAAGTAAGAATATTGAGGGAGTAGTAGGAATTGCATCAGATTTAATAAAGTATGATAAGAAATATCAAGATATAATATTAAACTTACTTGGAAGAACTATAATTGTAGAGAATATGGATAGTGCTATAGCTTTAGCAAAGGCCAATAATTATTCTTTTAGAATAGTTACGCTAGATGGAGATGTAATAAATCCATCAGGAGCTATTAGTGGTGGTTCAGTAGCCCAAAAGACTGTAAATATTCTTGGAAGAAGTAGAGAAATTGATGAATTAAAAGTAAAGCTTAAAGAGATAAAACATGAGATAGATAAAATAACAAAACAAAAAGAAGAATATTCAGCAAATATTACTGACACAATAGAAGAGTCTGCAAGACTAGAAAAAAATCTACAAGAAATAGAAATAACATATGCAACTAAAAAGCAAGAGTTAGACATGATAGATGGTCAAATAACAAAACTAGAAGAAAAAATGGCTAAGTTAAAGAAACAGATAGAAGACATAGATATAGAAAAGAAAAATATAGAGACCTCTAAAGAAGGCGTTAATCAAGTAATACAAAATCTAGAAAAAGAAATGTCTGATTTAAATGCTGAGATAGCTGAATTTGCAATACTTAATAAAGATGATCAAACATATATTGATAATTTAAATACTGATATTACAGATTTAAAGATTTCTGTATCATCATTTGATGAAAGTGGAACGTCTTTAGATGAAATGATTGAAAGAATAGAACAGGATATTCAAAATGCTAATAAAAATATAGACAGCAAATTGCAAGAAATAGAAAATACAAAACAAGAGACAATAAAAACAGAAGAAGCAATTATAGGATTTGAACAAGATATTGAAAATATAAAATCAGAAGTATCTAATAGCTCTGAAAAAATAGAAACTTTAAAACAAGAAAAAATTGAGAAAAACGAAGAGTTAGATAAAATAGAAACTGTAATAGAAGAGCAATATAATATTTTAAATGGTTTAAAAGAGCAAATTGTTAAAGTAGAAAGCAAAAAATCTAAACAAGAACAAGACTTAGAAGATCTAATCAATAGATTGTGGGAAGAGTATGAACTAACTCCAAATAATGCTGGAGAATATAAAAAACCAGATAATGTCCAATTAGCCCAAAAGCAGACAAATGAATTACGAAAAGAAATTATAGATTTAGGAAGTATCAATATCGATGCGATAGAAGACTATAAAAAAATGCAAGAAAGATATGATTTTATGAATGAGCAAAGGTTTGATTTAGAAGAATCTATCACTAAATTAAGAAATGTAATTTCAGAGATGACAATAACAATGCAAAAGCAATTTGAGGAGAAATTTAAACAGATAAATAGAAACTTTAATGAAGTATTTATTGAACTATTTGGAGGAGGAAAGGCTGAGCTAATATTAGAGGATGAGTCAAATGTATTAGAATGTGGCATAGATATTAGAGTTCAACCTCCAGGAAAGAAACTGCAAAATATGATGCTACTATCTGGTGGAGAAAAAGCTTTAACTGCGATAGCAATATTATTTGCAATATTAAAAATAAATCCAGCACCATTCTGTATTCTAGATGAAATAGAAGCTGCTTTAGATGACGTAAATGTTGGAAGATATGCAATGTACCTAAAGAAATTTAGCGATGATACTCAATTCTTAGTGATAACGCATAGAAAAGGAACAATGGAAATAGCAGACACTGTATATGGAGTAACAATGGAGGAAAAGGGTATTAGTAAATTGTTATCAATGAATTTGAAGGCCTAAAAGGTTTAAAGTTCACATATGTGACTACCAAAAACAATATAAAAAAGACTAACACAAATTTAAAAATGTGTTAGTCTTTAACATTATTCATAAGCATATTTTTGATATAAAGGACTGGTATATTTTATTTTACTACATTTTGCTAATCTACCAACTATGAAACTCATAGGGATATGATTATTCTTTGAAATACCAATTAGATACTGTTCGGAAATTGCATGTTCTGATATTGCTTTCCAAACATCTGGGCTTATCATGGTGTTTAGAGCAAATTTGTCAGCTCTTTCTTCTTGCAAGTTATTGCCTTCAATAAGAACTTTATTTTTTGCCTCGTTGTAATCAGATTTACAATGGCCTAATTCATGGAATAATTCATAGTAAAAAGAATCTTTACCAGCATAATTATCTGTAATGTAAATTGCTGGATTTTTACCTCTTACTTTAAAGCATCCACGTATTTTAGAGCCCGAGATAGCCTTTTCACAAGCAAAGTATATTCCATAACAGTTTAACACATCTTGAATTTTTTGCACATTTATTTTGTTTTCGTATGCTATGTCCAATAGGTCTTTAATTATAAAGTTAAAATTGTATCTATTATATTCTTTAATAGGTTGATCTTTTGTAATTTCATCACAATGTGCCATCCATAGAGCTATTTTTTTGAAATCTGCACCTGTTTTCTTAAATAAAACTTGTTTTTCCATTCTATCAAGTACGGTAAAGTCTTTTATTTTCAAGAAATTCAATATGTCTATAGATTCTTGAATAACGTTGTTTTCATCTTTAAAATCTATCCATTTATTTTTTTTCAATTCTGATATATGAAACTCTTTAGATAAAACTTTCTTGAGATTTTCCTCATTTTCATAAGTTTCTAAAATTTTATCAGACATTTTTTTTGAATTTTCAACATTAATAATAAAGCTAGAGTTTATTCCTGTTAATCGCTCAATATTTGCAGCCATCTCTAGAGTAATGTTGGATTTGCCATTTAAAATCTCATTCATATGTTTTTGTGTAATTCCCATACGCATAGCAAATTCAGTTTGTGAAATGTTATTAAATTCTAAATAATCTTTTAAATATTTTCCAAAACTAACCATAAAATCATCTCCTATCCATCACCATAATGCTGATCATCAATCTCTATTAATTCAACCTCTACTATTTCATCTAATTCATATGGATAAATTCCCACTGGCTTTATATACATTCTAATTTTATCATTAATATTTGCAGTATATATTTCTTTTAGTACGCCACTTTTTTTATTTATATTATATACTCGTGCTAAAGGGTTTAACATAAGTATTTTCATTGTTTGAGATTGGATAATTAATTCTTCAATAGCTTCTATTGTAAGCTCTTCTTTTTTCATATGTTTTTTTATTATTTTCTTTTGCAAATCTCGCTTATACTTAGAAGTTTTTATTATTTTCAAAAGATAATGCTCATCTCCTTTGGTATGTATTATAACATGATATGTAATAATATGCAATATTGAATAAAAAAATAATTAAAGTTTATAATATTCACAGGTGATTTAACAATGAATACAGAATATAGAAAGTTATTAAATGCTAGACTACAACGTGGGATAGATAATAAAGAGTTTATCATTTATTTACAGCCCAAGTTCGATGCTAAAACAGAGAAATTAGCTGGAGCGGAGGCATTAGTAAGGTGGAAGAAAAATGACAAAATTGTAATGCCAAATGTGTTTATTCCATTGTTTGAAAAATATGGCTTAATTACCATTTTGGATAATTATGTTCTAGAAGAAGTTTTTAGCATTATGAAGAGTTGGAATGAAAAGAAGTATAAATTAGTGCCAATATCTGTGAATGAATCCAGACAAAATTTATACGATAAAAATCATTTAGATACATTAATTAAGTATATAAACCAATATAATATATCACCAAACATGATAGAACTAGAAATGACAGAAACAACTGTAGTTAACAATGTTGAATTAGCAAGAGAAGCTGAGAAGAACGTTCATAAGTTAGGGTTTAGAGTATCAATGGATGACTTTGGAACAGGATATTCATCTTTTAGCATGTTAAAAAACATCAACATCGATATATTAAAAATGGATAAAAGTTTTTTTGATGATATACTAGAAAGTAAAAGAGGAAAAATAATAATAGAATCAATTATAGATATGTCACACAAATTAAACATTAAAGTAGTTGCTGAAGGAATAGAGACAAAAGAACAGGTGGAATATTTAAAAAGTGCTGGATGTGACATGATACAAGGTTATATATATGAAAAGCCAATCCCAGTAATTGAATTTGAAGAAAAGTATTTAAAAAAATAAGAATAAATTAAGGACAAGTAGAATACTATTTATAAACGATAAAGGAAAAGACCAAGGAGGAACAAGTGGACCAACGGGACCAGGTCCAAATGTTTTAAAAGGAGGAATTGTTTATGTGGTATACTAAAGATTTGAGACAAGTTGTTAGAGAGCTAAGGACTAATGAAATAATGGGATTAACAGAGGAAGAAGCCCAAAAACGCTTGGAACAATACGGCCTTAATAATTTAAAAGAGAAGAAGAAGGAAAAATTATTTATAAAATTTATTAAGCAATTTAATGATTTTATGATTATAACATTAATAATTGCAGCAATTATTTCTGCGATAGTGTCTAAGTTAAATGGAGAAGCAGATTACATTGATTCTATTATAATAATTGCTATTGTAATATTTAATGCTATTATGGGATTGGTTCAGGAAGAAAAGGCAGAAAAGTCTTTAGAGGCGCTTAAGAAGATGTCTGCACCGAATGCAAAAGTTAAAAGAAGTGGAAAGATTGTGGAAATAGAATCGAGCAAAGTGGTTCCAGGTGATATTGTGATTTTAGAGGCTGGAAATTATGTACCGGCAGATTGCAGGCTAGTAGATTCATATAATTTAAAGATAGAAGAATCAGCTTTGACCGGAGAAAATGTTCCAACACAAAAAGATGCTGATGTTATTTTAAAAGATAATACTGCAATGGGAGATCTTTGTAATATGGCTTTTGCTACGACTGTTGTTGTAAATGGACATGCAGAAGCAGTGGTAGTTGAAACAGGAATGAATACAAGAGTTGGTAAAATTGCAGGAATGATTATAGAAGATGAAGCACCACAAACTCCAATACAGAAGAAACTTGCTGAAGTTGGGAAAACACTTGCAATTGCGTGTATAATTATATGCGTTTTAATATTTGTAATAGGAATATTTAAGAAAATACCAATAGTAGAAATGTTTATGACATCAGTTGGTTTAGCTGTTGCAGCAATTCCTGAAGGTTTGCCGGCAATTGTAACAATAATGCTATCAATAGGAGTAACAAAAATGGCAAAGAAAAACTCAATAATAAGAAAGTTACCAGCAGTTGAAACTTTAGGAAGTAGTAGCGTAATATGTTCTGATAAAACAGGAACTTTAACCCAAAATAAAATGACAGTAACTCAAGTTAGAAATGCTTTTGGAACGATTAATAATCAAGATAAAAAATTTATATTAGAACTAGGAACTATGTGCACTGATACGACAGAACAGCGAATAGAAGGAAGACTACAATTTACTCGGTGAACCGACAGAAATAGCAATATCAAATGCTGCCATGGTGGCTGGAATAAGCAAATCATTTTTATATGAGCAAATGCAAAGAGTGAATGATATTCCATTTGACTCTAAAAGAAAAATGATGACTACAATACATAAATTGGGAAATAAGTATAGAATAATTACAAAAGGTGCACCAGATATGTTAATAAAAAGATGTACAAAATATTATCAAGATGGTGATATAAGCCCGATATTTAGCAAGAAAGAAAACATTCAAGAACAGAATAACCAAATGGCAGAAGGAGCACTAAGAGTTATTGCAGTAGCGTATAAAGATGTTGATAGGCTACCTGCAACAGTAAATTCAGACATAATAGAAAATGATTTGATTTTTTGTGGATTGATTGGAATGATTGATCCACCAAGAGAGGGAGTCAAAGAAGCTGTAAGAACTTGTAGAAGAGCAGGTATAAAAACAGTAATGATAACTGGTGACCACTTGCAAACAGCTAAAGCCATAGCAAAAGAACTTGGAATATTAAAAAGAGGAGATTTAGCAATAGATGGAGAAAACTTAGAAAAAATGAGCCAACATGAGTTAGAGAGAAATATAATGAACTATTCTGTATTTGCCAGAGTATCTCCAGAGCATAAAGTAAGAATAGTAAAAGCTTTTCAAAGTACAGGAGCAGTTGTAGCGATGACAGGAGATGGAGTAAATGATGCACCGGCCTTAAAAAATGCGGACATAGGAATTGCGATGGGAAAAGGTGGAACTGATGTAGCAAAAAATGCATCAGATATGATCTTAACAGATGATAATTTTGTTACTATAGTCGAAGCAGTTAAACAAGGAAGAAACATATATGATAATATAAAGAAAGCGGTTCACTTCCTGATAGCGACAAATATTGGGGAAATAGTAACAATATTTGTTGGACTTATATTAGGAATAAAATCTCCATTGCTTGCAATACAATTACTATGGATTAATTTAGTAACAGACTCTCTTCCAGCAATAGCATTAGGACTTGAAAAAGAAGAGGAAAACATAATGAATAGGCTACCGAGAAGTCCTAAAAAAAGTCTATTTTCAGATGGCTTATGGTGGAAAATTATAATAGAAGGATGTATGCTTGGAATGTTCACTTTGCTAGCTTTTAGTATAGGCAATAAACTATATTCAATAGAAGTTGGAAGAACAATGGCCTTCTTGTCATTAGGAATGTTAGAATTAGTACACAGCTTTAACGTAAAAAGTGAAGAAAGTATATTCAAAGTGGGCATTTTTGAAAATAAATATTTAGTTGGTGCATTGATATTGGGAGTAATATTACAAGTGGGAGTAGTGCTTATAAAACCATTAGCAGAAATATTCAATCTAGTACAACTAAATGGAATACAGTGGATATATACAATTTTAATAGCAATAACGCCAATTCCAATAATGGAATTACAAAAGGCTGTAAATGGCTATAAATTCGGAAAAATTGTATATGCTAAAAATGGAAATGCATAAAAAATTTGCATTTGTATAAAATATATGGTATAATAAAAGATGTCGCAGTAAAAAAGGAGCGTGAAATTATTTTATACCATAGATTAAAATACTGCACAAAAGAAATCTTTAAATTATTAACAATTATTACAGTAGCCTTTTTTATAATAATAACAATAGCATTTATAAAATATAATCCTGTATATGCTGTAAAATTAAACGACGAAGTAATAGGCTATGTAAAAAGTAAAACAGTAATGGAAGATATAATAAACAAAGAAGTATTAACTTCGGATAATCCGTGTGCTATATTCACAGAGTTAAATGTAGAACCAACATATGAATTAAAATTATCAAATGTATTAGCAGATGATGAGAAAAAAATAGCACAGATTTTATCAGAAAATACAACTACAATGTATAAAGTTTATGCAATTGCAATAAATGGAGAGATAGAATCATATGTAAATACTTTGGATGAAGCAGAAAATATTATTCAAGATATGAAAAATGAATATTCTGATAATGTTGCTACAATATCAATAGAAGAACAATATACTAAAGACTTTGATAGTGTTGGAACAGAAACTTTAGAAGTAGCAAGAGCAAGCATAAACTCAGACTTAAGAAATATAAAAAGCGAACAAGAAAGAATAGCAGAAGCTACATTTAATGGAGTATTTTTTAGTGTTAAGCCAGTTACTGGTAATATTACTTCCAGATATGGAGCTGTAGAAACTAGTGTAAGAAACCATGCTCATGGAGGTCTAGACATAGCAGCGCCTTATGGAACTAATATAAAAGCTGCAGCAGAAGGTACAGTATCATATTCAGGATGGATGAGTGGATATGGATATTTAATTATCATAGACCATGCAAATGGAGTTCAGACTTATTATGGACACTGTAGTAAATTGTATGCATCAGTTGGAGACGTGGTTGCAGCAGGAGATGTTATTGCAGCTGTTGGCTCAACGGGTAATTCTACAGGTAACCACTTACATTTAGAGATAAGATTAAATGGAAATAAAATAGATCCACAATTGTATATTTATAAATAAATTGTTACGATTCAAAGCAAAATTTTTATTATATAGCGAAAATAGTTCATATTTTATAAAATGAGCCGAAATATCGTGTCGCCACATGAGCTGCGTGCGCTCGATATGAGATTGCGAAATTTTATAAAATATGAACTATTTTCGCTAAAATCAAGAATTATATTCTTTGAACTGTAACAATTTTTTTTCTTTTTTTTCACACATTTTTCACAAAGGTATTGTATTATTAGAATGAATTAGGTTAGAATGAATAAAGAAAAATTAATAAGTATATTTAAGCAAACCATTATTAGGTAAATGCTATATATAAATTAAAAAGAACCAAATGATTGGTTTCATAGGAGGAAAAAATGGAAGAGAATAAAGATAATGTAAAAGCTCCAGATACAGTAATAGATAAATCTGGTAAGGAATTTAAAGCTGTTAATCCTAGTGAAAAGAAGCAAAAGGAAAAAAAGTCTAAGGCAGGTTTTGGAAAAACTGTTGCAGTACCATTCTTGAGTGGCGTGCTAGGTGCAGGTTTAGTATTAGGTACTTGCTTTGGAGTACCTAGTATCAGAAACAATTTATTAAATGTAGATACTAATAAAAGTACTATATCAACAAGTGCTTCGAGTGGACAAATAAATACAACACAAATATCACTTGAAGAGTATTCTAGTACGGGAATTGCTGTTGCACAAAAAGTACAACCATCAATTGTTGGTATAAAAGTAGAATACACCGTTAATTCCATATTCATGATGCAACAAGGAACTGCATCAGCTGAGGGGTCAGGAATTATAATTAGTGAGGATGGATATATATTAACAAATAATCATGTTATAAACTCAACGTCATCATCATCATATTATGAAATTGGATCAGCAAACAAAGTAACAGTTTATTTGTATAATGATACAACAGAATATTCTGCAACTGTAGTTGGAACTGATGCGGAAACAGATTTAGCAGTAATAAAAATTGATAAAACTGGATTGCCAGCAGCTGAACTTGGTGATTCTGATACTGTACAAGTAGGAGAATTTTCTATGGCTATAGGAAATCCTCTTGGAATGCAAAGCTCTGTAACTGGAGGATTGATTAGTGCTCTAAATAGAGAAGTAACAGATTCTGATGGAAAAACATATAAACTAATACAAACTGATGCAGCTATAAATTCAGGAAATAGTGGTGGAGCATTAGTCAACAGTCAAGGCCAAGTAATTGGTATAAATACATTAAAGGTATCTGCAACTGGTGTTGAAGGCATGGGATTTGCAATTCCAATTAATTCTGCAAAGCCAATATTCGAACAATTAATCCAATATAATAAAGTAAAGAGACCATATATTGGAATTTCTGGAAGAGATTTAGATAAAATTACCGCAAGTAGAAATAATTTAGTTGAAGGTATATATGTCGTAAGTGTAGAGGAATATTCTGCAGCAGAAAAAGCAGGCATTAAAGCTGGTGATGTCATAATTAAAGCAGATGGAAAAGAAATTAAAACAATGAATGAGTTAAATGAAATAAAAAATACACATAATATAGGAGATTCAATGACGGTAACAATAAACAGAAATGGACATGAAAAGGATATAACGATAACGTTACAAGAACAATAAAAATACCAATTAGTTACATTTAGTTCACAAGATGGACAAAAAGCATTGGTAATATATAACCATAGTTAGTAATCAATAGTTACTCCATTACTAACTAAAAAACAAAAACATCCCCTTTTATTTTCGGATCGATTGTCACGAGATAATGTGACGATCGATTTATTTTGTCTTATATTGTTGAAAAATAAAATATCTTAATGTACAATAAGAAAGAAATATAAATAAAAAGAGGTAAGATAAATGAAAATATATCCAAAAGTTGATGAACGTTTAAAAGGATTAGAATCATTAAAAGAATATGTTGAGCAAAGTAATGGAATAGAACTACAATTTTTTCATAACGATGCTATATGGGGAAATTATAATATTGTGTCAGCAATAGAATATTTAATGCAAACAATGCCAAATTTAAAAGAAGTTACAATTCATCCACCATTAGAAAATTATGATATAGAATTGGTGGCCCTAAAGGATATAGAGTTGATCAAATCTAAAATAATAGACGCAATAAACTTATCTAATAAATATAATATAAAAATTAATTTGTTATATCATGTGACATGGCCTATAGAAATGATGGAACAAGGAGTTATAGGGAAAATAAAAGAGCTAGTACAAATGCTACAAAATACAAATGTTATTCTACTAATAGAAAATTTATTTTCTATTACAGAACATAATCATGCATGCACGGTATTAGAAATATGTAAAAGGATAAATAGTGAACATCTAAAGGTATGTTTAGACATATGTCATTTGCATTGCATGGCTAATATATTTAAGTTAGATTTTAATATGTTTCTAAATGAATATCTAGATAAAACATTGGCAGAAAAATATATCTATCAAATACATTTTGCAGACACAAAAAACAATGATGGATTTATTAATAAAATTACACATGGAAGAAAACATGACTCTTTACAAGACTTATTAAAAGATTATAAAATATTAGAAGATTATAATTTGACTAATACAAATATAATTACAGAGGTATCAGAGGAAGATTATGCTTCAAGAGAAGATCAAAAATACGAAATAGAATTATTAAAAATGATTGAGGAGTAAAATATGAAAAGAAATAAAGGTATGGGGATGATACAATTAATAGTAATGATACTGTTTATAATATTAATAGTCGCAACAATAGTTTATTTTGTTAGAATACAATATCATGAAGCAAGAATTGAGACAATAAAGACAGATATGTTACAAGTACAATGGAAGATAAAAGACTATATTGATAAGCAAACAGTAAAAGGAGAAGAAAAACAATACTTAGGAACTAAACTAAGTGAAATGAGAAATGATTCAATATTGCAAGAATTCCTTAGTAATAATATTTTATCAGAATCAGAATATGAAAAATATTACGTATTAAAAGATGAAAATCTTGCTACAGCAGGACTAGAGATTACGAATTATCAAGATAGTTATTTTATAATTAATTATGAAACATATGAAGTTATAGTATCAAAAGGATGCAAATATTCTGAGAAAGAAATTTTATATAAATTATCAGATATAATAGCGAAAACAAATGATGAGGCAAATATAGTGGTAAATGAAACAAATATAGAAGAATAAGAAAAGAGAAGAAAAATGAAAGAAAAAGAAGAACAAAGATTAATTGCATTAAAACAAATAGAAGAAGAAATATATAATTCCGGAACTAAATGTATATGTGGAATCGATGAAGCAGGAAGAGGCCCTTTAGCAGGACCGGTAGTAGTAGCGGCAGCAATTATGCCAAGATACTCAATGATAGAAGGAGTAAATGACTCTAAAAAAGTATCTGAAAAAAAGAGAGAAGAATTATATGAGATTATAACAAATGAGGCAATTGCTTATGGTGTTGGAATAATAGACCAAAAAGAAATAGATAGAATTAATATATTGAATGCAACTAAAGAAGGTTTAACAATGGCTATAAAGGAGCTATCAGTCAGACCTGATTTAATAATAGTAGATGCATTAACTAAAATAGATACAGATGGAATTGCATATAGATCTATTGTAAAGGGTGATGCAAAATGTTATTCAATATCAGCAGCATCAATAATAGCTAAAGTTACAAGGGATAGAATAATGAGACAATGGGATGAAGTATATCCTCAGTATGGATTTGCAAAGCATAAAGGTTATGGAACAGCAGAACACATATCAGCAATTAAAGAATACGGATTATGCCCATTACATAGATTGTCTTTTGTGAAAAATATTATTAAATAATTATGATTGAAAATTTTGTCAAGGAGAATGATAATAAATGGATATATTAGAGATAATAGGTAAGAAAAGAGACAAAAAAGAATTAACAAAAGAGGAAATAGAATATTTTGTTAAAGAATATACAGCAGGGAATATTGCTGATTATCAAGCGGCTGCATTAGTTATGGCTATATATATAAATGGAATGTCTATAGAAGAGACAACAAACTTAACTCTTGCAATGGCATATTCAGGTGATGTACTAGATTTATCATCTGTTGGCAATGTAGTAGATAAACATAGCACTGGTGGAATTGGAGATAAAATCACATTAATTTTGATGCCAATAGTAGCTTCTTTAGGAGTAAAAGTTGCGAAGATGTCTGGAAGAGGACTTGGTTTCACAGGTGGAACTAAAGACAAATTAGAGGCAATACCAGGCTATAAAACAGAAATTGATATAGAAGAATTCATAAATAATGTGAATAAAATAGGAATAAGTTTAATTGGGCAAACATTAAATTTAGCACCAGCAGATAAAAAACTTTATGCTCTAAGAGATACGATAAATTGTACTGCAAACATACCATTGATAAGCTCTAGTATAATGAGCAAAAAAATTGCTGCAGGAGCAAATAAAGTAGTTTTAGATGTAACCTGTGGAAGTGGGGCTTTTATGAAAGACATAAAAGAAGCGGAAGAGCTATCTGAAACAATGATAAATATTGGAAAGCTAGCTAAAAAAGAAACTGTGTGCATTGTAACCAATATGGATCAGCCTTTAGGAAAAATGGTAGGAAATACTTTAGAGGTAATTGAAGCGATAGAGGCGTTACATGGAAATATGCAAGAAGATGTAAAAAATGTTGTTCTAGAATTAGGAGCATATATATTAAAATTAGATGGCAAAGGCGAAAATATTGAGGAAAATAAGAAATTAATACAAGCTGTAATTAATAATGGAAGCGCATACGAAAAGTTCTTAGAGTTAGTAAAAAATCAAGGTGGAGATATATCTTATATAGAAGATCCAGAAAAATTTGAAAAAGCAAAATATAAAATTCCTGTGATATCTAAACAAAGTGGATATATAGAGAAATTAAATGCAGAAGAAGTAGGAAAAATTGCAATGCACTTAGGTGCCGGAAGAATAAGAAAAGAAGACAATATAGATTATGCAGTTGGTATAGAGTTAGTAAAAAAAGTTGGGGATAGCATAATTAAAAGTGAAACATTAGCATATGTATATGCTAATGACGAAGAAAAATGTAATGAAGCTGTTGAACAACTACGAAAAGTATACCAAATAGGCGAACAAAAAGTGGATAAAATTCCAGATATATTAGAGATAATTAAATAAAATAAGATAAAAATAAAATGACTCTTAAAACAAGAATCATTTTATTTTTTATATGTTTACAAAGAAATTTTTGTATTGCTATTTATATTGTCTTGAGAATTAAGACCTAAATTTGTAAGAGTCGTATATAGGTCCTTATCTTTTAGAAATCTATTTACATTTTTTAAAGAAACTCCTGTAGAGAAAGCTAAAGATTCAACTGTAACAGAAGTGTCGGCTTCGCTTAAAAAGTTTTTTAGTTGAGTAATATCATTTTCATCTTTAGATTCGCAATTAGGACATACTGAGTTTTTTGATGCAAAAAAACATCCGCAACGTTCACATTTATTTAAATTCATTAGTAACCTCCTATGCCAAAATCATATTCTATTAAATATTGTAACACAAGAATATAAAAAATAAAAGGAAAAAAGTAAAAAAATAAAATTTTATATAACATTTTGAATATATTATGTGGTTAGATAAAGCCAAAAACAATTGCAAAGAACTCAAAACAACCTACAGTAAGTGAAGAAAACATGTTACAAGGATTAAAAGATAAAAGAAAAATATATGAAGATGAGATAGATAGAGAAAATAATAACGATAAAGAAAAACGACGGAACGATCGTAAAAGAGATATCATATAAATATAACGGCCATTATTAAGCAATCAGGAGATAGTACGTATACCTATATAGATGAATATAATATGTATGGATATTTATTTCATTCACTTGGTAAAACTAGCGACTATTATGAACTAAATGGTAAAAAACTACAAGTGATACTAGTTAAGGATAATATTACTTATGATGGAATGATTAACTTTTATGTTGGACAACGTTGATTTTTTGAATGATAGTATTTTATATGTGATAGAATGTGAAAGCTTTGAATGTCAAATGAGATAATTTATTCTGAAAGTTAAATAAAATCAAAAAAATGCTTGCATTGCAGGCATTTTTTTGATATAATAATAAACGTTAAAAATACGCACACAAACTACAGTTTAAAAGTAGTGCTTTTGTAAAATCTTTAATACAATAGTTCTTTTAAATGTTAAAGGTTTGTGGAGGGTAAAAACTAAAAGGAGGAAAAAATTATGGCAGTAGTTGCAATGAAACAATTACTAGAAGCTGGTGTTCATTTTGGACATCAAACAAGAAGATGGGATCCTAGAATGGCTGAATATATATTCCAAGCTAGAAACGGAATTCACATCATCGATTTACAAAAGACATCTAAGAAAATTGATGAGGCATATGCTTTCTTAAAAGAGCAAGCTGAGGAAGGAAAAACAGTTTTATTTGTTGGAACAAAGAAACAAGCTCAAGATTGTATGAAAGAAGCAGCGGAAAAGTGTGGTATGTACTACGTTAATCAAAGATGGTTAGGTGGAATGCTTACAAACTTCTCTACAATAGAGAAAAGAATTGAAAGATTAAATGAATTAGAGAAAATGCAAGAAGATGGCACTTTCGAAGTATTACCTAAGAAAGAAGTTATTCTATTAAAGAAAGAAATGGAAAAACTAGACAAGAACTTGGGTGGAATTAAGAATATGAAAGAAATGCCAGGAGTTTTATTTATAGTAGATCCTAAAAAAGAAAGAAATGCTATATTAGAAGCTAAGAAATTAAACATTCCTACAATAGGATTAATTGACACAAACTGCAATCCAGAAGATGTTGATTATGTTATTCCAGGAAATGATGATGCTATAAGAGCAGTAAAATTAATAGCTGATACAATGGCTAACGCAGTAATTGAAGGAAGACAAGGCGAAACTCTAGAAACAAGTGAAGATTTAGAAGATGTAATGGAGACAGAGGAAGCTACAGCTCCAACAAGTATTGAAGAAGTTGTAGAAAACTCAAATGAAGCTGAATAATTATATAAAGATTACCAAAGGGGTAGGGCGGCTGCCCTATCCTTTAATGTTTAAATAAGGGAGGATATAAAATGATAACAGCAAGTCAAGTAAAGGAATTAAGAGAGAAAACAGGTGCAGGAATGATGGACTGCAAAAAAGTTTTAACAGAGACAGATGGAGATATGGAAAAAGCAATGGAGTTATTACGTGAAAGAGGAATAACAAAAGCTGCTAAAAAATCATCAAGAATAGCTGCAGAAGGATTAGTTGATGCTTATATATCAGAAGATGGAAAAATTGGAGCAGTTGCTGAAGTAAATGCAGAAACAGATTTCGTTGCACAAAATGCAGAATTTCAACAATTTGTAAAAGACGTAGTAAAACAAGTTGCTGTAAATAATCCAAAAGATGTTGAAGAACTATTAGCTCAACAATTTATAGCTGAACCAGATAAAACTGTACAAGAAGCATTAATAAATAAAATAGCAACAATTGGTGAAAATATGACAATAAGAAGATTTGCTAGATTTGAAACAACAGATGGAATAGTTGCGAAATATATACATGGAGAAGGAAAAATTGGTGTATTAGTAGAAATGAAAAATGCAGACAATGAACTTGCAAAGGATATTTGTATGCAAATAGCTGCTTCAAAACCAGAATTCTTAACAAGAGAAGATGTACCTCAAGAGAGAGTAGAAAAAGAAATGGAAATATTAAAAGCTCAAGCTATGAATGAAGGAAAACCTGAAGCAATAGCAGAGAAGATGGTACAAGGAAGAATTGGAAAATTCTATTCAGATATATGCCTAGTTGATCAAGAATTTGTAAAAAACATGGATATAAAAGTTAGTCAACTATTAAAAGAAAAAGGAGCAACAGTAGTAAGATTTGCAAGACTTGAAAAAGGTGAGGGAATTGAAAAAAGAGAAGAAAACTTCGCTGAAGAAGTAGCAAAACAATTAAAATAAATCAATAAGGAAAGTTGAGAAATCAACTTTCTTTTTTAGAATAATATTATTGCTCTTTATAATATAAACTGGTATAATTATCCATATAAATTATATAAATAAGGAGAAATAAACAAGTGAGAAAGCTAGTCAATAAAGATACAGAGAACAAAGAGAAAAAGGAAGACTCACAAAAGGTAAAAAATATAAAGTTTCATATATTAGCAATTGTTGCTATTATTATATTTTGCATTTCAATCTGTCCTGTAACCTTGCAAAATGATACGTATTATACAATAAAGATTGGTGAACACATACTTAGTACAAAAACAGTTGATATGCAAGATCCTTTTTCATGGCATGAATTGCCATATACATATCCTCATTGGGCTTATGATGTTATGATATATTTAATTTATAGTATGGGTGGAATGCAAGGTATATTTGTTTCAACGATAATATTTGCATGCATTCTTGGAATAGTAATGTACTGTACAAATTATAAAATATCTAAAAATAAAGTAGTGTCTTTAATAATAACTGTTGGCGCAATGTTTTTAATTAAAGATTACATTGCTGCAAGGGCACAGTTAGTTACATTCATTTTGCTTGAATTAACAATATTATTAATAGAAAAATTTTTGGAAAAGAGAAAAATTAGATATGCAATAGGGATAATTCTAATATCTATTGCAATAGCAAATTTGCATTGCGCAGTATGGCCATTTTTCTTTGTTATATTCTTGCCCTATATAGCAGAATATCTAATATTTACAATAATAGATTCGGATCTTATATACAAAATAAGATTAAAAATCTATGATATAAGAATTAAAATACATAAAAAACAGATAGAAAAAACAAATGATGAAGAAAGCAAGAAAACATATAATGCTAAGGTAAATAAGGTAATAATACTTAAAGAAAATTATCAAGAAAAACATCAAATCTTATTAAATAATAGAGAAGAGAAAAGGAAAAATCCATATAAAATTAGATATGAAAAAAACAAGTCTATAAAATGGCTTATAGTTATAATGATTATATGTGCTTTCACAGGCCTTTTAACACCATTAGGAGATACACCATATATATATCTATATAAAACAATGAAAGGAAATACAACAAAGAGCATTAGTGAACATTTACCACTAACATTAATAGATAATAAAGAAATGTTAGTTTTATTAGCTGCGTCATTAGCATTGTTAATATTTACTGATACAAAAATAAGATTAAAAGATTTGTTTATGTTTGCAGGACTAACATTATTAATGTTTATGACCAGAAGACAGGAGTCAATGCTATTACTGCTAGGAAGCGCTGTTGTTGCAAAATTAATAACAGATTTATTTACGAAATATGATTCTAATGGCCTGAAAGAACTTGAAGAAATAATGATATCTTCATTGGGAACTATTGCAACACTATTGTTGATTATTTTAATAGCAGTAGTAGAAATTAAGCCAAAATTAGATGATGAGTTTATTAATCCTTCTTCATATCCAGTAGAAGCAGCTGAATATATAAAACAAAATCTAGACTTGAACTCCATTAGATTATTTAATGAATATAATTACGGAAGCTATCTACTATTTCAAGACATTCCAGTGTTTATAGATTCAAGAGCGGATTTGTATGCACCAGAATTTAATGGGGAAAAAGGAGAAGACGGAAAATATGAAGGACAAGATATATTTTCTGATTATATAAATACATCAAATATATCTAAATATTATGAAGATACTTTTGAGAAGTATGATATTACTCATGTTATATTATATAAAAATTCTAAATTAAATATGCTTTTATCTAGAGATGATAGATACTTGGAATTATATTCGGATAAAAAATTTGTTATATATGAAAGAGAATAAATATGCAAAATGATAAAAAAATTAAAATAAGTATTATATTAATTATACTTGCAATAATAACTATAGATCAGATAGCAAAAATTATTATAATAAATAATGACAGCTATACAATTGGAACAATTTCTTTGAAATATGAAGAAAATGCAGAAAAAGATAGTGAAATGATATCTATATTAACAGATATCGTAGTATTTATAATAATTATTAAATTTTTAAAAGAACAAGATAAAAATATGGATAATAAAGTTAGAATTTCTTTAGCTTTTATCCTTGGTGGAGGAATAAGTAATCTTATTGATAAAATCTGGAATAAGGATGTAATAGGATTTATAAAGATTGGAAAATTACCAGCAATAAATATAGCATACATCATGTTAATAATTGGATGGATTGCGTTTATAACCTTAATGGTGAAAAACACTATAAAAACAAATGAAGAGATTAAAAATATTAATCAACAAAAAGCTGAAATTGGGAGAGATAAAAAATAAGGATAAAGGAGAAAAAATTGAAAGAGTTAGTTGTAAAGGATAATAATCAAAAGAAAAGATTAGACTCATATATAGTAGAAGAATTAGAAGATTTATCTAGAACAACAGTAAAAAGATTGATTGATGAAGAGAAAATTTTAGTAAATGGGAAAAAACAAAAATCATCGTATAAGCCAGAGATGGGTGATGTAATAAGCATAGATATGCCGGAAGCCCGTGAAATTAAACTAGAAGCACAGAATATTCCTGTTCCAGTTATCTATGAAGACAATGACATTATAGTTGTGAATAAGCCAAAAGGCATGGTTGTACATCCTGCTAATGGAAACCCTGATGGAACACTTGTTAATGCAATATTAGCTATGTGTAAGAATAGTTTATCTGGTATAGGAGGAGAAATACGACCAGGAATAGTACATAGACTTGATAAAGATACATCAGGATTATTAATTGTAGCTAAAAATGATACCGCACATATGAAAATGAGTAAACAAATACAAGATAGAAAGGTTACAAAGAAGTATATTGCTCTAGTAAAAGGTGTAATAGCAGAAAACGAAGCAACTATAGATCTACCTATTGCACGAAGCACAAAAGATAGAAAAAAGATGGGAGTAGATCCAAATGGCAAGAATGCAATAACTCATTTTAAGGTATTAAAAAGATATGACAAATATACTTTACTAGAATTAAAAATAGATACTGGAAGAACACATCAAATAAGAGTACATATGTCCTATATAGGACATCCTGTAGTTGGAGATTCTGTGTACTCGAATGGAAAAAATGAATTTGACATAGAAGGACAAATGCTTCATGCAAGATATTTAGAGTTTAAACATCCGATAACTGGTGAAGAGCTAAAGTTAGAGGCACCGATTCCAGAATACTTTGAAAGTATATTAAAAAAATTAGAGAATCGTGAAATTCATAATAATTAATATTATTGAGCTTGAGGGGAGTTTTATGGAGGAAAGACTACAAAAATATTTGGCTAATAATGGAATAGCAGCAAGAAGGAAATGTGAAGAATATATTTTAGATGGAAGAGTCAAAGTTAACGGAAAAATTGTAACGGAACTTGGAACTAAGATTAATCCAGAAAAAGATATCATAGAGTTTGATGGAAATGCAGTGGAGAAAGTAGAAAAACATGTGTACATATTGTTAAATAAGCCAATAGGATATGTTACTACTGTGAAGGACCAATTTGATAGACCTACAGTTTTAGATTTAGTGAATGTAAAAGAAAAGGTATTACCAGTGGGAAGACTTGATATGTATACATCAGGAGCACTACTTTTAACCAATGATGGAGATTTTATAAACAAAATAACTCATCCTAAAAATGAAGTAGAAAAAACATATACTGTAACAGTAAAAGGAATTGTTAATCAAGAAGACGTACAAAGACTAGAAAATGGAGTTGAAATAGATGATTATATATCAGGAAAGGCAAAAGTAAAGATATTAAAAACTGATGAAGAGAAGAAATTTTCAAGAGTACAAATAACAATACATGAAGGTAAAAATCGAGAAGTTAGGAAAATGTGTGAAGCGATAGGAAAAAAAGTATTAGCGCTACATAGAAGGAAAATTGAAAACTTAGATGTAAAAAAATTAAAGATAGGACAATGGAGATATTTAACTGATAGTGAAGTGAAAGAACTGCTTAAACTTGACAAATAGAAAAAATTGTGGAAAAATATATATGAACAAAAGAAGAGGCGGATGTGGATATGGAATCGAATATTAAATTTGAAAAAGTTTCTAAATTGATCCCTGTTAAAAATATGAATAAGGGCTCAATTGTAAAAGGAACAGTAAGAAATATACAACCATATGGAGCTTTTATACGAACAGATGATGGAATTGACCGGATTATTATATATAGAAGATATTTCTGTGGCAAGAATAAAGACACCAGCAGAGCGCCTAAAAGTAGGACAAAGAATTGATGTTGTAATAAAAAATATAGATAAACAAAAAAATCGAGTTTATTTTTCATATAAAGAAATATTAGGAACTTGGGAAGATAATATTAAGGATATTCAAGAAAAAACAATAGTACAAGGAATCGTGAGAGAAACAGAAAAGGATAAACGAGGCATATTTATAGAAATAAAGCCAAATTTGATAGGTATGGCTGAATACAAAGAAGGACTAAAATATGGCCAAAAAGTTGATGTATATGTGAAAAAAATAGTGAGAGATAAAAAGAAAATAAAATTGATCATTAAATAATAAAACTATATTCGGTATAATTATAAATAGGAGGAATAAAAAATGATTGAAGATTCAGAGATAAAAACAACTACATCTCCATTTGCTATAAGACCAGGAGAAATAAAAGTGTTTGATGGCAAGGATGGCTATGTTTCTATGAACCAAATAATACAAAAAATAAATGTAGGTCATATAAACGATTTACACTTTAGAATAATGGAGTTAGTCAATGAGTTTGAATTTATAACATCAAGACAATTATTTAAATTATTAGAAAAAGAAAACTTTGAAATTAAATCTCAGGATAAATTAAATAACAAATTGGAACAACTAGTAAAAACAAAAATTTTAACTAGATATTATTTCAATTCTGAAGATGGAAAGGGAATATACAGAATATATTGCTTAGAGAAAATGGGAAAATATCTATTAAATTCAAGAGGAATTGAATGTAATTGGCAACCTACGGACAATACGAAACCTGTTCCAATGATAAAAAAGAGACTTGCAAGTAATCAAGTTATTATATCGTATAAAGACAAAGTACAAGCATTTGACTCGTATCAAATAAGAGTTCCTATGACTGCAAAACAATTAGGAAAGCAATTTAGAGCAACAGGAGGAAAGGTTACTCTTAGCAAAAATGGAAAGTCAATTGATTTTATATTCGAAGTTATACGTAGAGAAGAAGATTGGGAAAAGAAGTTAGCAGATAAAATGAAATTATATAATGATTTCTATAAAAACTTTGTCCCAATGGATTCCGGTTTTAGAACAATTCCACAACTTATCTTACTATGTGAAGATGAGAAACACATGGCTGAAACATTTAGAGAAATAGTTGTAAATGGGCTAGAGATTGATAAAATAAATTTATACTATACAACTGACTTAAGACAGAATGAGACTTCACTAGAAAGAAGTTTGGCAGAATTTAAATTAGACCCAGAGACAAAAAAATATAGAATGGAAAATGTAGAAATAAAATTATTAGGATAAAAATAAATGGTAGACTATTCTACCATTTATTTTTTTTTGTTATTTTTTGTCCGGTTTCTTTAAGCTAAATACGATTGCATCTTCATTATCAAATAAATATTTAGAATCTGTTGTATCTGTTTTTATAGGATCCACCTCATCTGAAATATCATCATTAAAGTGATAATTCTTTAAATTTTCTTTTTTAACTTTATTTTCTTTATCATCTTCTGTAGTTGCAGAATATCCTGTATTATACTTGTCAAAAGCATATTCTTTTATTGGCTTTTTCTCTGAATATGATGCAGATAAGAAGCTTAAGTTAACTATACCAGTATCACTCTTTCCACCTAAGTTTCTTAGCTTATAGAAACTTTGCTTAAATTTAAGTGACTGAATCTTACCAGGTGCATATTTTGTTTTTGGTCCATATTTAATATCTGAGTATTTTGGATCATATTCACCTTTTGATGTATCATAAGTATTTTTAAATTGCCATTCCTTTTTATCTCCAATTTCTTGTGACCACCATTCATTGTCCTCTGGAGAGTTATTTCCAAATACAAATTTGTTAGAACAATTTGATGTAATTATTTGTCTATGTTTATTATCTTTTCCATCTAATTGAGATAGGTTTTGCACAGATACAACTGTTGAAACTTTATATTTTCTATATAAAGTAAATAATGGATCTGTAGAAGAACCGACAAAATCAGAGAACTCATCAATGTACAAGAAGTGAGGAACTCTATCTTTTTCTGTTCCAGGACGTCTTAACACAGAATATTGCATCATGAGTATACAGAATAAGCCAAATGCTGTATGAATGCTTGGACCTAAATCTCCACGTCTAGTACATACTAATGTAACTTCACCATTCTTTAAGGCTTTATCGAAATTTATAGTATTTACTCTATTACATAAAATGTTCTTTACACCAGAGTATCTTAATAAACTATCTAGTTGAGAAGTAGCATGTGTGATAAATTTTTCTGTATCTGTTTTATTTGGTGCATTTTTATAGAAGTTTCTCTCAAAGTAATTTAGCAATGCAGAGTATTTATTGGCAAGTTCTTCATCTTGTTTCATTTCTTCACACATTTGCTCTATTAATTCAAAATTGGTAAAGCAGTTAAGCATATCCTCCAAATTAGGTAGGTCACCATTATGCAATCTAGGATACATTTCTTTTAATAAGATTGATAAATTCTCTACTGCTTGATTTGCCGCATTTTCTCTATAAGCTAATTCTATATCTGGATGACTAGAGTCATATAATCCTTTTAATACAGTTGAAATTGCGATTGCTGTCTGAATAGGATCATCAAATATAAAAGGATTTAATCCGACTGATGAGGTATCATTAGGATCTAATATATTTGTTTTAATATTACGAGCTTTTAGAACTTTCTTTATACGATTAATTGATTCTATATCAGGAGAAATATATGTAAGTCCTAAATTCCTATAAATGTAGTTATCGCCTGAACCAGATATAATCATTTTTTTCATATATGTATTATAAACATTAACCTTATTTTCTTTAGGAGAAATCATATTTAAATTAAAGTTAGTGTTTATATACTCATTATCATATGGACAATTTAATGTTGCAATTCCAGTCTTTAATGCTGTAAATCCCATTTCTTTAGAAATTTCTCTAAAGAAGAATTTTTTATCTAAATCTTTAGCAATCATTGGCTCGAATAATAAAGAAGTTTTACCAGCACCAGATACACCACAGATTAAAGTTGGATAAAATCTTTTTTCTTCTGCTATTTTTACTGTCTTACCAGTAATCTTATCTGTACCAAATGACATTTCACATGTATAAGCTCCCCAAGAAGCTGATTTGTCAGCTAAATTAATACCTTTATATTCATATATTGATTCATATATAGTTTTGGTATCGTGAATAGTCATTAACAACCATTTTATAACAGGATAAAATGTTGTTAGTGGCAAGTATAATGCTACTGCCGAAAATGCAGGTCTTATTAGACTAAAGAAATTTGTTACTATATATGAAAAGTTAGGAACTGATAAGAATAGTATCCAACCCATTTGATTGAAAAATTGAGTAAACATAGATACTATCATTATATAAATACTAATCAAATATACATCAAAAAGTGCTAACTTTGTATGATCTGAATCTGCATATTTTGATGAACAAGAAAATAAAAATGCAAATACAGGGCAAGCAAGTGCCAAAGTATATGTGATTGGCCCCCAATAAGAAACGCCCATTCCGGTGAATACCATAATTAGCATTTCTGCAATTCTATCTACTACTAAATAAGAACTCACTAAAGTTAGTACATATGTTAGAAAAGTATTTCTATCTGTTTTTAAGTATTTTAAAAATTTATCTATTACCTTCAAAAGATTCACCACTTTCAAATTATTTCATTACTTAATATTTTTACATATATATTATCCTATAAAATCAAGAAAAAAACAAGTAGTTTAAGCAATTTTGTCATATTTTTATTATGATTTTTATGAAAAAGTTACTATGTAATAGATTGGGTATTTTAGAATATATTTCTATAAATGAGAAAGAGGAGGAAAATATGCAAAGAAACAGAAAACAAAGCTTCATGCAGGGAATTATGACTTTAATGCTTTCACAAGTTTTAATAAAGATTTTAGGACTAATATATAAACTATACCTAACAAATAAAAAAGGATTTGGAGATGCTGGTAATGCTATTTATAACAGTGGATTTCAGATTTATGCATTACTTCTTACTATATCATCTATAGGTGTACCTAACGCAGTTGCAAAATTAATCTCAGAGAAATTATCTGTTGGTGATAATAGAGGAGCAGAAAAGATATTTAAAGTAGCTTTTGCTTTTTTTTCAATAGTTGGATTTTCTGGTTCGTTGTTATTGTTTTTTAGTAGTGAATTTATTGCGAATGTATGGCTACAAATACCAGAAGCCAAGCTCACTCTGATGATATTAGCTCCATCAATCTTCTTTGTATCTTTGATTTCGGTATTAAGAGGATATTTTAATGGATATGAAAATATGAGACCTATGGCTGCATCTCAAACAATAGAACAATTTAGTAAAACAATATGCACTATCGCAATAGTTGAATTAATATGTTTCTTGATGGGATATCAAGAAACTACTGGAATTATGGCCGCTGGGGCAAATTTAGCTACTACAATAGCAACTTTTATAAGTTTTGTATATTTATTTTCGTTATATATAAAAAATGTTAAATATGATAGAAAAAGTGAAAATATAAAGAATTATAAAAGTATAAGGACACTTCAAATAGTAAAAAAAATAATAATAATTGCAATGCCACTTACAATTAGTGCAATTTTAGGATCTTTAAATAAAAATATAGATTCAGTAACAGTAGTAAGAGGATTAAAAACATTTATGTCAGAGGAACAGGCAAAAATTCAATATGGTATACTAAGTGGGAAGATTGATACATTAGTAACTTTTCCATTATCATTTAATATAGCTTTTGCTACAGCTCTAGTTCCCGCAATCTCTGCTGCGAAAGCAAGAATGGATAATAGGAGCATAGAAAAAAGAATATCATTTTCTATGTTAGTAACAATATTAATAGGACTTCCGTGCAGTGTAGGAATGATAATATTTGCAAAACCAATTTTAGAGATGCTATTTCCAAATGCAAGTAGTGGAGAATTTATATATAAAATAAGCAGTATTTCAATAATATTTATAACTGTGGAACAGACTGTAAATGGAGCATTACAAGGGTTAGGGAAAGTAAATGCACCAGTTATATCTCTAAGTGTTGGAGTATTGGTAAAACTTATACTTAACCTAATATTAATAAAAATAAATCCAGAAAAATTTATTTTTGGAGGAATAGCTGGTGCTGCCATTGCAACGGTTATATGCCATGTAATATCTATGACTATTAGTCTTGTAATTTTAAAGAAAAATGTTAAGATTAAATTTTATATTGATAAATTTATAATTAAGCCAATTATTGCAAGTTTATTAATGGGGATATCTAGTATGTATGTATATAATTTCTTAAAAGGTATAATTATGCAAAATATTGCTATACTATTAGCAATTATAATAGCAATATTAGTCTATGTAATATCATTGATTATTGTAAAAGTATTTGATAAAGATGAGCTATATATGTTACCGTTTTATAGTAAAATAAGTAAAAAATAAAGGTTTAATAAAAATATTAATGTAAAATTTTGCAAAGCTAAAACTTCGAAACCATTGAAAATAGCCAACTTTAAAATATAAAATCCCAAAACTCTTAGAGACAAAACCGTTTGACAAAAAATATCTTAAAAAAAAGAAGGATTTTATCAAAGATTGGCGAATAATGTTAATAGTAGATGCAATTTATATCTACATATACAATCTTATTAGGAGGTAATTTAAATGAACAAATCTGATTTAATCGCAGCAATGGCTGCTAAGACAGGAAGCACAAAGAAAGATGCAGAAGCAACATTAAATGCATTTGTTGATGTTGTAACAGATTCTTTAGTTAAAGGAGAAAAAGTTCAATTAGTAGGATTTGGATCTTTCGAAGTTAGAAAAAGAGCAGCTAGAAAAGGAAGAAATCCACAAACTAAAGAAGAAATCAAAATACCTGCATCAAAAGCACCAGTATTCAAAGCTGGAAAAGCATTAAAAGATTTAGTTAATAAAAAATAATTTGAATTAATATATAAAATATGAATTCATATGCATACATGGAGTAAAATCCATGTATTTTTTATGCAAAGTATGGAAAAAATGCTTCTGAAGTGTTAAGATATAAGCAGGTTAAGAACATGTAAAAATTATTTATTGACTACTATAAAAATCATGTGGAGGAGATTTTATGAAAAATATAGAAATATCAGATTCAATTAGATATATAGGGGCAAATGACGACGAACTAAAAATATTTGAAAATCAATACAATTTACCAAATGGAATGGCATACAACTCATATTTAATAAAAGATGAAAAGGTAGTTGTAATGGACACAATAGATAGAAGAAAAACTGACGCATGGCTACAAAATCTAGAAAATGAATTACAAGGAAGAAACATAGACTATCTTGTAATATCTCATTTAGAGCCAGACCATGCAGGGAGTATAAAAATCTTCCTAGATAAATATCCAAACACTATACTAGTTGGAAATGCTAAAACATTCGAAATGCTACCACAATTTTTTGATATAAATCCAGACATCAAAAAAATGACAGTAAAAGAAGGAGATACATTAAATATTGGAAAACATACTCTACAATTCATAATGGCGCCAATGGTACATTGGCCAGAAGTAATGGTAACTTATGAACAAACTGAAAAGGTCCTATTTTCAGCAGATGCTTTTGGAAAATTTGGAATAATAGATGATGATTACGATTGGGCATGCGAAGCACGTAGATATTATTTTGGAATAGTCGGAAAGTTTGGAGCATCTGTACAGGTTTTACTAAATAAAGCTAAAAATTTAGATATAAAAACAATATGCCCATTACATGGTCCAGTATTAACAGAAAACTTGGAATATTATATAAATAAATACGATACATGGAGTAGCTATAAACCAGAAGATGAGGGCGTTTTAATAGCTTGTGCATCTATATATGGACATACAATGGAAGTAGCTAAAAAGTTAGAAGAAATGTTAAAAGAAAAAGGAGTAGAGAAAGTAGTATTAACAGACTTAGCAAATGATGACATAGATGAAGCAGTTGAAGATGCTTTTAGATACAGCAAAGTTGTTTTAGCAGCATCAAGCTATAATGCAAGAGTCTTTCCTCCAATGGAACATTTCTTAACAAAACTAAGGGACAGAAACTATCAAAATAGAAAAGTTGGAATAATAGAAAATGGCTCATGGGCACCATCAGCAGGTAAATGTATGGAAGCTATACTTTCTGAAATGAAAAATATAGAAATAATAGAACCAATGGTTACAATAAAATCAGCAATGAAAGAAAACAATATAGAAGAAATGAATCAATTGATAAGTAAAATATTATAAGGAGGCAAGATGAAATATTTCAAAAAAATAGTAGGAGACAGAATTTATTTATCTCCAATGAGTACAGAAGATGCAGAAATCTTTACGCAATGGCTTAATGATTTTGACACAACGGATTATCTAGGTAGAAGTGGAATGATAACAACATTATCTGGAGAACAAGAATATTTAGAAAACAAAACAAAAAATGAAAATGAAGCAAAATTTGCAATAGTTACTTTAGATGGAGATAAACTTATAGGAACAGTATCATTAGAGCATATCAATTTAATCAATAAAGATGCAATATTAGGCATTTTTATAGGAGATAAAGATTATAGAAATAATGGGTATGGCACAGAAGCAATTAAGTTAATACTAGATTATGGATTTAATTATATAAATTTACATAGTGTTAGACTTGATGTAATGGCTTTTAATGAAAGAGCTCAAAAATGTTATCAAAAATGTGGATTTAAAGAATATGGCAGAATAAGACAATGCAGATATGTGGATGGAAAATATTATGATATAGTTGGAATGGACATACTAAAAGAAGAATTTTCGGGATCATATATAAGAAATAAAAATATATAAATTACTAGTGGAGGATATTTTATGGCAAAGGCAGATATTTCTGTTAATGTTGGAGAACATTTATTAAATTATAGAGTATCAGCAATTATAAAAAAGAAAAATAAAGTTCTGGTACATCATTCTATTGGTTCAGAACATTTTACTTTACCAGGAGGTAGAGTAAAAGAGGGAGAAAGTAGTATAGAAGCACTACAACGAGAAATAAAAGAAGAAATGGATTTAGAAACTGAATATATAAGACCAGTATCTTTTATAGAGAACTTTTTTATAATGAAAGGCAAAGAATACCATGAATTATTAATGACACATGAATTAAAATTTAAAAATGAAAAAATATATGCAAAAGATAGATATGAGCCTGCAGAACCAGAAAAAAAGGGAAAGTTAGAATTCTTATGGATAGATATAGAAAACATAGATAATTTAAACTTTGTGCCAGAAGCAATGAAAAAAGTATTAAAAGAAAACAAACACTTTGAGCATATAGTTAATAATGATATGCCAGCAATTGAAGAAAAGTTAAAACTATATATTGAAAATGAAGTGTTCCCGCAATATAAACTTAATGGAAAATCTCATGGTTTGGAACATATCAAAGGAGTAATAAATAGAGCAATGGAAATTGCAAAGAAATATCATGTGAATTACAATATTTTATATACAGCAGCTGCATATCATGATATAGGTGATCATATAGACAGGGAACATCACGAAATTGTCTCTGCGCAGATGATGTATGCAGATAAAAAACTAGATGAATTTTTTGATGAGAATGAGAAGAGAATTATAAAAGAAGCGATAGAAGATCATCGAGCTTCATCAGGAAGAGAACCAAGAAGTATTTATGGTAAAATACTTACATCTGCTGATAAAAACATAGATATAGATGATTTCTTTGAAAGAAGTATAGCATATGGCTTAGAACATTATAAAGAATTAAATAAAAGACAACAGATAGAAAGAGCATATGAACATGCTGTGGAAAAATTTGGAATAAATGGGTATGCTACAATAACTCAATATGTTGAAAATAAAGCGTATGATAACTATTTAAAAGAGTTAAGAGATTTAATTCAAAATAGAGAAGAATTTGATAAAAAAGCGTCAGAAATTTATGATAAATTAACAAGATAAATAGAAAATAAGAAAGTAAATGTTATTCAGTTTAAGAAAACATTTACTTTTTTATTTACTTAAGAATAATTCCACGTTTTTTAAATATATCAATCATTCTATAAACTTCTTCAACGTGATTTTTTAAGAATAGACCTTTGTCGATTAAATCTTTAATTTGATCCAATGTCATCCACTCTACAAAGTCAACCTCATCTTTTTGTAAAGCTAATGATTCTATATCAAAATCTTTTTGTATATAATAGACATTGAAAAATACTTGCTCAGAATCTGATCTTCCAGCAAAAAGCAAATCCAATTCTTCAGGTAAGATGTCAATTCCTAATTCTTCTTTTATTTCTGTTATAATGCCCTGTTCACTTGACTCTCCAGATTTTGGATGTCCACCAGTTGAACCATATTTTCCATCTTTTTGGATACTCCTTTTTTGAATTAAAAATTCACCTTTAGAATTTTGAATAAAAGATAGTACAACTAAAATATATCTGTTAGGAGGGATTGGATCTCCCTTTTTTATTGTTTCTCCAGTTAAATTTCTATTAATATCATATAAATCACGTATTTCCATATTATTAAATCTTCCTTCCAATATATTTTATAACACCGTGGTAATGAGGTGCATCATGACCTAAATCTAAGCTATATTCTTCAGAAATTAATATTGTTTCAAATCCAGAAAAGAGGCCTAATATTTCAGGTTGAGAAAAGTAACTCATATAGGTATTATTGACTTTATCATGAAAAATGTTATTAGAAACATACTCATAATTAGGATTAGAGTACAATCTAGAATTTCCAGGATCACTTGTAGAGAACACTGCAATGTATACTAAACCATTAACCGATAAATTTTCCTTAATTTCATTCACAATAGTCAAAACCTCATCTTTATGCAGAAAATGTAAAGCATATCTAGAAAGTATTAAGTTAAATTCATCTTTAGCAATTTTATAATTTCTAATATCATCATTTATTAATTTAATATTATTCGAATTGGATTTACAGATATCTAAAGCCTTTTTGGAAGAATCTATTCCAGTAACGTTAAAACCTAAATTAGAAAGACTTATAGAATTATTACCTTCACCGATTCCTAAATCTAACACATTTTTGCCGTCGAGTAGTTTCAAATATCTTTTTAAAGAATCATCTAACTTAGCAGTGCCCCATATAGATTGATTTTCTTTATATTCTTTATCATAATTAACAGAATTACCTATCATATAAATTCCTCCAATACAATAATAATACAAACTAAGAAAGATGGCAATAACAAATTCGGAGTTTGCGTTAATAACTATTTTATGATATAATAGTAAGACTAACTGAAAGGAGGGATCGCACATGACAAATGGCAACAGCGATCGGAAAAAGTTAGCAAAACTTGCAGCTAGTGTTATTGGTTTGGTATTAGCAATAGTACTAGGGGTTAATTTGTTTGACAATACCCTTGGTAACAGCACACCAACATCCACAGAGAATAGTGCAACTTCGGTGTCTACGGAGAATGACACTATTTCAACGTCGACAGAAATGTCGGACAACGAAAGCGACATGAGCGAATCAACAGCAGATGAAGATAAAGAAGAGCTCATGCTGTATATGTTTGATGTAGGACAAGGAGACTCATTTTTACTTGTCCAAGATGGACAGACCGCACTGATTGATTGCGGAACACGGGAAACAGGAAAGGACGTGGTTGAATATCTGAATCAGCTTGGCATAAGCAAGATTGATTACCTATTTGGTACTCATCCTCATGAGGATCATATGGGTGGAATGTACGACGTCATAACTAACTTCGACATTGGCAAAATTATATTGCCAGAAGTAAAAAGTGGCGAAGTGAGTACGAACTGGTACATTAAACTCATGACGATGATAAAGACTCAAGGATATGAACTTGAAACAGCAACTTATGGAATGACCTACAATTTAGGCGATGCATCAATTAATATCATTGGACCAATATGTACGCCACAAGATGGAAACCTCAATAATTATTCTACCGTTTTAAAAGTTTCATTCGGAGAAATGGACATAATAATGACGGGAGATGCAGAAGAAGAGGTTGAAAACACAATTTTAGCAAATGGCGATGATATTGATGCCGAAATACTAAAAGTAGGGCATCATGGGAGCAACACGTCAACAAGTGAATTCTTTTTAGAAAGTGTAAGTCCAGATTATGCTCTTATATCTGCAGAACTTGGCAACAGTTATAAACATCCGACTAAGACAACAATGGAAAAACTACAAGAAAGTAATGTCGAGGTTTATCGGACTGATGAAAACGGAACAGTTATAGCAACAATAACATCTGATGATGTAAGCTTTAACTGTGAGCCTGGAGATTACCTGAGCGGGACTGAGCTAAAAGAAAGGGAAAAACAATGATAAGCTATATGTCAGTAGACAGAGTAGAGGGAGACATAGCAGTCTGTGAACTTGAAATGATTTGGATTGAAGACAGCAGGACAGAAGACTATTGGAAAAAGGAAACTATAATGGTCGACGTTCCGATGGAAAAGTTTGAAAACTGTGGACCTGTGTATGAAGGTGATGTATTCATTGCGACACACAATGATGAAACTGTGGTTGAGGTTTGCCAAAAGGATGAAGAAGAAAAAGCAAGGCGCACCGCGCTGATGCAAGCTATCATCTAAATAGGCTAATATAACCGAGCACGCACAGTGGAGGGGGATAAATTTCCCCCTCCTTTGTGTTTTATACTTACAAACGATAAATAAAATTGATGACAGTTGACTAATTATGTGAACTATGATATAATATAAGGAGTAACTTGTAAACCTTTCAAATAGGAAGGGAGGTCTTCAAATGAAAATGAAGACATTTGTAACTTATAATATGATAGCTATTATTTCTATGGCTATCACCTCCTCGTCCATGCTACATGCAGGTCGGTTGGAATGGGTAGCAACAAGCATGCTACCGGCTGTTTTCTACCTCTACATGAGGTGGCTTTTAATGAAGGAAGTTGATTCCATTGAAGATGGAATTGCATGTATGCTAAAAAGCATAGGTGTAATGTGCTTAATCATTGCCGTGTCATTTGGCATACTCTGCATTAAGGAAGGAAGCTGGCAAGCCGTAATGGAGCTACCTGTAGATACTGACATGAAGTGGTATACGATTCTAGCCGGTATAGCAGTCATTGTTATTGCTGGCTGGCAGTCTAGCCAAGATGAAAAGAGAGAGGAAAAGGAGGCATAAAAGAAGAGGGGTTCCAGACTTGGAACTTCTCTTTGAAATTTTTAAAGAAAATTTAGAACTATAAGGTTGAAAGAATCTCAAATGTAAAATATAATATATAATAATTATAAAAATGGAAAAATGGAATATGAAAATTTTAATAATAGGAACTGTAGGAACAGGCAAAACTACTTTAGCAAGAAAACTATCAGAGAAGTATAATATAAAATATTATGAAATAGATTCAATTGTTCATGATGATATAAATAAGAAAAAAAGAACAGATAAACAACAAAAAGAAATCATAAGAGATATAAATAAAGAAAATGATTGGATAATAGAGGGTGTATTAAGAAAAAATCTAGAATATCTATTAGAAATGGCAGAAAAAATAATATATCTAAATATACCAAAGAAGATAAGAAATAAAAGAATTATAGCAAGATATATAAAACAGAAAATAGGAATAGAAAAATCAAACTATAAGCCAAATATAGAAATGTTAAAAATGATGTTCAAATGGTCAAATGAATTCGAAAAAAACAGAGATGAATTTGAAAATAAGCTAAATAAATATGTAGATAAGCTTGAGGTAATAGGAAATGAAAAAACTAAGTATGTATAATACTTAGTTTAATTTCATTTAAATGTCTTTCTGACCTAAATCTTGGGAAAAACGTAATAAGTATCCATCAGGATCTTGAACAAGAAATTCCTTGTTTCCAAGTAACTTAGCACCCTGTCTATACCAATTCTCTTCAACATCAAAGGCAATTTTATAATTATGTGATTGTAAATTATTATAGATGGTATCTATATCATCAACCTCTAATTGAAAGTTTATTCCATTTCCAAAAGGATAAGTTAACGGAGCTAGATTCCATTTTTCATCATCAACAATCTCCTGCAACATAAACTGAATATTTCCGAGAGAAATAAATGCAAACTTGTTTTCAGGTCGCTCATATTCAACTTTAAATCCAAGTGTTATATAAAAATATAAGCTATTTTGTAAATTGGTAACAGATAATTCAGGTATATTTTTATTAAATTCTAAATAGTTTGAATCTCTAATAATTATACTTTCAAAAAATCTTTCTTGAAATTTTGTTAAAACTCTAATTTCATCATCTGAAAAACAAGTGTTGTCAGGAACAACAACTAGCTTATCATCATTATCATTTATACGATGAATAATAGCAATACACCTTCCACTAAAAGAATCAACTGGTTCAAAGATACCTAAAACATAGCAATCTAATTCTTCATTATCTCCACTGATGGTGTTGGGAATAAATCCGTAGTTAACAGGGTATATAAAACCATGTTTTGGATGTTTGCTACCTAAAGGTCTGTCAATCTTTACAGAAACAATTTTATTTAAATAATTTTTAGAATTAGTCATGGGAACACCTACTTTCTAAAAATATAATAATACAGAAAAAAAGTAATTTCTACAAAATTCGATAAACTTTTTAAAATAAAGATGATATTATATATTTATATTAATGGGAGGATTTTGTATGAAAAGAAATATGAAAAGAATAATATCTGTATTAATGGCAATTGTAACTATAATTTGCATGGGTAATTATACTTATGCACATTCAGGAAGGACTGATGCAAATGGAGGACATAGAGATAATAATAACAAGAGTGGATTAGGATCATATCATTATCATTGTGGGGGACATCCAGCGCATTTACATACTAATGGAGTTTGTCCATATTCATCTAGTTCTTCATCAAGTAAAAGCAGTACTTCAAGCTCTTCAGAATCAAGTACAAAAACAACATCTACGGTGCCAACTACAATAGTAGTAACAGATATTAAAATAAATGAAAATGTAACAAGTATGAAAGAAGGAGAAAGTCAAAAACTGACTGCTACAATAACACCAGATAATGCAACTGATAAAAATATTACATGGAAATCAAGTGATGAAAGTATTGCAACAGTTAGCGCAACAGGAGAAGTTGTTGCAAAAAAATATGGAACAGTATATATAACGGCAACTAGCACTAATGGAAAAACAAGCAAGATAAAAATAAATATAAAAGAATCGCGAAAAGAAGAAAATACTACAACAATTAATACACAAACAACGAGCCAAAACAATAATACTACAACAAATAATCAAGAAGATTCAAATACATTGGGAGGAATCATGGCTTTAGGAGTATTAGGCGGCGGTGGATATTGGGGATATAAAAAATTAAAGAAATGATAATGAATGCAAAATAGAATTAAATAATATTATAACAGTGAACTATAAATGGAACCGAACTTAAGAAGCTAGAATAGGTTTAGAAATTATGATAAACGTGCAATATTAATGGAACTCATAACTCTAAGGCGAGTTTGAAATAATTTTGCTTTACAATTTTGATTTAATCGTTACAGCTTGAGTGGTTGTGGCGATTTTTTGCTGCCTTCAAATTGGTTACTATAATGCTTAAAAATAGCACTATTATGTCAAATTGGGGAGAAATTGGGGATCAACTTCCCAATTGACATAGAACCTCTAAGAAAAGCTAATTTCATAAAAATTCTTAAAGTTATTTTTGCAACAAAGTAAATCAAAAAAATATAAATATGAGAGTCACAAAAAAGATTTATAGATAATATTGAATTACTAATTTGCCTTGCTTGAAATTAACAAATTCTCTAATACATTTCCAGCAGTCCTATCATGAGATTTTAGTGGGTGAACATAGAAATTGTATGTAGTAGTAATTTGTGCATGACCAAGCCTAGCAGATACTGTTGCAACATCAACTTGTTGTGAAATAAGAAGAGTTGCATTTGTATGTCTCAAACCATGAAAATTAATTACAGGCAATCCAATCTTTTTAACAAACTGTTCAAACCATTTGCTAATTGTAGATGGATTAATAGGTTTACCATCATCTTGAACAAATAACCTATTAGATTCGTGCCAGAAATCGCCTACAATCGCTTTTTGTTCATCATACCATAACTTATATTCCTCAAGTAAAGAAACAATAAAATCAGGTATTGCAACATCTCTTATTGAACTTTCTGTTTTAGGTGCCTCAGTAAAAACTCCTTTTTCAGAAAGATATTGACTAGACTTATTAATATTGATAATACCATTTTTTAAATCAATATCACTCCATTCAAGCCCAACAAGTTCACCAAGCCTTGCTCCAGTAAAAATATCAAGTAAAATTGCAGTACGATATTTAATTTGATTGCCTTTTAACTTTTGCAAATTATCAACAAGAATTTTAGTTTGTTCTTCATCATAATGACGTCTTAATGGCTTAGATGTTTTCGGTGGTTGAACACGTTCAGCAGGATTGCTTACAATAAGTTGCCAATATACTGCTCTATGAAGCATTGCTGATAGCAAACGATGGTGCTCTAATATTGTCTTTTGAGATAAGGGCTTTCTTGTTTTCTTTCCATTATTATTTTTTCTTCTAACAATTTGAGTATCTTCTTCAAGTAAATCATAAAATCTCATTATGTCTGTTGGTTTGATTTTATTTAGTTTATAATGTCCAAAATATGGAGTTATCCTTGTTTCTAGCATGCGTTTATATCTATAATAAGTTGATGGTGCTAGTTTTTTTAATGCGTAATCCTTTGTCCATATTTCCACATATTGTGCAAATGTTGGGATGTTTCCGTCTACTATTAGTCCACTTTCTACTTCTGTTAGAAATTTTGCAAGTTCTATTTGTGCTTCTGATTTTTTCTTGCAGTGTATTGTTTTTTGATGTCTTATTGGTCTGCCATCTAGGTCATATCCTTTGAATACTACTAGCCTGTAACTGTTTTTTCCTCGCTTTTCAATACTACCTGTCACTTTTTTGCCTCCTTTCTGTTGTTTTTAGTAATTGTTTGTATTACTATGTTTTTATTGTAACATTTTTTGATTGGAAAACAAAACCCGACAGGGGATATGAGCGGGAAAATCGGAAAATGTAGGGGAATGTAGGAAAATATATTGAATAATATGACATAATTTGATATAATTTGCTAAATATTCTTTTATGGGGGAGAAAATAACATGAGAAAAATAAAAAGACAAATTTATTTCTATGATATAGAATTACGAACATATGATAAAGAAACAAATTCTTATGTTTTATCAAAAGATTTCAAAAAAGATATTCAAGAATTATTTTGCTCATTTGATAAAATGCCATTTGATAAGGAACACCTAGATTATTCAATGTATTTAAAAAAAGCAAATGGAACTTATGATTTTGTTGAAATAGATACAATTAATGATAATTATATTGAAGGCAAACTTATTAATGCAGATGATTCTGGTTTGACACGATATGAAGAAAATGGAAAAATAAAATTTTTAAAAGATACAATATCTAGTACAGCTAGTATAGCTGAAATATCTCATTTTGTAATATTTTTAGACATGAAAGTAATGGCATTTGAATATAATGCGAAATCATCACATTCTCCTAGTTTAGCTAATTATATAAAAACAAAACTTAAAATGAAATATTGGATTGAATTTAAAAATTTACTAAATAAAAATAAGCAAAAGAAATTTAATTCATTACAACAAATCAAATCTTTTAAATTTACAACAAGCAGTAAATTCTTATTAAGTGAAAAGGCGTCTAATAAAGGCTTTTTTAAAGCAGCATCTGCAGCATTGGATCTTACCAAAAGAACTACAGATGTTGAACAAACAATAACAATAGAAATAAAACCTAATAGAATAACAAAGAAAAATAAACAACCATATTATGATGCAGAAGAATTAAAAAATAGCATTAATGAATTAAAAATAGAAGATGAAGATACGGAAAAATATTTTAAATTGGATATAGTTGGAATAAATGAATTAAATGAGCAAATTGCAGTAAACTATTCAAGAGATATCTTAACAACAGGAATTACTTTAGAGCCTGATCAAATCGAATCTGAAAATTTTTATGAAAAAATAAAGGAAGCATATAATAATATATATAATAAATATATTAAATAGAGGTGTTTTATGAAAGATAAAATAATAGATATAAGAGACGGCATATTAGATTTTATTTTAAAATATAATTTATTGATATCTATAGTTATAGCAATAATAACTTTACTATGTTTTAATAAAACGTTAATAGAATACTTTGCAACACAAAAAACAGAAATTTTAAATATGATAATTTCTACATCGGGAACATTATTTGGGTTTATTTTAACATTTTTATCTATTTTTATAGTATTTAAAACAGATGAAAAATACAAAAAAAATAAAGACAATAATAGTAATCCATTAATATTACTGATAAATAATAAATCCTTTAATGATATATATGAACTATTTATAAAAAGTTCATATTCATTAGGATTGTTATTAATAGTTTCAATTATATTTTATTTTACTACATATGGACTTAATTATATTATCAACTTTATTTTTGTTGCTATAATAATTGAATTAATAATACGATGTGTTATAAGAGTTTTTTTATCAATTTATACGTTTAATACACTAATAAAGATATTAATAAATAGTAATAAAGAATAATGTTTGTAATTTTTTTATATTAGAATTTTTAAAGTGCAATTTTTGCACTTTAAATTCTATTCATTTCCTTATTTTCATCCCATCAATCCATTTCTCAAAATCACTACCACTAATTTCATCATGTTTATATTTATCAAGCATTACAGCACCATCAACTTTATATCTTTCATAAAGAGCTAATACCTCAGGATTATTACTAATAGAAGCTTGTTTACTCAAATTTTTATATCTATTTCTATACTTTTTACAAATAGGATCATTAGCATATGTTCTACTAGAAGAAACCTTATCAGCAAATTCCTTACAAGTTAGATCATCTTTAAAAATATTATCACAATACAATGTCTTATGTGCAGTTTTAGGAATAAAATAGTGATTACAATTTTTACATTTTATAATCCTAAAACTATTTTTATAATTCATAAATTCTTTCATACAAATAAACAAAAGACAAGTAAAGTCATTAGAAGAATAGTAATACCTAATATTATCTTTTGACTTATTAGTGTTAGAACCTAAAAAGAAAGAATCTAAGTCAAAGTTCATTTTTATATCTTTAAAATTTTCAGATATATTATCTAAAATTGATTCATATGTTTCATTATCTTTCAAAATCTTTAGACTTTCATAATCTGAATCTTCTTCAGTAGATGATTCAAACAATGTCTTGAAATATATTTTTTCTGCGATATTCTTAAAAACAAATTGAGCAGAGTCAATAAAACTAAAATAAAGTAATTTCGTCCCTTCAGCATAATCTATAAATTCATTTTCTGTTAATATTATTTTTGGATTATCCATAATTTCAGATGTTAAATCAATACTTTTATAATATTCAAAATTTAGATAATTCTTTTTACTAGCAATAAAATTAACAAGAAAATAATGCACTAAAAAATAATTTAAATGTAAAGCATTTGTAAAATCTAAATTTAGAAATTCAAGCAGAAATGTTCCGATATTTTTTGCTTTAGGTTTAACTTTTTCAAAAACATATAATTTTTTATTCTTTAGTTTTTCTGGTATTTTCTCTGAGTCTGTTAGTTCGATTGGTTCGTATCTTACAAAATACTCTTTTGAATTTTTGAAGTCAAATGCTATTTCTAATTCATAATTCATAATTTTCCTCCTTGAACTTGTATTAAATTTATAACCTTTCTATATATAAAAGGCGAAATGAAAGTATTAAAATTCCCAAAAATTTTTAAAAAATTAATTTTTTATGCTTTCATACATAATAGGCGAAGAAAAATGGAAAAACCTATCAAAAAATTTAAAAAAATTAATTTTTATGCTTTCTAATATAATAGGCGAAATAAAATTAAAAAATCTCACAAAATTTATAAAGAATTTTAAAATTTTAATATTCCTATATACAAATAGGCGAAGAAAGACTCAAAAATCTTAGTAAAACTACAAAAAATTTTTAAGATTTAATCTTTCTGAATACATAGGCGAAATAATATTGGAAAATATACCAAAAATCATAAATTTTTTTACAAATTAAAAAAATAAAGAAATAGCCATACAATAGAAATAAATTTTAGAATTATTATCTGTACGGTTTTTTAGAGCAAATAAAACATCTAAAATAATAGATAATAATTAGTTAACTAAATTATACAAATGTAAATGCAAGAATATATAAAATTTAATATTTATACATATTTTTGCATAAAGAATTTAAGAAAAAGAGAGGTGATTATATGCCAGAATTGCCAAAGGTAGAACGAAAAACACTAACAATGAAAGAAACAGCAGAGTATTTAGGAATTTCATATTGGTTAGTAAACCAATTAGTAAGAAGAAAACAAATACCATGTGCAAGAGTTGGTGGAAGAGTATTATTTAGAGTACAAGCACTAGATGAATACTTAAACAATAAAGAACAAGAATCATTAAAAAAGTAGGGGAGGGAAAACATGCAATGGATTAAAGTGTTTACAGATATATTTGCAAATCCAAAAATCAAAATATTACTCAAAGAACGTGATGGGGACACATTTTTTAGAGTATGGATTCAATTATTAACAATAGCAGGACAGTGTATGCAAGAAGGAAAGTTAATGATTTCAGAAAATAATCCGATGACAGTGCATGAACTTGCAACAATCATTCACAAAACGGACGCAAAAATGGAAAATATATTGAACAAATTAATCCATTTAGAGATGCTAATATATCAGGAAAATACATATATAATTAAAAACTGGTATAAGTATCAAAGTATTGATAAATATGAGAAAATTTTAGAGCAAAATAGAGCAAGACAAAAAAGATTTAGAGATAAGAAAAAAGAAGAAAGTAACGTTACACAAACGTCAAGTAACGTGGAAGAAGAGAATATAACAGAAAAGAATAAAATAGAAAATAATAGATTAGAAGATGATATAAAGGTAGGTGAAAATGGTAGTGGATTCAAAACAATTGATTTCTGACATAGTTTTAGATACTGATAATAAAATGCACAAGCAGTGCAAATTCTGTGGAAAGTTATTACATATAAATGATTATACTGCACTATATGTCAATATTGTTTATAAAGATATAGCAACTGCATACGAAAGATGTACCTGTAATGAAGCTAGTAAAATTTGGCAACAATACGATGAATACATTGAAAAAGACAAAATAAGAAAAATCAATTTAAGTAAAATAAACAAATTATTTAAAAATAATAATTTAGGAAAACGTCAATTAAATAGCACATTTGAAAATTATAAAATAACAAATAAGAATAAAAATGCTTATGAAAATGTTAAAAAATATGTAGATAAATTGATAAAAGGAACAACTAATAAAGGACTTTTTATAACAGGAGCTTATGGTGTGGGTAAAACTTATTTAGCATCATGCATTGCAAATGAAATTATTAAGAACGGAAAATCAGTAATATTTGGAACTTTAATACAATTGTTAGATTTTATTAGAGATTCATATAGCGATTCAGAAGTTTCTGATAAAGATTATTTGAATTTATATTCTAGTGTTGATCTTTTAGTGATTGATGATCTAGGAAAAGAAAAGCCAACAGAATGGGTATTAGAAAAATTATTTTTGATAGTGAATAATAGATATAATAATTATTTGCCGATTGTTATAACCACAAATTATAACAGAAATCAATTAAGAGAAAGATTATGTATAAATAAAAATTATAGTATTGTTGATTCAATAATTTCAAGACTATATGAAATGTGTGGTGGTATTGAAATTAAGGACGATGACCATAGAATGAGCGATTCCCTAATTAGGGAATCGCTACAAAATAGTTGAGATAACTGGAGTATAAGCTAAATTACTTTAGATGTGAAATGATTAGTGGCAGATAAAAATGTCACTTTTCTTTTTACATTGTTTTGGAGCAAAAAGAACTAAAATAAGAGAAATGTTTTTAGCAAGATTCCCCTTTGTGCATACAAAGGGTTCTTGATAGTTGGGAAAGTCCCAAACCCTTCTTAAATAAGAAAATTAAAAATTATGAAATCTCTTTTGGAAAATGGCAAAAATATGACAAATTTCTTACAAAAAGTAGTAAAAATTGTAAAAATATGATAAAATCTAAGCATATATGAAATGGGGAATAAAATGAAAGTAATAGATAATAGAGTAAATAAATTTGGAAATGATTTAAAAGAAGAAATAAAAGCAAATGATAGTTGTTTTATAGCATCAGCAGTATTTTCTATGTATGGTTTTTCTGAATTAAAAAAAGAACTTAAAAATATTAAAGAGTTAGATTTTATTTTTACTAATCCAACATTTATAAAAGAAAAGAAAGACACTAAAACAGAAAGAATATTTGAGTTAGACAATTTTAAAAGAGAAAAAAGTATTAGTGGATCAGAATTTGAAATAAAACTAAAAAATAAACTTAATGGAAAAGCAATTGCAAAAGAATGTGCAGAATGGATAAAAAACAAAGCCAAATTTAAAAGTAATGTTAATAATAATCCAATTCAAAAGTTTATGAATATAAATGATAAAATTACATATTTGAATGTAGACGAATTTTCATCAGCAGGATTAGGGTATCAGAAAGATAATACTGTATTTAATCCTGTAACAAAAATAGATGATAATTATGAAATGACAAAGTATTATCTACAATCATTCATGGAACTTTGGAATAATAAAAGTGTTTTAAAGGATGTTACAGATGATGTAATTGATTTTATTTCAGACTTATATAAAGAAAATTCTCCTGAATTTATTTACTATGTTATTTTGTATAATATTTTCAATGAGTTCTTGCTAGATGTTTCAGAAGATGAATTAGCAAATGAAAAAACTGGATTTAAAGAGTCTGTAATATGGAATAAGTTATATGATTTTCAAAAAGATGCAGTATTAGGAATTATAAATAAACTTGAAAAATATAATGGTTGTATTTTGGCAGATAGTGTAGGACTAGGAAAAACATTTACATCACTTGCAGTTATAAAATATTATCAAGAAAGAAATAAAAGTGTTTTAGTTTTATGTCCTAAAAAGTTGGCAAATAATTGGAATACTTATAATAACGAATATAAAGACAATATCCTTGCTAAAGATAGATTTAATTATAGGGTATTATATCATACAGACTTATCAAGAAAAAAAGGAATGTCAGGAAATATTGATTTATCAAGAATAAATTGGGGAAACTTTGATCTTGTTGTTATAGATGAGTCTCACAATTTTAGAAATAATAGTGCAAGAAATGATAGAGAAACGAGATATACAAGATTATTAAATGATGTAATGAAAGCAGGAGTTAAAACAAAAGTATTGATGCTATCAGCAACACCAGTAAATAATAGATTTACAGATTTAAAAAATCAACTTGCATTGGCTTATGAAGGCAATACTGATAAGATAGATGAAAATATTAGCAAGACTAAATCAATAGATACTATTTTAAAAAATGCTCAAACTATTTTTAATGAATGGTCAAAACTTCCTATAGAAGAAAGAGATTCACAATCACTATTAAGAAGATTAAATGAAGATTTTGATTTCTTTAAATTATTAGATAGTGTAACAATAGCAAGAAGTAGAAAACATATTGAGAAATATTATGATATGAATAAAATTGGTAAGTTTCCTACAAGATTAAAACCAATAAGCATAACAAGTGAAATAACTAATATAGATAATTTTTATTCAATCAAAGAAATATATGACTCTTTAACAAAATTAAGTATGTGTGTATATACACCATTTGACTATATATTGCCTAATTGTGTTACAAAATATGAAGATTTATATGATACAAAAGTAAGAGGAGGAGCATCAAAACTAAAACAATCAGATAGAGAGAAAAGCTTACAAAAACTAATGAGAATAAATCTATTAAAACGATTAGAAAGTTCTGTTGATTCATTTAGATTAACAATTGGTAAAATTCTAAGTCAAATAAACTTTACAATAGATGCAATAAAAAATTTTGAAACAAATGGAACTGATGCAACTTTTGATGATATGAGTATAAAGGATTATGAAGAAGATGAAGACATACTAGATTTAATGGATAATGATTTCTTAATTGGTGGAAAGGTAAAAATCAATCTAAAAGATATGAATACAATAGGTTGGAAAGAAGACCTAATGTATGATCAATTTATACTATCTGATTTATTGAAAGAATTTCAAAGAATACAACCTAATAATGACTTGAAACTTACTGAACTAATAAATTTGATAAGAAATAAAATTGAAAATCCAATAAATGCTGGAAACAAAAAGGTAATCGTTTTTAGCGCTTTTGCAGATACTGCTAATTACCTTTATGAAAATGTAAGCAAAGTTATAAAATTAGAATATGGTTTAGATACAGCACTTGTAACAGGTGGTGGTGCTAATAAATGCACAATGAATATTGATAAAGATTATAATAATCTACTAATCAATTTTTCTCCTATTTCAAAAAATAGAGATATACTAGAGGGAAAAAAGGACAAGGAAATTGATATACTAATTGCAACTGACTGTATAAGTGAGGGACAAAACTTGCAAGACTGTGATTATTTAGTAAATTATGATATACATTGGAATCCTGTAAGAATAATACAAAGATTTGGAAGAATAGATAGAATTGGTTCTAAAAATTCAAAGATACAATTAGTTAATTTCTGGCCAAATATGAATTTGGACGATTACATTAACTTAAAAAATAGAGTAGAAAGTAGAATGTATATGCTAGATATTTCTGCTACAGGAGAAGATAATGTTTTAACAAATCAATCTAGTGATATGGAATATAGAAAAGCACAATTACAAAAATTAAAAGAAGAAGTTGTTGACCTTGAAGATATGAATACAGGTGTTTCGATTACTGATTTAGGATTAAATGACTATAGAATGGATCTAGTTGAATATATAAATCATAACGGAAATTTAGACTATGTTTCAAATGGAATGCACTCAGTTGTATTATCTGATGAACAAAACGGAGTAGAAAAGGGAGCAATATTCATATTAAAAAACATAAATGCTAATGTAAATATTGAAAGCACAAATCAGTTACATCCATTTTATATAGTATATATAAAAGAAAATGGAGAAATATTATCTAATCACTTAAATGTGAAAAATACATTAGATTTAATAAGATATGTATCAAAAGGAAAGAAAGAGCCAATTAAGGAAGCATATACAAAATTTAATGAAATAACTAATGACGGAAATGATATGAGTAAATATTCAGATTTACTTAATAAAAGCATTACATCAATTATAGATGTAAAAGAAGAAAGTGATATTGATAGTCTATTTAGGAAAGGAGGAACTACAATGCTAAAAAATGATATATCAGGACTTGATGATTTTGAACTTATAGCATTTGTAGCAATTGTATAATGATAGAACTTCCTAAAGAATGTATAGTAGATAAATTTATACCAAAGAAAATATTTTATGAAAAGGTTAGTTTATCTTCAAATTTAAAACAAGAATTTGTTGATAAAATTGATAAAATATATTGGAAATATAAAATATCAGAAGATACATTGAATATATCAAAAACGGAAAATGTTGAAGAAATAGAAATATTTGAACTTACATTGAAAGAAAAAGTAAATTGTCAAAATATAATTAAAGTGATTACAAAGAATATACCATATATTATTTTATTTGAAATATGCTATAAGGATGAAGTACAATATGCAATAAAACACAATGATGATATTTACTTTACAAATTGGAATGAAAAAATAGAATTTAACTTTAATGGAATTGATTTAAATGCAGTATATGAAAATATCATAAGAAGTGTTACAAATATTTCAGAACAAAATAATAATATAGACGAAGAATTAGAAAAAGGCAAGAAATTGAAAGAAGTTCAAAAAGAAATAGAAAGACTTGAAAACAAAATGAAATCAGAAAAACAATTTAATAAAAAAGTAGAATTGAATAAGAATATATTAGAATTAAAAAAGCAAAAGGAGGAATTAAGTAATAATGAATAATGAAGAAATACATAAATTAGATATGAAGTCAAAAGATATTGTAAAAGATAATATTAGTAAGATATCCGAATTATTTCCTGACTGCATAAGTGAAGGAAAAATAGATTTTGATATGCTAAAACAAGAATTATCTAAAGATATAATAGATGATGGAAAAGAAAGATACCAATTATCTTGGGTTGGAAAGAAAGAGGCATTAGTAAATGCTAATACTCCTTGCAATAAAACCTTAAGACCAGTTAAGGAAAAATCTGTTGACTTTGATAATACAAAAAATATTTATATTGAGGGAGATAATTTAGAAGTATTAAAAATATTACAAGAATCATATTTGAATAAGATTAAATGTATTTATATTGATCCGCCATATAATACAGGAAATGATTTTATTTATAATGATAAATTCATAAATGAGAATGAATTAGAAGAATCAGGACAGATAGATGAATATGATAATAAACTAGTATCTAATCAGGAAAGTAATGGTAAATTTCATAGTAATTGGCTTGCAATGATGTATTCTAGATTAAAAATTTCTAGAAATCTATTAAGAGATGATGGCTATATTTTCATAAGCATAGATGATAATGAAGTTGCTGACTTAAAAATTATATGTGATGAAATATATGGAGAAAATAATTTTGTGACAATTTTGACCATTGAAAGTGGAGAGGTTTTTGGAACTAAGGCGGCTCATGTGAGTAAAACATTTGTTAAAGTTAAAGACTATATATTAATATACAAAAAAAATAAAGATAAAGATACAAAAGAAAAGTGCCCACTTGTTGATGAAATGAGAGAGTTATTTGATACACATTATAAAACTGTTATTGACGAAAAAATGTGCACATACAATTTAATAGAATATTTAAAATCAAATCACTCAATAAGTGATAAATTTTTAAGGTATAATTTAAAATTAACAAATGATAATATAAATACTTTAATGCAAATTGATAATGATTTTAAAAAATATATGTACAACGAGATAGCTCCGAAATTATATGCGATGCACCATATAGTAAAAAAATAGATGAATCTATTTTAGAAAAATATGAAAAAAATAAAGTGTTTTTGTATGATAATAAGCTATTATTTAAGACGGCAACTGGTTCGATAAGAATGTATATAAAGTTTTCAGACTGCTTAAAGCAATCAGATAACTACATGTCAAATTATACTAGGTGTACATATAGAGGAGATTTATGGAAAGGGTTTCACTTTGACATGAGAAATATAGATGATGAAGGAAATATAAAATTTAAAAATGGAAAAAAACCAGTTAGACTGATAGAACAATTAATTAAATGGCTAAATGATGATGAATATTATGTTTTAGATTTCTTTTCAGGCAGTGCAACTACTGCGCATGCATGCTTAAAGTACAACAATGAATACAGTAAAAAAATAAAATTTATAATGGTTCAATTGCCAGAACGCTTGATAGAAGATGGTGTTAAAGACAACGAAACTATATGTGATTTGGGTGAAAAAAGAATAAAAAATGTTGGTAAAAAGATAAAAAATGCTAATTTGGACATTGGATTTAGAGTTTATAAGGTGGATTCATCTAATATGAAAGATGTATATTATGCTCCAACCGATTTACAACAAGCTCAACTAAATATATTTGAATCTAATATAAAAGAAGATAGAACATCAGAAGATTTGTTGACACAAGTTATATTAGATTTAGGATTAACATTAGATTTATCAATAGAAGAAAGAAAAATATTTAATAATAATGTTTATTTTGTGGAAAATAATTCACTTGTCGCATGTTTTGATGATACCATAGATATAAACATAGTAGATGAAATTTGTAAATGTAACCCTTTGAAAATAGTATTTAAAGAAAGTTCATTTAAAACTGATAGTGATAAAATAAATACATTTGAAAGAATAAAAAAAATATCACAAGAAACAGAGGTAAATGTAATATGATAACAGAATTAAATATAGATATTTTTAATTATATATATTCTAAAGATATTGAAATAGAAAAAAGAATAGTAAAAGATAATCAAGAGTTGATAAAAATACTTGATAGTATAATAGCTAAAGACTTTGATATTTCAGAATTTTGGCAAGAAAATAGAGACTTGGTAGATGAAAATTGTATAGAAATATTAAGAGGAATTCTTGGACAGACACAATATAATCATTTTCCGAGACTGACTCAAAAAGGAAGAACGGACTTTTTGAATTACAAGGCTGTGCAAATGAAGGAGATTATTTATGAAAAAGGAGCATTAGAAAGAGAAGATTTTAAAAAGATATTTTTGAATATGGATGATATAGCAAGAGCAAATATTTTGAAATTTTGTAAAGAAAATAATATTATAAAATTCGAAAACGAAAAAACGATTATAAAAGGTGGACAAAATGGAGTAGCCTTTATTTATTATGAAAACATTGAGCCTATTATAACAGAAAATAAAAATACAGAGAATAAGATTATTACTCAAAATATTTATTGTAATACTAATAATGGAATAATAAATCAAACGAATTTTAATCAAGTGAATGATGATAAATTATTTGAAATCGTGTTAGAAAAACTTGATCTAATGCAAAAAGAAAGTAATCTAAGTGAAAAAATTATTGAAAATATAAAAGAAAGTTGTAATAAGAAAAATAAGAATAAGGTAGTAGAATTATTAAAAGAAATTGCAATGGGAACAGGAACAAATTTAATTGCTAGTGGAATACTCGGACTTTTTGGAATAATGTGAAAAAGAGGTGAATTTATTGAAACTAAAATTTAAAAAGCAACAATATCAAGAAGATGCTTCTTTATCTATTGTAAAATGTTTTGAAGGACAACCTAAAGGAACCAGACATGATTTAATTGGTAGAAGAGAAACTAAATTTGATTTAAGAAATGCGACTGGAAAAGATTATTGGAATCAAAATTCTGTTGAAGATATTATTTCTTTTGGAAACAATAAAATAATGCTTACATCAGAAGAATTAAGGAAAAATATAAGAACAGTACAAAAACAAAATAATTTAGATTACACAGATAATCAAGGCTATGAAAACTATTCTGTTGAAATGGAAACAGGTACTGGAAAAACTTATACATATATAAAAACAATGTATGAGTTAAATAAGGCTTATGGATGGAGTAAATTTATTGTTATTGTTCCAAGCATTGCAATTAGAGAAGGTGTACTAAAATCTTTTCAAATAACAGAGGAACATTTTCAAGAATTATACAAGAAGAAAATAAGATTTTTTGTATATAATTCAAATAATTCTTCAAATATAGCCAATATAAATAATTTTGCTGAAGATAATAGCATACAAGTTATGATAATGAATTATCAAGCATTTAACACAAAATCAAAAAATAATAGAAGAATATATGAAGAACTTGATGAACTACAATCAAGAAAACCTATAGATGTATTAAAAGCAACAAATCCTATACTTATTATAGACGAACCACAAAAGATGGGAAAAACAGAAGAAATGCTTAAAGAGTTCAATCCTTTATTTATAATTCGTTATTCTGCTACTCACAAAGAAAAGTTCAAATATAATATGGTATATAGACTTGATGCAGTAGATGCTTATAATCAAAAACTTGTTAAAAAAATAAATGTAAAAGGAATAGAATTATTACATAATAAATCAGAAGATACATATTTATATTTGGATAGGGTAGAAATAAGTAAGTCTGATCCTGTTGCATATATTGAAATAGAAACAAAATCATCTACAGGAGTAACAAAGAAAACTAAAAAGTTTAGTGCAGGAGCAAATTTATTTGAATTATCAGGTGAATTAGAAGAATATAGAGGCTATGTGATAAGTGAAATAAATGCTCAAAATATGTCTTATGATATTGTAAAATTTACAAATGGAAAAGAAATTACAACTGGTCAAATAATTGGAGATGCAGAAGAAGATTATATGGCTAGAATACAAATAAGAGAAACTATAAGATCACATTTTGAAAAAGAAAGAGAATATTATAAAAAGGGTATAAAAGTATTATCTTTATTCTTTATAGATGAAGTAGCCAAATACAAAGTATATGATGAAAATAAAAAAGCACATAATGGAGAATATGCAAAAATATTTGAAGAAGAATATAATAACATATATAATGAATTTTATAATTTCATAGATGAAGATTATAAAAAATATTTAGATTCATTAAATGGAAAAAAAGTACACAGTGGTTATTTTTCAATAGATAAAAAAGCATCAAAAGGATTATCTGAAGATGAACAAATATTTATTGATTCTAAGATTGATGATAAAGCAGAGGGGACAAGTTCTGATGAAGATGCTTACGATTTAATTATGAAAGATAAAGAAAGATTATTATCATTATCAGAACCTGTAAGATTTATATTTTCTCACTCAGCATTAAGGGAAGGTTGGGATAATCCAAACATTTTCCAAATATGTACTTTAAAGAAAAGTAATTCTGAAATAAGTAAAAGACAAGAAATAGGTAGAGGACTTCGTATTTGTGTTAATAGCAATGGAGATAGAATGGATTATAGAGAACTTGAAGATGATTTCTTTAATATCAATAATCTTACTGTTATAGCAAGTGAAAGTTATGATTCATTTGCAAAAGCATTACAAAGCGAAATATCAGCAAACTTATCAAGAAAATCATTTGATAAGTTTGAGCAAAAAATATTTATTGATAGAGAGTTAGTAAATAAAGATGGAAAATCATTACCTATAGATGAAACAGTAGTAAATAAAATTTACAGAGATTTTATGAAAAATGATTACATTGATGAAAATGATAACATCACACACAAACTAAAAGAAGATATTGCAAACAATGCAATTAGTATTCCTGAAGTAATGCAAGATCATATAGAAGAATATACAAAACTTATAACATCACTATTTACAGAAACAAAAATTGAAATAGGTAATGCAAATAAAAACAACATTAGCAATCTAAAGTTAAATGATAATTTCTATAAAAAAGAATTTCAAGAGTTATGGAATAAAATAAATGTAAAATCTATATATGAAGTTGATTTTGATTCTAATGAACTAATAGAAAAAGCAATAAAAGCTTTAAATGATAAACTAATTATAAGCAAAATGAGAGTCAGAATAACTGAAGGAGAACAAAGAAATACAATGAGTGTAAGCCAACTAAAAGATGAAGATTCTATGATAGTTGGAAAAGTTAGAAACGAAGTTTATGATGATTTTGTACCAGTAACAACTAAATATGACTTAATAGGAAGCATTGCAACAGATACAGGACTTACAAGACATACAATTATAGAAATTTTGAAGAATATAAGACAAGATGTATTTGAACAATTTAAGTATAATCCTGAAGAATTTATAAGAAAAGCATCTAATTTAATAAATGATGAAAAAGCAACTACTATAATTGATGGAATTACTTATAACAAAACAGAAGATAAATTCAGTAATGAAATATTCACAGAAAATAATCTAACAGGAAAATTAGGAGTAAATGCACTTGAAGTTAAGAAACACATTTATGATTATGTAATAACTGATTCTACTATTGAAATGGAATTTGCTAGAAAACTAGAACAAGGAGAAGTTACCATATATGCAAAACTTCCGAACGGATTTAAAATAAGAACACCCTTTGGAAATTATAATCCTGACTGGGCATTAGTTTTTGATAATAAAGATATAAAATACATTTACTTTATTGCAGAAACAAAAGGAAGTATGCAATCAGCTCAACTAAAAGGTGCAGAGCAAGGAAAAATTGCTTGTGCTAGAAAACACTTTAAAGCAATAAGTAATGGAGCAGTTAAATATGGTGTTGTAGATAGTTATGAAAATTTAATTAATTTAGTTACAGGAGTAGTTCCGATAGAATAGGAGAAAAGAATGAAGAAGATAAAATATCAATAAAATTGAGAAAGTTTTTAAATTTATTGATATTTTTTTGTTTAATAGTTAGCTAGAGAGTAAAAAAAATTAAGGGGTATTTGAAAGAACTACTAAAAAAACAAAAGTTTTTTCATAATTTTGAAAAAACTTGACTATAATGATAAAAGATAGTATAATTATTATAGTTAGGAGGAGATTTATGGAAAGAATAAGTAGAGAAAATTATTTATCTATATTAAAAAATTTCAAAGATCAACAAATAATAAAAGTTATCACAGGAATAAGAAGATGTGGTAAATCAACATTGCTTGAAATTTTTCAAGATTACTTAAAAGAAAATGGAGTAGAAGCAAAGCAAATAATATCAATAAATTTTGAAAACGCAGATTATGAGGAATTACAAGACAGAAAGAAATTATACGAATATATAAAAGAAAGACTAGTAAAAGGAAAAAAGACATACGTTTTTCTAGATGAGATTCAAAATGTAAACGAATTTGAAAAAACAGTAGATAGCCTATTTATAAATAAAGATGTAGACTTATATATAACAGGTTCAAATGCATATTTATTATCTTCAGAATTAGCAACATTGCTTACAGGAAGATATATAGAAATAAAAATGTTGCCATTATCGTTTAAAGAATATTTATCAAGCTTTGAAGATAAAACAGACTTGTCAAGAAAATTTAGAGATTATCTAAGATATAGTTCATTTCCTCAAGCAGTTGAATTATATAAAATAAACCCAGAAAATATAAATTTATTTTTAGATGGAATATATAACACTATTTTATTTAAAGATGTAATGCAAAGAAAAGGAATAACAGATAAAAATGTCTTAGAAAGAGTTACAAAATATTTGTATGACAACATAGGGAATAGAACGAGTATGAAAAGCATAAGTGATAATATTGAAGGAATAGAAAAAAATTCATCATATAATACAATTTCAAACTATGTAGATGCATTAATAGATAGTTATTTAATATTTAAAGCCAACAGATATGATATTAAAGGAAAAGAGTTTTTAAAAACTCAAGAAAAATATTATGCGATAGATATAGGATTAAGATATTATATGTTAGGACAAGGCTCTGGCCGAGATATGGGACATATATTAGAAAATGTTGTGTATCTTGAATTGTTGAGACGAGGATATGAAGTATATATAGGAAAATATGATGATTTAGAAGTTGATTTCGTAGCAAGAAAGCCAGAAAATACTATATATTATCAAGTTGCATTAACAACTAGAGGAGAAAATGAAGGAGATAATAAAATTTTAGATAGAGAATTAACTCCATTGAGGAAAATAAATGATAATTATCCTAAATACATTTTGACATTAGATGATGATTTAGATGCAGACTTTGATGGAATAAAGAAGATAAATGTGTTGGATTGGTTGCTTGATGAAAAAAATAATTAAATATACTGATGAAAAGCAAAATATGAAAGTAATTGAAAGTTACATAATTTTTTTGCTTTTTTGATAAGAAAAGACAGGTTTCGACAAAATATTTAAATAAAGTATGATAGTATAAAAAGGGTGATTTTTATGAAGAAATTTAAAGAAGTATTGAATATGATATATTCTTTAGCAATTGTAGCAATTTTATTTTTATTAATATATTTATTAATAAAACATATAGGAATTTTATTAATAAAAGGAATAGAAAAAATAGGTGGTATTACATCTAGTATGGATAGTGTAGTTATTGTAGCAATTATTACAGGTGGTATATCTATAGTAACAGTATTGATTAGTTCAATTGTATCTAAATTTATAGAATACAGGCAAATAACAAAAAGATATTTGTATGAAAAAAGAGAAGAACCGTATAAAGCTTTTATATCAATGGTATACAAATTGCAAAAAAGCACTAGAAATAATCAAGAAGAATATACTCAAGAGCAAATGATAAATGATATATCTTCTTTTTCAGAGTCACTTACATTATGGGGATCAAGCAGGGTAATAAAAAAATGGATTAAATTTAGAGAACTTTCACAAGATAAAACAATAGCTATGCAAAATTTATTTTTACTAGAAGAAATAGTATTTGAAATTAGAAAGGATATGGGACAAAAGAGAAAGGGACTTAAGCAAGGAGATTTACTTTCATTTTTTGTTAATGATATTAAAAATTATTTGCCCAAAAATAAAAACAATAAATAATAGAATTATTATGGAGGAAAACTATTGAAACAAATACTAAAACCAATTTTTGAAATAGTAACAGGAGAATATATATTATTTGATAACATTATATATAATTATATAGCTATGGCAATAATAGGTTTAATTGCGTATAGAATAGCATGGAAATGCGTTAGAAAATTATATAATAATGATATTATTTCTGGTAAAGGAATAGGTTCTATTACACATTGGACTATACGATTAATAGTATTTTCATTAATATTCTATGTTTGTAGTTTTTTTATATGGATTACAAAATTTATTTATACATATAAAACGATAATTTTAGGTTGTGCAATTGGTATTATTATAATTATTATAACGATTAAAATAATAAAGAATAATAAGAAAATAAAAAAGCTTATAGGAGAAAAAATACTTGCAATAAAAAGAAGAATTGCTTTGTTTGAACTAGAAAAGTTTAATCAATATAAAACGATTTATCTTTTTATAAGTCTATTAATACTTATAATTTTGATATGTATAATAAGTAAACTATTAGTAATAATAGATTTTGAATTAAAAGTAGATAATATATATTCTGACACAGGAATAGCTCTAATCGGAATGGTTGCTTTAATATTTTCTTTAAATACATATAAACAGCAAATATTATATAAATATATGAATTCAGTTATGGATAAGATATTAAATGATAAAAAATATGATATTTTACAATATATTGTAGTAGTAATAATTTCTATTTTATTTATATTTATGTCTAACATTATTTGTAATAACTATATTAGTACATCAATTTACATTTGCTGTTTGACATATATTTTTATATTATTTGGACTTGACTTAGTAGTTATATCGAATAAATTGGATAAAGTAAAAATAATAAAAGAATGCGAAAAGAAGATAAAAGTTACTACAAAATGCTTGGAAAAAGAATACAAAATTATAAAGAAATATACTGAAAGAAATAACCAAAAAATAGAAAGCGATATACGTTTTATGGAAGTATTCAATCAAATATATACCGCATATGTACAATGTATTAATATGATAGTAAGAGACAATATAAATGACACAATAGCCTTTAGAGAAGCTATGCAAGTGTATGTTAATATTGCAAAAGAAAGGTTAGAAAGAAGAAAAAATAAGATAACCCATTTAGAAGAACCGCTATTAGCAGAGATTATATCGACTGGGGAAAATGATATTTTTATAGAGAAATATATATTAGAATATTTACAAGAATACTCTAAAATAGCTTTAAAAGAAAAGAACAGAGATATTATATCGATTATTCAAAAGACATATTATGCATTAATTATTTTAGGATCAGAAAATAAATATATCAATAATAAGGATAATATAGAGCTAACTATTAAAATCATATTAACTTATTATTTAAATAATATTAAAGACATTGTGGAGTTAAATAATGAAAATTTATTATTTGAGACAACAGGAATAATGAAAGAGATATTTATAAAAAATGGGGATAAATTTGTAAGTTTAATTGATGGAATGTATGTAGACACTGTAATAGTAATTTGTAAAGAAGCAATAAATCAAGAATCCGAAATAAACTTAAGAAATGCTATTGAGCTATTAATTATACCAATATATACATTATTAGAAAGTGAAACTAAGTATAAAAGAGTAAAGCTAGAAATGATATATAAAGCTCTTGAAAAAATATTAACAATGCTTACTACTAATATAAAATTTATAAAGAAATATAATGGGGCAAGAATCGCTTTAAATCATATGTTTAATTGTTTAGAACCGATATCCATATGCAATATTTATAGAAATTACTATAATTTTAATATAGTTAAAGATAATAAAATTAATAAAGACATTTTATATAGAGAAGATATATTTGATGAGTTATTAGAATTTTTAGAGCAAGAAGAAACAATAAAAAATATAGTGTTCTTAAGAAAAACTAATTATTATGTAACTATAGATACAGATATAAATGCTATACTTGAATTGATAATAGATATATCATTAAGAATTAGTAATCTAAATGATGAAGAATTGACTAAAAGATATAAAGAGATATTAATACAAACATTAAGAATATATAATAAATATGTGATATATTATGATGAAGGGATGATCCAATATGAGATAGATGAGTTCTATGAATATATAATGATACGAAATGAAAATATTATAGATGATTCTATGAAAGAATACATTATTAATATGTTTTTAGAATGTAAATTATTATATATAAAAGAAGAAAAAAACAAATTTGAGACATTTATAACATATATATTATGCGTTATTGAAATAGAAAATGAAGATAAGAAAAAAGAAAAGGTTAATGAAATAATAACAATGTTAACAAATAATGATGTGAAAGATAAAACAAATTTATATATAAAAATAAAAAGACATTATAGACCTTTTGAAAAAGAGGAAACTACTAGAGTCTATAATTATTGCTCAATGATAATAGAAGATCAATTAAAAGGTGAATTAACAACATTTGAAAAAGAAGAAATAGTTGAAATATTAAGCCAAAACAATATAGAATATAAACAAGATTTGAAAAAAGAAGACTTAATTAATTTAATATTTGAACAAAAACTGGAACCTTTTTCTGGTATATAAGAAATACTAGAAGAAAATCGAAAAATATTCTGGTATCATAAAACCACCGGAAGAAAATTTAAAATTCTTCCGGTATTAATTTTATTCCTCAAAACATCCCATAGCTATCTGAGAACCATCTATAACCCCATTCCTATAATAATTCTCATTCCAATAATCCAGATACCTCATAAAATCATCATACAACTTATCAAGCTGAAACTGAACAAACTCATCAACCATCTCCTGAATCATATGAATATAATTAACCTGCTCAACAAAACTCTCATTCTCAGAAGGAGCAGGAAACTTTTCTCTAAGTTCAAACTCAATCAAATTAGCATAACCCTTCAAATGATATTCAAACTCCAACAAATAATCCATAACAGAACCATCCATAACCAAACGAGAAAACTTAAAAGGCTTATACTCTTCCAAATACTTCTTAGCTCAAACACCATATTTACCTAGTTTCAAATTTACCACCACCCAAACTAATAATAACCAAATTCAAGCAATCACCAAAACCAGCCCTATAATATTTATCATTCCAATAACCAATATAATCAAGATAATTCTCATCAAGCTTGTCCAATTGCTTTTGAACATACTTCTTATTACAACTTGCAACATTTTTCAAAATATTATCACAATACTTATCAAACTCAATTAAATGTCCTTTATCTTCTTCAGTAATTCTGCTCAAACACTCATCTCTAAAAATAATCCATTCTCTCATCAAATCATTAACTTTATTATCTAAATCCATAAAAATCATTCCTTTCAAAATTTAATTAAAAATCTAAAATAGTAATAAAAATTCATTTAAAAAAATAATCAAAATCGTAAAAAATAAATTTAATTACTATTAGAAATCAAATACAATTAGTACAAATCTCCTAAAACCTTCCAATAAAAATCAAACGAAATTAGTACAAATCTCCTAAAATATTCCAATAAAAATTGGGGAGAAATTGGGGATCAAATTTTCAAAATCACCCCAATTTTAACAAAATTGTACACTAAATAAAAAACCAGCAAAGTACTAATATCACTAGCATACAATACAATTCAACACATCTAATAAAATACGTTATGTAACCCTCATAACCCGAAGGTCGTAAGTTCGAGTCTTACCCCCGCAACCAGATTTATCAAGGGATTCAAAGTTCCTTGATTTTTTTATTTGCCTAAAAAAGTGGCGAAAAAGTGGCGAAAGTTTTTGTAATTGAAAAATTAGTAAAAATTTAAAGTGCAATTGTGTGATTTTAAAGTACAAATTCTGCACTTTATTTTTGTAGTGTTAGGCGGTTTATTTTTTGAGGGAAAAGTGATATAATGTGGGAAAATATCAAGAAGGAGGACAAAATGGAGAAAAATATAGACTATTTGTTTAATGATGTACCATTATATGCAAAAGAAGAATTTAAAGTATTTGAATTAAAAGAAGGGGTATATGAACTAAATGAAACAGAGATGTCAAATTTTGTTAAATATATTGGTCTTAATAAAAACAAAATTGTAACTTATTGCCACAAATGTAAAAAAGAATTTCCTTTTAATATAGAGAAGAGTTGTGGAAAATTAGAACATGATATAAATTTTACTTACTATATGAGTATTACAAAGACACCTAAAGGATCTATGACTCCTCCAATACCAGGTAGAATAGAAATGTCAAGTGGATTCCTCCATGGAATGCAACCACCATATAATAAAGAAATGCTATTAAATAATATTATTTGGTATATAGAATATTATTGTGAATGTACCAATAATGATGCGCATCGATATTTGATGATGATCTCAATAGAATTAAAAGATGGAAAATTTATTGTTAGAAAAATTGGCCAAAATCCGTCAATGATAACAATTAAGGGGTTTGATTTTGATAAATATAAAAAAATATTAGAGAGATTAAATGCTTATGAAGACTATAAAAAAGCTGATTTATCAAATGCTGATCAATTCTATGTTGGAGCATATGCATATCTTAGAAGAATATTTGAAAAAATGATAAACTTTTATCTTGGAAGCAAGAAAATAGAAGATGAACACATGGATAAAAAGATAGAAGCTGTTAAAGAAGAATTTGATCCAAGAGTTAGAAAACTGTTAAAGAATCTTTATGGTATATTAAGTATAAGCATACATGAATTAGATGAAGAGCAGAGTAAAGAATATTATGGATATTTGAAGGCTGTAATAGATATGCAATTAGAATATATGAATACAGAAGAAGAAAAATCAAAACAGTCGAAAGAATTAGAAAGTGTTATAAGTAAAATAACAAACTTGGTAAAAAAATAGGAAGAAAAGGAAATAAAGATGGGTAATAAAATATTTCAAACAATATTGGATGATAAAATACAAAATTTTGTTGATAATTATACAATAAATTCAAAAAATATATTTGTTGATAGAGATGGAAAATTAATTCATCCGCGGAGAATTTGGAAGATATAGAGAAGAATTGACAAAAGATTTGTTGAGAAATGTTATTCCAGGAAGATTAGAAATTGGTGATGGTTTTATTATAACTTCAACAGGAAAAATAAGCACACAGTGCGATCTTATAATATATGATAAGAACAATTGTCCGTTAATAGAAAATAATAATAAACAAAGGTTTTTCCCAATTGAATGTGTAGTTGCAATAGGAGAAGTAAAATCAGATTTATCAAAAAATAATCTTAAAGAAGCGTTATTAAAATTACGAGACAATAAATTATTGAGAAATGAGATTCAAAGCAATAATCCATATATTTTTAATGATAGTGGAACAATAAAGTTTAACCCTGTAGATAATATACGAGATCAAATATTAACATTTATCGTTTGTAATAAACTTAATTTTGACTATATAAATATAGTAAATGAGATGGATGAAATATACAATAATGATGAAAACTATTATTTAAGACATAACATGATTTTAAGTATTAATGATGGAACTATAATGTATAAAGGGCTTCAAGGAGAAAATAAATTTATGTTTTATCCATATATGAATAATAAAAAACTTATAAATAGCATATTACAACCATTTAAAAGTGAATATAAGATTAACTTTGAAGGAAGTAATATACAATATAATAAGTATGAACATATTATAGGATTTATGAATTATTTATATATGGGAGTTTCATCAACATCCGTAATGTATCCAGAAATGACAAATTATTTGGGATTTATGAGAATAAAAAGATCTATTGATGAAGTAAAAAAATAGGCGGGATCATATATAAAATCTCGTCTATTTTAATTTTCGTTGACAGCAAAAATATCACTAATTGAATTTGTAGCATCTCTAAACTCATCCTCGAAGAAATGAGAATAGTATTGATCAGTAACCTGAATACTTGAATGTCCAACTTTTCTACTAATAACTTGAGGTTGTACGCCTTTAGAAATCATAAGAGATACATTAGTATGTCTTAATCCATGAAGGGTAAGCGGTGGCAAATCGTATTTTGCTACAATTTTTTTCATTATTTTAGTAAGAGTATCTGGATGAATATCTGCACCATAATCAGTAGTAAAAACTCTTTTACTTCCTTGCCATTTAGAGCCTAAAAGTAATTTCTTTTCCATTTGTTCTTTTTGAAATTTTTTTAGGACTTCAGCAGTATAGGGAAGAATGAAATTTGTTCTTACACTATGTGCTGATTTAGTTCCCTTTTCATATATTTCGCCATAGGCATATTGAGTAGTTTTATTAATATTAATTTTTAAATCTTTGAAATCAATATCATCCCAAGTTAATCCTGTAAGTTCACCACGTCTGCAGCCAGAATCTAAAGCTAAAAGAATAATTGCTTGATATTTTAGTGGTTCATTTGGAAGTACAGAAACCAATTTTTTTGCTTGTTCTAAAGTATAACTATTTTTCTTTGGTTTAGCTCTTTTAGGTTTATCAATTTTTTTATTAGGATTATCATCTCTGTATCCACATTTAACCGCATATTCTAGCATACCATTTAATAATGCATAATAGTGTTGGATTGTAGTAGGGCTAAGAGGTGTACCTTTTCTTGTAATATATTTATGTCTTAAGTAATGATAGAAATCTTCAAGAATTTTCATATTAATTTCTCTAACTTTTACATATCCAATTCGTTTAATAACTAATTTTAATCTTCTACCATAATTAATATAAGTTTTCTTTTCAATAGTGTCCTGTTTATATTTAAAATATTCTTCACTTAAATCTTTTATGGTCATATTTCTTTTTTGAAAATCAGTACCATTTAATAACTTCTTTCTAAGCTCAAATTCATAAGCCTTTGCTTCACTTTTCTTACCATAGAAAGTTTCAAGATGTCTAATTCTTCTTTCACCATTGTATCCAAGAACAACTTCAATTTTATATTTTTTGTTTTTAGTTAATTCCATTACGCTCATTTTATAATCCTTCTTTCTTTAATATATTTTTGATTTCGGAAGGAATAAAATTTTCATCAAAAGTAGCAGATTGATTTATAAGATTATTTTTAATTATTTCAGAAATCTCATATTGACAGTATCTCAAATTTTTATAAGCATCTTCATAAATTATAGAAGCAGATGAACTAATATAATCTAAAATAAGAAATAATCCTTTCTCTGGAATTTTTTTATGTTTATTTAAATAATCTTTATATTCTTTATAATGATTTGTTAATTCGAAAAATTCATTTGTTAGGAAATCAGATTTATCTTCTACCTCAAAGCAAGATTTATATTCATCTATTTTTTTATCTAATAAATCATTGATCTTAGAAATAAATACTTTATCAGAATTAAAACTATCTTCAAGGCTTTTGCATAAGTCTGATAAATGCATGAAATATGGAGCTATTTCTAATAGCTTATTCAAATTATAAAATATATCAAGTCTAACAGAAAATCTTTTAAATTCGTCAAACGATTCCAACCATCTATTAAATGAATTTTCACCATTAACTCCTTCTTTATAATAAATACCTTCCTCAGGAAAATATTGATAATTATGATTTTGTAGATCTGTAATTCTATTAAGAGATTGGTCTGACAATTTTAATTTTTTTCCAATATTAACAGACTCTGGTGTTTTATTTTCACAATTATCATCTAATAGATATTCATATGTTACACCAAAGTAATCTTTAAGTATTTTTAATTGAACAGTATTAGGTAGTCTATCCATATCTTCATTCTCATAATTACGAATTGCTTGAGCAGAAAGGCCAGTTTCTTTTATAAGAGTGTCTTGTGTAATTCCTTTTTCTGCTCTCAATAATTTAAGTTTTTTTGCTAACTTCATTTTTATTCCTCCGTGTTTATTTTTTTAATAAAAAATTTTTTATACATCTTTGTGTGGTTGTATTGACAGACATACAAACATATGTTTAAATATCTTTATCGATACGAAAATGTTTATCACAATCACATTATACATTTTTGTGTGAAGATTGTCAAGATTATTATAAAGATTGGAGGTGTAAATATGGAGAATGATGAAAAACTTAATGAATTAGTAGCAGAAATGAAAAGAGAGAATGCTAGACTCTGGAGAAAAAACAACAAAGACAAAGTAAGAGAAATCAACAAAAGATATTGGCTTAAAAAAGCTAAGAAAAAATTAGCTGAAGAAAATAAGAAAGAGGAGGATTAAAATATGGATGAAGTTTTCGATGTAAAAGAATTAACTAAATATCTCCGCTGTAGTGATTCTACAGTGAGAAAGCTAATAAAAAATAGGGAAATACCAAACTTTAGGATTGCAAATAGAATTTATTTTAAAAAAGCATTAATTGATATTTGGATCCAAAATCAATGTACGAAAAGCGTGGAGGTGATGAAAAATGATTGAAAAGAAAAATAGAGAAAAACAAATGTATTACATAAGCGATTCCGAATACATTTATTTTCTCCTACGAGTTCATCATAAAACTTATTTACAGTATACATCAGACAATAGAAAAAAGCAACATCTTTTGGTTCATTCGAGGTGATTTTTATGTCAAGAAAGGCTAATACTTCTAAGAATGCACCTTTTGAAAGTAGTTGTGAACGATCTGCTTTCACAAAAATATGTAAAGATATGATTGAATCAAGAGCATGGAAATCATTAAAACCAAGACAGATAGGATTATATGTAATATTAAAAAGTAGATATAAGTATAATCCACATACAAAAGAAAGTAATAAAGATGAAATAGTTTTAACATCTACAGAAGCAGAAGAACTATATGGAGATTTAAGAACATTTAGAACTGATTTAGATATTCTAATCGATAGAGGATTTATTAGACAAACTTTTTCTGGAGCTCCATTTATGAAAGCAAACAAATACGGTTTTTCTGATAAGTGGAAAGTATATGGAACTGATAATTTTTATATTCCAGAAGAAGATAAAAGATATAAAAGAAAGAAACAATAAAATAGTAATGATATGGTAATATTATAAAACATGTGTGATTTCACATATATTGAAGTAGCGAATATATAACAATATAAAAATGACAGAAAACATAGACATAGCAATACATACAAGTAAAAGAATAGTTGTGGGATTTTACACATCGATAAGAAACAAAAATAATATTGATATATGTGATTTAACTTATATGTATTGTGTGAAAAAACATACGATAAAATTGAGGAGGTAAGAATGAAATTATATAATACAGATTTTGAAGAACAAGAAACTATAGTACATATAGACTATGCAAGAAGCCAAATACATTTGTATAGTTGTAGAAAAACAGTAATAAAAAAACTAAAAGATAAATTAGGTGAGCCTAATAAGGTATATAAAATTAGAGAGCAGGTGAGTGGAGCGAGTTGGACATTAACTTTTGAAGATAAAAGAAAAATAACATCAGTTTTATCTCGACCTACATTAATAGGAAGCGTTAAATAAATCAAAAATTTAATGCTAACTCTATCAAAAATCGAATGAATTAGAAAATAAAAATTAAATAATAATAAATTACATATCTAAGGGTATAAAAAATAAAATATATCGAATTTCAATAGAATTGATTTAATGTTTTTGAAAGGGTAATCCCCCCCCGACATACATGAAGTCAATTCTTTTATTATTTCACCACCCACAGCCCACCTACATTCACACAAAAGTAAATTTTTACGTGAGTTTTTTGGAAAATGCAATGAACCGTCGACGGGTCGTCGACGCAGGTAAGGTTAGGTAAGGATAGATTAGTAAAGTATAGTTTAGTATAAAATATATTGTCGAAAAAACTTCTTGAAATATTCAAGAAAATCTTGAATAAAAAGAGGCAAAATGATAGAATAATTTTGTAATAAAAAATCGTTTTATGGAGGAATAATTTATGCAAGTAAATTATGATAAACTATGGAAATTGATGATAGACAAGAAGATTAATAAGACACAATTATCTGAAAAAGCAGGTATTACAACAAATGCTATGGCTAAACTTGGAAGAAATGAATCGGTACAAGTAGAAATATTAGTCAAGATTTGTAATATATTAAATTGCGATATTGAAGATATCGTTGAAATAGAAAAATAAGGGGGGCAAATATGGATACAGAAGTAAGAAATAAAATAGATAGAATTTGGGAATATTTCTGGACAGGTGGAATAACTAATCCTTTATCAGTTATTGAACAAATAACATATTTACTATTTATAAAGGGATTAGATGATATAGAAATTAGAAACGAAAAAGATGAAGTTTTTATAGGAATTAAAACAAATAGAATTTTTGACGAAGCACATCAACATTGTAGATGGAGTGTATTTAAAGACTATGAAGCAGGAAAAATGTTTAAAAATATGCAAGATGAAGTTTTTCCGTTTATAAAATCATTAGGAAATGAGAAAAATTCTAACTATGCAAAATATATGCAAGATGCAATATTTTTAGTTCCAACACCGCTTATGTTACAAAAGGTAGTTACAGGTATTGATGGATTGCCTATGAAGGATAGAGATACTAAGGGAGATGTTTACGAATATTTACTTTCAAAATTATCTACAGCAGGTACTAATGGGCAATTTAGAACACCAAGACATATTATTAGGATGATGGTTGAACTTATGAAACCTAATTCACAAGATATCATTGTGGATCCTGCTTGTGGTAGTGCAGGTTTCTTAGTTGAGGCAGGAGAGTATTTAAGGAAAAATCATAAAGGAATATTCAATGATAAAGAAGAAAAAGAGCATTTTAATAATACAATGTTCTATGGATTTGATATGGATACAACAATGTTAAGAATTAGTGCTATGAACCTAATGCAACATGGAATTGAAAATCCAAATATAGAATACAAGAATTCTATAGGAGAAGATAATGAAGATAGAAACAAGTATACATTAGTATTAGCAAATCCTCCATTCAAAGGATCTGTAGACTTGGAAACAATTTCTAAAGATTTATTAGGAATAACAAACAAATCTAAGAAAACAGAATTATTATTCTTAGCATTATTCTTAAAAATACTAAAAAAAGGAGGCAGAGTTGCTTCAATTGTTCCTGATGGGGTTCTATTTGGAAGTTCAAATCAGCATAAAGCTATTAGAAAAGAAATAATAGAAAATCATAAATTAGAAGCAATTGTATCAATGCCGAGTGGTGTATTCAAACCTTATGCAGGAGTTTCTACAGCAATTATGATATTTACAAAAACAGGGCAAGGCGGAACAGACAAAGTATGGTTTTATGATATGACAGCGGATGGATTTAGTTTAGATGATCAAAGACAGCCAATAAAAGAAAACGATATTCCTGATATTATAAATAGATTTAACAAAAGAGGTTCAGAAGAAGAACAAAATAGAGCTAGAACAGAAAAATCTTTCTTTGTATCTAAAGAAGAAATAGTAGAAAATGATTATGATTTATCAATTAATAAATATAAAGAAATAGTAATAGAAAAGAAGGAATATGAGAGTCCTAAAGTTATTTTAAAAAGAGTAATTGAAATGGAAGATGAAATCCAACAAAAACTAAAAGAGTTGGAGGGAATATTATAAGATGATAACAGAACTAAAAAATGTTTTATTAGATGATTTTTGGATTATGCCACAAACACCCAAATACACAGGAAGTGGAATTCCTTATGTTACATCAAAAAATATTAAAGGTGGTAAAATAAATTTTGAAAATGTAAATTATATATCAATAGATGACTATAAAAAAATATCAAAAAACAGGCCAATTTTAAAAAATGATATTTTAATTAGCATGATTGGAACATTAGGAGAAACGGCAATAGTAGATGATTCTTATGGAGAGTTTTATGGACAAAATATGTTTTTGGTTAGATTAGATAACTCAAAAATAGATTATAGATATTTTATAAATTTTTTCAAATCAACTCATGTTAAGAATCATTTAGCAAGAAAACAAAATAAATCTACACAAAGCTATTTAAAAGCAAATCATATTGAAAGTTTGATGATTCCTGTGTTTACTATAAAAGAACAAAAAGAAATAGCGAATCAACTTGATAAAGTACAAGATTTAATTAAGTTAAAAACACAACAGATTGAAAAATTAGATGAATTAATCAAATCTCAGTTTGTCGAGATGTTTGAAAATCAAAAGTTTGATCTAAAAACATTAAATGAAATATCTGTAATAAAAGGAGAATATGGTTCAGGGGCTTCCGCAGGTGAATTTGTAGAAGGACAACCTAGATATGTTAGAATTACTGATATTCAAGAAGATGGCAGATTAAATAATCAGAGTATGGCATCTCCTAAAAATGAGAATAATATTGATAAATATATTTTAAAATATGGAGATATATTATTTGCTAGGACAGGGGCAACTGTAGGAAAAACATACAAATATAATGAAAATGATGGATATTGTATCTATGCAGGGTATTGTATTAGATTTAGGCTAGATCTTAATATATGCAATCCTGATTATATATTTATTTATACAAAAACAGATAACTATAAAAAATGGGTGGAAAATAAACAAAGAGTAGTTGCTCAACCTAATATAAATGCTAAAGAATATGGAAACGATTTAAAGATACCGATACCACCAATAGAGCTACAAAATAAATTTGCTGAGTTTGTTAAACAAATCGATAAACAGAAATTTGAAATACAAAAAAGTTTAGATGAAATTCAAGAATTATATGAAAGCCTGATGGATAAATACTTTGGTTAAATGAATATTATAAATGGGGGATATAATATGTCAAATTTTGATTTTATATTAAAAAATGAAATATTTAAAGCGTTTGCAGAAGCATCAGTTGAAGCTGAAAAAAGCATAGCAATAACAAATGTATCTTGTACAATAATGTGTAGAAGAGCATTGGAATTAGCTGTTAAATGGCTATATGCAAATGATGAAGAATTAACAATGCCATATCAAGATAATTTATCTTCTCTAATTTATGATATTAATTTTAAAAATATGGTTGATGAAAATGTTTTTAAAGAAATAACATATATTATTAAGTTAGGAAACTTTTCTGTACATAGTAATAAAAAAGTTAGCAGAGAAGAAGCGGTTATTTGCTTAAAGTATTTATTTGATTTTATGAATTGGATATCATACTGCTATGACTCAAACTATGAAGAGGTTACATTTGATGAATCTATTCTTCCAGATTTAAGTAATGATAATTTAAAGAAAGAAGAAAGAGAAGAACTTGAAAATAAATTATATGAAAAAGATATTGAATTAGAAAAAACATTAAAAGAAAATGAAGAATTAAGACAGAAACTAACAAGTGCAAGGACAAGCAAGAAAGAATCTTATAACTTCAAAGTAGATGACATTAGTGAATTTGAAACCAGAAAAAGATTTATCGATTTGGATTTAGAAATTGCAGGATGGGAATTGGGAAAGAATATTGTAGAAGAATTAGAAGTAAAAGATATGACTCCAACTCAAGATAAGGGATATGTTGATTATGTTTTATTTGGAGAAAATGGAAAACCATTAGCAGTAGTAGAAGCGAAAAGAACAAGTAAAGATGCTAAATATGGACAGCAACAAGCTAAACTATATGCTGATTGTATAGAAAGAGAATATGCTCAAAGACCTGTTATTTATTATACAAATGGAAAAGAAATCTATATGTGGGATGATCTTGATTATCCAGAAAGAAAAGTAGCAGGATTTTATACACAAAAAGAGTTACAATTGTTGATAAATAGAAGAAAATCTAAAGAAAATTTGGAACATATTTTTATTGATGACAAAATTACAAATAGACCATATCAATTAGAAGCAATTAAAAGTGTATGTGAAGCATTTGAACAAAAACATAGAAAAGCATTATTAGTAATGGCAACTGGAACAGGTAAAACAAGAACTGCAATATCAATTGTTGATGTTTTGACAGGTAAGAATTGGGTTCAAAATGTTTTATTCTTGGCAGATAGAACAGAGTTAGTAAAACAAGCAGAAAAGAACTTTAAAAAGCTCCTTCCAGATATGTCATGTTGTAATTTACTATCTTCTAAAGATGGTGATCCAGAAGAAAGTAGAATAGTATTTTCAACATATCAAACTATGATAAATTGTATAGATACAATGAAAGCAAAAGATGGAAATCAATTATTTACTGCAGGACATTTTGATTTAATTATAATTGATGAAGCACATAGAAGTATCTATAGAAAATATCAAGCAATATTTGAATACTTCGATGGATTATTAGTTGGATTAACTGCAACACCTAGAAATGATGTAGATAAGAATACATATAAGTTTTTTGAATTAGAAAATAATGTACCTACATATGTTTATGAATATGAAGAAGCAGTTAAAGAAGGATATTTAGTAAATTATCATACCATAAAAACTAATACAGAGTTTTTGGATAGAGGAATAAAATATAGCCAATTAAAACAAGAAGATAAAGAGGAATATGAAAATCTATTTGAAGAGGATGAAGTAGTACCAGATGAAATAAGTTCTACAGCGATTAATTCGTGGCTATTTAATAGAGATACTATAAAATTAGTATTAGAAACATTAATGAGTAAAGGTTTAAAAGTTGAAGGTGGAGATAAATTAGGTAAAACTATTATATTTGCTAGAAACCATAAACATGCAGAAGAAATAGTAAATGTGTTTAATTCAATATATCCAAAATATAATGGAGAATTTGCAAGAGTAATAGACAATCAAGTGAATTTTGCAAGTACAGTTATAGAATCTTTTGAAATACCTGAAAAATTTCCACAAATAGCTGTATCAGTTGATATGCTAGACACAGGAATAGATGTACCAGAAGTATTGAACTTAGTATTTTTCAAACCTGTAAAATCGAAGATTAAATTCTGGCAGATGATAGGTAGAGGAACAAGACTTTGTAAAGACATATATGGTGAAGGAATAGATAAAACACAATTTTATATATTTGATTGCTGTAGAAACTTTGAGTTCTTTGAAGAAAATGATAGAGGAATTGAAGCAGGAAATACAATATCTTTAACAGAAAAAATATATGTTCTAAAATTAGATTTGATAACAGAATTAGAAAGCATGGAATATCAAGCACAGGAAGAATATAAAAATTATAGAGAAGAATTAGTTAGTGAACTTATAGCAAGAATAAATGATTTAAATAGAGAAAGTTTTGTTGTAAGAGGCAAGACAGTATTCATAGATAGATATTCTAAAAAAGAAAAATGGGATCATATAGATTATGTGGCTTATGATGAAATAAAAGAACAATTAATACCAATATTCTTAACTGAAGATAGTGATGAATACGCAAAAAGATTTGATAACTTGGTATATGGAGTACAAATCGGAAGAATGAGAGTTAAGAACACTAAAAGACAGACTTCATTATTATCTGAATTGGTAGAAAGCTTAAAGAAATTAGGAACTATTCCACAAATAGTTGAAAAGAAAGAACTAATCATGTTTGCTTCAGATGAAGAATATTGGCAAAAAGCTGATTTCTTTGAAATTGAAAGAGCAAGAAAAGAGTTAAGAGATTTAATCAAATTTATAGATAATCCACCAAGAAAGTTATGGGTAACAGATATAGAAGATACATTAACAATAACAGAAACTAATGAAGATCCTAAGATAACTTCAACTGGAGATTATACAAACTATAAAAAGAAAGTTACAAAGTTCTTAAATGGAAATCTTGATAATTTAATAATATATAAAATTAAACATAATCAGAAATTAAATGAGATGGAAAAGAAAGATTTAGAAAGAATTATGTTTGAAGAACTCGGAAATAATAGTGAATTCGTACAAGCATTTGGAAATAAAAATGTAATTCAAGTTGTAAGAAATATTGTTGGATTAGATAGTGAAACAGCAAATTCAATATTCTCAAAATATATAAATGATAACAGGCTAAACAGTAAACAAATACAATTTGTAAAGATGCTAATTGACTATGTAATAAAGAATGGAACAATAAGCCTACAAGTATTAACAGAGGATCCATTTAGTTCATTAGGTGCGGTATCTGAAGTGTTTGAAGATAATATAGGAGCATTTAAACAAATTCGAGAGGATATTGAAGAAATAAATAGAAATGCTGAAATAACAGCATAATTTATAGGAGGATAATATGGAAGATACATTTACTCCAGAAAATCAAACAATAAGTAAAATATTTAATTGTGATCAAATATATAGAATACCTAACTATCAAAGACAATATAGTTGGACAAATGAGCAGTTAGAGGCCCTTTGGGATGATTTATATGAAGGATATGAAAACCAAAATAATAAATGTTACTTTTTGGGATCAATAGTTGTTGTAAAGGCTGGAGATTATTTAGATCTTATAGATGGACAACAAAGAATAACAACACTAATGATAATGATGGATGTGCTAAGAAAAACATTTCCTGAAATAAATAAAGATTCAGAGGAGATTAATTTTGTTGATTTGAAAAAAATTGATGATTCTATATTGCATTCGGGAAGAAGAAGCAGACTGCAATTACAATCTGATCCTAACTATGATGCATTATTTAATACGAAGATAATAAAAAGAGAAAATTATGAAAAATTGACTCAACCGACAAAATTAGAAATGAATACAGATAATCCTGAGTATAAATACTTGAACACAGCATATTTTTTCTATAAAAAATTTAAAGAGCTTTCAAAAGAAGACTTAGGAAAATTTGTAAATTACATTTTCTTCAGAACAAATATAATAAAAATTACCTGTACAGATGAGTCTTTTGCAATAAAGCTATTCCAAGTATTAAATGATAGAGGACAAGATTTATCAAACTCTGATTTAGTAAAAGCAGAACTATTTGGTAAGTATGATATAGATGATGTTGATGGAAAAAATTCTTTTAATGTTCAATGGAATAATATAATAAAAATGGCAAATGATAATGATTTTAGAATGGACGATTTTATTGTTTATTATGAATATTTTAAACTACGTTCAAATCCTAAAAAGCAAGTATTAGATGAAATAAAAGGTATCATAAAAGAAAAAAATCCTAATGATGTTATGGAGGAAATGACAGGATTTTCAGAAGCATTAAAAAAAGTTCTTAAATCTACTGATTCAATAATATATAGTTTAAAATATATTCCATGGAAAGCATATGTTAATACAGCATTAGCATCTGCATATTTTGTAGAATATCCAGACATAGACAATTTATTAAAAGTAATGAGGAGGTTTTTTTATATATGCTTTATATCAGGAGGAACATTAAATACAATAAAGCAAACATCATTTAGATTAATTGATAATATTGCAAATAGAGAATCAATAGAAAATATTGAAAAAGATTTAAACAGTTTGATCAATTCTAAAAAAATGATTAAAAAGGTATATGAAGAATTAGACTCAGATGTATATGATGAAAAATTCTTGAAACCACTTTTACTATCTTTAGATTATGAAATAAGAGAAGAAACAAATAAAACATTTTACAAGATAGATAAAGAATTGCATATGGATCATATTTTACCAAGAGCTTATAAAAAGGAAAGCGATTGGGATTACATAGAAAACAGAGAAGAAGCGGATACGTATTTAAATACTTTAGGAAATATGGCATTATTACACTTTAGCAAAAATGAAGAGTGTGAAAATTTTGGATTTGAAACAAAAATGAGAATATATCAAGGGAAAAATGAAGACGGAAGTAATAATAGTGGAATAACAAGTTTTGAAACAACAAGAGTGATAATAGCTAATGCAGAAAAAAACGGAAAATACATCTGGAATGTTGATGAAATAAAAAATAGGAAAAAATACTTAATGAACCTAATTGAAGAAATGTTAGATATAACAGAAGACGACATAGAAACTAACAATATTAATGAAGAAAAAATGAATGCCAACGATAAGTGGGAGTATAATGGAAACTATTATAATAATAAAGATGTTATAGAAAAAACAGTAATTGATTTTATTGAGTCAAATGATTATAAGAATTATGATGAAATACCAGAAGAATTGAAAACTTTAATTATGCATTCACATGAGTTATTCAAAAATGAATTAGATAACATAGATATTGAAAAAGACTATGACTATAAAAAAGTAGAAGTAAATGGTTTTAGCTTTTATATAAGAGATTGGGGGGATACGCCAGATACAGTAAATTATATAAATACGCTAAAGAAATACTATTCATTTGACATAGAATTTCTCCCAGATAGAGATGAAACAAAGTCAAGAATAACACAGGATAATATAAATCAAGTATATGAGATTTCAAAATCTATCTATGAAAAAGGTATAGATTATAACAAAGGTTTAGAAATATTAGTAAAAGAAATGAATCGTAGAAGTGCTGAAATATATATTGATGATTTCCTAAAGATGATGAATGGAGAAGAATTTAAAAGATCGATATCAGCATTAGCTGCAGAAATATTTATACAAAGAATTAGAGATGATTTTGGAACAGAATATAGCAAAAATGCCATAAAGGCATTAGAAGGAAATATAAATTATCAAAATGAATGTGGAATGGGAAGAAATCTGAAATTATATGGAGTTTTATTAAAACAGAAGGAAATAGACGGATTGAAATAATTGATTACTGTCCATGTGGCAGTGGTACAAAATATAAAAAATACAACCCCAGGGATTTAATTCCTTGGGGCATTTTGTTGTTTAATAAATTGGATTAATGCTTCTCTAATTCCACAGGTTGGACAGATATTGGTTTTATTATCTATTCTAGAAATAGCAGAAGGTTGACTATATTTTTGCTTACATTTAGGACATACTTTATAATGATCCATACTATCACCTAAGACAGCCTGAGATTAATTTTACAGCATCACAGAAACCATTTCTATAATACTTCTCAAACCAATAATGCATATAGTCCATAATATTATCATCAAGTTTTTCTAATTGTGATTTTACATATTCGATGTTATTACCAGAAACATTATTTAAAATATCTGTTGTTATTTCCTCAAAATAAATAAAGTGTTCTTTATCCTCTTTGCAAGTAAGAGAACCAAGATCTTCTTCTCTAAAATCCAACCATTCTTTTAAAATGTCATCTCTAACTTTTCTATAACTTCCCATAAGCTACCTCCTTAAAAATTGTTGTTATTAATCACTTATTATTCGTTAAATGTCAAGTATTATTGCGAAAAATATAGTATAATATTGAGTGTGAAAGGAATGTGAGTATATGAATCATGATGCTGAAAAAAAGTATTTTGAATTATTTGCATTAAAGATATTAAAAGAATATCAAAATGTAGAAATTGAAAAATTAATTCACGATGAAAAACCAGATTGGCAGGATATAAATAATAGCATAGGAATTGAAATTACAAGAAATAGTATAGGAACACAATTCTGGAGTGAATTAGAAAAAGTTAAGAAACCAATTCCAGACAAGGATATAGAAAAATTCAATAAAAGATTTAGAAAAAATGGAGGAAGTGTTATTCCAATTGAGCAAGCAAGGATAATATTTAATGATAAAGATAAGAAGGATAGTTTTGGATTTAATGAAAAGTTTTTTTATATAATTCCTGTTTATAATGATGATTTTTCAGAGGTAAATAGAAGTTTAAAGGAAAAGCTAAAAAAGCTAAATGAAATTTATAAAGAAATGAATGATAATAGGTTATTTATATTTTCTCCGATATATGCAAATAAGGAAATGATTGAGAACGAATTACAGAATATGATTAATATACAAAATGAGAAGAAAAGAAAATTCAATATAGTTTATGTTTGCTTATTGCATGAATTATTAGTATTTAATCTTAATGAGAATGATTGGAAATGTATTCAAATGGATAAAGATGTTTTTAATAAATTATCAGAGGAAGCTAATAAAGAAATTAAATCTTAAAAGTAATATTTCCGTCCACGATCCGTCCACGCATTGTATACAATCTGTATACAAAATGTATCCACTTGGTTGTCACTTGGTATACCATTGGTCGACCATAAATAATTGCACTTTAAAATAACCGAACAATCCATATATTACCATCAAAAAAAGTGGCGAAAAAGTGGCGAAAGTTTCAAAAAAGGAAAATAAGAGGTAATATTGTAAAATAAAATATACTAAAATAAAACAAGTCAATGCTTAGAGTAGTAACAATTTACACCATTTTAAAACAAAAGAAAATATCACGCAAAAAGAACGAATGTACGCTCATAACCCGAAGGTATAATCTTATGAACTATATTTGTAAAAACTATTTGACTGTTGAGAATGTTTTTATAGTATGCTATTATTATATCGAAATTAGTAAATTGGAGGAGGCTATTATGTCTGTTTTATTTATAGAATATCCAAAGTGTTCAACTTGCCATAAAGCAAAAAAGTGGTTACAGGATAATAATATTGAGTTTGAGGATAGAAATATTGTAGAACAAGTTCCAACAGCTCAAGAGTTAGAAAAATGGATAAAACAAAGTAATAAAGAAATAAAAAGTTGGTTTAACACAAGTGGACTAAAATATAGAGAATTAAATTTAAAAGAAAAATTACCAACTATCTCTGATGAAGAAAAGATAAAACTTTTAGCAAGTGATGGAATGCTAATAAAGAGACCAATATTAGTTACAGAAGATAAAATTCTTATAGGATTCAAAATAGATGAATGGAAGAATATATAAAAATATAAATAATCTTAATATTAGACAGGTTTCGACAACATTCGACATGACGAAGTGATATACTCTTATTTATAATATAGATAAAAGGAGGAATTATAATGGAAAGTCATGAGGATAACGCAAAGAAGCCAATCTACAAGAAATGGTGGTTTTGGGCAATAATTATTGTATTAATAATTATTATTGGAACAGGAAATTCTTCTAATGATGACCAGCTTGCATCAGCAAACACTTATCAAACTAATAATTCTGTAGAAGTAACAGTTCTAGATTTTAGTACAATGACAAAAGATGAAACGGAAGCTTGGTTTAATACAAATAAAATAAATGGAAAAATATCTGAAGAATATTCTGATGAAATATCTAAAGGGCAATTTGTAA